>RDZH01000021.1 GCA_004293935.1 Alphaproteobacteria bacterium | reverse complement strand
AAAACCTTGTTGTCGTGCCATCTCAATAACCTTGTGCTTGCAAAAACGCACTATACACAAAATTTATCAGAAAATCACGCAGTTAATAGAGTTGCCCTAGATAAAATGCTGCGTCCCTACGCAGGAATGACGAATTTGTTGGTTTTATAGGTTATGCAGAGGTCTCTGTTATCCAAAACCAAGGTTAGAATGGTGATAATATGTCCACCACTTGCGCTCCCCAGCGTGATTGCTGAATATCGGTGATTTGACCGCGACCGCCATAGATGACGCGTGCCTCTGCCACTTGCGTGGAATCAATCGTGTTGCTCGAATCAATATCCTCAGGGCGGATGATGCCCGTGATGCCCACTTCCCGTATCTCAAAGTTGATGCGCATTTCTTGGCTTCCCGAAATCACAAAATGCCCGTTTGGCAAGACTTGCGTGATCGCTGCTGCAATCACCGTGTTGATGCGCTCTTGTCGACGAATCAAGCCTTGTGCGACATTACGCGAATTACTATCAATCCCAAGCAAGGCTTCAGGATCAGCATCACGCGAGAGTTTGCTAAAATATTTTTCTAAGCCCAACACGTTCGGTGCGCCTACTTCTTCCGAGCCAATACGGTTGCGGTTGGTATTGTTTAAGACATCCGCACGATCATTGATTTGGATGCGCACCCGTACAATATCCCCGACACGCGCTGCACGTTGATCACGGAAAAATGCCCTCGCCCCCGGTTGCCATAGGGAATTTGCATAATGCGGACCGGGAGGGGTTGGTTGTGGCATAGGCCATGTCACAGGTTGATAATTTTGCTTCGATTGCGGGTTTTCTGCGCGTGTTAGGGCGGGTTGTCGTCCAACATTCTCAAGACGATCCATCGTGGACGAGCATCCGCTAAGCATGATTGCTGCGCACAAGCACAGAGCAATAGAAGCAAAGCGTGGAGAAAAGGAAAAGTGCATCATGTGATTAATATCCTGAAGAGCTATGCAATGTGGGATTTTGTGAAGGCGTTACAGCATCCGAATGGGTGGGCGCAAGCGATGCGCTTACCTCGGTTGGTGAAAGAATCTTGGCGCGTACTACCATGCTACTGGTGCTGTTACGCACGCGAATCATATCCCCCATACCACCATCCTCTAAGGCCTCCCCAACGGTGGATATATGCATGGTAGGGGTGTTGTACGTCATGCTGACGGCTGCTCCTTTGCGTATCACGGCAGGATTCACCAATTCATTGCCACGAATAATACGCCCCCCTGCAATAGTGCTACGCGATGTTTTGCCCTCTAATTGTGCGGCATCTGTCACGACATCGTGACGAATCTTGTTGGTTGATACAGCAATCATACGGATATTATCGGGTGCAATGATGTCGCCATGATGAATGCGTTCCACCAATACGGGGATCATTTTTTGTTCCTCAAACCGTCCTGAAAGCGGTCTGGCGGTCACAACCTTGCCTTGATGCGTGATCACCATGCTTGCTGTCCATGTGCGCTTATTAGTATCATGGGTAAGCTGTGCCAATTCCACCTCAACAGGATGATGCGCGGCATACACGATGTGCTTGCGCTCGCTTAATACATGCGCTTTCACAATCTCTGCCACATTATCCTCCGCGAGTGCCTTGCCAACGGTTTCTTCTACATCCTGAAGCATTAATTGATAGGGGGGCAGGGGAGCTTTTTCTTGCGGGCGCGCACCCGCCATATGTGGCATGAATAATACCATGCTTGCCCCAAAAAATGCAGTAAAAAACCGTTTCATAACAGATACCTAATTAAAGAGCATTATGCCGTTTGCGTGAGTGCTTGCAGCATCTCATCGGAGGAGGAAATGACCTTGGAGTTCATCTCATAGGAGCGTTGTGCTACAATCAATGCAGTGATTTCTTTCACAGGATCAACATTGGAATTTTCAAGATAACCTTGCAAAATCTCCCCAAAACCTTGATCACGCGCAATACCCAAAATCGGCAATCCTGAAGCGGGCGTTTCACGGTATAAATTATCCCCAAGTGCTTCTAAGCCCGGTTCATTAATGAATGCGGCTAACTCAAACTGCCCAAGATTATTTGGTTCTTGTTGCCCTGCAATTTGTGCTAATACTTCACCGCTTTGGTTGATGGTGATAGCAATCGCATCTTCTGGGACTTGAATCCCCGGAATAATTTGAAAACCATCCGTATTCACAATCAAACCTTCTGGATTGATCTGGAACGTACCATTGCGCGTATAGACTTGCTCGCCATTGGGAAGTTCCACGATGAAATAACCGCGTCCATTGATGGCAATGTCTAGGGGGTTGTCGGTAAGTTGCATCGTCCCTTGCGTTGAGTTACGGTAGGTCGCTGCGGTCTTAACGCCCAATCCAAGCTGAACACCTGTAGGAACAATCGTGCCAATATCGGTAGAATTCGTGCCAACGCGGCGCAAATTCTCATACATTAAATCTTGAAATTCAGGACGAATTTTCTTGTATGCCGTGGTTGTTAAGTTGGATAGATTATGTGAAATAACATCAACATTGGTTTGTTGTGCTAACATGCCCGTTGCTGCGATATTGAGTGATCTCATGATGGTTCTCCTAGATTTTAAGATTCGGTTGCGTAGGTGTTGCTGGTTTTGCGCTCTAAGTCGTATAATGCTTCAATGAACTTGGAGGTGCTTTCGGCAGTACGGGTTGTTTGCAGCATTTCAACAATTTCAACGACGGTTTGTACGTTCGATTCCTCAAGTGTTCCTTGCATCATCCGCGAATTTTCAGGTGCTTGGGGTAGCTGATCGCCCGCATCATAGACTCCGTTAGCAATAGGGACGAGGGTCTGACGATTCTGGAATTCCACCATGCCAATGGTCGAGAACTGCTCGCCATTCACAAGCATCGTGCCGTCTTCACCCACATCAATGGTGCGTGTTTCTTCATCAATTTGAATGGGTTGCCCGCCATCATCGAGAAGTGGCATACCTTCCGTATTCACAATCGTGCCGCTACCATCAATTTGAAAGCTCCCGCCACGTGTATACATAGGGCGACCATTGGCTGTTTGTACCATGAAATAACCATCACCTGAAATTGCAAGATCCAGTGGGTTTTCTGTGACGCGCAATGATCCGGGGCGTGTATCGTGATAGGTAGCAATATCTTGGGTAAACGCCATTTTGTGATGATTGCCATCATCGACAAGATAGTCATTGAACATCATGCGTTGTGCTTGAAAGCCAACCGTATTGGCATTTGCAATGTTATGCGCGAGGGTATTCATCTTACGAAACGCTGCCGACTGCCGCGACAAAACGATGTAAATGCTATTATCCATAAAAAATCTTCCTCCAAATATCGTAATTTACTATGCATGAAGCGTGCCAGATAGAAAAAACTCAAAAAATCATAGAAAGAGCTTCAAATAAAAAACTTAAAAATCAACTATTTATGAAAAAAATGCAAAAAAAACAAAAAAAGCTGTTGACGGGAGTGGTGATTGTGGATATAACAAGCCTCCCAAGACGATGGGACGCAACGAAACGGAAACGCAAGTTGCTGATGATAGAAAAGTGAAGATAACATATTTTCCTGACCAAACATTATTGTGTGTGTAGTCTGCACGGTTACACAGCAAACATAATAATTTTGAGTCGATGCAAATAAATAACAAGGTATCGTTTTAATACGAATCGTATAGAGCTTTTTTGTTCTGTACGACAAGCAACTCAAGTGAATTAAATATAATAAGAGCATTTGGTGGATGCCTTGGCAATGGCAGGCGATGAAGGACGTGATACGCTGCGATAAGCGTCGGGGAGCTGCGAATAGGCTTTGATCCGACGATTTCCGAATGGGGGAACCCATCTTTGTGATGTGTATTTAGTGCCTAGCGAATAGCTAGGTATCGATTACTCATCACGTAATAAGATATTTATATCTGAATACATAGGATATAAAAGCGAACCTGGTGAACTGAAATATCTAAGTAGCCAGAGGAAAGGACATCAATTGAGACTCCCTTAGTAGTGACGAGCGAACGGGGATCAGGCCAGTGGTTATGTGGATGTAAGTGGAATGCGCTGGAAAGTGCGACCATAGTGGGTGATAGTCCCGTACACGTAAGATAAACATAATCCATGAGTAGGGCGGGGCACGTGAAACCCTGTCTGAACATAGGGGGACCACCCTCTAAGCCTAAGTACTCGCCATTGACCGATAGTGAACAAGTACTGTGAAGGAAAGGTGAAAAGTACCCCGATGAGGGGAGTGAAATAGACCTGAAACCGAATGCTTACAAACAGTTGGAGCGGACATTGATCCGTGACAGCGTACCTTTTGTATAATGGGTCAGCGACTTACATTATCTAGCAAGCTTAAGCCGTTAGGTGTAGGCGTAGCGAAAGCGAGTGTTAACTGCGCGTTGAGTTAGATGATGTAGACCCGAAACCAAGTGATCTATCCATGGCCAGGCTGAAGGTGCGGTAACACGCACTGGAGGGCCGAACCCACGTCTGTTGAAAAAGACGGGGATGAGCTGTGGATAGGGGTGAAAGGCCAATCAAACTTGGAAATAGCTGGTTCTCCGCGAAAACTATTTAGGTAGTGCGTCGGATGAATACCTTGGGGGGTAGAGCACTGGATGGACTAGGGGGGCCCAAAGCCCTACCAACTCTAACCAAACTCCGAATACCCAAGAGTACTATCCGGCAGACAGACTATGGGTGCTAACGTCCGTAGTCGAGAGGGAAAAAACCCAGACCTACAGCTAAGGTCCCCAAATCGTGGTTAAGTTGGGAAGCATGTGAGATGGCCATAACAACCAGGAGGTTGGCTTAGAAGCAGCCATCCTTTAAAGAAAGCGTAACAGCTCACTGGTCTAAATAAGCTGTCTTGCGGCGAAGATGTACCGGGGATTAAACCACGTACCGAAGCTTAGGGCTTGCATAGCAAGCGGTAGCGGAGCATTCTGTAAGCCTGTGAAGGCGCATCGTGAGGTGTGCTGGAGGTATCAGAAGTGAGAATGCTGACATGAGTAGCGACAAACAGAGTGAGAAACTCTGTCGCCGAAATCCCAAGGGTTCCTGTCTTATGCTAATCAGGGCAGGGTTAGTCGGCCCCTAAGGCGAGGCAGAAATGCGTAGTCGATGGGAACACGGTTAATATTCCGTGACCTGAAGGTGGTGACATATCACGCAAATAGTGCAATCTTATTGGATTGATTGTGCTGTGAAGTGGTATCAGGAAACAGCCCCTTCATATAGACCGTACCCGAAACCGACACAGGTGGGATGGTAGAGTATACCAAGGCGCTTGAGAGAACGATGCTGAAGGAACTAGGCAAATTGCACTCGTAACTTCGGAAGAAGAGTGACCTCTTTTAAGGCAACTTTTAAGAGGTGGCACAGAGCAGGGGGTGGCGACTGTTTATTAAAAACACAGGGCTCTGCGAAGTCGTAAGACGACGTATAGGGCCTGACGCCTGCCCGGTGCTGGAAGGTTAATGAAAGCTGTGCAAGCAGTGGACTGAAGCCCCAGTAAACGGCGGCCGTAACTATAACGGTCCTAAGGTAGCGAAATTCCTTGTCGGGTAAGTTCCGACCCGCACGAATGGCGTAACGACTTCCCCGCTGTCTCCAGCATCGACTCAGCGAAATTGAATTCTCCGTGAAGATGCGGAGTTCCCGCGGTCAGACGGAAAGACCCCGTGCACCTTTACTATAGCTTTACATTGGTATTAGGCAATTCATGTGCAGGATAGGTGGGAGACATTGAAGGAGAGGCGCAAGCCTTTCTGGAGTCATCCTTGAGATACCACCCTTGAATTTCTTGATATCTAACCACGACCCGTGAATCCGGGTTTGGGACCATGTATGGTGGGTAGTTTGACTGGGGCGGTCGCCTCCCAAAGTGTAACGGAGGCGTGCGAAGGTAGGCTCAGGACGGACAGAAATCGTCCTTTAGAGTGTAATGGCATAAGCCTGCCTGACTGCGAGACTGACAAGTCGAGCAGAGACGAAAGTCGGTCATAGTGATCCGGTGGTTCCTCGTGGAAGGGCCATCGCTCAACGGATAAAAGGTACGCCGGGGATAACAGGCTGATACTGCCCAAGAGTCCATATCGACGGCAGTGTTTGGCACCTCGATGTCGGCTCATCTCATCCTGGGGCTGGAGAAGGTCCCAAGGGTATGGCTGTTCGCCATTTAAAGAGGTACGTGAGCTGGGTTTAGAACGTCGTGAGACAGTTCGGTCCCTATCTGCCGTGGGTGTAGGAAAATTGAGAGGATCTGACCTTAGTACGAGAGGACCGGGTTGGACGTACCTATGGTGTACCTGTTGTCGCGCCAGCGGCACCGCAGGGTAGCTAAGTACGGAAGGGATAACCGCTGAAAGCATCTAAGCGGGAAACCCACCTCAAAACAAGTTTTCCCTATGAGGGACGTGAGAGACCATCACGTTGATAGGGTGGATGTGGAAGTGCGGTAACGCATGGAGCTAACCACTACTAATTGCCCCATTGGTTTAATTTACTGAGTTGCTGTCGTATAGTACAAAACAGCTCTTGTTATTGTAAAAACTTAGGTTTAGGAAAATATGTTACTTCCTCAGGGAAGACCGATTTGTATGACTTGGTGATTATGGCGGAGATGGAACCACTCGTTCCCATTCCGAACACGAACGTGAAACGCTCCAGCGCAGATGGTACTATGTCTTAAGGCATGGGAGAGTATGTCGTTGCCAAGTCTTACAAGTCGGTTTTCTCTTTTTTATATCTTGGAATATTTTAGAGCGTATGAATCATCTTATTGAATGGTTCATGCGCTCTTTTTTTTGTAAATTTTGCTAATAAGCCAATCATCGATGGCAACGCAGCAACGCACCATTGATTTTATCCTTGAGCAACTTGACGCAGTAGGTAATGTGTCATCCAAGAAAATGTTTGGAGAATGGGCGATTTATGTTGGTGCGAAAATAGTCACATTGGTGTGTGATGATCATTTGTTTGTCAAACCTACCGATGCAGGCAAAGAATTTATTGGTGATGTCGTTGAGGCTGCGCCCTATAAAGGTGCGAAGCCTTATTATAGCACGTTTCGATAGGTTGGTTCTTTTTCAAGAACACGCCTATCGAAAATTCGTGGCACTCATTCATATGGTTTTATAGCGCGAAATCACGATAGATGCGCTTATATATACGTAACGAACCTATCGTGACGCGCTATATGTGATTCCAGAGGATGTATGGGATGATGCGCAATGGCTGTGTGCGTTGATCGCGATTTCTGCTGTAGTACTGCCTGAACCAATACCGAAGAAAAAACGTAACTCATAGTACGGTTGCCCACGCAATTTTGCACAATCAGCTTGTGAGCGCGAGAGGATTATTCAGTATTTGGTTGATATAGCCGTGCGTATGACGTAAAAATAGATCAAACGCAAAAAAACGCCATAATTATAATAATCATGGCGTTGCGCTAAAAAACTTATCGGTTTTTTAGATGTTTTTGTACGGAATAGGGCGACCATCTGCACCACAAACTAATTGTCCGTTACCCTTAAAAGCGGCTGCGATATAGCGCATACGGTTTGTCGGATCGATTAAAAGAATGGGGACGCATTCTTCACCATTATAACGGCGTAGCTCGGTGAGACGACCGCGATTTTCAGGGTTATTTTTACTACTCATAACACTACCTTTATTTTTTATAAGGTACACTAGATACCGCAATTTGAAAAAAAATGCAACTATTTACTGCAACTATTTGTTCTTTTTCTAGTGTATAGCGGAGAAAACTATGATAGCATGAACGCTATGACGCACTTCACGATAATGAATAAAATATTTCTTCTTGGTAGCACCGTGCTTTTGATGATTTGCGGTGTGCTTTTTTATCAGCAGCAAAAAGATCATGTGCGGGAATTTACGCCGCAAACATCCTTATCGGATTTTTCCTTGAAACAACAGGAGGATTTAGGGGTATTGCACCCTGAGGCACGCCTTGCTTCGACGGTATCGGGAAATTATCTTGCGGGAATGATTGCCTCTATACGGGGAGATCACGCGCAGGCAGCCCATTATTTGACGGCGGTGATCAATTATGGGGATGCGAATGAGCCGATTATGGCACTCACATTGCGGCACAAGATTCTTATGGGGGATATGCAGGGAGCGGTTGTCCTTGCGCGGGAGGAGTATAAAGCTGCACACCCATCACGTATTGTGACGTTGCTCTTATTATGCGATGCGTTGAAACGTCATGAGATGGAACAGGCGCGTACCTATATGCATACATTGCAGGGTGCGGGGCTGCATCAATTATTTGCACCATTCGTGCAGGAATGGATCTCCTATGCGGCTGATCCGAAAAACTATAAGGTGTCGCCGCTTTCGCGTGCGATGGAACAGAGCTATTTTGCCAGTTTAAGTGCGCATCAACGCGCACTTATTTTTGAGATGCAAGGGGATTCGGCGCAAGCAGCACAGGCTTATGATCTTGCTCTTGGGCAAATGATTGATGTCTCCGATAGCGCGGTCTTTGCAGCCTTGCGCTTTTATATGAAGCAGGGGAATAATCAGCGGGCGCGTACCGTGCTGCGTGATTATCGTCGTGTGCATCCACGTACCGCCTTATGGAATCTTGCGCCCGAAGAACGCTATTTGGAAGGAGTGGATAGCCTCCATACCGCCCATGTGACTAATCCTGCGGAGGGAGTGGCGGAAGCATTGCTTGGAGTCGGCTCTTTATTGGTGCGTGAGGGAGCGCATGATGAGGGGCAAATTTTGCTACGGCTTGCAGATTATTTGCGCCCTAAGGATCTGATTACTCAACTAACCTTAGGGGAATCACTGGAAGATTCGGATCGTTTCCGTGAAGCGTTCGCACTCTATCAACAGATGGATGCTCCTGCATGGGTTGCCCCAATGCTGACGATGGTCAAGGCACGTGTGCATCATGCCAATGATGAAACTGATCGCGCACGCACCTTACTCACGGAACTTATACCGCAACTTAAAGGGTTAGGGGTGCGCTATAATGTTCATGTTATGCTTGGGGATTTAGAGCGTGTGGCGAATCATTATGCCGATGCGGCACAGCATTATAGTCATGCGTTGGAAGCATTAGGGACACCACAAAAAATGGATTGGCCGTTGCTCTATCGTCGTGGTGTGATGTATGATATGGCGAAATCGTGGGAAAAAGCGGAAAAGGATTTTCATGCAGCACGCACACTTGCTCCGGATGAGCCTGAGATTATGAATTATCTCGCCTATAGTTGGCTGTTGCGTAATGAGCGGGTTGAAGAAGCAGAAAAGATGCTGCACGCTGCGGTGCAAGCAAGCCCCAATGATGCGCATATTATGGATAGTTATGGTTGGGCATTATATAAAATGGGCAATTATGATGCTGCCCTTGTGCAGCTTGAAGACGCCTTGATGCGTATTCCTAGCGATCCGACAGTGAATGATCATTATGGTGATGTGTTATGGCGTTTGGGGCGTACCACGGAAGCCCGTTATTATTGGCAACGTGCGCTGTTATTTAACCCGACAGAGCAGGGAGCAAAAGAGGCGTTACATGCCAAACTCAAAGATGGTTTGGCTGTGAATACCATTCATACATCCGATGCAGAACATGGTCGCTGATTTTTTGATTCATGCAGCATCGCATTACGGCACGTCACTTACCGTCACCAGCTATGCGAAGGTGAATCTTTCGCTGATTATCACAGGAAGGCGATCTGATGGCTATCATGAATTGCATAGTCATGTGGTGTTTTGCCATGTGGGGGATCGCCTAACCTTTACCCCAACACCAGATAAAGATGTGACGCTTTATGTGAGTGGCGCGTTTGGTGCGCCACTGCGCCCTCATGCTCATGATAATGTGATTATGAAGGTGGCATTGGCGTTACAAGATCGCACGGATACCCCGCGTGGGGCATTGATTCATCTGCAGAAAATGCTGCCCCTTGCCTCGGGGATTGGTGGAGGATCGGGCGATGCAGCGCAAACGTTGCGCATGTTGAATTGGCTTTGGGATTGCCAATGGAATCACACGATGCTTGCTGAATTGGGTGGAGAGTTTGGTGCAGATATTCCCGTTTGTGTGCATGGTGCATCATGTGTGATGCACGGTATAGGGGATAAGCTAAGCCCATTAGAGCCAGAACATAGAGTGCAAGGCTGGTTGGTGTTGGTGACACCACCTGTGGAAGTGCCAACTGCGCATATATTCGCGGTATTGCCGACAAGCCTTTATGATCGTGATCCGAGCGACACTTATGATTTATGTCAGATGCATGATCCGTGTATGATGCACAATGATTTAGAGGAAGTGGCACTAGAGTATTACCCTATCATTGCGCCGATATTAGCGGAATTGCGGCATCATCCGCACACGGTTACAGCGCGTCTAAGTGGCAGCGGTGCAACATGTTTTGCGTTATGTATTGGGCGCAACGATGCACAAAGCCTTGCTGATTATATGCAAATACGCTTCCCTGATGCATGGGTGCGCTATGGAGTGATTTTATGAATAAGGATGTTTATCAACCCCACTTTCTTGAGGCGATCGGACAGATTGCAACGGAAGCAGGCGCGCTGATTATGGATATTCGCGCCCAAGGCTTTATCACCGATCATAAAGAGGATGCCTCCCCTGTGACAGAAGCGGATCGCTGTGCCGATCGCTTGATTTGTGATGCCGTGCGTCAGATCGCACCTGATATTGCGTGCGTTTCTGAAGAGGGTATGCAGGAGGAAGAAGCGCGGGAGCGCGGGACATTTTGGTGTATTGATCCGCTGGATGGCACAAAAAGTTTTATCCGTGGAGAAGATGAATTCACGGTGAATATCGGTTTGGTGGTGAATCATGTGCCGTGCCTAGGAGCGATTTATTTGCCTGTGCCACGTATTCTTTATCTGGGAAGTGCAGCGCAAGGAGCGTGGCGGATGCATCATGGCGCACCCAAAGAGGCGATTCATTGCCGTGTTCCCGAAATGGGGAATCTGAGTGCCGTCACCAGTGCGCGTCATGGAAGCATGACTCAAGAACATTTGCGTGATCGCTATGGGGTAACGAACACGGTTGCGGCATCAAGTTCATTAAAATTTTGCGTGATTGCGGAAGGTCGCGCCGATCTTTATCCGCGGTTTGGAACAACGATGGAGTGGGACACGGCGGCGGGTCATGCGATTTTATGCGCAGCGGGCGGGCGTGTTGATTGCCTTGAGGGTACGCCCTTGCGCTATGGCAAAAAGGATTTTTATAATCCTCATTTTGTTGCCTATGGGTGGTCAATTTAAGCCCTTCAGCCCCAAGCGCACCATAATACTGGTATCGCGTTGGAAGTCACGATCGCTGGTATTGTTACGGTTCAAGGTGGTGGTAAGCGTGATGCAATCATAATCAACGATAAAGCCACCGCCAAGCGTCACCATATTGTTACGGAGCATATCGCGTTGACCAAACATAGTGAGGCGAAGCCAATCAATCGGCGTATGCCATGTGCCTAGGGCGTTAAGATCGTTTCTATCAAGCAAAACAGGATCGCCATCAATGCGTACATAATCCATGCTCACAATACCGCGACCATAGTCATAAAGACCACGTAGTTCATTACGGCGTAGTACCATGTCTTGCGTATCAAGACGATATTGATAATCAACAAAGAAGCTGTTGCTATCAAAGCCCAACTGCCCCACGACATCTGAGGCGTTATGTTTGGGATCATTGCTGGTGGGGAATGGATTTTCCCCATCCAAGCGCACTTCTTGCCCCACCATTGCCGTGATATTGCGCGCATCGGATAAACCAAGATGGGTGCGCATACCTGCGATAGCACGGCTGCCCTCTTCAATGCGATCCAGCCCTGCAAAGCGGTTGCTGCGGAATAAATTCATTGGTGTCAGTTCAGGACTCAAACTATCTTCATTGGCGATAGTATAGGGGTTGTTCCCGCGGGAGCTGGCGATGATTTTTGCCATGGGTTCAATGGTGAGGTTCGCATCTGCTATTTGTCGCATGAGAGGATAACGCCATGAAAGGGCAGCGTGAGGAATAACTCTTCCTTGCGCGCCTGATAATTCTTGATTCTCAGGTGCAAAATTGAGGTTTTCTTGATGATAGGCATCAACGCGCATTCCTGCCTCTGCACCGAACACATGCCCGTTGGATGTCACATAGGGGATGTGATATTGGCTGGAGGTGACAACACGGCGCGTTTGCGTGCCTTCATCACGCGCTAGTGCCATGGCATCCGCATCAAAGGTGATACGCCCTTGATAGGCGAGCGGATCAGAGGATACATGCACGGCAGCATGAGGGAGAATAAAGGGGTCTTGCCCTGCAGCGACACGCCCATCTAGGGCTTGAAATGCCAAGCCTTCGACAACGGCATAATCTCTATCGTCAATACGCTCCGCATAGGCGCGTGAATTTAATGTTTCAAAAAAACCGAATTGATAACGGCGTAGGTAGG
Organism: Alphaproteobacteria bacterium; assembly: GCA_004293935.1. Taxonomy (GTDB): domain Bacteria; phylum Pseudomonadota; class Alphaproteobacteria; order Rickettsiales; family UBA998; genus RDZH01. The sequence continues at coordinate 41,197 of RDZH01000021.1, read as the reverse complement.
TATCATCGGAGGCGCGGTTGATGTTAAAGCCCCAATCCCACTCATCGGTGAGTTTGTCGCGCCCTTGTGCAAAGAGATGCCCACGGAATTCTTGCCCATCAAGTAGCTCCCCTGTGGTATTATCGCGCTTATCAGGGAGCGTACCGCTGGCATCAAATTGAAACGATCCTTCATCGGTGCGTTGACGATATTGCCCAAGCAGGATGAACCCTTCTTTGCTTGTCCACCACGGGGTAAGGGTGGCATCTTTATCGGGAGCAATGTTCAGATAATAGGGGGTGCGCACACCTACCCCAAGATTGGTGGATTGCGCATATTCAGGAGTAAGGAAGCCCGTTTTGCGATCAGCATCGGGAGTGGGATGCGAAAAATATGGCGTGTACAGCACAGGAACACCCATCACTTCTAGTTGCGCATTGCGATAGGAGACTTGCTCTTTTTGCGCATTAATACGGATTTTATCCGCTTTGATCTGCCATAAGGCTTCATCATCGGGGTCTGTGGCGCAAATCGTACACGGAGAATAGACTGCCTTGCGTAGTTCAATTTTATGGGCATGAATACGCCGTGCTTCTGCTGCCGCAAATAAGGAATTATCCGCAAAGCGTGCTTTGAATTGCGCGATTACGCCATATTTTAAGTCTGGCTCTAGGACTAGGCTTTTTGCAAACATGACTTCACCATCATTTTGCAGCATACTGACATTGCCATGCGCTTTCACAAGATTTTGATCTTGATAATAATAGAGATTATCCGCAAGTAGGATACGCCCATCGCGGATCACCTCAACATTGCCCTTGGCAACAACAATATGGTTTTTATTGTCATACGCGATCTTATCCGCTTCCATGAAGAGCTGCTCATTGGCAGTCGCACACGCCCCTGAGGCACTAAACACCCCAACGCACCATAGATAGGAGAATAAACGTCTATTGCGTAGCATAAGATTGTTATTCATAGCGTGTCGTGAACGCAAGCGCAACGATAAAGGCATAAAAAAAATCGCTTGTTGTGTGAAAACAAGCGATTCTCTGAAAATTGATTTTCTTTGTGTAACCTATATAGCACAGCTTGATAGGGTACACAAAAGAGCAGAAACTATTCTTTATAATCAAAAACAACTTCTACACGGCGATCATGCGCCAAACATGCAATACGCTCTGCGCGTTTCATAGTTTTTGCACATGTAGTTTGCGGTACGCCATCACCAAGTGCGCGAATGTCAAGCAACTGCGTGTTGATGCTAACGCGGGTTTTCAAATAATCATAAACGGCTTTTGCGCGTTTTTTAGACAATTCAAGATTATAACCGCTTGTACCCATTTGGTCTGCATAACCTGCAATACCCGCGCCCGTGATTGCACTGGTGCTTTTTACGTGCATGGCAAGAGTGTTCAATTTTGTCATCGCATCAGGTGTGAGCGTTGATTTATCAAAGTCGAAATAGACGGTACGCGCCTCACGCCCTATACGCTCAGGAACAGGAGCAGGAGCAGGAGCTGCGACAACCGGAGTTGGAACAGGAGCAGGCTTCACTTCAGGGGCGCACGCATCAGAAGCGGCATCCCATTTAGTGCGAACGCAATTTCCGAAGGTGTTTAAGGGGATGTTGTCACGCGCATCAAAAGCAGTGTCTTGGCTGGGTGCAGCTTGTGCAGACATGCCAGTGAAACTCATTATTAATGCAGTAGTTGCTACTATGAGTAGTTTCATAGATGTTCTCCGTAAAATATATAAAAATTATACCAATAATACGTCTATGGCACAAAGAGGGTATAAACGCAAGGATTATCACTAAAATAGCGCAAGAGTTTGCATATTTTTTCTTATGCTTTGTGGTATAACTACCCCACATGATGATAGGTATACTCATCGCACATGAAGATACGTAGTATCAAAATGTGGAAAAGATGAGTATTTTTAATAATATATACCCTTAATTTCACTTCAAGGACGCAACTCCTTGAAGTGAAATGGGTATATAATGTAAGAACTCTGCATTCGTCATTCCTGCGTAGGCAGGAATGACAAGAAGTGAGAGTTATGCAGGAGTCTCCTTAAAATCACAAAAAATTCTTCACCATAATACAGGGAATGAGGGTGTCTTTTTTCAGAGGATCAGATGAAGTACGATGAAATGCTATCTTCCTGTACGACCAATGATACATGAATACATCATCGCCTTCTTGTTGGTATAGTTGAGCGTGCATCCCGCCGTGAAGCAATCGCAAGCCGTTAATATCCATGATCGTCACAGGTTGATCCCCTTGGCGTACCATGCAATAAGGATGGGAGATGTTTTGCATCTGCTGATACATGGTGAATCCCACATACCCCCAATATCCCATCCATGCACCGAATGCGATTAAGTATCCGACAAAGAACATTTCTAATGATACCAAGCGATGGTACGTTATGCATCGAAAGGCATATTTCATGATTATCACAAGCAAAGGGAAAGTCACAACCACTAGGCTTTGCCATAAGGAATTTTGCCCTGCTGCTATCTGCCAAAACATCAACGTCAGGATCAAACCTGCCGAAAGTCCGTATGCCATGCTACGCATATGTGATAACAGGGGGGATTCGGGTTCTATGTGGGGCGGTTGCTTTTTTATCGCTGCACGCAATAAAGCACGGAACATATAGGCGATCATGGCGACGGCACATGCAACGCTCAGTAAAAATCCTGCCACATCCTTGGGGCTAAAAAAGCAATTCATGCAGAGGCTTAAAGGAGCAATCGTAAACATCAATAGAGGAGTGATGAACAGCACATACATAGGAAGATAGATGCGTACCAAGCGATATGCATCTAAAATAAGGATGGCAAAAAAGGATGTGCCTATTGCCAGAAAAGCACCAATCAACATCAAGGTCTCAAATAATTTTATCACTTCACCCACCATGTGAAAAAGCCATTATCATAATCAGGGCGTATGGTCGGAATCCCGAATTTATCCCAATAGGCAAGGCGGAAATTATATAAGGAGAAATGCGGTATCACGACATGCTCGTGTAACAAAATACGATCTAAGGCGCGGGCGGAAAATTCTAAATCCTGCTTGGTGCGCGCATGGCTGATCTTATCGACCAACTTATCTACCGCTGGGTTGCAGAATCCCGCTAGATTCTGCCCACCTTCAATCCCAACTTGCGAACAATGCCAAAAGCCATATTGCTCATAACCAGGGAATACTAGCCCCATATTCCACCAAATGGTGGATATATCGAAATCATACGTCTCGGTGCGTTTTTGATATTGCGATTCATCCACTAGGCGATAATTGGCTTGAATCCCTAAAATATCAAGATTGCGCTGCATCACCATCGTGACGCGCTCAAGCGAGCGTTGGCGTGCCAAAAACTCAATGGTGAGGGGCGCGCCTGTTTCCTGATGCACCCGAACGCCATCACGGATGATCCACCCTGCAGCTTTCAGTAATTTATCGGCCTTGATCAAGCGATCACGGATAAAGCCCGAACCATCACTGACGGGAACTTCAAACGGTGTGGTGAATAAAGCGGGGGGTAATGTATCGCGGTAGGGTTCTAGGAATGCCACTTCTTCTGCACTGGGAATGCCTGTCGCTGCAAAGGGGGTGTTTTGGAAAAAGCTACGATTGCGACTATAGGAATTATAAAATAAGGTGCGGTTCATCCATTCAAAATCGAAGGTCAATGCGATCGCTTCACGTACCCGCCGATCTTTGAATTTCTCACGACGCATATTATAAATAAAGCCCTGCATTCCGCGTGGCATTTTGTGGGGGGACATATCCTTCTTCACTTCACCACGTGCTACGGCAGGGAAATTATACCCCTCTGCCCAACTACGCGCCATATATTCCTCACGGAAATCATATTCTTGTGCTTTGAAGGCTTCAAGTGCAACGGTTTCATCGCGGTACACATCAAAGCGTAGCTCATCAAAATTATACATGCCTTTGCGTGAGGGGAGATCGTTCGCCCAATAATGAGGAGCGCGTTCATAGGTGATGAATCGTCCCGCTTGCGCTTTTTTTACGCGGTACGGCCCTGAGCCTAGGGGAATCTCCATCGTTTTGCTTGCAAAATCCCGATCCTGATAATAGGCTTTGGAAAAAATGGGCATGGCTGCCACAAAAAACGGTAAATCACGATTTTCATTGCTGCTGAAATGAAAGATGATGTTGTGCTTGCCAAAGACATGCACGGATTTTACTTGCTTGTAGCGTAATTGATAGGCAGGATGCCCTTTTTCTTGCAATAGTTTTAAGGAAAATGCGACATCCTCTGCGGTGATCGGTGTGCCATCGTGAAAACGTGCCTGCTTATTGAGCAAAAAACTCATAGAGAGACGATTTGCAGCAAGATCAACATCCCGCGCAATTAAGGGATAATAGGTTTGCGCTTCATCAAGCGAAGGAGTCATGAGGCTATCATGCAGCAACACATTGGCGAGCGGGGCAGGCATACCTTTTAAGACAAAAGGATTTAAGCTGTCAAAAGGCGCGGGATAATAGAGATTGACCTTGCCACCTTTGGGAGCTTCAGGGTTCACATAAGAAAAATGCCCAAAATAAGGAGGATATTTGGGTGCATCAAACAGGCTGAGCGCATGAACTGCATGGGCAGAAGAAGACACGCACATGCTAAGCAAAGCAACGAATGGAACAAGGGATAAACGCACAAACACTACCTTTCACTAAAGAATGAGTGGCGTACTATAGCGAGAATTCATAAAATATACTACGGGAAAATACACCCAGAGAGTCCTGCATAAATCCATCTTCTTGTCATACCAGCGAAGGCTGGTATCCAGAAACTGCTGATGGTACTGGATTCCTGCCTTACGCCAAGAATGACGAATTGATTAGTTTTATGGGTTATGCAGAAGTCTCATCTGACTACTTACAGAATCTGTTGCAACTTTGCTAGTTCTACCGCAGCGCGTAGTTCAATTTCTTCTAAGATCTCACGGAGCATTGGATCGGGTTCGAGATGCTTTAACTCATGCATACGATGCTCAATGGTTTGCAATAGATAGGCTGGCACTGAACCATTGAGTAAGGCAAAGCGTAAGAGTTCAAGGCTATCAAGCGTCATATGCGCGGAACGAACGGATCGTTGACGTTCCACAAAATCATTATTCACCGATTGCGCCGAAAGGATCATGTCTAGATCGCTTGCCGACAATATCTGTGAGGCTTCAATAGCACGCGCATTTGAGGAGACGATGTCATCGATAAGATCGGAAAAAATGCCCGATCCACCCCCACATGCGTCACGCTTTTTTGTGGGACGTGCCTTGATTGAGGTGTCAATAGGAGTGCTGATTTTGATCATGCCCCTATCCTATACATAAAAGTGTAAATAAACTATCAAGATTTTTATGGTTGTGATCGTGTGAAGAGCATTGAAAGAATTATGAGATATTCGATAATATTCATCATATTGTCATACACATGCAGGAAAAAATAGTCTATAGTATAGGACAATGAATCAATCTGTCCATGCAACCTTTGATCCTAAAAACTATCTGCTTGATCGGCGGATTATGCCTGAGCGCGTGGCGTTTAGGGATAAAGAGAATGGCTATGTGTGGGTGCATCCTGATGATTTGAAGCCTGCGCGTAGGGAGAGATTGAAAGAAAAATTGATCAATGATTGCACGGTGCGCTTTCCTGAAATCAAAGACTGTCAAGCTACAAACACATTCATTTCTGTTATCAACAAACTTGTGCCGAAAGATCCACATCTGAGCGATAATGTGCCAGAATCCTATTCTAAGGATGAGGTGGAGTCGATGGCATCGAATGCGCCACTTAGTACGCTTATTCGCAATATATCCGATGTGCGCCCTACGTCGGAAGCGGAATGGGTACGAGAAAAAGATGCCGTAGTTATTTATTACCTCATTGACCATACCCTGACAGAACGCGGTTATCCTGGGCTTCTTAAGGAGGTCGTGGATAATCTTGCTAAGCGCGGTATTGATAATCCTGAAATTGAACGCCTCTTTCATGAGTTGCGCGGCCCGCTAAAACTCACGACCACAGAAGAACTTAGCACAACCGAGCTGATCCGCACCATCAAACAGAATGGCGTTGAAGGTGTGGCATCATTATTGAATGTTGATCCGCATTTTCTTCGTGATCTCTATGATATGGTTGAAGTGATTGCGGAACGCGGATTCCCCCTTAATGATGTGATCAACTGGAAAGCAGGGCGTTCGCTCGAAGGGATGCACGGCGCATCCCCTCAAGCATTGATGGAGGCGGGGCTTCATGCCCGCATTGATGCGATGATGAATTACATGGATCATGTGCTACGTCATGATGAATCAAAGCGCGAAGAACATACTAATGAACATTTAGTCGTCGCGGCATTGTCGCACGTTCCCCCTATTTTGGCAGAATTATTTTTTGAAGAAGGTGGCAAAATTATCTTTACGCCAGAATCGGATTTACGCAATCTTCGTGGTATTGCCGCCACAGGTTATCATGTTAGCTACAATAAAACGGATTTAAGCCTTGGATCGCTGAATCATATTTATATTTCACAGGATTTAGGCTTGCCCGATACCACCCGTACCATTGTGCATGAACTGCACCATCTTTTTTATCCGCAAACAGCATTCATTAGCGAAGATCAAGCTCTCTATGCCGATGAGTTAGTTGCTAAAGATCAGCAACGCTTGCGTACACTTAAATCGCTTGCCAATTTTTACGAAGCAGGGGATGAAGCAACCAAGAAGGCGGTGATGGAGGCGTTCGCATCCATCAGCTTGCCCAATATGCCTTTAGATGAAGCACTGCGCAACGTCTCTATGACAACTTTTCTTGGGGCAATTAATGAGGCGTACCACTTTTTGCAAATGGAATCGCCTACCTATAATCGTATTTCTACCTATAATAGCCCATTGGATCGCTATCGTGAATTGATCCCGCGTTATTCAGAAATGCGTTTTGTCGAACATGCCGATCATAAGGAAATGCTTGCTTATATTGTGCCGGGCATTACGGAGATTTATAAAGATATTTATATTCCGCATTTGGAAGCGCGCCTAGACTATCTTAACCAGCATCGCCCATCCATTGTTTCTGTTGAACAACAACGCACAAAAGATAACCCTGATTATGGCATTCCAGCACCCGCGAATGATATAAAGCCCTTTTTGCGGCAGTGGCACGAACAGAAAGATGGCATTATTGTGACGCACCCTATTGGGGATACGCGTTCTGTAGGGAATGGATTTCAACCCTATAACGCACCCGACACCACTATTGGGGCGCGTACCATTGATTATCAAGGGCATCTTCTTGATCCGAACCTGCAATTAGTGCAGAGGGGATAGGCGACACCTGAGTTTTGGATAATATGTTGCTTGTCTATTTGTTATACTCATCGCACAGGAAGATGCGTAGTATCAACATGTGCGATGAGTATCTTTAATAAGATATACCTTAAGTGCAACCCAAGAGTGGAAGCAAGAAATTAAAAAAAGCTGCCACACACAGTGCAGCAGCTTTTTTTCAATCCATCACTCAAAGAGTGAACATCTAATGCGTATGCTTAGATGTTATGGTTAAGATGGACTCCACGCTCTCATAGATCGCAGGGTCGATAGTGCCATTGCGCAAGTTCGGTTCGATGTACTCCAAAAGCCTCGGTGCTTTATATTGGGCAACGATTTTCAAAACTGTTGCATCAAACCAATCAGCAGGACGGATGTTTGTTAAGCGAGCATCGATATATGCTTGCACAATCTCCGCTTGCTCTTTGCAATTCGCACACCGCGTCACGCTATGGACAATATGCGGTTTGAGGTATGTACCCTCAAAATCCGACATAATACACCACAGCATGATGTAACCGAAGCTGGTTTCCGTATCATACCCCCGAAGGAGCATAGCGGTATCACTTGGCGTATCGTAACGGAACATGCGAAGGCACGTCTTCACGAAATTATCACGCTGAGGGATCATTTCGTTTGGCACGCGCATCTGTTTGTGAGTTCCTTCAGAGTTTGGTTCAACTCCCAAAAGTCTTTCGGTAAGATCAAGCGCAATCATCAGTGTATCGATCATGGTAGTAAGCGTGTTTTAATGCACGCTATAAGGGACAAGGGGCGCATGTAAGGTACGTGCGCAGAAAGAATTTGAGAGGTGTACATATCTCAAAAATCCACTAGAGGCAAGAGAAAAAATGTGTAATCGCTGCATTTTTTGACTTGACAGTTGGTTTTTTGTGTCAAGAAAGCACTAGATAAAAAAACACTTTATTCATGCACCATGATGCTTTATAAAGAGCGCATGATCCATCATGCTTCTTATCATTCAACACGTAGTACCGCCCTTAAGCATTCCTTTGAGGATATTTTGCTTGCAGGGCTTGCGCCAGACGGGGGCTTATATGTGCCGTCGCATCTGCCGCATTTATCCCCAGCAGAGATTATGCGTTTAGCACAGCTTCCGTATGCTGCATTGGCGTATGAAATTATTGCGTTATTTGTGGGGGATGTGATCAGCCCCAAGGAATTGCGCAATCTTATTGATGCAACCTATGCATCATTTCGTCATCCTGCCGTGACTCCCCTAGTGCAACTGGATCATCAGCACATGATTCTTGAGCTTTTTCATGGCGAAACCTTAGCATTCAAAGATGTTGCCTTGCAGTTTTTAGGGCGCATTCTTGATTATGTATTGCAAAAGCGATCAGAGAAATTGGTGATTTTAGGGGCGACTTCAGGGGATACGGGATCAGCGGCTATTGCAGGTTGTCGCGGGCGTGCCAGCATGGATGTGGTGATTCTCTATCCGCATGGGCGCGTTTCTGAAGTGCAACGCCGTCAAATGACGACCATTTATGATAATAATGTGCATTGCCTTGCTGTGGACGGCACGTTCGATGATTGTCAGGCGATTGTCAAAACCTTATTTGTGGATCAAGAATTCCGCACGCAGCACCCACTAGGGGCGGTGAACTCTATTAATTGGACGCGTATTATTGCACAAATCGTCTATTATTTTTATGCAGCCTTTCGCTTGGGCGCGCCATCACGGGCGGTGGCATTTTCCGTGCCTACGGGTAATTTTGGTGATATATATGCAGGATTTTTAGCGCAGCGCATGGGGCTTCCTATCCATTCATTGATTATAGCTTCTAATCGCAATGACATCTTAACGCGCTGCCTTACGACAGGGCGTTATGAGATCGAGCCAGTGGTGCAAACCTTAAGCCCGAGCATGGATATTGGTGTTTCGAGCAATTTTGAACGCTTGCTTTATGACCTTCATGATGGGGATAGCGTTGCCCTTGCCGAACTTATGGCATCGTTGAAGCGCACCGGTGGTTTTAGCCTTTCACCGCACGTGCATCAAAAATTACAACAATATTTCATGGCCTATGCGGTGGATGATGCAACAATTCATGCAACGATGCAGCAAGAATATGCACGATCTGGCATGGTGATTGACCCGCATACCGCCGTTGGTGTTCATGCGGCGCGTCAAGCACAGATGCACGCTGGGCGCGATGATGTTGTGTATGTGACGCTTGCGACGGCACATCCTGCGAAATTCCCGGATGCCGTGCAACATGCGACACAGATTCACCCTGCATTGCCGCGACACCTCCATGATTTGTATGAAAAAAATGAGCGATATACTCGTATAGCGAATGATGTTGAGGCGGTAAAAGCCTATATTACACGCCTACACTAGAATAATGCACATAGATTCCATGCAGGCGCGCATCGCTAGCAAAATTATCTGCTGAGTCTGAAGCGTTGCGTCCGATACGTAAGCTAAGATGTGCTGCTCCTGCACTCACATTGCCTGAAGGAGTGATGGGGGATGATACGCCTGTCTCATGCATATGCTGCGCATTGAGTGCGGTATCTGTGACATAGATTGCGGAAGAAAGGGTGGTATCTAGGGAGATGTTGTCGCGTGCGCTATGTGCCTCTATGCTCCATACGACATTACCCCCCGCTGTGCCATTGTGACTCCATAGCACCGAACAATGCACCGTTCCCCCTGCCCATTGGGGCAGTTGTGCGCTCGCATAGGCATATTCTATGGCGGAGGCATCAAAATCTAAGGTGCGTAGTTCTGGTTTGTTGCTGCCAAGCGTATGGGTTGCTAAGGCGGCGCATCCATTGGTTGATGCAGGGTGCATGAGTGGTGCGGGGATGAATAGCGATCGTTCACTCACTGCCATTGTGCCATAGGTGGCGCGTTGCCAGATGGCGTTATGATAAACAAAGAACGATTTTTCGCTATGCACCCAATAGGTTGCACCAATACGCGGGGGAATAAAACGCCATATCTGATCATAATAGGCGAGATGGTGCGCATATCCTGCCCATGCACCCGTGGGGGATGCGCCGAGTATATAGACATCCCCATTTTGCGGTGATGCAGGTGGGGTCTGCTGATTATGGCTGATGATGCCGTGGTGCAAGACGGCATCAATGCGAGCAAATGCTTCATTGGCGGTGACTTCTTTTTGCGCTTGTGCTTGCTCGATATAGGTTAAACCAAGATGGGGTGTGGTGGTCATGTGCTGCTCCTATGAGAAAAATTTCACATACGTTAAATTTTTGCTAGCGGTTCGGGAAGGAGGTATTTTTCGGTTTGCGCTTTGTGTAAGAATCCTCTATGGTGCGCTATTATGTTAGATATATTAGCAAGTACCCCCGTTCAGTTTTTCTTATTAGCCTTATGCGCCGGAATGCTCCGCTCCGATCTTGCCGTTCCTGAGCAAATCACCAAAGCTATGTCGATGTTTTTGATGATTGCAATCGGCATGAAGGGAGGGCTTGCGCTGCGTCAAAGCTCGATTGATGAAGTCGCGTCTGTGTGGATATTATTCATCACCGCCATTACATTAAGTTTTCTATTGCCGTTTGTGGGTTATACGATTTTGCGGTTTATTTCCCCCCTTACGCGTTTAGATGCCGCGGCGGTTTCTGCCCATTATGGCTCGGTAAGCGTGGTGACGTTTAGTTATGCGGTAAGCTATCTTGAATCACGTGGTTATTCCTATGCAGGATATATCGTGGCATTGATGGCGATGATGGAAGCACCTGCGATTTTATCAGGTATTTTGCTGGCGCGAGAAAGCAAGAGCATTAATCCGGATAGCAGGGCGCGCCTATTCTCTGGGCATGTGATCCGTGATGCGATGTTTAATAGCTCGATTGTGTTATTAATTGGGGCAATGATTATTGCGTTTAATTCTGATAGCCATGATCTTGCGCGTATTACGCCCTATATTATTAATCCGTTTTATGCGGTGTTGTGTTTGTTCTTGCTTGAGTTGGGGCTGGTGACATCGCGTCAATGTTTGCAGTTGCGCCGCTTCCCTATTGGGTTGATTATTTTTGCGATTATCATGCCATGCCTTAGCGCGTCTATTGCCATTGGCTTAAGTGTTGTCTTGAACCTTGCATTTGCTGAAGCAATGCTGTTCACTGTTTTGGCTGCAAGTGCATCCTATATTGCCGTGCCTGCTGCGATGAAACTTGCCTTGCCCGATGCGAACCCTGCTTATTACATCACGGCATCCTTGGCGATTACCTTTCCCTTTAATTTGATTTTTGGTGTGCCGATGTATTATCAGGTGCTGAAAATGGTTTTGTGATATAAATGTGCAAAAAAAGATAAATTTTCTCTTGACGAAGCCGTTTTTTTTTTTGCTATAACCATCAACGAACCTTGATACATCCATTATTTACCCTTGTAAGTAAAGAGGTATTCTACGGCTCTGGTTGTGCTTTTTTCTAAGGTGCATCACCACGCCAACCATTTGTTTTTGATCTTTATCGTCTTTCTAAAAAAGGCGACTTCATCTCGGTTTTCGATGTTTACACATTACGAGGTTTTACGATTATGGCAAGTAAAATTGTTTCGCTGATCAAATTGATGAGTGGTGCTTTTGATTTAGAAGATTCCTGTGAAGTAAGGCAGGCTATCCATAAGATCATGCTTGATCATCAACAAGCGATTTTGGAAGCCGTGAAGCGCATTGAAACGAAGGTGGATAACCACGTTTTTGTACGCGTTGCAGCGGCTGAATTGGCTTTAGAAGCCTATTTTGCTACGGATTTGTCGGTTGAACACCGCAAGGATCGCATGAATCAGGCAATTTCGCACTTAGAATATGTCTATTCGTGCTGTTGCAAAGAACAGGCCTTAGCAAAAGTCGAAGCAACTGCATTGTATGCTGTGCTTTTGTGTATCTTGTATTCCGTTTTAGGGAGCAAGAGCTTGCGCGAAGTGTGGCTTGATCGTGCCGTGACTGCATTTGAAACGTGGGATGAATCTATCCAAGATAGAATCAAATCTCTTGAAAAGGAAGCCAAAGGCAAAGCCAAAGGCGGAGAACGTCGAGAGTTTCAAAAAGGGGTTCTTGATGTCCTAAGTGAAGCCAATCCTGCTGTGAAACCGATCGTAGTTGCTTTGAAAGCAATGTTTCTGTTTGTTCCCCCTGAGGATTCTGCTTCTTCTAAGGAAGAAATTAAGAAGTTCCAAACCATGGAACAACAAGTGCGTGATGATCTTCATGAACTGAAAGCACTGCGTTCTTAATCGCGTTGTTTGACTAAAAAGGAAGGGGAGTGCTATGTGCGCTTCCCTTCTTTTTTGTTTTGATGTGGTTGTTATGCGTGAAAAAATGATTTTTGCATAACTCTCAATTTTCGTCATACCCGCGAAGGCGGGTATCCAGTCCAACCCGATCTTACTGGATTCCTGCTTACGCAGGAATGACGAATTTGCAGGGTTTATGGGTTATGCAGATGTCTTTTTATATAAGAAAAACCACACAATATGCCATGCCCTTAGATCACGCAGGCATCCATAAACAAGACTTCCAACTGGATTCCTGCCTTGCGCCAAGAATGACGAGGATATTAAAACGCACATCACCCCTTCACGGAGGCTAGCATTGTGTGCTGTGGTGCGGGAGGTTCATGCTGCGCACATTGGTATCAATCTGTGTTGAAGGAGAATCGTATGGCTGTTCTTGGTTTTGATGTTCAAACCATCGCATGACACCAACTGTGAGGGCAGCAAACGCCACGAACGACCCCGCGATGATCGCATAGTGGGCAGGGGTAGATGGGGCATGTTTTAATGCATTAAGTTTTTCAAGAGCATTGAGAGACTTTGCACGAAAGGTATCTGCATTTATCCCTTCTATTTGCGCCATAGTTAGATCGCCTGCCTGCTCATACGCAAAACTTTGTCCCATTCGTTGAGTCCATAGAGGAACAAAATAATCATAGGCACTATTCCAATAATTCTGTAAGTGCGTCTTTAGTGGCGACCATACAAGGGCATTGGTAGCGATTGCCCCGACAAGCGCACCACCTCCTGCTTCTTTTGCCGTAAGACTAAGTGGTGATTTTTTCTCACCTTCATCATTATTCTTTTGCTCATCTGCCATAAAAAAACCTATTGCTCCCTTTATTCATACCACATTGCGCTAGCGCACACAAGAATTATCCTCACACATCACGCCGCGTGAAGCGCACCGTTAGCAAACATAGGATGCTGTTCATCACGATGATCATCGCGGCGAGTGGGGCATCAAGCACATAAACAGAAAAACACACACCAAGCACTAGGGCAAGGCTGCCAAGATAAAAACTCATCCGCATCATATGCACGGGTGAAGTGCTGAGTGGGCGCGCTGCATGGGCAGGAATGATTAACAACGCCGTGATTAGTAATGCCCCCACCAACGACACGCTTAATGCCACAAGCAGGGTGACAAGCGCAAGATAAGAGCAGTGGATGCGCCCGGTGGCAATGCCTTCAGCACGGGCTAAATCTTCATGCAGCGTGAGCAGTAGCAGGCGGGCATGGATGCGTCGCATTGCAGCGATGATGATAATGGCAAGTAGGGTCAAGATGCCGACATCTTCCCATGTGAGGTGTGAGAGATCCCCAAAAAGCATATGATGCACATCAGGGGTGGGGATGTGCATGATATGGGCAAAGACAATCCCTAAGGCAAGCGCGCTATGGGCAAGAATACCCAAAATGCCATCTGCCTCAAAGGTGCTGTGTCGATGCAACCAAAATAAAAGCACGGCAAAGCATCCACACCATAAAAGCATCACGCCATGCAGCATCTCATGCTGCCATGCCGGCGCAACCCATCCACCAAGCCATGTGCCGAGCGCGATCCCAAGCAAGGTGCTGTGCGCTAAGGCATCGCCAAAATACGCCATACGTCGCCATACGACAAAACATCCAAGCGGGGCAATGCTTGCCATAAGTGCGATACCGCCGCATAGATAGAGAGCAAGCGCAAAGAGATCGGTCATAATGCAATAGGGGTAGGCTGCGCGATGGTGGGCATGAGATGATCATGGTGCGCACCGAATAAGGAGATAAAGGCAGGATCATGGATGATCTGTGTGGGTGTTCCCTCGCAACAGATGCGGTGATGTAGGGCAATGATACGCGTGGAACAGCGTAGCACACGCGGGACATCGTGCGATACCATAACAATGCTAAGGCGATCACGTTGATGCAGGCGTGCAAGTACCTCATAGAACGCATCATGCGAGGTATAATCAAGATTTTGTGCTGGCTCATCCAAGATGATGAGATGCGGTTGCTGGATGAGGGCGCGTGCTAAAAGAATGCGTTGCAGCTCCCCCCCTGATAGGCTATGCATCCAACAATTCAGAATGTTCTTAATCCCTGTTTCTTCGATAATCGCCTCAATGCGCTGCGCATTTTGCGGGGGGGATGATAGTGTGATGAAGCTATGGGCGTTGATGGGGATGTTTTTAGGCACGCTCAGACGCTGCGGTACATAGCCGATGCGTAGGGATGCTCGTTTTGTAACAGTTCCTGAATCGGGAGGGGTGATGCCAAGCAAGCATTTGATCAACATCGATTTTCCTGCGCCATTAGGACCAATAATGCTTAGCACTTCATGCGGCATGATGCGTAGGCACACATCATCAAGAATCCTGCGTCTTTCGCGTAGGATGGAAAGATGGGCAGTTTCTATTAAGGCACAGGGAGCAGAAAAAGAATTCATTACAAGACTCTAGCAGAAAGCTACAAAAAAGCAAGTTGCGAGCGAGTAAGATTTTTGTTATGGTTTGGACGATTTTAGTATTATAAGGTAGTCTATGCGCGATTCTTTGCCCTCTTTTTCACAACTTTTAGAACGGCGTATGTCGCGTCGTGATTTTTTGCAGCATAGCGGTGCTGCGGTGCTTGGTGGTGTGGTGGCAAGCTCTGTATTGGGGCGTAGTGCTGCAGCACAAGATGCAGTGGACTCAGTGGGTGGTCAATTTACGGAGATTAGCAAAAATGTCAGTGCATCGCATCGTGTCGCGCCGAATCATGTGGTCGATGTGGTGGCACGTTGGGGTGATCATCTGATTTCGCCATGGCCGTTTGATATATATAAGATGACTGCCGATGAACAAAAATGGCGTTTTGGCTATAATAATGATTATATTGCGTATCTTCCGATGCAACGCGGTGGTGAGAGCAGCTCGCATGGTTTATTGTGCATTAATCATGAATATACGAATGCAGCCTTGATGTTTCCGCCAGATGCCTATAGTGAACAAAAGCGCGTTGCCATTGAAATGAATGCCCATGGATGCAGCATTATAGAAGTCAAAAAACAAAGCGGACATTGGAGCATGGTGCTTGATAGTCCCTATGCGCGACGCATTACCACCCATAGTGCTGCACGTTTTTCTGGCCCGGCACGGGGTCATGCACATCTGCGCACATTGGATGATCCTGAAGGGGAATATCCGAAAGGAACGCTTGCGAATTGTGGGGGCGGGATTACGCCGTGGGGTACGGTACTCACCTGCGAGGAAAATTTCGATGCTTATTTTGTGGGTCGCCCCTCTGCGGGCTATGTGAATTACTATGAACGCTATGGTATCGGGGAAAAACCTACCTATGCGTGGTATAAATATGACAAGCGTTTTAATCTCGCGCATGAGCGTTTTGAGCCGAATCGTTTTGGCTGGGTCGTGGAATATGATCCCTATGATCCGCACGCGCCTTTGATTAAGCACACGGCACTTGGACGTTTTAAGCATGAATCCGCTACCGTGCATCAAAACCCCGATGGGCGCATTATTGTCTATAGTGGTGATGATCAAGCATCGGAATATTTGTATCGTTATGTTAGTAATGGGGCATATCACGCCGATATGACCGTGAATGAAGCGCGGCGTTTATTGGAAGATGGCGTGTTGTATGTGGCGCGCTTTGCAGAAGATGGCACAATGCGGTGGTTGCCCCTTGTTCACGGGCAGGGCAAACTTACTGCGGAGCATGGATTCCCTACACAAGCGGAGATTTTAATCTATACACGTTTGGCAGCAGATGTAGTTGGGGCAACGCCTATGGATCGCCCTGAAGATGTGGAGGTGCATCCAAAGACGGGGAGTGTGTTTGTTGCACTCACCATGAATAAAGAACGCAAGGAGATCAGTGCCGCCAATGAACGCGCCCCGAATCTTTATGGGCATATTATTGAGCTGATCGCGCCTTCGCACGCATTAGGGGGCAAGGATCATACGGCTGAAATCTTCACATGGGAGGTGTTTCTGCTCGGAGGAAATCCTGAGCAATCGTCGCATAATGCCTCCTATCTTTCTCCCGTCTCTGAGCAAGGATGGTTGGCGAATCCTGATAATTTGGCGTGCGACAATTCAGGAAGATTATGGATATGTACGGATGGGCAGTATGAATCAATCGGTGCAAATGAAGGGGTTTATGCAGCAGATGTGGATGGATCGCGCAAAGGATCGTCCCGCTTGTTCTTCACCGCACCGAAGGGCGCGGAAGTGACAGGTCCGTGTTTTACGCCCGACGGCACGACGTTATTTCTCTCTGTGCAGCATCCGGGGGAGGGCAGTCCGTGGGGAGCGTTTACCACCACATGGCCGGATTTGCAAAATGGCGTAGTGCCTCGTCCTTCCGTCATTGCTATTACGCACCGCAAAGATAAGCCCGTGGGCAGTGCATAAGGTGTTATCGGTGTATTTTTGAGCGATAGAGACGGTATATAGAGAAAAATGCGCCATGCGTGCAGTTAGTGCTTGCACTTTTGTTTGATTTTGAGTAGATGTATTTTTCCATGGATTGTGCTGTGCAAACAACGCAAAAGGAGTTTTTAGTGAATCCTGCAAAATTTGTGCGCGAAGTAAAACAAGAATCGCGTAAAATCATCTGGCCGACACGTAAAGAAGCATTGGTTTCTGTTGTGATGGTGTTGGTGCTTGCATCAGTAACTTCTCTGTTTTTTGTGTTGGTTGATGGTGTGATTGCGTGGATGGTTAAGGCGATCTTGGGGATTGGAGCATAAACGTGTCAGAAGTAGCAGCAGTAAGCGCACCGAAAGCGCGATGGTATATTCTACAAGCCTATTCAGGGTTTGAAAAAAAGGTCGCGCAGACAATCGTTGAGGATGCTGCAGACAAGGGGATTAGTGATTGTTTTGAGGAAATTATTGTTCCTACAGAAAAAATTATGGAAGTGCGTCGTGGCAAAAAGATGGAGTCCGAGCGCAAAATGTTCCCTGGTTATGTGTTGATTAAAATGGTTATGAATGATCCTTCGTGGCATTTAGTCAAAAG
This sequence comes from Alphaproteobacteria bacterium, assembly GCA_004293935.1. Taxonomy (GTDB): domain Bacteria; phylum Pseudomonadota; class Alphaproteobacteria; order Rickettsiales; family UBA998; genus RDZH01. The sequence continues at coordinate 23,568 of RDZH01000021.1, read as the reverse complement.
CATTCCAAAAGTCACGGGGTTTCTTGGTGGCGGTGGTAATAAGCCGATGCCAGTAACGCAACGTGAGATTGATCGTATTTTGGCGCAAGTTAAAGATACGAGTGCTAAAACAGAATATGCTGCATCGCTTTTTGAAGTGGGTGAGCAGGTGCGAGTTGTCGATGGTCCTTTTGAATCCTTTGTTGGGATTATTGAAGAGATTGATAATGAGCGCAAGCGTTTGAAATTATCTGTAACGATCTTTGGTCGTCCGACTCCGGTTGAGTTGCAGTTTTCTCAGATTGAAAAAGTGGTATCAGAGTAGAATTTTTAAGAAAAACGAACAAAAACACGAATTATAGGGTCTAATAGAAAGAATTTGGTTGACACAGATGCCATTTCGTTTCTATAAGGTTTTCTCTTTCATGAGTGAGCATTGGTTATGGCGAAACAGATAACAGGTTATGTAAAATTACAAATTCCAGCAGGGAAGGCTAATCCTTCTCCGCCCATTGGTCCTGCTTTGGGTCAGCGTGGCGTGAACATTATGGAGTTCTGTAAAGCGTTCAATGCGGCAACGCAGAACATCGAAGTTGGTATACCAACGCCTGTCGTAATTAGTATTTACGCGGATCGTAGCTTCACATTCATTATGAAAACGCCACCTGTGTCGTATTTCTTGAAGAAGGCGGCGGGCATTACTTCTGCTGCAACGAATCCGGGCAAGGAAATTAAAGGTAAGGTGACGCTTACGCAAGTGCAAGAGATTGCAAAAACAAAGATGCCTGATTTGAATGCGCATACCATTGAAGCAGCGGTGGAAATGATCAAAGGTTCAGCGGTATCCATGGGATTACAAGTGGTGGAAGGCTAATATGGCAAAGATTGGAAAAAGAATTAAACAAGCTCGTTCGCAAGTGAATGCAGATAAGTTGTATGCGATAGCAGATGCGCTTGAGGCGTTAAAGGCTGGAGCAAATGCGAAGTTTGATGAAACGATTGAAGTGGCGGTCGCTCTTGGTGTGGATGCGCGTAAATCGGATCAGATGGTGCGCGGTACGGCGGCATTGCCTCACGGTACGGGTAAAACGGTGCGCGTTGCGGTATTTGCACGTGATGCTAAAGCTGCGGAAGCGCAAGCTGCGGGTGCGGATATTGTGGGAGCAGAAGAATTGGTGGATAAGATCCTTCAAGGTGAAATTCTGTTTGATCGCTGCATTGCAACCCCTGATATGATGGGCTTGGTTGGGCGTGTTGCAAAAACATTAGGACCTAAAGGCTTGATGCCGAATCCTAAATTGGGTACGGTAACGCCAAATGTAGCAGATGCAGTCAAAGCGGCTAAGTCAGGCGAGATTCAATTCCGTATGGAAAAAGCGGGTATTGTTCATGCTGGTATTGGTAAGGCAAGTTTTCCTGCTGACGCTCTTAAAGAGAATTTGCGTGCATTTATGTCCGCTCTTGAGCGTTCTAAGCCTGCAACGTCAAAAGGCGTGTTTATTAAACGTGTGAGCGTCTCATCAACGATGGGCGTAGGCATGAAAGTTGAAATTAATACCATCGCTGCGTAAGGAGTGCATTATGGATCGCATACAGAAAAAAGCATGGATCAAAGATTTTAGTGAAGATTCAAGCTGTGCCGATATCGTTATCGTTACGCACTATAAGGGCTTAACTGTTGCACAGATGACCGCACTTCGTGGAAAGATTCGCGCATGTGGTGCAACCTTTAAGGTAACAAAAAATTCTTTGGCAAAATTAGCGTTGAAAGACGGGCAGTTTGCTCATCTTGATAGCTTTTTTGTCGGGCCTACTGCGGTGGCCTATGCCAATGATCCTGTGGCGGCTGCCAAAGTATTAGCTGAGTTCGCAAAAACGAATGATAAGCTGGTATTGCTTGGTGCATCCTTTGCGGGTAAAGTTCTGGAGCAAAAAGAATTGCAAGAATTAGCGAAATTGCCGTCGCTCGATGAGCTACGTGCGAAAATTATCGCTATTATCAATACTCCTGCGGTGCGGATTGCGGGTGTTACGCAGGCGCCTGCTGGGCAGTTGGCGCGTGTCTTTAGTGCTTATGGCGCGAGTCAATCATAAGTTTTTATTTCATTATTAATTAAGGGGTTTATTATGTCTAACTTAGAACAAATTGTTGAGCAATTATCTGCTTTAACAGTATTAGAAGCTGCACAACTTTCTAAAATGCTAGAAGAGAAGTGGGGCGTTTCTGCTGCTGCTCCTGTTGCAGTTGCCGTTGCTGGTCCTGCTGAAGCTGCTGCTGTAGAAGAAAAAGATTCATTTGATGTGATCTTGGTTGATGCAGGTGCAAACAAAATCAACGTGATCAAAGAAGTTCGTGCGATCACGGGTCTTGGCTTGAAAGAAGCGAAAGATTTGGTTGAGGGTGCGCCGAAGCCTGTTAAAGAAGCTGTGTCAAAAGACGAAGCTGCTCAACTGAAGAAGAAGCTTGAAGACGCTGGTGCTAAAGTTGAAGTTAAGTAGTTTTTGTTGACTTCTTTTGAATTATAGGCGCATCAGATCATTCTGATGCGCCTACTCCGCTTGTGCGATATTATTGATTTTCGATTTAAGGGTGCGATACATGGCAAATACAGCGATGGTTACTGGTCAATCTTCACATACATTCACATCACGCAAGCGAATACGAAAGTCTTTCGGCAAAATTAAGGCCGTAACCGCGTTGCCTAATCTGATTGAAGTTCAGAAAACATCCTATGATCAATTTTTGCAGCTTGGTATTGGTGAAAAAGAGCGCGAAAATCGTGGTTTACATGCTGTGTTCAAATCTGTTTTTCCGATTGAGGATTTCACAGGTGTTGCAACGCTAGAATATGTTTCCTTCAGCTTTGATCAGCCAAAATATGATATTGATGAGTGCCGTCAGCGTGACATTAACTATTCCATTCCGCTGCGTGTAACCTTGCGTTTGATCGTGTGGGATGTGGATGCCGATACGGGTGCGCGTGAAATAAAAGATATTAAAGAGCAAGAAGTATATTTGGGGGATATTCCCTTGATGACCAATAATGGTACGTTCATCATTAACGGTACTGAGCGCGTGATTGTCAGCCAGATGCATCGATCTCCGGGAGTATTTTTTGGTCATGATGATGGTAAGTCGCATAGTTCAGGAAAGATTCTGTTCAATGCCCGCATTATTCCCTACCGTGGATCATGGTTGGATTTTGAGTTCGATGCGAAAGATACCGTATTTGTACGGATTGATCGTCGTAGAAAATTACCTGCAACGACTGTGTTGCGCGCCTTAAAGATGGGCAATCAAGAGATTCTTGATGCATTTTATCAAGCGGTTGTTATTAAGCGTACCCCAAAAGGTTGGGTGCAAGAGCTTGATCACGTATTATTTAAGGGGGCGAAACTTGCTTATCCATTGATTGATGCGAAATCAGGCACTGAAGTTGTTGAAGCAGATAAAAAGCTCACCCCAAGGATATTGAAAAAATTAGCTGAAGAAGGTGTGACAGAGATCCTTCTTAGTGATGATGTTTTAGAGACACGCTATGTTGCCCATGATGTTGTTAATGTGGAAACAGGAGAAGTCTTGGCGGACGCTGGTGATTTGATTACCTATTCCATGCTGGAGCAGTTTATTGAGCAAGATATTAAAGAAATTAGCTTGCTTGCGATTGATGAACATAATATTGGGCCGTATATTCGCAACACGTTATTTGCAGATAAAAATACTAGCAAAGAATCGGCGTTGCTTGATATTTATCGTGTTATGCGCCCCGGTGAACCGACTACGCCAGAAGCGGCAGAAGCATTGTTCCAATCATTATTTTTTGATTCTGCACGCTATGATTTGTCGGAAGTGGGTCGCATGAAAGTCAATGCCCGTCTTGGGATTGATGCAGCAGAGCAAGTAGGTGTATTGACGCATCTTGATATTATTGAGACCATCAAAACATTGGTAGCATTAAAAGATGGTATTGGGGAAATTGATGATATTGATCATTTAGGGAATCGACGCGTGCGTTCCGTTGGTGAATTGATGGAAAATCAGTTCCGCATTGGTCTTGTGCGCATGGAGCGTAGCATTATAGAGCGTATGAGTTCGGTGGATATTGACACGGTCATGCCGCATGATCTTGTGAATGCAAAGCCGCTTATTGCCTCAGTCCGTGAATTCTTCGGTTCATCGCAGTTGAGCCAATTTATGGATCAAACGAATCCGCTTTCAGAAATTACGCATAAGCGTCGTCTCTCTGCACTTGGACCAGGTGGTTTGACGCGTGAGCGTGCAGGCTTTGAGGTGCGCGACGTACATCCAACGCATTATGGTCGTATTTGCCCGATTGAAACTCCTGAAGGTCCGAACATTGGATTGATCAATTCAATGGCAACCTATGCGCGTATTAATAAATATGGCTTTATTGAAAGCCCATATCGTCGCGTGGTGCAAGGTGTGGTGACGGATGAAGTGATTTATTTATCGGCTATTGAAGAAGGTAAATATACAATCGCACAGTCCAATACAGAGCTTGATTCAGAAAATCGCTTTATGGGCGATTTGATCAGTTGCCGTAAGGCGGGTGATTTCCAAATGGTCGCGCCAGATCAGGTGGATTTTGTCGATGTATCCCCGAAGCAGCTTGTATCTGTTGCCGCATCACTGATTCCATTTTTGGAAAATGATGATGCGAACCGTGCATTGATGGGATCAAACATGCAACGTCAGGCCGTACCTTTGCTACGTGCTGAAGCACCGTTGGTAGGAACAGGTATGGAATCTGTGGTTGCTGCGGATTCAGGAGTGACGACGGTAGCGCGCCGTGCGGGTGTCGTGGATCAAGTCGATGGGATGCGTATTGTGATTCGTTCTGAACGTCGTGAAGATGAAGCATCTCCGGGTGTGGATATTTACAATTTGATGAAGTTCCAGCGTTCTAACCAAAATACCTGCATTAACCAACGTCCTGTTGTCAAAGTAGGTGATTTGGTGCGTAAAGGTGATATTATTGCGGATGGACCGAGTACGCATCTTGGTGAATTGGCACTTGGACGCAATGTGCTGGTGGCATTTATGCCGTGGAATGGTTATAATTACGAGGATTCTATTTTAATTGCTGAAAAATTAGTATCTGACGATGTCTTTACTTCTATTCACATTGAAGAATTTGAAGTGATGGCACGGGATACTAAATTAGGACCTGAAGAAATCACACGCGATATTCCGAATGTGGGTGAAGAAGCACTTCGGAATCTTGATGAGATCGGCGTGGTGCATATTGGTGCTGAGGTGCGCCCTGGTGATGTGCTGGTCGGTAAGGTGACTCCTAAAAGCGAATCTCCTGTGACTCCTGAAGAAAAACTTTTGCGGGCTATCTTTGGTGAAAAGGCTTCGGATGTGCGTGATAGTTCACTGCGCTTGCCTCCGGGTGTGGCGGGAACAGTCGTTGGGGTGAAAGTATTTACGCGCCGTGGTGTTGAAAAAGATGAGCGTCATTTAGCGATTGAAAAGCAAGAGATTGATTGGTTGCAAAAAGATCGTCATGATGAGCGTGCAATTATTGAACGCTTTATCTATGGGCGTTTGAAAGAAATTTTGATGGGCAAAGTGATCATCAAAGGTACGAAGGGCGTGAAGGCAAAATCCGAAGTGACGGAAGATTTGCTCAATGAACATCCTAAGGGCGTTTGGTGGGAACTCGTGGTTGACGATGAAGGGGTGATGCAAGAAGCAGAATCATTGAAGCGTCAGCTTGATGAAGCATCAAAAAGATTGGCAACATGGTTTGATCATAAGGTGGAAAAACTCCAAGCGGGGGATGATCTCTTGCCGGGCGTGCTGAAAATGGTGAAAGTCTATGTCGCGGTGAAGCGTAAGCTGCAACCGGGTGACAAGATGGCAGGACGGCACGGCAACAAAGGGGTTATTTCTCGTATTGCTGCGCTTGAAGATATGCCGCATCTTGCTGATGGCACACCTGTGGATATTGTATTAAATCCGTTGGGCGTACCATCGCGTATGAATGTTGGACAGATTTTAGAGACGCATCTTGGATGGGCTTCAGCAGGTTTGGGGCAAATGGTGCGTGAAGCATTGGAGCAATATCAAGAAGATGGTAAGGCAGAAGGAGTGCGTGATCAATTACTGGCGATCTATGCTGAGCCTGAAAATCATGAAGAAATCAAGGGCATGAATAATGATGAAGTGCTTGAGCTTGCATCGAATATGCGCAAAGGAGTTCCTTTTGCAACGCCTGTATTTGACGGCGCGAAAGAGGATGATATTGTGCGTTGGCTTGAGTTTAGCGGACGCGATGGCTCGGGACAGACGGTTCTTTTTGACGGACGTACAGGCGAACAATTTGATCGTAAAGTGACGGTTGGCTATATTTACATGCTGAAATTGCATCACTTGGTTGATGATAAGATTCACGCACGTTCTATTGGACCGTATAGTTTGGTCACGCAACAGCCGCTCGGAGGTAAATCACAATTTGGTGGTCAGCGTTTCGGGGAGATGGAGTGCTGGGCATTGCAAGCATATGGTGCAGCCTATACACTGCAAGAAATGCTTACCGTGAAATCGGATGACGTGGCGGGTCGTAGTAAAGTCTATGAATCTATTGTTAAGGGAGACCATTCATTTGAATCGGGTATTCCTGAATCATTCCATGTGATGGTCAAGGAACTTCGTTCTTTGGGCTTAGATGTGGAATTAACAGAAGATTTCTAATCGTAATTAATTATGTTATCTATCAGAATGACTATCGTAGATTTGGGGTATTATGAGTAACGAAATTATGCAACTGTTTGGTGCAGGTGGTTTGCAACAAGCAAAACAATTTGACGGGATTAAAATCTCTATTGCAAGCCCTGAGAAAATTAAATCTTGGTCGTTTGGAGAAGTTAAGAAGCCTGAAACGATCAATTATCGTACTTTTAAGCCTGAGCGTGATGGTTTATTCTGCGCCCGCATTTTTGGTCCGATTAAGGATTATGAATGCTTGTGCGGTAAATATAAGCGCATGAAATATAAAGGCATTATTTGCGAAAAATGTGGCGTTGAAGTCACCACTACAAAAGTACGCCGTGAGCGTATGGGGCATATTGATTTGGCTGCTCCTGTGGCGCATATTTGGTTCTTGAAATCACTTCCATCCCGTATTGGTTTGTTGCTTGATTTGGCGTTGAAAGATTTAGAGCGCGTTCTTTATTTTGAAAGCTATGTGGTCACGGATCCGGGGCTAACTCCTTTTACGAAAGGTGAATTGCTTGGTGAAGAACAATATTATGATGCCATGGATCAGTATGGCGAAACCGCCTTTACTGCGAGCATCGGTGCAGAAGCCATCCGTGACATGTTGATGGCATTGGATTTAGAGCAAGAACAAGCAGATTTGCGCGAAGAATTATCGGGCAATTTATCGGAAGCACGCCGTAAAAAATCAATCAAGCGTTTGAAAATCGTTGATTCATTTGTTGAGTCGGGCAATCGTCCTGAGTGGATGATTATGACGGTTGTTCCTGTGATTCCCCCTGAATTGCGTCCGTTAGTGCCGCTCGATGGTGGACGTTTTGCTACGTCGGATCTCAATGATCTGTATCGTCGCGTGATTAACCGTAATAACCGTTTGAAGCGTCTTTTAGAATTGCGCGCTCCTGATATTATTGTGCGTAACGAAAAACGGATGTTGCAAGAATCAGTAGATGCCTTGTTTGATAATGGTCGTCGCGGTCGTGTGATTTCTGGTACGAATAAGCGTCCGTTGAAATCTCTTTCTGATATGCTTAAAGGGAAACAAGGACGCTTCCGTCAGAACTTACTTGGTAAGCGTGTGGATTATTCTGGTCGTTCGGTGATTGTGGTAGGTCCTGAGCTGAAATTACATCAGTGCGGGTTGCCGAAGAAAATGGCACTTGAATTGTTCAAGCCATTTATTTATGCAAAATTAGAAATGTATGGTATCGCCCCAACCCTCAAAGCAGCGAAGCGTATGGTGGAAGCAGAGCGTCCTGAAGTGTGGGATTTCTTGGATGAGGTGATCCGCGAGCATCCTGTATTGCTTAACCGTGCGCCGACATTGCACCGTTTGGGTATTCAAGCGTTTGAGCCTGTATTGATTGAAGGTAAGGCGATTCAGTTGCATCCGTTGGTATGTTCCGCGTTTAACGCAGACTTTGACGGCGATCAAATGGCGGTGCATGTGCCGCTTTCTATTGAAGCGCAGTTAGAAGCACGCGTATTGATGATGTCTACCAACAATATTCTCTCTCCTGCCAATGGCAAGCCGATTATTGTACCAACGCAAGATATTGTCTTGGGGCTTTATTATCTTTCACTCGAATCCGATGGAGTTGCGGGTGAGGGAATGATTTTTGCCAATATGGATGAGGTGCGTCATGCTTTAGAAAATAAATGCATTACGATTCATAGCCGAGTGAAGTGTCGATTTACACGGATGAACGAGCATGGCGATTATGTGGTGGATTTGATTGATTGTACGGCTGGTCGATTGCTGATTGCGGATCTATTGCCTAAAAATCCGATGGTCGGGTATCATCTGGTGAACCAACCTTTGACGAAAAAGGCAGTAGGTGCGCTGATTGATACGGTCTATCGTCATTGTGGTCAAAAAGAAACCGTATTATTCTGTGATCGCGTGATGAAACTTGGGTTGTCTCACGCGTGTAAAGCGGGTATTTCGTTTGGTAAGGATGATATGATTATCCCGCATACCAAAGATATGCATATTAACAAGACATTGGATGAAGTGAAGCAGTTTGAGCAACAATATTCTGATGGTTTGATTACGGCGGGCGAGAAATACAACAAGGTGATCGATGCGTGGTCGCATTGTACGGAGCGCGTGGCGGATGATATGATGCGCCATATTTCCAGCGTGGGTACGAAAGTTGGTGAGCGTTCAGCATTAAATATTAACGCGATTTACATGATGGCGCACTCAGGAGCGCGTGGTTCTGCAGCACAGATTAAGCAGCTTGCAGGGATGCGTGGTTTGATGGCGAAACCATCGGGTGAAATTATTGAAACGCCGATTATTTCTAACTTTAAGGAAGGATTGAACGTACTTGAGTATTTTAACTCATCACATGGTGCGCGTAAAGGTTTGGCGGATACTGCGCTTAAAACGGCAAACTCAGGTTATTTGACACGTCGTTTGGTGGATGTGGCGCAGGATTGCATTATTGTTGAGCCGGATTGTGGCACTGAACGTGGTTTGATCATGAAAGCCATCATCGAAGGTGGTGAGGTGATTGTTGAGCTAGCCGAAAAGATTTTGGGACGTACCAGCGCGAAAGACGTGATGCATCCAAAAACGGGCGAAGTGATTGTTGCTTCTGGGCAATTAATTGATGAAAATATTGTCCGTGCCGTTGATGATGCGGGTATTGAATCGATTATGGTGCGTTCCGCCATTACATGCGAAAGCAAAGGCGGCATTTGCGGTCAATGTTATGGTCGTGATTTGGCGCGTGGTACACCTGTGAATATGGGTGAAGCTGTGGGTGTTATTGCTGCGCAATCGATTGGTGAGCCGGGAACGCAATTAACCATGCGTACCTTCCACATTGGTGGTGCGGCGCAGCGTGGTGCGGAGCAGAATAGTGTTGAAGCATCGCATGAAGGCTTTACTGAACTCAGCAATAAAAATGTTGTAGTAGATTCTCAAGGTCGTCGCGTGGTGATGAGCCGTACCTGTGAATTGATTTTGCGTGATGAAGATGGTCGTGAAAAAGCACGTCACAAACTGCCCTATGGTGCGCGTATTCTGGTTGATGCAGGAACACGGGTTGAGCGCGGTAAAAAACTTGCCGAGTGGGATCCGTATACTATTCCTATTATTACGGAAAAAACGGGTTTTGCTCGTTATCGTGATTTGGTCAGCGGGATTTCATTGCGCGAAATGACGGATGAAGCAACAGGTATTTCAAGCAAAGTGGTGACCGACTGGAGGCAGCAAAAACGTGGTGCGGATTTGAAACCGCGTATTGCCCTTCGTGATGAGAATGATGAAATTATCATGCTTGCCAATGGTTTGGAGGCACGGTACTTCCTTGCCATGGATGCGATTTTGAATGTTGATGATGGTCAAAAGGTTTTTGCAGGTGATGTTCTGGCACGTATTCCACGTGAATCAGGTAAGACACGTGACATTACGGGTGGTTTGCCGCGTGTAGCAGAATTATTTGAAGCACGTAAACCGAAAGATCACGCCATTATCAGTGAGATTGAAGGGGTTGTTGAGTTTGGTAAGGATTACAAAGCGAAAAGACGCTTGGTGATTCGTCCGACGGATGAATCGGTTGAACCTGTGGAATATATGATTCCAAAGGGCAAACATATCACGGTGCAAGAAGGTGACTTCGTTCAACGTGGTGATTTATTGATGGACGGAAATCCTGTGCCTCATGATATTTTACGGGTGATGGGTATGGAGGCTTTGGCGCATTATATGGTGCATGAAGTGCAACAAGTTTATCGTCTGCAAGGGGTGGGGATCAATGATAAGCATATTGAGGTGATCGTGCATCAAATGCTTCAAAAAATTGAAGTCACTGATCCAGGCGATACTTCTTATCTGGTCGATGAGCAGGTGGAGCGTGAAGAATTCCGTGAAGTCAATGAGCGCATGAAAGAGCGTGGTTTGCGTGAGGCTGTAGGCTTGTATGTACTGCAAGGTATTACCAAAGCATCGTTGCAGACAAACTCCTTTATCTCTGCGGCATCGTTCCAAGAAACGACACGTGTGTTGACGGAAGCTGCAGTGGCGGGCAAAAAAGATAAACTTGTGGGCTTAAAAGAAAACGTGATTGTTGGACGATTAATTCCAGCGGGAACGGGTTCGGTCATGCGTCAATATAAGAAATTGGCGGCAGTGCAAGATCGTGAGATTGCTATTTCTCGAGGTGAGAATCCTGATGAGCCAAAAAGCGAATCTTTTGGTGCTGCGGATAATGCTGCTTAGATAGCTAATGTTTCTTGTGAAGTCGATCATGTGATGCATATCATGTGATCGACTTTTTTATGTGCCATACATAAGGAAGCACTATAGTTATCTACACATGGCAATAATGCATCACATGCAGTATGTTCACGCGCACGGATAGAGGAGGAGGGCATGATTATGTTGTTCATGATAGAGGGGGCATGATAAAATATGGGTGTTTTGAATCTGGAGATAAACGCTATGGTGCGAAATGTTTTGTTATCCTGCATGTGTGCGGGGATGATTTTTTCTGCGATAGGTGAGGTGCGCGCCTTTGAACCTGCATATTATCTTGGTGGTAAGGCATCGACTTTGGGGCTTGGCGTGGAAGCGGGTGCGAAGATAGACCCACAATGGGCGGTGCGGTTGAATGGTAATTTCCTGAATCTGAATGAAGATTTTGAAACGGATAATGTCCTTTATAAGGGGGATGTTGATTTGCGCTCTTTAGGGGCAATCGCTGATTGGTATCCGAATGAGACGGGATTTCATGTGAGTGGCGGAATTTTTTATAATGGCAATCAAGCTGCGGTGCGCGGTACGGCGTTACGTAATGTACGCTTTGGTGGCACAAGCTATACTCCCGATCAATTAGGTGAGTTGCGTGCTGAAGCAGAAGCGAACGCAATCGCACCCTATGTAGGAGTTGGCTATCAGTATCATGTAACGCCAGCCTTTAGCGTGGGGGCGGAGCTTGGGGCATTATATACGGGGCAGTATGAGGCAACGCTTTCTGCCACATCGCCTGTCGTCGCGCAAGCGGATTTGCGTGAAGAACAACGGCAACTGGATGATGAATTAGGATCGATGCGTATTTGGCCTGTGGTTGGTGTGCGGGCGGGTTATCATTTTTAATATGCCGAACGCTCATGCTATTATTACAGGAGCAGCGCAACGCATTGGGAGGCATCTCGCACTTAGACTTGCCCGTGCGGGATATGATATTACCTTGCATTATTATCGTTCCTATGAAGAAGCGTGTGCGACAAAAGCAATGATTGAACAATGCGGCGTGTGTTGTTCGATGGTGCAAGCCGATCTCGATGACCCTGAGGCATGTGCGATGATTATTCCCCATGCCTTTGATGCATTGGGGGAGGCTTCTTTATTGGTGCATAATGCCTCCTTATTTGAACGTGATCGGTTGGATAGGCTGGATAAGCGATCCTTGCAGCATCATATGCAGGTGAATATGATTGCACCTGCACTGATCACGCATGATTTTGCCCGCTTGCATTGCTCTGCTGCGAGTGCGCATATTGTGTGTTTGGTTGATGGGATGACGGGATGGAGCATGTCGAGTGAGTTTTTTTCCTATACGCTTAGCAAGGCGGCGTTGGAGCAATTCATTCCGCTTGCGGCATCCGCATTAGCACCGAAGATACGCGTCAATGGGATTGCGCTTGGGGCAACATTGGCAGGGCATATGGATAAGCCTGAAACATTTGAGAAAACACGCACTCTTGTTCCGTTGAAGCGCAATAGCACGCCCGATGAAGTGGCAGATGCTTTGATGTTTTTAGAGGCAAGCCCCTCTCTCACAGGGCAGATTGTGCGCTTGAGTGGCGGAATGCACCTTGCGACTAACCATGCATTACAATTTTCATCAAAGGAGTAGTATGATGACACATATGCCATTATTAACAGGAAAACGCGCCATTATCACAGGATCAACAAGCGGTATTGGGCTTGGGATTGCCACCGAACTTGCCCATGCAGGTGTTGAGGTGGTGCTTAATGGCTTAGGGGACGTGGCAAAGATCGAGCAGGTGCGTGCAGAACTGGCTGCAGCGGCACATGTGCGAGTGCTGTATCATGCAGCAGATATGACGCAACCAGATGCGATTGAGGATTTAATCAACTATGGTGTTTCCTCTTTGGGCGGGGTGGATATTATCATCAATAATGCAGGGATTCAGCACGTCGCCCCGATTGATGAATTTCCTGCTGCGATGTGGGATAAAATTATTTCCATCAATTTAACGGCATCATTCCATATGATTCGCCATGCATTACCGCACATGAAACATGCAGGATGGGGGCGTATTATTAATATCGCATCGGCACATGCATTGGTTGCATCGCCGTATAAATCTGCCTATGTGGCTGCAAAACATGGGATTGCAGGTCTTACCAAAACCGTGGCGTTAGAAGTAGCGCAACAAGGGATTACCGTCAATGCGATTTGCCCCGGCTATGTTTGGACTCCGCTTGTGGAAGGGCAAGTGGCGGATACCGCAAAAGCGCGTGGCATGAGTGAAGAACAAGTGAAAACCGAAGTGTTGCTTAAAGCGCAGCCTACGAAACAATTTACAACGATTGCACAACTGGGCGCGTTAGCGTGCTTTTTATGTTCCGATGCAGCTTCTAATATCACGGGTGTGATGTTGCCTGTGGATGGCGGTTGGGTGGCGCAATAAAGGTTAAATACTCGGGGTTGCCAAACCTAGTGCGATGCGCTATAGATGAGACTATGAAATATGTTATCCTCCTTGTAAGCATTATGATAGGCATAAGCGGATGTGGCTTTACGCCTGTCTATGATCAGCGTCAGACCTACAGCAATGAATTAGCCTCAGTACGCATCCAGACTCCGAAAGGGCGCGATCATCAACAGATACGTGTTGCCTTAGAGGATCGTCTTGCCCCAATGGGGGGAGCGGCGCAATCGGACTATATTCTTGAGCCGAATGTACAGCTCTCCTTGCAACCTATTTCGATTGAGACGGACGGAACGACAAGCCGTTATCGTGTGATTGGAACAAGCATGATGCGTTTATATCGCGCCTCGGATCGCAAAGAATTGCTTGTTGATCGTATTCAACGATTCAGTTCCTACACGATTGGGCGGGCGGATTTTTCCACCTATACCTCAAACCAAGATGCGACACGGCAATTAATGGATGAGTTGGCAGAAGAAATACGCCTACGTTTGATTCGTTATTTTGCTATGGATGATGTTCCTAAGGAGGAATGATGGTTGGCGAACCCATTGAATTTGGTAGCGTTTCCTATGTTTCGAGAAAGCTCCTCTATGTTTTTGGTTTTTATCTGATATGGACGTTTGCCATCAGGCAATCCCATTTTCCCGATGGGGCGGATGAAATCCAAACCTTTATTTTTTATACCTTCTTGAATATTGGTCCTGTATGGCTGTGTTATTTGATGATTCGGATGAATGCGCGCCTAGGATTTCAGCGCACCTATCTTGCAACGCAATTTATTCTGATTGGCTGGATTATTTATGCGTACCGCTTTGCCTATGTGGTGGGGATGACCTATGATGCAGAGCAATATTTTGTCGTGCCAATGCAGCAATATCTTATTACCGTACCCATGTTTGTGGTGAGTGTTTTGATTGGCGTGCGTGAACGTCAGGGATGATGCGCCATGAAACTCGCACCCAAAATTATTGAGAGTTTTCTAACGTCGCCTCCCAAGCAATGCACCACCTTATTGCTTTATGGCGTGGATCAGGGAGTGGCGCGGCATTATCGGGATAAGATGCTTGGTGCATGGGGGGTGGATCGCCATGATCCCTTTCGGTGCAATGAATATAGTATGGCTGCAATGGAAGCGGATGCTACCTTGATTCAGGATGCGTTAAGTAGTATTTCCATGATGGGGGGTGCGCCATGTGTGATTATTACAGGGGCAACGGATGATCTCACGATCATGCTAAAAGAGGCACGCGCTCACCCTACATGCAGTAATCCGCTGATTATTATGGCGGGGGATTTGGGGAAAAAATCCAGCCTTCGGGCATGGTGCGAAGATGCCAAGCGCACGGATGTTGCCACCATTGCATGTTACCGTGATGAAGGGGCAACGCTGGCGCAGTTTATTCGGGAAAATATGCGAAATCGGGGGATTCAGTTTTCGCCCACAGTGATGCAGCTTATGGTTGCTTCCTTAGGCAATGATCGTTTGGTAACGGCACAAGAACTTGAAAAAATCGATCTTTATTTGGGTGAACGTCGACAACTCACGGAAGATGATGTGCTTGTGTTGTTGACTGACAATAAATATCATATGGCACAAGATGCCTTGCTTGCATGGATTCAAGGGGGCATGGAGCGGTTCTGGAGTGTGTCTGATCGGTTGTGTGCAGAAGGGGAATCCACCATTGCCTTAACGCGGTTCGCGCTTAATTTGGTGCAACGCTTGGTCAGCATCCATCAGCGTATGGCAGAGGGGATGAGCTGTGAATCTGCTATGAAGCAGCTCTCTCCGCCAGTGTTTTTTAAGGATGAGTCTGCTTATAGTGCTGCGGTTAGAATGTGGAATATAGCGCAATTAATGCAACTTCAGGATGCATTAATGATGGTAGAACTAAATTGTAAGCGTCAAAGCGCGATTGGCGATAGTTTTTTTAAGCAAGAAATGTATTACGCCTTCAGGTCGGCGCGGGCAAAATGAACGCGGTTGCCATGGTATACCCATTTCACTTTAAGGACTTGAGTTTACCAAGTGAAATGAAGGGTATACCTTACTCAAAAATACTCATCGTTTCCACATTTTGATACGACGCATCGTGCGTGGGCGATGAGTATAGTATCCCCCAACCGTGGCACATAAGAAACACTCGTCATGGTTTATGATCATACGCGCTTCTTTCCCCTAGACAAGTTTTGAGAAAATAGCTACATCCTTAGTCGACAAATAATTTTTTTGAAGGAATGGATAAGACTATGGCACATGAAGATGTTGTGATTGTTGATGCACGACGCACAGCGATTGGCGGATTTAACGGTGGGTTTGCAAATGTTCCAGCGCATCAGTTGGGCGCAACCCTTATTAGGGATGTAGTGGAGCGCAATAACATTGCAGCGGATGAAGTATCTGAAGTGATTCTTGGGCAAGTATTGACTGCAGCTCAAGGGCAGAATCCTGCTCGTCAAGCAGTGATCGCGGCAGGGCTTGCGCATGGCGTGCCTGCATGGGGTCTGAATCAGGTGTGCGGGTCCGGTTTGCGTGCTGTGGCACTTGCCACCCAAGCGATTGCGCAAGGGGATAGCAGCATTGTCATTGCAGGTGGACAAGAAAATATGTCGCTTTCTCCTCATGCTACTGCGATGCGTGCCGGTGTGAAGATGGGTCATGCTTCCTTGGTGGATACTATGATTCATGATGGCTTATGGGATGCATTTAACAATTATCATATGGGTGTAACGGCAGAAAATATCGCAAAACAATATGCGATTAGCCGTGAAGATCAGGATGCGCTTGCTTTGCATTCACAAGAAAAAGCTGCCGCTGCCATTGCTGCAGGGAAGTTTAACGATGAGATCGTGCCTGTAGTGATTAAAGATCGCAAAGGGGATATTATCGTTGATAAAGACGAACATCCGCGTATGACGACATTAGAAAAACTTGGCGCACTTCGCCCCGCTTTTGATAAAGAAGGGTCGGTGACGGCGGGTAATGCCTCTGGATTGAATGATGGTGCGGCTGTAGTATTGATGATGTCACGCACGCAGGCGGAAGCACGCGGTCTTGCTCCGCTTGCGTTCGTGCGTGGATGGGCGCACGCAGGTGTTGACCCTGCAATTATGGGAACAGGCCCTATTTCGGCGACCAAAAAATGCTTGGAGCGTCTTGGCTGGTCGGTAGGTGATCTTGATCTTATTGAGTCAAACGAAGCATTTGCGGCACAAGCATTGTCGGTGACGCGTGGCTTAGGTTTTGACCCTGCCAAAGTCAATGTCAATGGTGGTGCAATCGCGCTTGGGCATCCGATTGGTGCATCAGGTGCGCGGGTGTTGGTGACATTGCTGCATGAAATGAAACGTCGTGATGCACGCAAAGGGCTTGCCACGTTGTGCATTGGCGGGGGCATGGGTGTTGCGCTTGCGGTTGAACGCGCTTAAATATAAAATATAGCACTACATCAAGGAACAAAAATATGACTAAAAATGCGATAGTAACAGGTGGAACGCGTGGTATTGGTAAATCTATTGCCGTGGCGATGAAAGAAGCAGGCTATAATGTTGTGGTGAATTATGCATCACGCAGTGAAGTGGCGGAAGCATTCACCAAAGAAACGGGTATCCCTGCCGTGAAGTGGGATGTATCCGATTTTGAAGATTGCGCCCGTGGCGTGAAAGAGTGCGAACAAGTGCTTGGCGGTGCTGTGTCTATTTTGATCAATAATGCGGGAATTACGCGTGACGCTGCCATGCATAAAATGGATGCGCTGAAATGGAATGAGGTAATCACCACCAATTTGAACTCGTGCTTCCATATGGCGCGGGTGGTGATTGATTCTATGCGTGAACATAATTTTGGGCGTATTGTCAATATCAGCTCCATCAACGGGCAGGTGGGGCAGTTTGGGCAAACAAATTATTCCGCTGCGAAGGCGGGTGTTTTGGGCTTTACCAAGGCGTTGGCGCGTGAAACAGCCGCAAAAGGCATCACCGTCAATGCGATTGCTCCGGGATATATCCGCACCGATATGACCTCCGCGATTCGTGAAGATGTGCTTGAGAAAATCGTTGCTGCTATTCCTGTCGGACGGATGGGAGAGCCTGAAGAAATTGCACGCACGGTGTTGTTTCTCATTGGTGAAGGTTCGGGCTTCATTACGGGTGAAACGATCTCCATCAATGGTGGGCAGAATATGGAATAAACATCGTATCGGTGTTTATCTCTGTGCTATTGTGATGTCACTCGGCTTGAGTGTAGGGGTTTGCATCGGCGTAAGTTGTGTGGATGCCGTTTCCGTTTCCGTGTTTGGTAGTGTAGCTTGAATAGGTATGGAAGGCGGAGTGCGCGTATTTGAGGTCTGCTGTGTGTTTTGGGTGAATAGTGACCTCGTTGCGCTCATAACATTATGAAATATAGGCTCAAGATAGCGTAATATAGGTTGCGCAAACGATATTACGGGCTGCATAAACTGCATCAAAGGCTGCGTCACACTCTCTAATCCCACTAAAGGGGAGGTTGGGAGTTTCATTGGTGCTGGTTGTGTTGGTGTTTGAGCTTCTGGTATGGGCGCAGTCGGTACGGGGGCTTCTTGCTTTGGTTCAGGTAACTGCTTCAAGGCTAGATTTTTTTTATCTTTTTCAATCTCCTTATATGCTTCGTCAAGAAACGGTTGAAAAGTCGAGAGTGGTTCGCCACCATTCCCATTGAGAAAGCCAACGGAAATATATTCCGTATCCCCGCGCTTGTACCGCCCTGCATGAGCTTTCACAATAGATGTGCCGCTTATTTTTTCCCCTAATGAAGTGGGGTCTAGTTTTTCTTTGGCGTTCTGCAATGCGTTCGTTGCCGTTTTGTCAATGACATTGCTGTCTTTATCCCAAAGACGCTGCATGGCAACGCCCACATCATTACTGGTAGTAACGTTCGTATTTTGTTGATCCTTCCAACGCTCTGATTGGTGATCTTCGTGCAGATTGAGAAAATTATTCAAACGTGTTTTGGGGTATCCATGCGCACGTAAATCAGCAGTGATCGCATCAAACGCGTATTGTTCTGCCTTAGTTGCATCGTGAGGAAATTGCTTTTTCCCCTCATCAAATAAGGGCTTATACATGGCCTGAATCATCAGATTGGTATCTGTGTTGCTGGAATACCGCAGAGCATTATCCACCGCTTCTAAGAGTGGAACAGACATCCCAACATCAACAGGAGAAGAACGCCCTGGATCATTTCCAAGCATTCCATGCTGCACGGTAACGGATAGTTTTGGGTCAATCGTCCCTTCTTTGACCATAGCGGAAAGACGTTCGGCAAGGATGAGTTTGATATGCGATGCTGCCTTCATTTCATGATCGGCATGATGCGTATGGATAGATCGGAGTGTGCCATCAGGGTTCACAGCCCAAACAGCAGAGGATCTATCAATAGAGGAAGATGGTGGTGTGTTGCTCATTAAAGAATTATACATCATGTTTGTGTCGTAAATATGAACATGGCAAAAAAAAGAATCCGCTATTCTTTAGTTGCCCAAGAATAGCGGATTCACGAATGTTGGGTGCAGATTGACTATTACGCAGCGTCTTTCTTTTTAGACATATCAGGCTCGCCTTCAAGACGGATATTGCCCGTCATTTGACCGCCACGTTCAATCTCAATCTCGCCATAAGAGATCGTGCCACGAACGCGACCTGTGGCATAAATAGTTAAACGATTGCGAACGACTAAATCACCTTCAAAAAGACCGCTAATTTCAGCATCTTGAATTTCAGCCGTACCTTTGAACGAGCCAGTTTCCGAAATTTCTACCGTGTGTACATCTTTCAATGTTGCATCCACCATACCTTCAATCACCAAACGATCGCAGGTTGCGATTTCCCCTTTGAGGAGAATATCATTGCCTACAGTCAAAATGCGCTTGCTGCCTGATTTTGCTGATGTGGCGATATTGGTGCGTGCATCCATGGCGTTTGATGAAGCACCAGCAGGGCGCGGGGCTGAGGCGTTGCCTGCAGGGCGTGCTACTCCGCCACCTTGGGCAGGACGATAGCCCGCTGGAGTTTGTGGTGCGCCTGCACCTGCAGCACGTGGCTGGGCAGGAATGTTGTTTTGGTTGGTTTCTTCAGTGGTATTCATGACATCAAGCTCCTCTTGTGCGTCTTCTTTTTTATTGCGAAACATAATTATGATCTCCCTAGGTTCATTGCCCAAAATGGGGTTGGCGATAGTTGCAACCATAGACAATATTTCATCATAATGCAACGATTGCTTGCCAATCATGCGCAATCAATTTAAGTATGTGCGCTAGTGAAGCACAAGATGAAGTATTTTACAAGCACCTTTTTCACTTTAGGTGCATTTTTTTGTGATGAACTATGATAAAATAGTTATAGGTGGAAAAAATATGGCAGTATATACATTTTTGGATGATTTTCAGCTTGACATGATTAAAGCTGAGTATGGTTTGCATCGTGTCATAAAAACACAGCCTATTGAGGCAGGCGTAGAAAATAGCAATTATCACCTGTTTTTTGAAAGGCAGGAGGGGAGGGCTGATCGGGCTATTCTGACTATTTTTGAACAGCGCGTCAATAAAGAGAATATTGATTTTTATGTGCAGCTCAAAGAATATCTTCATGCACGTGGGATTCCGTGTCCGACACCTTATCGCACCCTAAGCGGGGCGCGGTTTATGCGGTTAGGGGATAAGCTCATCGCCTTGGTGCATTTTCTGGAGGGCGCGAGCATTCTCGCGCCGAGCGTTGCAGATTCTGCCCAAGCAGGATCGATGTTGGCGCGGATGCATTGTGCGGGGGCGGACTTCCCGCTGCATAATCCTAATGGCGTTTCCTTTGCGGGATGGGAGGCATTGCTTGCACGCATTGCAAGGGTAGCACCTCATCATGATCTCTATGCCTTAGCAACGCAGGAATATGACTATCAATGCAGCCATTTTCCCCGTGATTTGTCATGCGGTGTGATTCATGCGGATATGTTTCCGAATAATGTTTTTTTTGATAATAATGGTACACTTTCAGGGGTGATTGATTTTTATTTTGCGTGCAATGATGCCTATGCTTATGATCTTGCGATCACTGCGAATGCATGGTGCTTTGATGCAAAGGGTATGTGGAATGGTCAAGCCTATGATGCGATGTGCGCTGCCTATGATGCGGTGCGCCCGCGTAGCCATGCTGAACATGCTGCGATGCCTATATTGTTGCGCGCATCCGCCATGCGTTTTTTGCTGACACGTCTGCATGATGTGCTATACCATAACCCCGATGCATTGGTGATTCCGCATGATCCACAAGAATATGCGGATAAGCTGATGCTGCATCAACAGATGTGGCGTTGAACCCCCAAGTGATTATGTGCTTATGAACATGACATCATCCCTTAAACCCCTACATGAAATCTCTGATGCGGAGCTTGAAGCACTTGCCGATGCGGTGGAGGCGGGCAAGCCTTTGGATTATCCCTATTTTCGATGGGGGAAGCATGTGCGCCGTTATGCGTTGTTTTATTGGACGACGTTGTTGTTGGTGATGATGGGCATATCCATCTATAAAACACCCACATCGTATATGCCATTAATGGCTGAGTCCTCTCACTGGAAGATGACTCTTGTGCTTGCCGTGATAACGTGGTGGTGGAGTCCAAGGATGGCAAACAAGTCTTATGATGCAAAGGAATCAGTGCGTGAGGTGGTGTATCGGTTGGTGCGGACTAATAGAAAAGTGAAAAGATCATTCTTAGGGTGGCGATGGTACTTAATAACACCTTCGCTCATATACGGTCTGTTTTGGTTGGCTCATGAGGCGCGTCTCTATCCTCCCATCACCATAGTCTATGTTTTGTCCACGATCAGCACATTGTTACCCTATCTCTGTAGGGAAAATAAACGCACACAACTTACCTATGCGGATTATCAAAAAAATTGGCATGATTTAACGGATGTAAGAACACGTAAAGCGCACCAGATACAATTAGGCATCCATGGAAAACGCAAAGTCTTGCCTGTGTTGGGATTTGTGCGTTGGTTTTGTTCTGTTCGTTTTTCCATTAATGGTGGTGGAGTAATATTTCTAACGCTCCTTTGCATAGTGATGGGATTGTTTGCAATTTATTATTTTTTAGACTCTGGTAATTTTCAAGATTTTTTTGTATGGTATCGCATATTTGACCATGTTGCATTGCTCTATGGCTGCTTATTTTTGTTCTTGGGGCATGTTATTATCTTGGGGCAATATGGAAGCTATAAAACCGCGAGCATATGTTTGAGCATCATGCAAATTAGACAAGAAGTGCCATCAACAAAACAAAAGGAATCATTATGAAACAAGTTATTATTTATACGGACGGCGCGTGCAGCGGTAATCCGGGAAAAGGCGGCTGGGGAGCATGGTTGCGCTATGGCGATCAGGATCGTGAACTATGCGGCGGTGAGGCAAACACTACCAATAATCGTATGGAATTGATGGGCGCGATTCAAGCACTCAAAGCATTGAAAGAGCCGTGCAAGGTGCAGCTTTATACCGATAGCCAATATGTCCAAAAAGGTATTACCGAATGGATTGTGGGATGGAAGCGCAATGGCTGGAAGAATTCTAAGAAAGAACCTGTGAAAAATGCCGATTTATGGCAAGATTTACTGGCGGCGTGTGCAACGCATGAGGTGGAATGGAAATGGGTGCGTGGGCATAATGGCGATGTAGGCAATGAACGTGCCGATGCCTTAGCGCGGGCGGGGATTTTAACGCTTTCTAAGACTTCTGCATGAAGATATTAGTCACGGGGGCGCAGGGGTTTGTTGGGCGACATGTGGTTGCGCATCTGCAAGCCTGCGGGCATGAGGTGGTGCGTGTGGTGCGTAACCCTGCGCAAGGTTGTATTGCCGTGGGCGATATGGCGCGTTTTCAGGGATGGGATGCATTATTGGAAGGCGTGGAATGCGTGATGCATCTTGCTGCACGGGCGCATCAGATCAAAGATCGCGCTGAAGATCCGTATGCTGCTTTTTATGCTGCCAATGTCACTGCAACACAGCATCTTGTGGATGCCTGCGTGCGTGTGGGTGTGCCGCATTTTATCTATCTTAGTACGGTGGCGGTATGTGGCTATGATTCTTCAGATGCCCCCTATGATGCTTCGTCTTATGCGCCCTATAATCCCTATTCATCCACCAAAGCACAAGCCGAAGCATTAGTGAAGTCCTGCGGGATTCCTGCTACGATTATGCGTATCCCTATCGTCTATGGGGCAGGGGTGCGGGCTAATTTTTTAAGCCTAATGCGCTATGTTGATCGGGGCGTGCCGCTTCCTTTTGGGCAGGTGTGCAATCAACGCTCAGTGCTGTATGTGGGGAATCTTGCCCATGCATTAGAGCAATGTGCGCGCACTCCTGCCGTGCATGGTGCGACGTTGATGATTGCTGATAGCGCACCTCTATCAAGCAAAGAATTGGTAGGTATGATCGCTGATGCATTGGGAACAAAAGCACGGCTTGTCCCGATGCCACCTATGTGGGTGCGTGCAATTACGGGGCTATGTGGCAAAGAAATGATCTATCATAAACTCTATGGATCACTGCATATGGATTGCACCCCGTCCTATGAAGTGCTTGATTGGATGCCCCCCTACATCACACAACAAGGCTTGCGTGAAACGGTGGCATGGTTTAGAACTATGCCATAGTTTTATTGATGGTATTGATAATTCCAAGGTTTTCTTGGCTTCTTTAAGCCTTATGCGAAACAATATATAGCGCGTCACGATAGGTTAGTTAACCTCAGTTTTGGATAAGATAAAAAATAAATATTTGTTTTATATGCAAAAATATTATAATGCGTCATGCCTGCGAAGGCAGGCATCCAGAACAATCCGTGAACGCTGGACTCCTGCCTTCGCAGGAGTGACGAGTATAAGAAAAAACAATAGTAAAACATATGGATAGGTTACACTTTAGCCAAAACTCAGGTTAGTTACGTTTATATAAGCGTACCTATCGTGACGCGCTATAACTATATAACGATAGCACGAATTTTCGATAGGCGTGTTTTTGAAAAAGTGTCCATCCCCGTCAAGTTGGGTTGATTCACATGCCATAATGTGGCAGAATGTAATCAACTGGCTGAAGGAGAAGGGCTATGGCACAGATACAGCA
>RDZH01000012.1 GCA_004293935.1 Alphaproteobacteria bacterium | reverse complement strand
GGGGCACCATTGAAGCCATTTTGACCATTAGCACCAGGGGCACCATTGAAGCCATTTTGACCATTAGCACCAGGGGCACCATTGAAGCCATTTTGACCAGGTGTACCAGGAGCTGGCACAGACGGCTGACAACCACCACCACCACAAGGCGATGGGGAAGGAGCTGGCTGAGCAGGAGGTGCAACGTTTCCGCCACAACTACCATCAGCCCGACCACAGCTTGCAAAAGCATCTGAACCACCAACAACGACAATCGCAGTAGAAGCGATCAAAGCAGCCATTACGGAACGGAAGTCAGCTACGCGTTTCATGATTTAAAATCTCCGAAGAAATAAACCCGCAATTCAATGTAATAGAAGAATATGCGGGAAGGACTATACAAAGGCTTTTGCTTTTAGGATTAAAAGAAAAAGCTAGGTACATTATCTTTATACCACAGAGGGAAGATAATTGTCCACAGTTTTTTCAAAAAATCATCATATTTTTTTATAAGAAGGTAAAAAAGGTATTTTTAATCCTTTGTAGACGCAAAAATAACACGATTATAATATAATTGACATGCACCTGCATTAAACCTATATAGTGTATGTTCCACGAGCAAAAGGAACGCCTTATGATCGGTAGACTTACTGGAACTCTCGCACATTTTCGCACCGATAGCATCATCATCGATGTGGGAGGGGTTGGCTACCTCGTGCATGTCTCACACACCGCCCGCAATCATCTCTATGCCGCGCACCTCAATGATCCGCAGGCGCGTCACACTCTGTTCATAGAGACCTATGTCCGTGAAGATCAGTTTACCTTATTCGGCTTTCTTACCGAGGAAGAACAGACTCTATTCGGATTACTCACCACCGTTCAAGGGGTTGGCAATAAAATGGCATTAAACCTCCTTGGGCAGATGCCCCCTGCACAGCTTGCACATGCCATCTTAGCGCAGGATAAAGCCAGCCTGCAACGCGCCCAAGGCGTTGGCGCACGTTTAGCTGAACGGTTGTGTAGTGAGTTAAAAAACAAAATCATGCATCTTGAGGGGATTATGCACGCTTCTCCCACCACCCCCACAGAGCCACCAGCTCCCCCATCCAAACGCACCATCAAAAAAGCTCCGACACCCTCCCCTATCGCGCCTTCCATCGCGGATGATACTATTGCAGCCCTCACCCAACTAGGCTATGATCGCAGCCGTGCGTATGAAGCCGCACATAAGGCGATGCGCAACCATGAGGGCGCAGAGCTTTCTGTAGAACACTTAGTGAAAGAAGCCTTACGCTTGCTCTAATGTTCACATAACCTCAACACCCCTCAACAAACCATGCTATAAATGTCAAAAAATGGTTGACACTTCGTTATTTTTGTATTAATTTTCTCTTGTTCCCTGAACAAAAAGATACTCATTTTTGTGTATCTATCCATTTTATTATACCCACCGGGCAAAACAATGACATACCAAATCGAAGGTCTCGACAGTCTGACTAAACTCGCGCTTGCAGTGATGCAGTACACCGAGTTCACCTCTTTTTCGTTAAAAAACTATCCGCAAATTAAAGTTTGTGTGATAGGCAATGACTTCTTAGAAGCCACAGAAAAAGCCTTTGCGGAAATTGAGGAAGCTGTTCCAAGCCTGCTCGCCTACGTAGCGGAAAATGCGCCCCCTCGCGGTGTTGTAATTTTCGTAAGTCAGCACGCAATAAATTGTGCTTACCCTTCGGGGCAAGTCATTTTCATTAATCCCGTTGAAATGCAAAAACTGCATTATATGGGATTAGATGGGAATTTCTACCCTTTGCTGAATTTGAGCGCGGTCATCGCACACGAACTACAGCATATCCGCAGTTTCGAGCTATATCACGCCTATGCTCAGCATATAGTTCAAGCAAAAACTGCAGGAATATTGTCTAAAGCACTGAAAAAAGCTACCCGTTCATTACATGACACGGGATTATCAGCCGATGAAGTGCAGGATTATCTGCGTTCACGGACGACAAAAGAAGGCGATAAGGCGTTAAACCCTGAGATTGAAGCCATCATTGATGGTTTTGAAGCCGACTTTTTTTCTATCGGTGACGATGCCTTAAGCGCATTCCTTACGGGATTGTGGGAAAATCCTTCTATTGACATAGAAAATATTTTCCACGAGCGTGCAGGCGAGCCTTTACGGGCGCACAATTATACTGGGGAACTTAACCCAGCTAATCCGACGCACGACGATGAACAAGTCATCAAGCTGCTTTTGGCGGCGTATAATCGAAGTTTGTTTTGGCGAAACACAGCGCGTAAAATACGTAACGTATTTAACCGCACACATCGCTAAGCGGTTCGCTTTTTCGTAAAAAGTTTATCAGGCTCATTCCCCAAAGGAGTGAGTCTGATAGGCTTGCATACCCCACCCCCCATAAAGAAGCATTGCGTTTGCTCTCATTTCCACGCAGCTTCACCAAACCGTGCTATAGATCATGTATTTTTATAGCACGAATGTTTATTTTATTTTTTCTAAAGGAATAAAATAAACCGTGCTATAAATGTCAAAAAATGGTTGACAATTCCTTGTTTTTGTATTAATTTTCTTTTGTTCCATGAACAAAAAGATGCTCATTTTTTTGCGTATCTATCCATTTTTGTACACCCAACGGGTAAAAAACCATGAACTTCACGAACCTGCTTATCGCAAATTTTGTTGATAGCGTCATCGCTGCTTTAGAACAGAACGGTTTTCAATCCTTATCTGTGCCTCATTACCCGCAAATTCGCGTGGTAGCAAAGCACGATAAAGCGGAATCGACTCTGCAAGCGTTTGCAGAAATTCAAGAGGCTACTCCTGAATTGCTCGCACATGTTGCAGAAAAAGCACCATCCTATGGTGTGTTGATTTTCGTTAGTGATTTTTTCCAATGCTGTGCTATTTCAAATTACGGAATAGTGTTCATTAATACTGAGCATTTGACGTTACTGCACTATTTGGGGACAGACGGGCATTTTCACCCTTTGTCGAACCTAGCGGCGGTCATTGCGCACGAGCTGGAGCATCTTCGCAACCATCAGGAGCATTTCGCCTCTTTCTTGCGCGAGACTCAGATGCGCGTTGCTTCATCGCAACTCAGGGCAATGACAAACGCGATTCGCTCCTCGAACAGCATATCGTCTTCGGAAAATTTGTGCGACTATTTTTATGGTCGCATGAGGGCTTCCGCAGATCAGGAGTTAAACCCTGCGATCGAGGAAGTTCTTGATGTATTTGCAACGGAATTTTTCGCAATATACCGCGAAGAGTTTGTTGTGAATGGGTACGCAGAGGTGGAAAACCCCTCTATAGCAATAGAGAATGTTTTTCATGCCCGTGCAGGCGAGCCTTTACGGGCTTTTAGCTACGCTGAGGAAGTACACGCCGACAGCCCCAATTTCGACAAAAACACACTCACAGCTATATTGTGGTTGTGGTATAGCTGGAAGTCGCTAGCGGAAGGCATGTTGTTGGATGTGCTTGACTCGATCACAAATCGCTAATCGCTTAGCGTTTGCGTAAAAAGTTTATTAGGCTCATTCCCCAAAAAGGAGTGAGTCTGATAGGCTTTCATACCATTCTCCCCCTATAAAGAAGCATTGCGTTTACTCTCATTTCTGTTATGATAATGTACGATGGAAGCATTGCACACAACCCACGCAAACATACCCTATGATGGACGATTCATCCTATCTGATCCCCACACGGGCAGCCCTTTAAGCGATGCCCTCATCGAAACTACCCATACGCGCAAAGTGCATCTGTTTGTTATCGATCACTCACTCAAAGATTATCAGCATATCCACCCCACTCCCACGCAAGAAGATGGGGTCTACGCCTTTCACTTTACGCCCCACAGCAACCAGCCCTATAGTGTGTGGGTAGAATTTACGCGCCAAGGCAATGACCATGCTGATCGCATCAAACTTGATCTTCCCCATGCATCTGCCATATCCTTCATGCCCACGCTCACACCATCCAAGAATGCGCAGATGGGCAATATCCACGCGCAATGGTTCGACGCAGCAGATGCGCCCTTGCAGCAAGGCACATCCACCGAAATACAGATCCGCTTAACCGATGCTCAAGGCAATCCCATTACGCAGTTGGATGATATTATGGGCGCGAAAGCACATATGGCAGGCTTCAGTGCAGATGGCAAACATTTCATCCATACACACCCCATGCCCACGGATGATGTATCGTGCTTGCGCTTTCATATCCAACCAGAACATGCAGGCATGTCGCGCTTTTTTCTACAAATACAGCATGATGGGGAAGAAGTGTGCCTACCCTTCACCCGCATGATCAAAAGCCTAGATCGCCATACAGAACGATCAGATAGCCCCCCTTCCCTTGCCGTTATGTGCCGTTGAAAGCAACAGCACTATATTATTGCGCAGGAGCAGGAACAGGTTCTTCCGTGGGTGCTGCAGCATCAACCGCAGGAGGCGTAGTAGGTGCAGATTCCGCTGGAGCTTCCTCTACGGGTGCAGCCTCAGCTTGAGGCGCAGCTTGCGGCAATGGCACAGGGCTATCATTCAGAGTTGCTAAATAGGCAAGCAAAGAGGCGCGATCTTCGGGCTTCTTCATCCCTGCATAGGCCATTTTCGTACCTGCAATATATTTCTTAGGCTTTTCAAGGAATTCAGAGAGTGCTTGGAACGTCCATTCACCACCATGCCCCGCCATCGCGGTTGAATAGGAATAATCGGCATGACGTGCAACTTTCGCATTCACCAACCCCCACAATGCTGGGCCAACCTTGTGCGCTCCGCCCTTATCAAGGCTATGGCAACTTGCACATGCTTTGGAGAGATTCGCACCTTTTTCAGCAGATGCAGCAGCAAAAAATTGTGCTATTTCAATCGGCTTCGCTTCTTCTGCAGATCCGCCCCCTGCCCCAGCTTCTTCCACAACATCAATCTTATAGCCCCGTTCTTCCTCACCATGCGCACCATGCCCGCTACCATAGAGTCCTTCAACCGTCAGGCTAATCGCTAGGGCAGTTACGCCAGTAAAAAAGATGGCTGCAGCAATTTTATTGAGTTCTAAATCTTTCATTCTACGTTCTCATTGTCTGATCAACATATATAGTGCTTTGATTTTATAACTTTGCACATGTGTCTATGCAAGCATAAATTGTGACGCGATAACAAAGCACTGTATCTTTTCTGCACTTGGGGGATTTCATGACGCAGGATGAATCTTTTTGATTTCCTCAGCGACCATACGCTCCACAATCCCCGTCATATGGGTATTGAGCCATGCACGCAATTCAGGGCGAAGTGCTTCGCGCACTAAATCTTCGATGGTCACATCTAATTTTGGCTTCACTTCGGCAATCACAGGAGGAGGCGGTGGCGGAGGTGGGGGCGGTGTTTGCGCACGCACTTTCAGCATTTGCAATGCTGCGGTAGCATCCTGCACGACGGCATCAGAAAGCAACGCTTCCGTAGCAGCATCTTTGCTTGGTGTTGCTTCCACGACCACTTCTTCCACCGCAACAACAGGGGCAGCGACAGGGGGCATATGATCAATCATATGCAGCACATCCAGCGGATTATGATCCACGGGCGCAATTTCAGCATCCTTAGATTGCACATCTTCTTTTGGCTGTTCCACCAAATCATGCAACTCAAGCACCTCCGAACCCAAGGCCTTCACAGCAGGGGCTTGCGTAGATTGATCCGCTGGTGCTTTTTCCTCATCCGCAATAATACGCTTTATGGATTGCAAAATATCTTCCATCGATTGATCTTTACCCTCTTGCGCTTGTGCCATAATTGTGCCTCATTCTCACCATGATCATTGACAAGATCATTGTTAATCATTTTTTTCTTAAAAAAACATTAAAAACCTATAAATTGGTATTTAATCCCATCCATCACATCTTCATTATCATATTCTTGCACTCCCAGTTTCAGCATCGAGGGGCTAAGCTGACCTGCAACCGCAAGGATATTATAGGCAGATAAGATCATATCGCGCTTATTACGCTCCAACGTAACTTTGGCAACGAATAATTCCTGCTCCGCATCCAAGACATCCAACACGGTACGCGAACCGTATAGTTGCTCTTGCTGCACGCCATCTAATGCGATTTCTGCAGCACGGATGACATCATTTTGGGCATCAATGGCGGCAAGTGAGGCGCGATATTGTTCCCATGCTGAAATTGCTTGTTCACGGGCTTGATTACCTGCATCCAACATTTCATGACGGCGACGGCTACGTTCTTCTTTCGATTGACGAATACGCGAATGATCCGCCCCCGCTTGATAGATTGGGATATTCACATTAAGCAGCAACGCATCCGAGCTAATCGCTTGATCGGTAAATCCAAGACCTTCCTGACGGCTCACAGACCCTTGAACGGCCGCAGTGGGCAATAAACGCGTGACAGAAGCACCAACGCCATCATGCGCTGCTTCTTCTGCAAATTTTGCAGCCATCAAACGCGGATTTGCTTTTTGTGCTAATTCTACCACTTCATCCAATGCTTGTGGCAATGGCGGCATATCCGCTGGGTACGCCACAGCTTCGGGGGCTTCATAGCCTACAAGTCGTTCAAACGCTGCCGTTGCTATTTTTATATTCGCTGCCGCCTGAATCGTATCCGATTCCGCACGTGAAAGGCGCGCTTCCGATTGCGACACATCGGTACGTGTTGCTTCCCCCACATTAAAACGCTCACGCGTTGCCATAAGATGCTTGGTTAGCACTTTCTCATTATGCTCACTCAATTTCAGAATTTCTCTATCGCGCACAACATCCAAATGGCTTCGTATCGCGCCAATAAGCACCTCTTGCGTGATATTGATAAGTTCTGCTCCCGATGCCGCAATCGTATTATCCGCTTGCGAAAGGGCATAAAAGGTAGAGACGTTGAACACAGGTTGCGATACATCCAACTGACGCGTGCGTGCATCGACATAATCCCAATCACGCTGATTACCAAACATATTGCGACGACGCCCCTTACTATAGGTAGCACTAACAGTTGGCAACCAACCAGACAAGGCCTGCATATGCTGTTCGCCTGATTGCTCAAAAATATCACGCTGCGCTAAAATGCGCGGATTATTCTCATAGGTATGAATCAATGCGTCCCGAAAAAGTTTATCCGTTGGCACGATGGCAGCATCATTCTTTTTAGCCGTTGCCACATCAGGCTTTTTGGCTATTTTTGCTTCCGCATAAAGCAGAGATGGGGCTAACATGCTGGTAGCACATAGGGCAACCCAAGCACATATACGGAAGTTTTTTTTATTCATACTATTTCTCTTATACACAATGATTCATTCTACTGTTTAAAACACAAAGCCATCTTGTGCAAGTGTTTCGTAGAGTGGATACGCAAATTTCGTCTCATATTCGGCATAATGCACCTGATCTTGCCGTTTTTTTCCCACCACAATATGCGCCAACACTTGTTTAGTGGCAAACATCGGTGCAGCAGCCTTAAGAGCGACTATCGTGCCATCTTCAGCAAGCTGCTTTTCATATTTCGTTGGAATGGAACGCAACACTCCCTCAGCGACAATCACATCATAGGGTTGATGCGCACTGCACCCAATAGCAAGCGGGGTTGTGACAATATCGACATTACAGACATGATGTTGCGCTAACTTCTTACGTGCAGCAGCCACAAGCTCGGGATTTTCCTCAATCGCTACGACATGTTTTGCCATCTGTGCCAACACTGCGGCACTATATCCTTTTCCAGCTCCCACATCCAACACATTATGGTGCGGAGCAACATTTGCCAGCACCAACATACGCGCAAAGGTTAGCGGTGCCAAAAGATAGCGATGATTGCACAATTTCACATCGGCATCGACATAGGCATTATGCTGCAAATGTTCGGGTATATAATGGCTACGATCCACAGACATAAGCGCATGAATCACGCGTTCATCGGAAATCTTGTTGGTTGCCAACTGCCCCTTGAACATATTCACTTGCGCTAGCGAGACAATATTCGCATCATATTCTTGTATATCTTTTTTCTGTATCATACCGAACACCATTACTTAGTATAGTTTGCTTCAGAAACTATTTAGAATCTTTTTATTATGAGGCGAAAATGCTGTTTTTTTGAGAACCGCAACGCAAATGTACTTAAGGGTACATGCGTAGCGGAAGCGCAGAAAAAAGACATTTGCAGACCATAAGAAATGGATTCCAAACAGTTTCTTACATGAATTTGTACCTTGATACAAGCACAAGGCACACAAAACCAAACAAAAATTCCTTAATCGCGCTCATCCTGCGCCATGAAAGCCTCATAGCCCTGTGTTTTTAGCTCCTCTTTGGGGATAAAATGCAGTGCTGCGGAATTAATACAATAGCGCATCCCCCCTTCCCTATCTGGTCCATCAGGGAACACATGCCCAAGATGGGAATCCCCTATCGCAGATCGCACCTCAACCCGCACCATTCCATGCGAAACATCACGATGCTCAACAACGGCATCAGGCTGCACGGGGCGCGTAAAACTTGGCCACCCTGTCCCCGAATCAAATTTATCCTTTGAGGAAAAAAGCGGCTCACCTGTTTGAATATCCACATATAGCCCCTCTTCTTTATGATTCCAATAAAGATTATTAAAAGGCGGCTCAGTGCCATTACCGCACGCCACATAATGTTGCAACTCATTCAAGGAATCTACAGGTTTTTTATAGGATGGCATAATCTTATAGCACGTTTCATAATGTTTGTTTCTCTACAACACAAATATCATGAAAATTCTGCTTAACCAACAAATTCGTCATTCCTGCGAAGGCAGGAATCCAGTAACAACGGTAGTTTATGGATACCCGCCTGCGCGGGTATGACAAGAATTGAGAGTTATGCAAAGGTCTCATCATAAAAATTCGTGCTATAAAAATGTAAATTTATTCTTTCAGCATAAATACAGTTTCACCCGCAACAATGGTACGCACCGCACGCCCTTTAACCGTCGTGCCATCAAAGGGTGAATTTTTTGATTTACTCACAAAACTATCAGGATCAATGCTCCAATCATAATTCATATCAATCAGCACCATATCCGCTTTCGCACCTTTTTGCAGCCTACCCGACGGCACATGAATAATATCGGCAGCGCGATAGGTCATCGCGCCTAGCACGTCAATCAGTTTCATTTCACCACGATGCACCATCGCTAAGGATAATGGCAACATAGTTTCCAAGCCAACAATCCCAAATGATGCTTGCGAAAGTGGCAATTCCTTACTTTCCCGATCATGGGGTGCATGATCGGTGGCAATCGCATCAATCGTACCATCTTTCAACCCTTGCAACACGGCAAGACGATCTTTTTCGCAACGTAGTGGTGGGTTCATTTTTGAGAAGGTGCGATAATTCAGCACGGCTTCATCCGTCAGCGTAAAATGATGCGGTGCAGCTTCAGCGGTCACACGCAAGCCCTTATCTTTGGCACGGCGCACGGCTTCGATCGCCTCTGCCGTAGAAATATGCAGCACATGATATTGCCCTCCCGTGAGTTCGGTGAGCAAAATATCGCGTTCCACCATCACCGCTTCGGCAGCATTAGGAATCCCCTTCACGCCCAACTTGGCAGAAACCGCGCCTTCATTCATGCAACCTCCAGCGGAGAGGTCTAAATCTTCCGCATGTTGCGCGATTGGCACGCCTAAATCACGGGAATAGCTGAGTGCTTGACGCATCAAGCCTGCATTCATCAACGGCAATCCATCATCGGTGAAGCCCACTGCCCCTGCCTCCACCAATAGCCCCATCTCTGTTAAATCCTTACCCTTTAGTCCCTTCGAGATCGCGCCATAGGTACGCACATTGACATACCCCGTTTCGCGCCCACGTTTATGGACAAAATCAACAATAGACACATCATCGATTACGGGATTAGTGTTCGGCATACACGCGACAAGCGTCACCCCCCCTGCTGCGGCCGATCTGCTCCCCGTCTCAATCGTTTCTTTATATTCAAAGCCCGGTTCACGGAAATGCACTTGAATATCCAACAATCCCGGCGCAAGCACCAAGCCTTTGCAATCCACTACATCAAATTCATGGCTCGCATCATCATTGAAATTGCCACGCTCAACGGCAATAATCGTATCCCCTGCCACCAGCACATAGCCACGATCATCAAACCCCGAGGCAGGGTCAATCACCCGCGCATTAACATAGGCAGTTTTCTTAGAAGGAGAAAGATTCCACGTTGGGCGAGTGAGAATATGTTTTTCAGAAGATACCATACATTATGTCCTTGATACAGATTTAATATTGATAACGCGTAGGGTCGGCAAGATACACGCCTAAAACGCGCACACGGCGAGAATAAAACCCCAATTCCTCTAATGCACGTTTAACGGGCGCACTATCAGGATGCCCCTCAAACGTCACAAAAAATTGCGATTCGGTTGAACCGCCCCCACGAATATAGCTTTCTAATTTAACGAGGTTGATCCCGTTGGTGGCAAACCCCCCTATCGCTTTATATAATGCAGAAGGGATATTGCGCAATTCAAACAATAGCGAAGTAAGCGTGATCCCGTCTTCTAGGCTTGGATCATTCGGCTCACGCGCAATCATCACAAATACCGTGACATTATCTTTGGCATCTTCAATATTGCGCTCAAGAATCTCTAGCCCATAAAGCTCTGCCGCCAATTCAGACGCAATCGCTACTTTGGTAGGGTCATTCCATTGCGCCACATCGGAAGCAGCAACCGCCGTATTAGAGTGCAACCGAGGATTCCACTGTGAATGCGCCCGCAAATAGCCCCGACATTGCATAATCGCTTGCGGATGTGAATAGACATCGCGCACATGCTCAAGATTCGTTCCCTTAATGCCAAGCAAATGATGCTCAACGCGCTGTATATGCTCACCCACAATATGCACATCATAATGAGGCAAGAGGTTGTGAATTTCTGCCACGCGCCCCGCTTGCGAATTTTCAATCGGAATCATCCCTAGATGCGCACGCCCCTCACTGACGGCTTCAAACACATCATCAAAGGCAGGCAAAGCAAGCGTGTTCATATAGGGTTCTTTTTGTCGGCACGCCAAATCAGCATTCGCACCCGCCACACCCATAAACGCAATATATTGATCTGCCTGCACCATTGAATCACTCCTTATCCATTATGAAATAGCTCGCTGAATACGTATCGCGTTATTATGCGTCACAAACGCATGATAGGGCAAATCCCCCATAAAGCGAAATAGCACTGCCATCGTCAACATAAAGGTAAGTAAGGACGATAAGAAGTACCCATAGCCATAGACACTAAACCCTAGATATAAGGTAATAATGGTAAAAAGTGCGTTACTCACCAAGAAGAAACA
This sequence comes from Alphaproteobacteria bacterium, assembly GCA_004293935.1. GTDB lineage: Bacteria > Pseudomonadota > Alphaproteobacteria > Rickettsiales > UBA998 > RDZH01. The sequence continues at coordinate 180,178 of RDZH01000012.1, read as the reverse complement.
TTGCAACCACATCACGCGGGAACGGCTATCAAAATAAGAAAGCACAATCATTCCAAACAATGCTAATACGTGGAACATCCCCCCTAATACGCCCAAACGGAATATCCCTATTTGTCGGAAATTATAAGAAAACGCTTCCATGATTTGCGGTGCAAGCATCACACATAAAAAGACGATCGCGCCTTGCAGCACAAGGAAGGTACGCGCATGGTACAATACAGAACTGATCAAACGCTCCCCTGATTTTTTGATCTGACTCAACGATTTATGCTCAAGAATATCATCATAAAAACGGCGATAAAATTGGAAGAAATGCGTTTCCACACTAAAGAAAAATAATGCCATCGCAGGTACAATGGTGATGTAGGCAAGAAACATCGCACTATCATAATCAGAATAAAAACGCAAATTACTTGGTTCAAGCAAGGTACGTTGTGGCGCAAACCACATGATAAGTTTATCAATCCAGATCGCTAAATTATAAAATACTCCGCCTACTGCTAATTGATAATACGGACGAAACATGGAAAGATACGCAAATGGACGACCATAAAAATAGGGATATTCTGCAAACACTTTTGCGGAAAGCGTAAACACAATAATCATAATCCCGACATTGAAGCCGTTCATCATGCCCGTAGCACCATAATCCGCACGAAGCCAATGCGCTAAAAAGACCGCAACAAGCATACCCACGCCATAAGCGAGGTTGACGGACTTAAAATCTTTCAGTGCCATCAAAAACACACCAAGCAACCAGACGCATGTCAGCAAAAACAAATTGGCAATCGCAGATAAGCGAAACGCAAGCGGCAATTCAAAATAATAGCCATAGAAAAATAGTGCCACAGGAATTTGTATGGCGATTAACACCACCAAACAACCGAGCATCGCGGAGGGTATATTGGTGACATCTTTTGCAATAATCGCATCCGCAATATAGCGCGTCACCACCATAAAAATAGGTGCAGAAAGCACTAATGATGCCGCAAGATTATACACCAATACCACGCGGAACTCAATCAACGCTTCCACCGACATATTTTGCGCATACAGCATGGTAATACCGCCAAGTGCTAATGCCGTGAACAGCCACGGACCCGCAGCAGCAAAACCTGCACTAAGATAGGCGTGCATCACACCAATTAAATTATCATGATTGGTGAGTTTTTTTAACTCAAAACCGATGCCTGCCATATTATGCTACCTCTTTACGTTCTGAAAGCTGGATATAATGATCGTATAAATCCGCATATGCCTTTTTTTGTTGATCCTTGGTATAATAACGATAGACGCGCTTGCGAATATTATCTGCACAGCTCTGATAATAGGCTGGATCAGTCAATAAACGTAACACGGCGTGCGCTACCGCAGTCGGGTTAGCTAGCGGAACAATCTCGCCACCACTACCAATCATTGGTTGTTCATCTGTCGCCCCGTGAATCATTTCACTACACGCCCCAACATCCGTACTAACGATGGGGATACCCGATGCCCCTGCTTCCAAAATCACCAATGGTTGCGCTTCTGAGACGGAGGTAAAGACCACCACATCAATTTTTGGCAAATAATCATCAATCATCACTGATCCCGTAAACTCAACGATCTGCTCAAGCAATAAATGCTGCACGAGCATTTTGCACTCTTCCACATACTCAATATCTTCATCCATTGCACCCAGAATATATACCTTAAGATCACCCAAAGCATCACGGATTGCCGCACAGGCCATAATAAAGTTCTTCACATCTTTAATCGGCACAACGCGCCCAATCATCGCAATAGTCGGAGTTTCATGCTGCACAGGGTGAATCGTCGAAAAGCGCGCCACATCCACGCCATTGGGGATAATACTCATTTTATCTTGATGCGCACCATCCAATAATTGCGCTTTCTGATTACCCGCATAAAGCGTGATAATCTGATCACAGGCGGCATAACACATACGTGAGGCACTGGCAAACGTCTGCATCCAAAAATCACGCAAACTGGCATGGAGTGTATCAATGGTAAGTTGCGTTACCGCCGTTTCCCCTAGCCAATCAGCAGAGGAAATTTCAACACGGCGTTCATTGGTATAAATACCATGCTCCGTTACCAAGACAGGGCGTTTCTTCTCAATTTTCGCACGCGCCGCAAGCAAGCCTGCGTAGCCCGTACATAAAGTATGATAGACTTTCGCTTCAGGCAAAGGCGCAAGTAGGATCGAGAAAATACCCCCGAACAACGCACGCCACGACCAAAAATAATCCAACATAGACGTACCGTCATAACCTTCATGATACATTTGCTCTAAGCACTCCCATGCATCACGGCTATTCAGCAGATAATCCGCATCAAGATGTTTGCGATGCGTTGTCAGCGTTTCCACCAACGAGAAAAAATCCTCAAAATGCGCATCATCATGCGCCATACGTGTCATGGCAGGACGAAGTATTTCCATAACATTGCGCGATGGGCTGGAGCGCACCGATGGTATATCACCTAAAAATACATCAGTGATGCTCAATACATTCGGTGGCAAATTATAGTTCATCTTCGGTTGCTCCGTACCCGGAAGCAAACAAATCAGATGAAAGGTAAGATCACTATGCGTTGCGATCATCTCATGCGTCCATGAGGATACGCCTCCGCGCACATAGGGATATGTGCCTTCCAGCACAAAACAAATATCTGCAACATCTTGCGTGCGTGATGGACGATGATGTTTAATCATTCTGAGACTCCTCCCCAAAAGGCAATACTACGAACCAAACGCGGACGAATATCGCGTAGTTCTTCTAAAAGATGCGTACATTGCGCTGCCAAACGGCGCAATTCCACAAAATCACCCGCATCATAATAGGCTTCCAACAACCATAAGGTCACACGCTTATTCGCCAATCCTTCTTTTTTTGCTTCACGAAATAGCTCAAGTACGCGCCCATGCTGCTGCATACGCATAAGTAACCGTGCCAATTCAATCCGCGCATCACTATCTTCAGGGTGCGCTTCAATATATTGCTCATAATAGACAATAGCTTTTGAACGGTTGGCATGTTCACGCCCTTGATCCAATACACCTGTAAAAGCATAGCTATCATAATAACGCGCTAAACCTAATTTCAGTTGCATATCTTCAGGATTTTTCTTCTCCATGCGCTCCAGTGCCATCATGGTTTCCACAAATTGCCGCTCAATGCGTGTGATAGACGATGCTGCCTGCACCCGAATCGTGTTACTTTCATCTTGCAATGCATGGCGCAATACGGGCGCAAAGGAGGGATGGAACAAATCCGTCATACGCGTCAGAGCGCGACGTTTTTGATGTTCCGTTCCAAGTGCCATCACATCAGCAAAAGAAAGCACGCTATAATGACGCACACTTTCATCTTTACCACTTGCAATAGATTCATACATTTGCTGTTCATGGCTGAAACTAAAATCAGGATAAATGGCTTTGTACCATTCCGAAAAAGGCAAGGAAAAGCGTTTATATACCAAGGTCAAAATCGAGGTAAGCACAATGCCCGCAGCACCAAAAATGCCCGCCACACTGCTTGTCACCACCAACACATAGAGATGCCGAATATCGCGCCCCATGGTTTTCAACGTCATCGTCACCACGACCAACACCAAGGTGAGAATAAGGTGAATAATGAAGCCATAGATCGGCTCTAATCCCTCCCAAAAGACCCCATAGATATTTAACCCATGCAGAAACGCCCAAATCAACCCAAGCACCAATGAAATCAGCTCATCACTGCTCCGCACCTGCAACCGCTCATGCACATCAACTTCATCAAAATAGGATTGCACCGACTCATACGGCGCACGATAAAAATGAACCATAATTTTAAGCCTCATGCAGTGCGGTTAAGGAATAGGAGAAATGCACACCGCGCACTTGTTGCGCTGCGACACGCTGCAATTCCTTTTCGATTTTTTCACGCACAATACGCGCACCTTCCAGATGCGTTGCGGGAAGCACAATAGCATAATTCCCGCTTATCTCTTGATGATCGAACGCGAAATCCACACCACGCAAAGTACGTTCCACCACTTGCGCCAACAACCGCGCCACACGCACACGCGTATCAGAATCCAAGGATTGGAAATTCGTCACATTGACATCGAGCGTATAGACACTAAATTTCAGGCGTTGCGCCAATGCCGTGATATAATCCTTATAGCGATTAAAGAAGCCACGCGTCATCAGATTATGCATGGGGTTAATCATGCTATTATCGACGGCACTTTGATAATAGCGTGCATTATTCAAGGCAAGTGCAATCCACTCACACAAGGCACGGAACATTTGTACGGTTTCTAAGTTCAACTCAAGGAACGGAATCGCTTCAATTTTCAGCATTCCAAGGACACCCCCTGTTTCCACATCCAGCAACGGCCCGGCCAGCACCCCTTGATCATTCAACACCATTTCATGCGCTTCATTGACAATGCATAATGTTTCATGGCGCACCATCACCCGTTGATATAACGGATCTTGCACGCGATATTCTTCATCAAGACGCTCGTAATCCGCCTCGCTCCACCCATGCGTACTATGCCGCGTGAGCGTATCGCCCGACAATAGATAAAGAGAAAATTTCTCAGCACCCAAAGCCGCCTCAATCATGGTAATCACGCCCATGATCACTGATTCAGGATCGAGTTTTTCCATGGCTTTTGCTGCACGCAATGCCCCAATTTCAGTACGCACGCGCCCTGCAACATTCAATTCTAATTGCTCTTTACGTGTGCGCAATTTTTCATAGGATGATGCAAAGGTGCGTTCCCGATCGCCCGTCTCAAGCAGTACGCGCTTCAGTTCGTCACGTTCCCGTATGTGGCGTTGACGCAACAATCCTAAAATCGTTGCCGTCACCATCCACATTAATGGCACATATGCGATAGAAAACAACCAATCATAGGCATCTTGATCCACGCGTTGTTCGGGAAGATTGCCAACCAGCAGCACCAATGTTGATGCCATCACGGCAGCCAACCCCTCATTTGATCCATATTGTGCGGATACCAAAAGAATCAATATCCAAAAAGGGTGCGGCTGGGATGCAATAAAACGCGGGCTTCCCCCAAATACCAGATTAATCAAAAGGGCTAGCCCAAGAAACAGTGCGATCTCCAGCAATGCGGAGACGCGCAATCCCAGAAAATGTTTGTGTTTTTTGTCTAATATTAATGCATCATATTCCATAGTTTTCTCGTGACCTAGTGTAATTCAAATTCAAATTAATATTGATATTGCAAGCGAACGCCCACACGGGTTAAATCACCCTGAGCAGGACCACCGCGAAACCCATATGCAGCGCGCCCTTGTACTGCCAAGCTATCCGTAAGGAAATGCGTCACCCGCGCTTCCCCAGCAGGGCCGGCATCACCCGACATGCGATCAATACCAAAGCCAAGCAGTCCTTCAGCAGTCGTATCAGGCGTAATATTGTGATTCGCAAGGATGTTGACAGAATGCACTTCCCTACTATCCATTGGGAATAATTGATAAGGCACTCCTTGTGCATCGCGCCCATTCTTCTCCGATGTTTCATATTCTGCATCAAGATTATAGCCCACGGCAACATAGGGCATATCATGGACGCGTCGTATCACTGAACCATTGAATGATACGGTGTTGGAAGAATTCTTCTGATATTCCGTATTATAGCTATTGATTCCCACTTCACCAACATAGGTATATTTATCATCAGGACTATAACGATGCATCACCGCAGCCCGATCGCGTGTCGCATCATCGATGATCCCTTCAACAAACTCCCAAAATGGGCGATGATATTCAAGGCTTACGCGGCTATAGCCATATTCATTAGCAAAGCCATGTGAAACACCAACCCCCGGCGTATCATTATTCGCAAAAAAGGATAGTTGCGATTCTGCACCATCATCTTCAGCAGAATGGCGTACAAATAATTCAGCACGCTGACGTTCAACATCAAATTTCTCAGAACGCCCATCAGGCAAGCGCACAGTTGTCGACGATACATCATTATTTTGTAACACAACTCCCACCTGCGTCTGTTCCGTGACATCCACAGAACCACCGATGGTTTGAATCAACTCATTATTATCCCCCAACATGCGGGATTCAACATCAGCAAAAACATTAGGCGCATGAACAAAATCAATAACGCGCTTCAACACCATAATGTCTTCATTTTCAGGTTGCAAATCATAGGCGCGCTGAATCAAACGACGCGCTCTTTGTGAATTGCCCACAAAATTATCGACATTGGCAGCAAAGCCCAATACTTGCGCATTTTGGGGATGTTGCTGTACCAGAGCATAGGATCGTTTATCCGCTACATAGCCCCTGCCCGTCTCCACTTCAAGACGCGCTTGCATCAATTCATTCTGTACCGCAAATGCTTGTTCAAGTTCGCGTGCCTCCGCACTCTTATCACGCACAGGCATCAACCATAATTCTTGATTCGAGGTCTTTGTCACTTCAAAGCGATAGCCTTCTTTTGCCACAACCATGGTTTCACGTTCACCTTCCGTACCATAGGCTACCCATGGCTGACGTTCTAATTCAGCGATTCTGTGCGACGTTGATTCATCACTACCAACCGCCATAGCACGCACATCCGTTTTATCACGATGTACCAATACCAAACGGCGATCACCATCCAGCAAACTATAGGCAGACGCATGAAGACCAGAAAGTGCGACAGGTTCATAAGCACGATCTGCATCATCCAGCGGATTTTTCCACGATGCCAAGGATTGTTCTGCCACATCACGTTCACGGACTTCAATCAATGCGGCAGAATAATCAGCGCGTAATTGACGATTCTCAGGATTCGCTTTGATCATGCGCTCAAAAATTGCCTTACCTTCATTGACAAAATTACCATACATCAGTGAACGCGCTGCCATTGAATGAAACTCGACATCGCGATCATCTGCTGCCGATGCCGCTGCTACAAGCTCTTTATAATATTTCCGTGCTTGCGTATCATCCCGCTGCATACGGAACAATTCCGCATAAACAAAATGCGGACGGTATGCTTCAGCCGTGGCAGGCAAAGACGGCAAAGGATTGGCAAAATATTGGGTCAACGTCTCACGCGCTTTGCTGTAATCCGCACGGCTATGATAATATGCCCCCAATTTCCCTAAAATAATCGGGTTATTAGGAGACATGCTCAACGCTTTGCGATACGCCAATTCTTGCAGATCATGTGCTTTTTGTTGCCCTGCTAGCTCCGCATAACGCAACAAAGGTTGCACCGTTTGGGCGCGATCAATACGTGGCTGAAGATAGCTATGGATCACATGTTGCCATTGCTCTTGTGCCGTAGCACGCTTCAGTGCAGAGACATAACGCTGCTCCACATCAGGCAATGCCAATAGATCAGGATGACGCTGCGCCAACTCCAGCAACGCATCGTCAGACACACCATTCGCGATCATGCGCAACCATGCGAGTTTTTCTTGCGGTTCAGTGCTTTGTTCAGCGCGAGCAGAAAGCCATGCAATCCCTGCTTCAGGATAAAGAGGTGACCATAAATATACCAACTGTTTCACCAGCGGATCATCGGGCGTTTTACCTGCTGCGATCTTTTCAAACAGCCCAATGGCTGCATCATGATTGCCTTGCTCTAAGATATTATACGCAATTTGCGATTGTAACTTCGTATCCTGCGGATGACGATCCGCAACCTCAAGCCAAAAATCTGTAACACCCTTAGAGCCTTGCGCACCTTTCAGATAATCCGCATATAAAAACGCCCATTCCTTAGGGTTCTCCAATGCCAAATCACGTACATAAGGCATAATGCGCCCTTGTTGCTTGGCTGCAATCATGGTGTAGATCATCGTCATGCGCCGTTGTTGCGATGGGGAAGAACGCAAGACTCCCATAGCATAATCCGTTAATTCATTCGCAAACTTGGCATTGCGTGGCGCGAGTTTCGTCAGCGCGTAGAGATAATTTTCTTCTGCTTGCGCACTATCGCCCTTATTGGCACGTAGTTGCTCGATAATATCTTCATAACGTCCGCCAGCAAAATATGCCTGCAACACATAATCACGATGTGTTTTACTATCCTCCATCGCCACCATATGTTCACCAAGCATAATCGCTTTATCATGAAGTTTGGTATCCATCGCAAGAAAATAAGCGCGGGCATAGCTACTGCTATCCAATGCAGGAGCGTCACGAAGATAGCTCTCCACATCATCGAGACTCATCGAACGCACCGCCAAGGGAAACCACACAGCTTCAAACGAAGCATTCGGACGCGCCGTTTTCGCGGCATCAACCAACGCGAACGCTTCATCATAGCGTCTACGATCTTGCAAGAGCATCACCACGGACATTAATTCTTGATCCGACAAGGTAGACGCTTCAGGGAGCTGCTCCATAAATGCATCGACGCACCCTGTCATTTTACGAAGCGAACATAGGCTTGCTAATTGCAAACGTCGTGCAAAACTTGGCTCATTGCGCATGGTATCTACCACAACGCCCATATTGCCCCCCTGCCCATCCGCAACAACCAATAATGCTCGCAAATAACTATCATTTTTTTGTTGCGCTAATTGCTGCGCGTGTGGGCGTAGATGAGCAAGGAGCTTGGGATCATTGCGCACCAAGGCAATTTGCAATAGCTGCACTAATTCTTGCTCACTCAATAGATCATAAGCAATCGTTTCACGCACTTCTTCATAAATGGCATCATTGCCAAATTCATTCGCAAGATCAAGAAGCTCATCTTCAAAACGAAGAGCCAATGTACCTTCACGATGCAACCCCAAAGTCAGGGCATAGGCTTTTTTGCGATGCTCACTCGCCATCAAAATAGTGAGATACTGCCCGAATAAATCCTTATCCACACGTGCCTTATCCGCATAAGGCTGCATGAACTTCAATGCAGCATTGGGGGAAGCCTTATAAAGCAAGATCGTAGCAACCCTACCAATATCAGAGGAATGCAGCTTTGTATCATGCAAGCGTTGTGCATACGCCTTTAATTCATTGATCTTGCCCATATCTGCATAAATACGCAACGCCGTTTCATGATCGGCAAAGGTCATATGCTTCGGGAAACGGCTAAAAAATTGATCATGCACCTGCAGTGCCTTCTCATATTTTTTTCCAACCGCCAACAGATAGATCAAATCGCGGAACTCTTGCGGATTATTTGATTTTTCATTCATGACGCGTTCAAGCATCAACGGCACAGCCCGCTCATCATTTTGAGTAATCGCATAATTGGTAATTAATGTCTCAGAATCAAACGAAGCGTCTTTCATCTGATTGAGTTTCTCAAGCACTTCCAAATATTTCTCAGGTTTCTGCCCATATTGATAGAGTCGCCCAAGCTCTTTCAGTGCTTCCACATGGGTTGGATTTTGGGCAACAAATGATTCCATGACGGCAATCGCCTCTTCCACTTGCGCATATTGCAAATGCGCTCCCGAAAGATGCACCGCCGTATCAAGTGTTAAATTGCCATTATTCAGCTCTTGTTGATAGAGCGCGAGTGCTTGCTCATAATTTTTATCTTTATAGCTACTCAGTGCCAAATCCTGTGAGGATGGGATAAGATAGTGACTTCCCCCGAGCGCAAGGAGCGCAACTCCCGATGCTAATACAATAAAACGTGTGCGACTTTTCATAGATCTTTTCTACCTAGTCACCTCACTTTATAGGGTGACATCTTTAGCGAAATATTTTTATCTACCACTCGCACACAAAAATGCCTAGCATCATGATACGGGATAGTTAAAGCAACATATAGAATAAAAAAAAACTAATGGCAAGAAATCTTTATGGTTTAAGAACCCGCCATGAATCTTTTTATTATGAGGCGAAAATGGCAATTTTTGAGAACCGTAGCTTAAGTAGTAATTAAGGTACATGAGCAATGGAAGCGCAAAAAACCGCCATTTGCAGACCATAAGAGAGAGGTTCATGGCAGGTTCTAAGGGACAAACCATTCCACGGTAACATCTGAATAGCTATTATCCTGCAATGTTGTGGTGACTAATCCGATAGGACTCACATAAACATCACGTTCCGTTGGCGGATTCGCGCCTATTTTGGTACGCACACGCAATTTTTGCTTCTCTCCTGCTTTCTGCCTTGGCCAGACAAGATGCACCACACCGCGCCCAAATCCCTTTAAGCGCATCGTCACACTATGCTTGCTGTGCTGAAAATCCAAAATATCCCACCGTGAATCCATAAGGTACGGAATAGAAGCGGGGGCAGGGAAGATAAGATCATCTTTGCGTTTGAGGGCAATGATCGGCTCGTTCACCTTTGGATTTAAGGCAACATATAACGAGGATTGATAATGGTTCTGCCCAATCACCCCAACGGATCGCGCAAAATCCACCTGTTTGAGGGTGGCATCATCAAACCGTATGGTCTGCAATGCGCCACGATTGCGCACGCGCCAACGCTGCTCCCCCAAATCGATCAGTTGCGTGTCATAATAGCCAAGCGCGATGCGTGCATAGTGGCTGGTAAAAATGGGGATGGTTTGTTGCGCTTCCGCAAATCGATAATTTTGTAACAACGCTTCCATACTTCCTTGTTTTTGCGCTGAGTAGGTATGATAATAGATATTGACGGGACTCACACGACGCGGTTCTTCTGTGTTGCGCAGCGTATCCACCAAATAGCGAAATCCAAAAAATTTATCACTCCATGATTCCGTATAGGTGTTCTCATTACTATTAGAAGAATAAATTTGACGCTCCTTCCCCACCGCAATCCCAATGGGCGCAACATAGGCATAGGATAGATATTCCTTATCAAAACGGCTATCGCCGCCATTAATATTCAGCAAACCCGCCTCACGCGTTTTTCGTAAAATCTGCTCACTAGGGGAGGTATTGCCCGACCATTGCACCAATTCCACCTTCTTCCCCTTAGGCAAAAGATTTTGGATATATGCGGCAGCCCCTGTAATCTCAGCATCTTCATTATAAGGCGCGCACGCATAGCTACGTGGCGTTTTATAAAATCTACGCATATAGGCATCCATCGGACTCAAAGGAGCATCAGCATCATATTGTGCGCGTATTTTTTCCCATTGCTTCGCACTTTCATCACGCTCTAAACTATGCGACAAGGCATCATAAATGGATTCATTATCCGTTGGTTTCGGAGGATATTGATCCAGATAGCGTACTTCTTTTACATTATCGCCATCATCAAAATATTCCCAAAAAAGCGGATGCGTCATCGTATGACTTGAGGCTTCCACATTAGGCAGGGCAAAAATCTCACGCGCCACCGCCACACTATTGGCAGAACCATAGCATGATTCTTGCAATTCCGATACAATCGGACCAACCGTAAAGGCAAAAGAAGGGAACGCCTTATAGACTTTTTCCATAAGTACCTTTGCTGAAATAACCCTTTGATCTTTATATTCATCCAATTCTGTGAGGTTGTTCCAGCCATCGCCATCCAGATGGGTATAAAAAATGCGCTTGCCCCACAAGGTCGTCACGTCAGGGCGTGGCTTATCTTTCGCCCCAAGCGTTGTCGATAAAAAGCGAAAGGGATCAACCAACCAGCGTTGCGTAAATTCTTTTTCTTCGGTATTCGCTTGATGGGTGTAGAGGGCAAATCCCTGTGCGATATAACCGCCATTTTGGCTTGTGACCACGACATCGCTCTCTAACGTGCGTCCATCTTCTAAATGATTACGAAGCCGCACATGAGAGGTTGCCCCCGCCACCGCCTGCGTATGGACATAAGCTGGCACAATCCCTTCATAGGTTCGCCCTTCCATCTCCACCATAGCGCGATCTTTTTTGATAAATTGCGAATTATAGGTGATTGACACCCACACATCACCATAATCAACACCGACATAATTTAATAATGCTTCAACACGCTTTTTCTTCTCTGGTTCAGAGTACCATGCGCTGGGAAGCCCCATATTTCCCATGATAATAATTTTCTTTTTGCGCTTTATCCCTTCTTCAAGCCACGCCACCAACTTTTCAGGATCGCGCACTTCCACACCGGGATGCAACCACCATACCATGCCAAGCGCATCATCATTCCATGCGGGCAGTGCATCGCCATGTTCAAAAAATTGCAGATGATAGCCAAGCCAGTTAAGCGGCATTTCCAAGGTACGATGCGCCGAAGAAAGACGCGGTTTTGTCTCTACCTCTTTATCATAAAGTGCGTACATAATACGCGGGATAGGCTTTTCTGCATAGGCATGATGAGCCTGCGCGCACATGATAAGGCACATTAGCCCAAAGAATAAACGCATAATACACGACATAGTTCTATTGCGGGCGATTATCGACACGGTTCAACTCAATAGTAGTGACATAGGGCATAAATCCATTTGCTTCATGCCGTCGATATAGTTCTTGTACCATAGCGGTATCATCCATTTTCCAATAATCTAAGGTTGCCAACTCTAAATGAGGTGCTTGTTTTTTTAAGTCGAACATACGTTGCACATAATGGTGATAGACGGTATCATCCATAAGTTTTGTCGTATGGTTTGTAAAATCATACTGCACCAATGTGCTTTCTGCTAGCACATAATGAATGTCGTTAGCAATAAAAGGAAGCACATCAAAACCACGATTTATCATTATTTTTAATTCGGGGTAGTGATAATGTATCGTTTTAACCATAGTAGCTGTTGCCTGAATCATGCCTTTATAACGCGTTGGATCGATTGTTTCATAATGCGTCACACTGTCCAATGTATCAATAAAGATACCATTAAAGCCTTGTTTCACGATAGGCGGGATAATATCTTCAATCAGATGACGCGTCCATTCAGGATCACGCACATCGACAATCATATGATCCTTCCACGTCTCATTCGTGCCTAAAATATCGAACTTAGCCTTCACCTGTTCAAAATTATCACGATAATGTTCTAGCTCTCCGCCGCTAATATATCCAAGTAATACTTTGTTTTTTCTGCGTAATTTCTGCAATGGTGGATGCTTATCGCGATCAAAGACAATAATATCATAGGGGTAAAATTGTTCTTCCTTTGCTTCCGCGCCATAATACACAATAAAGCGTTTCGGGCTAATATTTTTACGTGGCTTAGACGACTGATCCGCCTGCACTTCAAGGTTGGTTGGCTCGGCATCCTTTTGTGCCACAATCGCAAGCGCACCTCCCGATCCAATGAGCAAAAACACGCATAACACGATGTATCTTATAGGCAATGGCATATATACCCTATATCCTTACTGATTGCCTAATTGCATCATAAAAAGGTTAATCTTTTATTGAGAATAGTTGCTGTACATATAACATCATAGAAGATTTCATGACTTGAATAAAGAAAATAAGCATCCTATATCCAACATTATGACAGATTTATGCATTTTACACGATCGTACCATCCTGCACCTTTCTGGCATGGATGCTGCAACTTTTTTGCAAGGACTCATCACGCAAGATGTGCAACGCACCGTGAATGATGGGGTAGCGCAGCTTGCGGTATTTTTAACCCCACAAGGAAAAGTGCTGTATGATTTCATCATCATGCCTGCCCCGCATGAAGAAGGGCTATGGCTGGATAGTGCGCGTGCAGCACTAGAACCACTCACCAAACAATTACAACGCTATCGTTTGCGATCAAAGGTGCAATGGCGCGTGCGTGATGATCTCAGCATCGTAGTGAGCGCACATCATTCTCATGCCCCCACGGATGCATTATGCTGGTTCGCTGATCCGCGCCATGCTGCGCTTGGTTGGCGTGGCGTTGTTCCTTTGTCTCTATCATCTGCTTGGAATGCGGGCGATGATGCGTATGAAGCGCGGCGCATTGCGTGCGGGGTCGTGGAAGCGCACCGCGATGCTACGGGTGAACGATTTTTCCCATTAGAATTAGGTTATGAAGCCCTCAACGCCATAGATTATCGCAAGGGCTGCTATGTTGGGCAAGAGGTGACAGCACGTACCCATTATAAAGGCACATTGCGCAAAGGCATTGCGATTATTAGCGCACCAACGCCCATCACTTGCGATGATCCCCTCATCTATGTTACTGGGCAAGAACGTTCCTGCGGGGAATTGCTCTCTTATCATGGTACAAGCGGGCTAGCATTAGTACGCTATGATGCATGGCGACATAGGCGCGACACAAGGGCAGCGATGATGCTTAACAACACCCCGATTGAGGTGCGCCTACCCGATTGGGGAACGCTGCCAGAAGAATCATAAACAGTTGTTTTGGATAAATAAAGTCTAAAACCCGTCATGCCTGCGTAGGCAGACATCCAGAACAGCAGCTCTCACTGGACTATAGCCTTGTGCCAAGAGTGACGAAGATAAGAACCTAGGCATGTCCCACATAAATCGAATAACGACACATATCAATACCTAGTGATTTTGCTGCCATCGCATGTTTAGCATCATCATCAGGGTAAAATGCGATCACAGAAGAGGCGGGGGCGGTAAGCCAATAATTGGATTCTATTTCAGCCTCAAGCTGCCCTGCTGCCCAACCTGCATAACCAATCCCCAGCAATGCTTGTGCAGGGCCTTTACCACGCGCAATATCGCGCAAAATCGTCATGCTCGCGGTAACAGAAATGCCCGATGATTGCACCAACGTATCTTCCGTAGCATAATCATTACTATGCAGGACAAATCCACGATTTTCTTCCACAGGACCACCATGATGCACAGCAAGGTCAGAATCATCACGCATAAATTCAATGCCTAATTGCTGAAACAGAGTCGCATGATGTACCATATCCAATGGCTTATTGAGCATCACGCCCATCGCTCCTCCGGGATTATGAGCGAACAGATAAATCAGTGAATGAGCAAACACTTCACCCGTCATCGCAGGTGTGGCGATCAGAAACTGCCCTTCATACGAGCCATGCTGTATGTGTGCGCGTTGCTTGCTAGGAAACTGAATAGTATTGCGTAAATAACTGTTAGACACCAGAATTCTCGATTGTTAATTAGAGCGTTATTAGAGTGTATAATGAATGAAATAAGATCATCGAATAAAAAAATCAAGATCACATCATGCATTACTGCAGCACTTCAATTTTACAATGACCCATCATGGATGGGTAATAAAGTTGAGCAGTGCTGTATATTATAATGACTTATAGCAATTTCTCAACGTAAGATTTCGCCAAAAACGGAAAAAATATTAAGTTGAATTGCTATAATATTTGTATTGTAGCATGAAAAATTGCAAATTCCAATCCTTCTTCATCACATTCTTCATAAAAAATTTACTTATAGCTTGCGTCATGCCTGCGAAGGCAGGCATCCAGATCATACTATTGCTGCTGGACTCAATACCTTACGCAAACTCAACCTAATCAAACATCATATTCTGGCAATAAGTATGCCCTTCGTTCCATGCGATCTTGTATAATTCATTATTTCCAAATTCAGGACGCTTACGAAAGCCATACATGATTTTATAAAGAAAGCCGCTCTTGGAGGAAATGCCCGTATCACAGCCATCTTGCCACCCTAATTGATATTCAGGTGGACCTTGTGGCTCAACATAATAAAGCGGGGCAGGGCGGCATGATGCAACCAAAAACGCACATATAATAAGAGTCATCCATGTTTTCATTATATCACTATACCAAAAAATCTACCCATACCGCAACAGAAACATCTTGTAGCACGCAAATAGATTCATTATGTACATCATTATGGATCAAGAAACCTTATACGCGACACTCAAAACACTTCACATCATCGCGCTCATCTCATGGATGGCAGGATTGCTTTATTTGCCCCGTCTTTATGTGTACCATGCAGGTGTTGCCGTGGGAAGCGAGAGCGATGCAATGCTGCAAGTGATGGAGCGCAAGCTCTTACGATTTATCATGAACCCCGCCATGATCGCAACATGGGTGTTTGGCTTATGGCTTGCCATTGCCTTTGATTTTTTCGCCTTTGGCTGGATGCACACCAAAATGACACTTGTGCTGCTGATGAGTGGCATTCACGGTATGCTTGCCATGCACCGCAAGCAATTCGCCTCAGGCAACAATCAACGCAGCGCACGCTATTTTCGTTGGCTCAATGAAGCTCCAACCGTGTTGATGATTATTATTGTTGTGTTGGTCATCTATAAACCATTTTGAAAAACATACACATACGGTAATTGCAGCGTCACGACCACCTCATCCCCGCTTGATAGGGGAGAATTCTCACGATGATGAAACATTATACGCATCCCTTCAGGTGTTATCGCGTCAACCATCCAGCCTTGTGCCGTCAGTCGACTATGACAAACAACCACACGCACCCCTTGTTCACCATCATACACGCAGCGTATTCCCTCAGGGCGTGCTATAACGGACAGTTCCGCACCCTCACGCAGGTTAGGGGCGCAAAGCTGCTTAGGGAGTAATCCTAGGCTTGTATGAACATGTTCGCCGTGAACGCGTCCGCTCATCCGCACAACAGTTCCAAAAAACTCCGCACATACGGCATCCACGGGTTGATGATAAATCTGATACGGAGTCCCCGCTTGATGAATCGTCCCATCACCGCGCAATACCACCATCTGATCCGCGACGGCTAACGCTTCCTCAGGGTCATGCGTCACCATCACCATCGGCATATGGGCAGAGCGCACTAACGCAAGAATCTCATCACGTATGTCTCGGCGCAAGCTCGGATCAAGGCTCGCAAATGGCTCATCCAACAGCATCACACGCGGTTGCGCGCACAATGCCCGTGCCAATGCCACACGCTGATGTTGCCCGCCCGAAAGCTGATGCGCATAGGCATCTGATTTACTGCCCATACCGACATTATCCAACCACATGCGCGCCATCTCATAGCGTTGCTTTTTGGGCATATGCCGAATACCAAAGCACACATTCCCCAATACCGTAATATGAGGAAAAAGCGAGGCATTCTGAAACATAAAACCAACACGTCGTTGTTGTGGTGACATATGCACCACAGCCCCATCGCCATAATGTCCCCATAATTCATCCCCTAAACATACGCGCCCATGATGCGGTTGCAGCAACCCCGCAATAATCCGCAGCAAGGTTGTTTTTCCCGCTCCCGATGCCCCCACAAGGCAGGTGAGTGTCCCCGCAGGTACATGCATCCGCACCTCACGTAAGACGCTCTGAGTGCCATATGCGCACGCAACAGCCTCAACAGATAAGCAGGGCATCGCATCGCTATGCTTCATGATGCTTCACTGTCCCACAGCGCGTTTTTTATTTTGGCTTGGATAAACGCCCGATGCGCCGCACGTTCTTCATCACGCACCACAGCCGTTCGACGAGGGAAGGGGGGAGCAGCACCATCCCTTGCCTTATCCTCTTGACTCCGCGCCGTTGCGTTGTTGGATGCCTGCAATCCAAAACTCACTTGTCGTCCGCCCATCAATTCCAAATAGACATCTGCAAGCAATTCCGCATCAAGCAATGCGCCGTGATGGGTACGCGCACTTAAATCAATCCCAAAACGACGGCACAGCGCATCAAGGCTTGATGGTTGCCCCGGATAAGCACGTTTTGCAAGTTCCAACGTGTCAATCGCACGATTCGCCGCTATGGGTTTTTTACCAATCGCTTGCAATTCATGATTGATAAATTTCATATCAAAGCGTGCATTATGCGCCACCAAAGCAGCATCCCCAATAAATTCAAGAAACGCATCCGCAACATGGCTAAAAAGCGGCTTATCCTTAAGAAATTCCTCGCTTAATCCGTGGACTTTTTGCGCCTCAGGGGGCATAGAACGTTGCGGATTCACATAAGCATGATACACCGCGCCTGTGCGCACATAGCCTATCATCTCCACACAGCCAATTTCTACAATACGATGCCCTGCACTGGGTTCAAAACCTGTCGTTTCGGTATCAAAACATATTTGCCTATGTGTCATAAAAACTATCCTTTTTTGCCTAAATAATACCACACATGCGATGCCATATTTGCTTTACCGTGTGCGGTCGGTATAATCACATCCGCCAACGAACAACGCTCATGGTCACGATATTGACGCTCCAAAATCGCACGCAACGTCGCTTCATTCATTGTGTGACGCGTAAAGACGCGCTGAATGCGCAACCATTGCGGGGCATGAGCCACCCACACCGCATCATAGGCATTTTGCCATCCGCATTCAAGCAATAAGGGGACTTCCGCAGCAATCACACCAGTTCCTCGACGTTGATGCGCACTCTTAAAATGCTGCCATTGTCGCCATACATAGGGGTGAAGTTGCTCAGCTAGCATATCAAGAATGATGGGGTGACGCGCAATCAAGGCACGCAACACCGCTCGATCCACGCCCTGCTTGCAATTAATTTCGCTATCGAAACGATGCAAGAACGTCCAATCGACATTATCATAGCCATGACGAGCAACAACATCCGCATCAAACACGGGAATATTTCGATAACGAAATAGTTTCGCAACGGCGGATTTTCCGCTTGCTATACCTCCCGTAATCCCAATGCAGCGCATCACACAACCCCTTATCTATGTTCGCAAATATCCATAAAGAGCAACGTCAATTTCTGGCTGTACACCAAACCATAACTCAAACCCCACTGTTGCTTGCCATACCAACATCGGCAATCCATCATAGGCATTAAAACCGCGCTCAATAGCGAAACGAGTTAGCGGAGTCCCAAAAACACTATAAGAAACATCGACAACGCACATATGCTCAGGCGCATTATCAAACCATGGCGCAACATAATGCTCATCCAACATCCCAATCGCAATCGAGTTCACCAACGCATCCGCAGAAGGGATGATGCCCACCACATCGTCAAGGTGGCACACAGAAAAATGGCACTCAGGGCATGATTTTTGCATTAATGCTACCACATGATGCGCACGCTCTAAGGTACGGTTTGCAATAATCACCTCACGGCAACCATGATCATACAGCGCAGCAATGATCGCAGGGGCAGCACCACCCGCACCCAACAGAACAACACGCTGAGGATTGCTTGCGCGAGACTGTGCTAAGGATTCTTGCCATAATCGCGCAAAGCCCAACGTATCACTGTTAAATCCATGCACCACACCATCGCGCAACACTAATGTATTCACCGCACCTACACGGATTGCACTATCATCTAAACGATCAACATAGGCATACGCCTGCTGTTTATGGGGCAGGGTGATGTTCATACCAACACAGCCACAAGAAAAAAGGCTATCTAATGTCGAAGAAAAAGCCTCGGTTGTCACGCGAAAAGGCACATACGCGCCATTAATATCATATTTTTGCAACCAATATTCGTGAATAGCAGGAGATAAGCTATGAGCGATGGGGTCGCCGATCACACATGCAACACGCGCTTTTCCATTTTTAGCTGACACGATGCACCTGCCGAAATTTTCGATAGAGTTGTAAAATATGCGCCGTCGTTTCTTCAACTGATCGCAAACTTACATCAATCACGGGCCAACGCTGCTTCACAAACAAACGTCGCGCAGCAAATAATTCTGCTTCAATCTGATCAAAATCAGCATAACCTTGCACACTTCTCTCACCTAATGTTTCAAGGCGCGTTTGTCGTATTTGCCCCAATCGTTCTGCATCAATCAATAAGCCTACAATAAACGGGTGCGATGCTTGAAAGAGCGCGTCGGGCAATGCACATTGATGCACAAAAGGAACATTGGCGGCTTTCAAGCCTTTATTTGCAAGATACACACAGGTAGGGGACTTCGAGGTGCGCGACGGACCTACTAAAATCACATCTGCCGCGTTAAGATTCCAACTATTTTGACCATCATCATGCGCTAAAGCAAAATTAATTGCTTCAACACGGTGAAAATAATTATCATTCAACTCATGTTGTCGCCCTGGCAATGCCGCCGTCGCCACACCAAAATACGCGCTTAATTGGGTAATGACACCACCCAAAATGGAAATGCACGGCAACTGCTCCTGCTCACAAAAGACGCGCACAGCATCACGCATTTCCCTTTTCACCAACGTGAACATCACTGGACCGGGGTGTGCTTTTATCGTTTGTAAAATCCGCTCTAATTGCGAAACAGAACGTATGAGGGTATGATGATGTTCCGCAACATCGACTGAGGCAAATTGTGCTAATGCAGCACGAGCAACCGCACTCACTGTTTCGCCCGTTGAGTCAGAAAGAAGATATATTGGCGTGGACATCCGTGGCAAGGACACTAAAGCGACCCTCCAAACTGGCGCAAAATATTATCAAGCTGCGTCAGAGAACGGTAATGCAGGGTTACGCTACCACACTCCCCCTGATCATCAATAACAACACGCATCCCTAAATGCTCAGTAAGGGCTTCTTCCAAAGCTACAATATCAGGATCTTTTGGTGCGTATTGAACAAGGGTTGCGTGTTGAGTTTTGGTTTTAACAGATGGTGGGGTGCTATCATGCTTATTATGTTTTGCGGAAGATCCATCCGATTGATTTACAACGATAGTTTCACCAGAAGTTTGCCCATCCCACTCATCATTGTCTTTTGAAGGCAGACCACCAGCCTTTACAATATTTTCCGTTTGCCGGACATTTAACCCTCTGCGGATAATCTCCTGAACTAATTTCTCAGGATCAGAAGCCTTTAATAAGGCGCGAGCATGACCAGCGGTAATCTCCCCAGATTTTAACATGCCTTTGACAAGTGCTGGCAAAGCAAGAAGACGCAACATATTGGCAATATAACTACGACTCTTACCAACAACCACGGATAGCTCTTCTTGCGTATAACCAAAGCCATCCATTAATTGCTGATACCCATCAGCCTCTTCAATAGCATTAAGGTCTTGGCGTTGTATGTTCTCTATCAACGCCATTTCTAGCGCTTTTTGATCATCTATTTCCTTGATAATCACAGGCACTTCCGTCAAACCAGCAATCTTTGAGGCGCGCCATCTTCGCTCACCTGCAACGATTTCATATAATGCACCATTACGCGCTTCAGGAAGTTGACGCACCAAAATAGGCTGCATCACGCCATTACTACGAATAGAATCAGCTAACTCTTTCAACGCCTCTTGATCAAAATACGTGCGAGGTTGATATGCCCCAGAAGTAATCTGATCTATCGGCAAAGCACCTAAGCGATCAACAACAACTCCAGCCTCTTGACCGTACTCTTCAGCCATCAATGCAGAAAGCCCCTTACCTAAACCTTTCGTTGGTGCTATCATATCACGCCACCTTCACCGCTTGAGAAATTCTAGTTTTCTCACGTTGCAATAATTCCTTCGCCATCATTATATATGCACGAGACCCAGAGCAATTCATGTCATATACAATAGCAGGCTTGCCGTGAGAAGGGGCTTCCGACAATCGCACATTTCTTGGTACAACTGTTGAAAAAACAGTTTCTTTCAGAAAACCTCTCACATCAGATTCAATATGCTCCGTCAATTTATTGCGTTTATCATACATTGTCAGTACCACGCCACATATATCCAACTCTGGATTCAATCTACGTTGAATTAATTGTATCGTCTTCAACAAATGGCTCAAACCTTCCAAGGCATAAAATTCGCACTGCAAAGGAATGAACACGGACTGGGCAGCAACAAGAGCATTCATCGTAATCAAACCTAATGACGGAGGGCAGTCAATAAGGATATAATCATAACCATCCGCACCAGACTCTAATGCAGCTTTCAAACGACCTTCGCGAGCCATTTCCTGCACAAGCTCGATCTCAGCGGCAGATAAATCTATATTCGACGGAACAACATGTAGATTAGGGATCGAAGTAACAACCGATGCCTGCGCCAAAGTCACGCTACCAATTAAAATATGATACGAGGAAACAACCCGATCACGATGTTCTACACCCAGCCCCGTACTGGCATTCCCCTGAGGATCAAGGTCTATGACAAGTGTTTTCTTGCCGATGGCTGCAAGAGCGGTAGCCAAATTAACCGTTGTGGTCGTCTTTCCAACGCCACCTTTTTGATTCACTACAGCAATAATTCGCGTCATGTTGATTTCCTTAAATGTTGTATTTCTAAAATCACACCACTCTCATCGGTGATGCTTCGATGCAGAGTATAGTCATACCCGTAGGAAGATGCAACCATTATTTCATCATAAATTGTTTTTCCTTTGAGGAAAAAACC
Source organism: Alphaproteobacteria bacterium (assembly GCA_004293935.1). Lineage (GTDB taxonomy): Bacteria > Pseudomonadota > Alphaproteobacteria > Rickettsiales > UBA998 > RDZH01. The sequence goes on along the minus strand of RDZH01000012.1, from coordinate 158,092 downwards.
TTTTCCCTCTGGGCTAACATGCCTATGCATAAAACCACACAATTTATCCAACGACGAACAAGCGCGCGAAACAGCAAGATCAGCATTAAGGCATTGTATTTCCTCAATTCTTTTACATATGATTTCTACTTTTTTCAAATGAAAAATCCTTTTACAATGCGCTAAAAATTCATATTTTTTCCTATCGGACTCAATCATAATGACCGTACATTCTTTCTCTAGTGCAACTGGAATAGCTGGGAGTCCACCACCACTTCCAAAATCTACAATTACCTCTGCCTTATCAAGAAATGGGATAATTTGAACAGAATCTAATATATGACGACTCCACACTTCACTGACCGTTGCTGACGAAATCAAGTTTAAGGACTGATTCCAAAGAAGCAATTCTTCTACATATCGCTGCAATTTATCATATGTTTCACGTGAAACATATGATAATATTAATTCTTGGCTATGCGAACTCATGTTTTCGCACCTCCGCGTACAATGCAACCAATGCAGCGGGCGTGACTCCTGGTATGCGCGATGCTTCTGCTATCGTCTGCGGCCTATGACGATTCAATTTTTCTTTCATTTCATTTGATAATGACGCCATACAATTATAATCAATATCTTCTGATATAATCAAACTTTCATCTCTTTTCATGCGTTCAATTTCATGTTGATGTCTTACAATATGACTTTGGTACATACTATCTATTTTTAACAGCTCGCGCATATCGTCACTTAATTCTTGTATAAAAGGCACAATGGCGCAGAGCACTTCATGAGATATGTGTTCTATCCCCATAAGTTCATACCACGATCGTTTTCGTCCATCCAACTTCATGGAAACCCCGTGTTCTAATAATTCATGAGGGGTAACAAAATTAGTTTCTAATTTTTCTTTTGTACGATTATATACATCATAGTGTTTCACGTGAAACAACGAACGCTCACGTCCCACAACTCCAATCTCAGCACCTAACGGAGTTAGCCTATGGTGCGCATTATCGGGGCGCAACAGAAGCCGGTATTCTGATCGTGACGTAAACATACGATATGGTTCTGATACCCCTTGCGTGACCAAATCATCTATCATAACCCCTATGAATGCATCTGCACGTGAAACTATCCAGCGAGGACGCCCCTGCGCTTTTAATGCGGCATTAATACCTGCAACTAAACCTTGAGCTGCCGCTTCCTCATAACCTGTCGTACCATTAATTTGTCCTGCCAAAAACAATCCCGCTATTTTTTTACATTCCAGGGAATGTTTTAGCTCTCGCGGATCAACATAATCATATTCTATTGCGTATGCATATTGTATGATTTTAGCTTTCTCTAACCCAGCTATCGAATGAACTAAGTCAATTTGAATATTTTCTGGAAAAGATGTCGAAATTCCATTGGGATAAATTAAATCACTTGTCAACCCTTCTGGTTCAAGAAAAATTTGATGTGATAACTTATCTGCAAACCGAACAATCTTATCTTCTATGGATGGGCAATAGCGCGGTCCACGACCTTCAATTTGCCCTGAATATACGGCAGAAGATTTAATATTATCACGTACCACTTCTAATGTTTTTGCCGTTGTGCGCGTAATATGGCACGGCACTTGGGGAACATCAATGGCACTATTCATATAAGACATTGGTGATGGGCATTCATCATAATGCTGGATTTCACAACGCTCAAAATCAATGGATTGCTTATCTAAGCGCGCTGGCGTACCTGTTTTAAGTCGCCCTAATTGCAACCCATGCTTTAATAGTGACCAAGACATAGCTTCTGCACGTGACTCACCCACACGACCAGCGGGAGTCGTTTTTGTTCCTACGTGAATTAATCCACGCAAAAAAGTTCCTGTCGTTAACACAAGCGACCGAGCATAATACACCCCTGATTGACCTCGTACACCATTAATTCCATCCTTATCACTCAATAATTCTTCCGCAGTATCAATAATGATTGTGAGATTTTCATAATCAGTTAAAATATCTTGTGTTGCCTGTTGATATAAAACACGATCTGCTTGAGTACGAGGCCCATAAACTGCAGGTCCTTTACTGCGGTTCAACATCTTAAAATGAATGCCCGATTTATCCGCAATTTTTGCCATCACGCCATCTAATGCATCTATTTCTCTAACTAAAGTACCCTTTCCAACCCCACCAATAGCAGGATTGCATGACATTACCCCGAGATTATCATGTTTCATAGTTATAAGTGCTGTGTTCGCACCCATACGCGCTGCTGCCGTTGCCGCTTCAATACCAGCATGTCCGCCGCCAATAACAATAACATCAAAATTTTTTTCCATTTTTCTCTCTTTGGTTGTTTCACGTGAAACATAACGGACTTATTTGCCAATACAAAAGCTGGAAAATAAGGCATCTAAAACACGCTCTATATCAATTCTTCCTAATATAAAACCGACATAATTGCAAGCATGAAGTGTATGTTCCGCCTTAAGAACTAATTGCGACTCACCATGTGCATCCAGAAGAGACTGTAGTGCCTCATTAAGATGCTCTATATGACGATCACGCGTAATATAAATATCTTCCATCGGAACTTCCGTAGTGAATTCAATTAATCTATTAACAAGATGAGTTACGCCTTCACCCGTCTGCGATGAAATCAAAATTGTTTCACGTGAAACATTTTCACTCACGTTCCACGTTGGGTGAGGGGGGGCATCTATTTTATTTGCCGCCCAAATTGTTTCACGTGAAACAATTCCCCCCACAGATTCTATTTGCGCCCCTAACGATTGCGTCCGATCCAAAATAATCAACACCACATCTGCTTGAGCAGCGATATTTTTTGCAATATTTATTCCTTGCACTTCTATATCATCTGTGCTAGTACGTAATCCTGCTGTATCAAAAAATTGAAACACTACCCCATTCAGCACCACAGAACATTCTATTGCATCACGTGTTGTTCCCGCGACAGGTGACGCAATAGCAACGTGTCGCCCTGCAATGCGATTAATGAGCGTAGACTTCCCTGCGTTCGGAACACCCATTATCGCAACACGAATACCATCACGTATATGTTTCCCTGCTCGCGCATACTGCAACATTGAATGAATCATTGCGATGCATGAATTTATTTTCTCGTTTATCTGATCATCTAAATCTTCAGGCAGATCATCATCTGGAAAATCAATAAAAACCTCACAGAAAGCCCGCGCCTCTATAATAGCACGCTCCAACTCTATATAATGTTGTGATGCAGCTCCGCTCAAATGACGGCAGGCTAATTTTTGCTGTTTTGGTGTATCTGCAGCTATCAAATCAGCAAGTGCTTCTGCTTGTAATAAATCAAGTTTTCCATGTTCACATGCTCGGCGTGTAAACTCCCCTGCTTGTGCATAACGCACCCCTTCATAGGAAAGAGCAGCATCAATAACAGAACGAATCACCATTCGACTGCCATGGCAATGAATTTCAACAACGTCTTCACCTGTAAAGCTGTGAGGTGCTGGAAAATAAAGCATCAAAGCATAATCCAAAACATCCTTCGTATGAGGATGCCGCAACGTCACATAATGAGCGTATCGTGGTTTCAAATCTTCCCGATCAATAAAAAGCAAAGCACATTGATAAGCATTTTTACCTGAAAGACGCAACACAGCAACACCAGAAACACCTTGAGGCGTTGCTTGGGCAATAATAGTATCATGGATCATAGCATACCTGAGGCTTCAACGAGTGATTGAGTATAGGGATGCTGAGGGTGCATCAACACTTTATCAGCATCACCCGATTCGACAACTTTCCCTTGCTGCAACACCATGACACGATGACTAATACTACGAATCACATGCAAATCATGGCTAATAAAGACATATCCCAACCCAAAACGCTGTTGTAATTCTTTTAACAAGGCTAAAATATGCGTTTGTAGGGTAATATCCAAGGCTGAAGTCGGTTCATCGAAAATCACAAAACGCGGACGAACAATCATTGCACGTGCGATATTAATACGTTGCCTTTGCCCGCCACTAAACTCATGCGGATAACGTGATAATGCACTATGATCTAATCCAACTTGCTCTATCATATCCACCACACGCATATGACGTTCTTCATTGGACACATGCGGCGCATGAATAGTCAGACCTTCTGCAAGAATTTGTTCTATTGTCATACGAGGATTCAAACTAGAGTAGGGATCTTGAAATACGAATTGTACTGAGGCACGCACTTCCCGCAAACTCTGCCGTGACATATCATAGATATTTTTACCCATAAAATCAACGCGACCTTGCGCAGATAATAATCGAGCCAGTGCTAAGCCCAAGGTTGTTTTTCCTGAACCACTCTCACCAAGAATGCCAAGTGTTTCAGATTCCGCCACCTCTAAGGATAACGGCGCAAGCACTTGACGGGTAGTTTTTCGCCACGTCCACCGATCTGAGCTTGCATAGGACACACTCACATCATATGCCTGAATAAGCATATGTTCTCTATTGGGCTTCGTATCGGGCGCACGTGCATGAGACGATGCCAAGAGTTCTTTTGTATAATCATGGTTTGGGTGTTCATAAAGCTGCTGCGTTGGCGCGCTCTCCACTAAACGACCACGCCGCATGACCACCACACGATGCGCAATATTACGCACAACATGCAAATCATGCGTAATTAGAATCAATGCCATATGGTATTTTTTCTGCAACTCTTTCAGCAATTCCATAATATGCGCTTGAGTTGTAACATCCAATGCAGTTGTTGGTTCATCGGCAATAAGCAATTTAGGACGATTGGCGATTGCCATGGCAATCATCACACGTTGACGTTCCCCTCCTGATAATTGATGAGGATAGGGTTTTTTTCTTTGATTCAAATAATCTAACCCAACTTCTTGCAATAATTCCCTCACACGCGCACGCACCTCATCAACACGCATCTGTGGTTGATGCAATGCTATCGTTTCCGCAATCTGTTTGGTGATCGTATGCAACGGATTAAGTGCCGTCATCGGCTCTTGAAAGATCATTCCGACATCACCGCCACGCATAGCATAAAGCTCTAACGGTGTCGCCTTGGTAATATCGTTACCTTCAAAATGAATCGTTCCATCAGCTATATGGGTAGCAGGATTCAACCGCATAATCGATAATGCCGTGATCGATTTACCCGATCCGCTCTCCCCGACAATGGCTAATGTCTCACCTTTTTGCACTGAAAATGAAAGCTGTTCTACCGTTGGCTGTGACGATCCATAAAACTGGATGGCAAGATTCTTTACTTCAAGCAACGTCATGACGAAACACCTTATGTGGATTATATGCATCACGCAACGCTTCCCCAATGAACATCATCATCGTCAGCAATAAGGAAAGAGTAGCAAAGGCAGTCAGCCCAAGCCATGGTGATGTAGGATTATTCTTACCTTGCGACAATAAATCTCCCAACGATGGTGAACCTACGGGCAAACCAAAACCAAGGAAATCTAATGAGGTGAGGGTAGTCATCGCCCCATTAACGATGAACGGCATATAGGTCAACGTCGCTACCATCGCATTGGGCATGATATGTCGCCACATAATCGTTATTTCACCAACCCCTAAAGCACGCGCTGCACGGACATAATCATAATTACGAACTTTCAAAAATTCCGCCCGCACAACACCTACTAATTCCATCCACGAGAATAATAACAACAATAATAATAACCACCAAAAATTTGGCTCTACTAAGGTAGTGAGAATAATCAGCATATACAGCATCGGCAAACCCGACCATATTTCAATGAAACGCTGCGAGAGCAAATCGATCATGCCACCATAATAGCCCTGAATCGCTCCAACAACAATCCCCAAAACGGAACTTGCTATAGAGAGCATAAAAGCAAATAATAGTGATATACGGCAACCATAGATTAATCGAGCCAACACATCACGCCCTTGATCATCCACACCAAACCAATGACGCGATGATGGCGGATAGGGCGCACGTGGTACTTCATAATCCATCGAACGGGCAGAATAGGGGATAATTGGCTCAATCATCCATCCATGCGCGTTTATTTGTTGGCGTATAAACGGATCGGCATATCTTGTTTCGGTTTCAAAATAACCGTCAAAAGTCGTTTCGGGATAGGAATGAAATATAGGCATATAGAATGCCTCTTTATAATAAATCAAAGCAGGGCGATCATTCGCAATGAACTCGGCTGGCAACGTAACACATAGCACCACTACCATCAACCACAACGATACATAGCCACGACGGTTGGACTTGAAATTCTTCCAACGACGCTTTGTAATAGGAGAAAATTTCATACCGACCTCCGTTCAAAATCAATACGCGGATCAACCAACATATAAATAATATCCCCGATCAAATTCATCACCAAACCAAGCAACGTAAAGATGAATAACGTACCAAATACAATAGGATAATCACGATTCACCACTGCCTCAAAGCCTAATAATCCCAAGCCATCCAATGAAAAAATCACTTCGATTAATAAGGAACTAGTAAACAATATCTTAATAAGAGCCTGAGGAAAACCCGCAATTACAATTAACATGGCATTACGAAAAACATGGCGCATCAACACATGGCGTTCCCGCAAGCCCTTCGCACGCGCCGTCATCACATAATGCTTGCCAATTTCATCAAGAAAGGAATTTTTAGTCAGCATCGAAAGGCTTGCAAAAGAACCGATCATCATCGCAACAATAGGCAAGGTCATATGCCACATATAATCCTTGATACGTATCCACAAAGATGTCCCTTCTGGTAAATCGGAGCTTATACCTTGCAACGGAAACCATTGAACATATTCCCCACCCGCAAACACAATCAATAATACAATGGCAAACAAAAAGCTCGGTATGGAGTAACCGATCAGAATCGCCCAACTAGTTGCAATATCAAAAGGCGATCCATCGCGCACCGCCTTCTTAATACCAAGCGGAATACAGCAAAGATAGGTAAGCAGGGTCGTCCATAAACCCAATGAAATGGAAACGGGCAATTTCTCAATGATAATATCCATCACCCGTGCATCGCGGAAAAAACTCTCACCAAAATCTGCGCGCATATAGCCCCGCATCATATGCATAAACCGCTCTAAGGGAGGTTTATCAAAGCCATACATTTTTTCAATTTGTGCAATCATTTCAGGGTCTAATCCACGCGACGAACGCGTTTTACCCTCATAAGATTGCACCAATGGAACCATGCCCCCCGTCGATGAACCCGCATCGCCTTGCCCACTGCCTGTGAAATTGGAAGTTGCAGAACCGCCATCTTGTACGGTCAACTGATAAATCATCCGATCAACAGGCCCTCCGGGTGCGGCTTGCGTGATCACAAAGTTCAACACCATGACACCCAAAAGTGTTGGAATAATAAGGATGAGTCGTTTGAAAATATAGGCAATCATAGGACATAGTCCTACACGTTAATGCCACGAACAACAAGAAGTTTTTTATGCATCATGCTGTGGATAAACTATGGGAGAAAATCTTTATAACATTGTGGATAGAAAAAAAGGCACGACTTATCCACAGACATCCACAGCGCATCCACAGTTTATGCACGATCTTGAGCCATGTAGATAATAAATTTTGGCTTATCCACAACTATAAAGAAAAAATGTGGTATTTAGGTTGCTTAGCATGTTTTTTGCTGTGCATAACATTCGGCATAAGCACAGGATAACCACTTATCCCCATAAAACACAGGCACAACTAACAACTACTTCTACTTTAAATTTATATATATTATATTTAGAAGGAATAGAATTTCTGTGTATAACTATCCCATAATCTCTTTAAGAAAGCGTTTATTTTATCATTCAGACAAGAAAAAATGTTTTCATGGAGATTATAGCCCCAAGAAGTACCATTATTCCCACACGCACCAAAGAGACACGAAAAAAGCCCAATAGGACGATAATAAGCGTTGCTAAGGGCAGAGGAAATAAAATTGCTGCCATCCACCCATAATGATGCATCACACCGTTCAGCTTCAAAAATAGCCCCTCATCTATAGATTTCCACCGATAATATAATCGACGCAAACCATAACCAAAAAACCATGATGTCAAACAACCACACATCATACCTGCTATCCCTACAAAAATCGGTTTCAGCAATGCATACCCACCAAATAAATACATAGCTTCTAAGGTCACACTAGAGACAAAAGGTACAATGCTTGCTCGGGCAATATGTTCAAAAAAAATATCGATAAGAAAAGCGGATTCACTCATACACATGATTATACCCGCAAACAAAGCATCATAGACAAATAATACACAAAATTGTCATTGTCCTAAATGATTTTTTACGCTAATAGTCATGGAATGAACACAAATATCATCACTATTCCACCGCAATCATCCATAAGCTATGCTATGCGTACACAAAAAAATAAGCATCATGGTGGTGTATTATGGTTTACAGGGCTTTCAGGATCAGGCAAATCAACACTTGCGCAGATCCTACAGAAACGATTATTCGATGAGGGATGCCAAGTTTATGTACTTGATGGGGATCATATACGTCAAGGATTGAATCGTGATCTTGGATTTTCCCCTCATGATCGAAGTGAAAATATCCGTCGTATCGGTGAAGTTGCTGCCCTTTTTGCAGATGCGGGGATTATTGTCCTATGTGCGTTCATTTCACCTTATCAGGAAGATCGCAATCGCGCTCGCTTAGCTGCAGGGGATAAATTTCATTTAGTCCATGTCAATGCCTCGGTTGAATTATGTGAAGAACGTGATGTTAAAGGGCTTTATCGCAAGGCGCGCTTGGGTGAAATAAAAGATTTTACTGGTATTTCAGCACCTTATGAAATTCCGCATGATGCGGAAATTGTTCTTGATACGGCGCAACATGAGGTTGAATATTGTAGTTCTGTGCTTTATAACTATGTTCGTACCCATCTATTTTTTTGATGACAAAGCATAGACATTTTGCTATAAGCATGTTCCTATTACGTAAGATGGCGAAGTAGCTCAGTTGGTCAGAGCAGCGGAATCATAATCCGCGTGTCGGGGGTTCAAATCCCTCCTTCGCTACCATTTTTTTATATGTAGTTTTTTCAAAAGACTATAGTCGTTTGAAAAAATACTCATTTTTATGTCAAAGAACGACTATAACACTATGATGTATAGTGCTTTTACCATTATATAATGTTACTGGATACCAGCCTTCGCTGGTATGACAAGAAGGTAAACTTTGTTGAATCTAGAAACTATGCGTGATTTCGAATAATAGACGTGGATGATTATTTTTGTCACCATAAATAGGAGTGATCACATCCCTATTCACGGGGAAAGCGACCCCTAAATTAGCACTCATGTTGAAGTCAGTTGTAGCACGCACACCAAAACCGATAGAAGAACCTGATTCGCGGGCAGATTGCCCACTATCTTTATTCCAAATGCGCCCCATATCATAAAAGACATAAGGTTCAAACCCAACGGGCTTAGGCTCTTTCCACTCACTATAGCGAAGCTCTAACGATCCTAATACGCCACTATCACCAATAATTTCTGATGCATCAAAAGCACGACCAAAGCCTTGACCGCCATACCCAAACTCTTCTGCAGAATAAAGCGGATCGGATGCTATTTGTGAGGCGGCACTCATGATAAATGACCATTGCTCGCTTAATGCCTGTATTCGTGTGACGGATAATTCAATTTTGCTAAAATCAGGAGATGCCTGCTGGCGCGATAAATTGCTATCACCTTCAGGCGTTGAACCTAGCCCCCCAATACCTTGAGAGAATTGAGTATTGATGATGGTATATCCATCCCAACTATCGATGGTATCATATTCTGCGGCAATGCGTAGAGCGCGTATATGATCTTGCGTGATTTCCGTATTGAGTGATTCTGTCGTGGTATTCCTCATATCAAGGTTGACACGGAATGCTAAATTTTGTTCCCGCTGACGAAGAAATTGATAACGCAACGATCCGCTTAAGAAGTTGGCTGTACTTTCAATTTCAAAGGGCTTGAGCGTATATCCGGGAGCCGCTTGCGTATGATTTCCTGCGAATTCAAAGGTTATATCGGGTGTGATGGCAATGTTATGTCCTAGCGACAAAAATTTTAACTTATCCGTTGGCGCACTCATTAATCCCGCAATGTTGGTTTGGTGAAAGGGGATAAAGCTATCCGTATAAGAAAGCGTACCTTGATGCGGCCCCAAAAAACGAGAAGAATAATTATCAAAACTCACAAGTCCTGTTCCCTGCTCTTCGGATGTTTCGATGGTAAGTTCCACCCCGCCATCATGTGCATCTTTCAGTTCAGAAAGCGTACCCTTCGCTGATAATCCCGGTAAATCATTGATAAGCAACAAAAGAGTTTCTAATGTTTGAGCGCGTAAAGGGCGTTGTTGTGTAATCTCATACACATAGGAGCTGATAAGGCTGTTCGATGCTAAGGATTCAGGCAAATGAACCTTGCCTATATGCCCCTCAACCACCTGCATTTTTATCGTGCCATCGCTAATTTCTTGATCAGGGAGATAGGCAACCGATAAAAAATAACCTGCATGTTGATAATGCTTGGTTATTTTATGGGCAATATCATAGGCGGTTTTTAGGGATATTTCTGTAGTGAGATAATCAGCAAATAAGGGGTCTAATTCTTGTTGCGAGAAGATGGTCGTTCCCGTAATATGGATGTCTTTTAAGATGAAGCGAATATGTTCTGCACCTTCAGGAGCGTGTACTGAGGGAAGTCCACCCGCTTCTTTAGCGCGTGCTTGCGCCTTAGGACGAGAGCGTAGCATTTTTTCTTCAGGCTTAATGCGTCCTATATCCGCAGGATTGGGAATCGCAGAACTATCTATGGCACTAGCAGAGGCTGCACCAACAACGCTTAGAAATAAGAATGCAGCAAGCAAAGATATTTTGATAGAATTTACTGACCCTATAAATAATACGGGTATTTAGTCAATGAAATATAGATTTTTCTCTTATTTTTCTAGTGATTTACCTTAAGAACATACCAAAAAGATACACATAGACATAAGTCTATCTTCTTGTCATTCTTGGCGTAAGGCAGGAATCCAGTCGCTCAAGCATGGTATGGATACCCGCTTGATCTAAGGGTATGACAAGAAGTGAGAGTTATGCAGAAATAGCACAGTACAGTGATTATATCTTGCACGCAAGTAAGGTTAAATCATCATGCAGATGGGCGAGATCATAGTCACTGAACTGCTGTAAGACTGCGTTCATAATAGCGGAAGATGAGGCATCTTGACGGCTATGTAGTACCGCGTGTACTTCATGTTCTTCAATCAGATTGCCGTTGCTGCGCATAGATTCAACCAAGGTATCACTATAAAGCAGCAGAACATCGCCTGCATGGCTTTCTATGTTCACCGAAGGATAATGTGCATCGTCAAACATGCCTAATACTGTTCCTGTAGATTCAAGAGAAAGGATCGTGCCATCAGAGCGTACTAATATGGGCATAGGTGAGGCGGCAGACGCATAAGTGAGACGCTTATGTGTGCCATCAATAATCACAATGCACATGGTGGCAAAAGAAGTATCCGTCATGACGTTGATAAGCTGCTTATTTAATATGGAAAGAATCTCAGAGGGGTCTTCACTGCTCACTAAGGCGTGATTCAGTAGGGCATGAATGGAAAAAGAATAAAGTGCCGCTGCAATCCCATGTCCTGATACATCAGCAAGGGTAAGCATAATTTTTCCATTTCCTAAATTGCGTATCGAAAGATAATCCCCTGCCAAGGTGCTTGCGGGTTGATGGTGATAGGCAACATCAATAGAAGTTTGGTGATAGATGTTGGCGATTAATGCATCCGTGGGGAGTAAGAAGCGTTGCACTTTTAAGGCATCATCTATTTCTTGTTGCAAACGAAGATAATGCATTTGTACATTACGGCTGAGTAAATGGCGTTCTAAATGTGCTAAGGTGCGGGCAATCACTTCTGTTTCATAAAGAGGTTTGGTGATGAAATCCATCACGCCTATTTCAAAAGCACGGCTTCTTAAGCGCATATCCACCGATTGCGACATCATGATAATGGCAATATCATGATGCAACCCATCATCAAAGAGAGATTGGCACAATGCAAGCCCATCCATGCGCGGCATATGCATATCCACAAGAAGTAAATCAGGGGCGTGTTGGTGTATTTTTTCAAGCGCTTGCATTCCATCAATGGCTTCATCAATATGGATAAAGCCAACCTGTTGAAAAAATGCACGTAACAAGGCGCGACATGTCGGAGAATCATCCACAATGAGTATGGTTTGCGTGCTGTAATCTATCGGGGCTTCATCGCATAATTTGGTCATGGCATGGTCTCTATATTTTTAAGTTTAAGAATGTGTTTTTTTGTATACATCGCATATAAGATTATTTTGGAACATGTACAAAAGTGGTGACGTGATTCCCCAATCCATGATAGGTGATGCGATCAAAGGACATCAATGCAGCCACTGCAATGCCGCGCCCGTGTAAATCTGCCATACGCATCGGATCAATCGTTAAATAGGAATCCCAAGCAAAGCCTTTGCCTTGATCGATAATGCTCACATGCACGCCCTCATCATCATGGACAAAAATCACTTCAACATAACGATGCGCATAGCGTTCATCATTAAGGCGATGGGCAATTTCTTTATCCCAACGATGTTCTTCTATTAGGATGCTTTTTAGTTGATAGCCAATATCTAAATTGCCATGCTCAATAGCATTGGTGAATAATTCGTGGAGTCCATAAGTAGCGCGTTCAGGGTCTGGATAGCTATGCGCTAACCAAAAAGCTAGGCTTTTGCTTTCTTCTAAGGTGCGAAAACGAAAAGTTCCCCGCTGGATTAATCGACCTGAGTGCGGATTTGTGAGTATGTTTGTAGCATCCGATCTGGGTTCTAAGGTGGAATATGCGGTTACTTCCGTGAGTGATGATGAACATGGTGCTGAATGACGCGACATAAAACATCCTCTGGTTGATTGAATCGATATAGCATATAACCATAAATTGATTAGGGAAAAGATAATGTTCTTTTGCTATACTAAACTCTCAAGAAAATTATGTGGAGTAGTGTTTTTTTATGTCGATTGTATTATCCGCCTTTTCCCCCAATCTTGTGGTGCTTTCGCTAAGCAATAGTTTCACCTATGATGATAGCAAACATTATCGTGAAAAATTGTTGCAAATTACTGAGCAGAAACCATCACAATTAGAAATTTCTCTGGAACAATTACATTTTATGGATTCTTCAGGGCTAGGCATGTTGCTTTATACTGAAAAAACATGCGCATCGCTCAATATTGGTTTGCGCCTTATGCATCCTCAAGGGAAGGTTCGGGATTTATTGCGCCTTGCGCATATTGATGATCGTATTACCATTATTGAGCAGTAATTATCACTTGCATAAGCATATAAGTGTGCTATCATTATAGGTGATATATATTATGTTCATCAAGGAAGTACGATTATGACCAACCCTGTATTTGCTCGCATTCAACAACAATTATCAGAACATGATGTTGTTCTGTATATGAAAGGTTCAAAAACAATGCCGCAATGTGGTTTTTCTGCATTGGCCGCTGGGATTTTGGAGCGTTTGGGCGTGAACGTTTTTGATGTGGATGTGTTGCGTGATGCTGAAATCCGTCAAGGCGTTAAAGAATTCTCTGATTGGCCAACTATTCCACAGCTTTATATTAAAGGTGAATTTGTGGGCGGTTCTGACATTATGCGTGAAATGTTTGAATCGGGTGAATTGAAAGATTTATTGAACAGCAAAGGAGTGGTGCAGTCTCATGCTGCATAAAGCCTATGGTGGTGGAACAATTTGATCTTAGCGATCCTAAGACGCGTTACTTAAACCGTGAATTGTCCTCCATCGCGTTCAATGAACGCGTTCTGCATTATGCGTATGATACAAAATTCCCATTATTGGAACGGGTGCGTTTTCTTGCTATCTCATCGAGCAACCTTGATGAATTTACGATGGTACGTGTTGCAGGATTGAAAGATCAAGCGCGTAACTATATTAATAAAATTAGCCCTGATGGGCGTAGTGTGCCTGAGCAGCTTCGCGTTTTGAGCGGTACGGTGCGTACCATTTTGCAGCAACAACAACAATGCTGGTTGCAGTTAAAAGAAGAATTGGCAGCAGAACAGATTTTTGTGCTGCACCCAAGCGATCTGAGTGCAGAGCAAAATGCAGCATTGGAAATGCTTTTTTTGTCGGATATTTTTCCTGCACTTAGCCCCATAGCGATTGACCCTGCGCACCCATTCCCGTTCTTGCCTAATTTGGGATTGGTGCAGCTCTATACGCTGAAAAATCAAAAAACGGGTACATTACTCAACAGCGTCTTGCCACTCCCCAATAAATTGCATCGTTTTTATCGTATCAAACATGCAGGGGCGGGGATTCATATGGTGCCGCTTGAAGATATAACGCTACGCTTTGCGCATTTGCTTTTTCCGGGATTTAGTGTTGAAGAAAGTGCCTTATTTCGTATTGTCCGTGATAGCGATCTGGAAGTTTCCGAAGATGCCGAAGATTTAGTGCAGAATTATGAACATGCAGTGAAACGCCGTCGCCGTGGGCGTATTATTCGTGTGAAAGCACTCAAGCCCGTATCGATTGCATTGACCAACTTCTTTATGGATCATGTCGAGACAGATATACAGCAAGTCCATGAAATGGAAGGGATGTTGGGGCTGTGCGATCTTGCAGAATTATGCAAAATTGAACGCGAAGATCTCAAATTTCCTCCCTATACGGCGCGCTTTCCTGAACGCATTAGCGAACATTCTGGTGATTGTTTCGCAGCGATTGCAGCAAAAGATATTGTTGTGCATCATCCGTATGAATCATTTGATGTGGTGGTGCAGTTTCTCAATCAAGCAGCGCAAGACCCTGATGTGGTATCGATCAAGCAAACATTATACCGCACGAGTAATGATTCACCGATCGTTAATGCGCTGATTCGTGCCGCAGAGGAGGGTAAATCTGTCACGGCATTAGTCGAGCTACGGGCGCGCTTTGATGAAGAAGCCAATATTCGTTGGGCAAAGAATCTGGAACGTGCAGGCGTGCAGGTGGTGTATGGGTTTGTACATCTCAAGACCCATGCGAAAATATCGCTGGTGGTACGGCGTGAACGTGAATCGCTGGTATCTTATGTGCATTTTGGTACGGGTAATTATCATCCCATCACCGCACGTATTTATACTGATCTTTCTTATTTTACCTGTAATAATGTGCTGACCACTGAAGCCCATTATCTGTTCAATTACATTACGGGATATGGTACGCCAAGTCATTATCACCATCTTATCCCCGCACCTGATCATATGCGCACGTCTGTGTTACAGATGATTCACCTCGAAGCAGAATATGCGCGTGCTGGAAAACCTGCTGCAATCTGGGCAAAAATGAATGCGTTGGTGGATCAAGAAATCATCGAAGCACTCTATGTGGCATCGCAAGCGGGTGTGCATATTCAACTGGTGGTGCGTGGCATTTGTTGCTTGCGACCGCAAGTCAAAGGGCTTTCCGATCATATTCATGTGAAATCGATTGTGGGGCGGTTTTTAGAACATGCGCGTATCTATTGTTTTGGGGGAGGGCATGGGCTACCTTCACCGAACGCGCAGGTGTATATTGGTTCTGCTGATTGGATGCCACGTAATTTGAACGGGCGCGTTGAAGTGATGGTACCCATTACCAACCCAACCGTACATGCGCAAATTCTTGATCAAATTATGATGGCGAATCTTAATGATGAAGCCAATAGCTGGTTATTGCGTTCGGATGGTACGTATCATCGTGTGAGCCGTGAGGGCTTTTCAGCGCATCGTTATTTTATGGAAAATCCTAGCCTATCGGGGCGAGGTAGCAATTTATCGGTGCGTCGTCGTAAGAAAAGAAAGCCAAAATCAGAATAAGTTTACAGTGCGTGATAGTGCGCTTATTTTTCCCTGATAATCTGCATGTGGGGATAGGGATGTTGTAGGTTCAATCCATGTGGCGCGCTCTGCATCGGATGCAGTCCATTGCTTGAAAATTGCCATATTAAGTGGCACGAGGAACGAAGCTAGGCTCACTAATCCACAGAGGAGCGATAGATGAGTTCCTGTATTCCACGCATGAGCATGTTGAGGATTGTCGCGCCCCATGCGCATACAAAATTCAGTTGCAGAAGTGGCAGCGAATGTTAGAGGGAGTGTCATCCATGTTTCTCGAGCCGTTTTTGCCATTGGCTCGTTGGAATGTTGAGCTATATATGCTGCACCTTTCAGTAACTGAAGGGGATTTCCTGAATGTAAATCATCCTGCACCTTCATGGGCAAATTGACACGCGCTGCATAAAAGCGTTCATAGGAATAGGGCGTGTTAGGAGAGCAATCAGAATCAGCTTTAGCCATAAAACTCTTTAATAATCAAACGTTACAGAGCGTTAGGAACGATCCACCCTATCACTTTCATAAAAGAAAGGTAGGATGGATCGTTTTATTAAGGAAACTGCCTCATGCAGTTACCAACGGCATAGAAGGCTAAGCAGCGGGTTGATCGTCATCAGATTTTTGAGTCGCAGCTTGAATGAGTTCAGCACTGACGACTACGACACCTAAGCCGACAATCACGACTGTTGCCCAACCGCCCGTGGCGACTATCCAACCTGCCCAGCCAGAAAGTGAACCAATAACGGTCATGCCACCAATAGCACCTGCTGTTTTAGCAGTGCTAAGGGCTTGTTCTTCCGCAGCAGCAAGATGATTGCCATGCTCAGAATAAATCTTTGCCATGGCTTGATGCTCTTTGCCTTCTTCCAAGAGGTGATGTGCAGCATTGTGGGCTGCTATCTCAACCAAAGGAGCGGATTCTCCAAAAACTCCGCCATGCGGGTTTTGTGAAGCAGAATTGTTGTCAAGTGACATAATTAAAAGGGGTGCTATGAACTTTATTAGAGTCATAGGAAAGTAGGTCTGCTTTCTTTATACTATCGATCGATCGATCTTGTCAATGATAAAAATATGACAATTATGTTACAGTGGGTATCCAGCGATCATGGGTTGTTCTGGATGCCTGCTCACCGCCCCTCATGATATATGAATGGTTTACTCCCCCGCAAGCGGGGGAGCATAAGACCGAATGCATAGTGTGATAATGTGAAGGATGGTGAGGGATGCCTGCCTTACGCCAAGAATGACGAAATTTATAGTCGTTCTCTAACGAAATCAGAATAAATTGTTAAAAAACATATCCATTTTGCTTGGTTTGCCAAGTGAGCATGTGTGCGCGCTTTGAGGACGTAGGCGACACCATCCGCCACGCTGGCGTTGGCAGGCTAGCCCATCAAAGGATTCATGTTGCCCACGATAGGATAATAACTCTTTATAAAAGCGGCACATCACCCCTGAGCGCGCCTTAAAAGGGGCTTGCGCAGTGAGAGAACCAAAAAAATTATCGGATATTTTCCAGCGGTACGGCACATCCGCCTGTTCATGCGTCATGACATGATAAAAATGCTTATAATAATTGTGTCGTTCCATATCGCCCATGATGTCAAGAGAGCTTGCGTTAAAGACGCTATTGACATTGCGTATCGTGCCTTTGATCTTAGGCAGGGTGCTAACAACCTGATCGCTTTTTTCGATCATTGGTTTGATCGGCTCAAGCGGAGGAGGAGCAGACGACACAGATCGATTGTCGGGCATTAGCCATGAGATGACAATGATCAGTGCCGTGAAATAAAGCAAACGCTGCGGTTTAAGCAGGAAAAAATAGACAAAATGCCAGATGATGCGCCATAGTATTTTGCGGATCATCCGAAACATCTGAAAAGGAAGCATCAATAGACGCAACATAGACTACCATTTCCTATCGTGAGAGGCACTATAAAACCCTGCCACCTCTTTGATATGACGCATATGATCATCGGCAATGATACGGGCTTTACTGATACCATCATGCATAATGCCATCGAGATACGCAGGATTGTTCATTAATAGGTGATATTTCTCACGGATGGGGGTGAGATGCGCAATGAGTGCCTCCGCTAGCCGTTCTTTGAAGGATGAGAAATTGAGCGCACCACACGTGGCTTGCGCTTCGTCAATGCTGATGCCTTGGATGGTGGCATAGATGCTTAGCAAATTGGATGCTTCGGGGCGTGCTGCTAGGTCATAAGAAATACCTTCCAGCATATCAGATTTGGCTTTGCGAATCTTCGTGGCAATGGCATCGTTGCTATCACTTAAATGAATACGCGATTGCTCCGATTCATCGGATTTACTCATTTTTTTTGTGCCATCACGCAGGCTCATAATGCGGGCAGCTTGCTTCATGATCACTGGCTCGGGCAGAGGAAAAAGTTCTTGCTCATAGAAGCGATTCATCGCCCCTGCAATATCGCGTGCTAATTCTAGGTGCTGTTTTTGATCCTCCCCCACAGGCACATGCGTGGCACGGTAGAGTAAAATATCCGCAGCCATCAAGACGGGATAGCTATATAAACCCAAAGAGGCGTTATCCTTATGTTTGCCCGCTTTCTCCTTAAATTGCGTCATGCGATTTAACCAGCCTAGGGGAGTATGGCAGGTGAGTATCCAACTAAGTTCGGCATGTCCTGCTATGGCAGATTGCGGAAAGATCGCGCTTTTGTCGGGATCAATGCCACACGCAATGTAATAGGCTGCGGTGGAACGCACACATGCGCGCAACTCCGCAGGCACATAAGGCAAGGTGATTGCGTGCATATCAGCAAGCATGAATAAGCATTCTGCTTCATTTTGCATCCCTACCCAATTACGGATCGCCCCGAGATAGTTCCCAAGGTGGATGTTGCCAGTCGGTTGAATGCCAGATAATATGCGAGAAGGATTGGTCATAGAAGGCTCATGATAGGGGAGGTTGGTTTAAGGATGGGTGAGGGTGGTTTTTTTTTCATAATGTTCATGCACAAATTCATTGAGTATCTGCACAAAATTGCTAACATTATGAAAATAGTTCTTATACATTTTTGCAAGGTTTTTTCCGTCTACCTCAACTAACACCACGTTCATCACTCCAGAAGCAGGACGCATAGATTCGTACATATTGTAGGCTTTAATTGCTTCTTCTTTATCAGAGAAGGAAACGTATTCATATAAGTCTTCGTAATCAGTGGCAAGCACATGGTAATATAGGTTCTTTACATCTGGTGTAATCACTTGAAGTGCAACCAGTGAACGCCAACAATTCCCCATTACTGTATCGTTAATTAAACAACGCGCTAATTCCTCAGCCGTGCTATGTTCATAAGGAGTAGGACGTGGTAAGCCTTCAAGATGCGCACCTATGGCACTCGCAAGCAGAAAAAATTGCTTCCATTCATCAGGGCCTGATCCAGTTTTTAGCGAACTATCATACACCATATCCACCACTTCCACCGCCGTTGCCCAATCATGCTGAATGTTGGTGCGCACTTGTAATTCAACGGTCATCCCTTGCAAAAAATCAGGAGTTTTTGAGGAAGATGAATAGACTTCATAAATAATATGCTTGCTACGATAACCCTTGGGCGTCGGTGTGGTTATATAGTCACTGGTACGCTTGATTTTGTGGCGTGCGCGTGATTTTTCCAAACGCTGCATAAGCGCATCCATCGAAGCTACATCATCGCACAACACTCGCATTCCTCCTATATCTTGCATCGTCTCCAGCGTTCCCTCGATGCGTGATAATTTATCGATGATGGTAGGGAGGCGTTTTAAGCGTTGCCCTATATAGGGTTCTTGCCCAATATGTTTTAATTGGTTGCGCACATGTTTTTGCAATGTATTCATTGGATAAAGATAATATCCTCGCCATGTCTGCACTAGCTTTTGTGCTTTGCGATATTCCTCTGTATCCCTTAATTCGGTGCGTTTGAGCAATTTCCCTGCACGCCGTATATCGCCTTTGCTAAAATTCATCGGGGCTATCGCTTCATAATTAATCATACGCCCTCCTGCATGGCATCATGGATCATGAACGTCACTTGCGCTCTACCTTGCCAGACATCGCTTTTGAGGTTGCCCGCAAGGTGGATGGTCTTTCCACGGCAGCCTAGGAGCATATCCCCTAGTGCCGTGCCAATGGCGCGAAAGCACATGGCTTTGACGCGTGCGCCTGTGACATCCGTCACCAACACGCGCAAATGCTGCTCTTTTAGCGCATCCACACTAAGAACACGCACATTGCGGAGCACGAACATTCCAGAAGGGTTGCCCGCACCAAAGGGAGCAGCGCGTTCTAATTGCGCGATGGTGTTCGCGTTTACCATGGCGCAGGTGATGGCACTATCAAGTTTGATGGTGCGGTGTTCAACATAAGTGCGCATCGGTGCTTCGCAATAATGGTGAAAAAACGCTACGGCTTCATCATATTGCGCTTTGGTGAGGCTAAAACCTCCTGCCATGCTATGCCCGCCGCCTTCTAAAATAATGCCTTCTTCACGGGCGCGTACAATGGCAACACCAATATCAATCCCTGCAACGGAGCGCGCACTTGCTTTGCCTTTCTCACCTTCAAAGGCAATGACAATGGCAGGGCGATCATAGCGATCTTTGAGACGACTTGCGACAATGCCAATCACACCCGCGTGCCATCCATCCCCCGCCACACACATCATTGGGGCGTTGACTTGTTTTTCTGCCTCCGCTAAGGCGGCATCTAAGACGGTTTGTTCAATGGCTTGCCGTTCTTGATTATAGAGACCTAATTGCGCAGCAATCTCAGCGCATTCTTTGGGGTTTTCAGAAGTGAGCAAACGCACCCCTAAATCAGAAGCACCAACGCGCCCCCCTGCATTGATGCGTGGTCCTATGACAAAACCTGCATGATAGGCAGTGATTTCACCATGCACACCTGCATGATCAAGCAATGCTGTCAGCCCCATATTGCGACGGTAGGATGCGACGCGCAATCCTTGTGCAGCATAGGCGCGGTTCAGTGTGGTGAGTGATACCACATCACAGATTGTGCCAATAGCGACTAAATCGAGCCAATGCATTAAATTTGGTTCGGAGCGCGTGCTAAAATAACCCATCGTGCGCAAACGTGCATTTAAGGCAATCAGCAACAGAAACACCACCCCCACCGCAGCGCAATGGCGATAGTTTGACATCTCATCCAAGCGATTGGGATTCACCACCGCCACCGCTTTGGGGAGTTCCGCAGCACCTTTATGGTGATCCACCACAATCACATCGAGACCCGCAGCATGAGCATCGGCTAAGGGCGCAAAAGATACTGCACCGCAATCAACCGTCACCACCAACGATGCACCCTCTTCTTTTAATTTTAATAATGCGGCACTGTTTGGACCATAGCCCTCAAGGTGGCGATCAGGGATATAATATCCGACATCCGCACCCACGGCGCGTAAATAGTGGATCATCAATGCAGTTGAAGTTGCGCCATCAACATCATAATCCCCAAAAATTATAATGCGTTCTTGTGTTTGAATGGCGGTGATTAATCGCGCTATGGCTTGTTCCATATCGTGCAGATGCAGGGGATCGGGCAAGGCGTGTTTTAGTGAGGGCGTGAGATAATCCAGTGCGCTATCAAGGGTTTGCCCCCGCCCTGCTAATAAGGTGGCGAGTAATTCAGGAATCTGTAGGTAGCGCACCATATCCGCGACTAAGGCAGCATCGTCACTGCGCCATGACCATGCACGCCCTAAAGCAGAGATGCCCTCGCATGGGGCGTGATGATGTGCAAAGAGAGAGGAGGCGTGGAGCATAAATTATCGCGCATGTGCAAATAGGGGTTGATCTTCTTTTTGGGCAAGGCGATCTGTATGAGTTGCCGTCTTTTGAGCGTTTTTGGTGGCAAGGATGGTATCAATAACAGAATTTTCTTGTTCTAATTGGGCGATTTTTTTATGAGATGCGCCATCCACAACATGTTCTGCTACCTTGTAGGCTGCTGCACCTAAAAGACCAGATACCCCACCAGATAATAATGTGCGATTTTTGGTGATCTGCGGATTATTTGCTGTGGATGCCGTTTCACCAGACGTTGCTTTGATATAGTTTTCTACATTATCTTTGCGCACATAGAGAGTTCCGGGGCAACAATCCCTCCCCGTTTGCATTGAGATGAAGTCAGGGCTATTATCTGTATTGCTTGAATCATAAGGCGGAATATGTGCTTTGAGTACAGAACCATTATGATCTTTGGTGATGGATGTGGTGACATCATGTTTGGTGGCAGGAACGCCATTGGGGGTAATCATGTTCTTCAGCTTATCTAGTTGATCCTGTGGATTTTCTTTATCTGGGCTGGGTGCATCGGGTTGCATCAGATGCTGCGAAAGTGCGATCGTACCCACCGTTGCTGCAAGCGCACTTCCTGTTTTTAGCATAGTACGTAGTCCACTGGTGGCATCAAGCGAGGCTTTGGTGTTATCAATATGAAACTGATTGCTTTTATAGCGTTGCAGCAATGACTCCTCAGAAAGATGGGCTAGGGCTTCTTTATCGGGTATATCGGCATGGTGTTTCGCATCATAGGGCGTGATGTCTTCGGGCATGTAGATATAGGTTTTGTTTTGATTTAGTGCAACGTTTGCTAGGGCAGGAATGGCTGCCGTGATGGCAGGAACAACGCAACAAAGCTGCGAAAGAAGGGTGCTTTCGATCGTATCCGTTAATTTTGTTGTTCCTTTGCAGCTACCGGGATTTTTCCCAAGAAAAGCCGCTAATGCCGTTGCAGGCCCTTCGCCTATGTTGGTTGATGTACCATCAGCGAGCATACGGGAGGCGTATGTATCAATCCCCATCGTGCTACTTAGTGAGAGCAATGCATGACCAACGCCCGGTAAAATAGCAGGAATAAGCACGCCAAAACCAAGCAATTTGGATGCATCTTGCGTGATGCGCCCAAGTGCGCTGCGTTCCTGTGCAATCTGTGCCAAGGTTTCTTCGCTTGCGCCATAATCTTGGGCTTCTTGCAGACGATGCTGTACATGCACATGATCCATTATTTTGCCACCGAAATGACCCATCATAATGATGCCACCTGCGACCAATGCATTCATTAATCCGCCACGTGCCAAGGGATGGATGCTTACATCCAGATGATCGGCAGAACCCTCTTTGATGAAGGGTAATACTTCTAATTTTTTTAGCAGAGCTTGTTCTAGTTGTAGCATCTGTTCGCCACATGGTACATGGCTGAGCAAGCCTGATGCCCATCCCGCAACGCCATAGACTGTTTCTGTGCTACCATCGAGCTTTTTACTCCAATGCTCATGCTGAAGCCATGGTGTATCTTTGGTGGCATTTTGGATGAGTTCACAGCATAAACCTGTATCTAACTTCTTGACATGCTCACTCACGCCAATGCCAAATTGCTGTAGTGCAAGGGGTGTGGCTGCAATAGCAGCGGATACGCCTGTACTCCAAGAAAATAATGAATCAATAAAATCGTTGGTATGCTGATGTCCTGTTGGGGTGTTGTGCATCTGAAGGGGTAAGATACCTAATTTTGTTTGTTCGTTCTGATCATTCAGAGGCATATTCGTCATAAAACAACCTTATAGGGCGCGTAGCGTATAATGCCATACTTAGCACATAATGTGCTTCACCTCAATAGATAATAGAGAGAGTTCTACATAACTCTCATTTCTTGTCATACTCGCTTAAGAAGGGTATCCATTACCATGAATTGTTACTGGATTCCTGCCTTCGCAGGAATGACGGATTTATAGGTTTTATGGGGTATGCAGGGGTCTCAAAGAGGCATGAGGGAGATTTGTCGGGGCTAAACGCATAATATAGATTCCCCCTCAAGCACAGGCTTTAAGGGGGAAATCTATATCATTGTTGGTTCATCCGTTGGCGTATTGCCAAATCACGTGCAGCCTTTAAGCTGCGACCAACATATTTAGGGCATGGACCCTCAAGATCCTCTGAAAATATTCTTGCAGGCTTCACACCGAACAAGATCCAAGGATCGCTTGCTCCAGTTACTAAATGTAACCGCACATGATCTTCGTCAGCTTTAGAAAAAGCTGCAGAAAAATTATCATACGGCATTTCGCGTAAAGTGCGTACTACCGTACTCGCGTCATTTTCCACTTCGGTTTCTGCGCATTCGACTTCAACCTCTTCGACCTCTTGACCTTTTTCTATTTCAGAAAAAGAGATGCAATGTATATGTTCCCAAGGTTGGGAACGCAACCCCCCTTGAGGAGTCTTTACTCGCTCTGGGGCGGTTTCATTTAAAATAATCACGCGTTTTTCGTTGGGTTGTTGGTTTTTAAGCCAAACTAACCCCGCATCGATCATTTCATAAAACAAACCTTCAGGAGCGTTTTTTGCCCAAAAAAAATCGTGACTCGTCGGAGTCAGAAAAAAATGACTGTAATTTTTTGCATTCACATGCGGGTGGTATGCAGCTACTGCTGTTAAGGAACTTGAAAATCGCAAGGCATGACCTTGCAGATAGCTTCTTATTACGATACCTCCAGCTTCCTTGAGGGAAGGTGTATCGGCATCATAAGCGGGTATTTTTGCGCATACAGGGCTGGAAATCGGAACTCGAACACGTAACGTGGTAGTTTTGATGTCCATAATTCAAAGGGTAGCTATAGCGAAAGGAAATACCATTACAGTATAGCATCATAATGGTTAATTTATACTTACTATTGTGTGCGCGTAACTTATTTTTTAGTAAAATGACGCTAAATGCTAAACAAACGAAATGGGATCAATATCAATGCGGAGTTGCACGGTTTTGGGGGGATTCATGGCAGCGCACCACGCTTTGATGATGGGCTGCAACGCCGTTCGTTTGCCACCCACCAACAAAAAGCGATAGCGATAATTATTGCGTAATTTATACAAGGGAGCGGGGGCCGGCCCAAACACATGCACGCCCTCAACATGGGGGAGGTTTTTTTGCGCCTCTTTGACAATGCGCAAAACTTCTTCTTCGGGGCGACCTTCAATGATGAGGCTAGCTAGGCGGCTATAGGGGGGCATGGATGCCTTGCGCCGTTCTTCGCACTCTAAGCGCATGAACCGATCGCGATCCCATGAGCATAGGGCATTCATCATCGGGCTTTCAGGTTGATAAGTTTGGATGTACACCTCGCCCTGCACTTGTTCACGCCCTGCACGACCCGCTAATTGGTGCAGTAATTGATAGGTTTTTTCCATGGCACGCACATCACTACCCATGGCGGTGCTGTCACCATCAATGACCCCAACGCAGGCAAGATAGGGGAAATGATGCCCCTTTGCGAGTAATTGCGTGCCAATGATAATATCAACTTCATTGCGTTGCATACTATCCAATGCGATCTGCATTTCATGAGTTTTATCATGCGAATCACCGCTTAAAACACATAAGCGTGCCGTAGGAAATAAAATGCGCGCTTCCTCCGCAATGCGTTCAATACCCACCCCCACCATGGATAATTGCTCATGCGATGCGCCACATGATGGGCAGGTTGGGGGAAGTGGTGTGGTTAAGCCGCAATGATGGCACAAAAGATGCTGGTGCTGGGCGTGATACACAAGCCACGCCGAACAACTTGGGCATTCATAGCGATGACCACATGAACGGCATAAGGTTAAGGGGGCGTAGCCACGACGATTGAGAAAAAGTAGGCTTTGTGTGTTGGCAGCTAAGCCACGCTGTATGGCGTTTTGTAATGGGGTGGAAATCCAGCGTTGTTTGGGTAAGGATTCTTTGCGCATATCAACGCGATGAATGATGGGGAGGAGAGCTTGCTCTGCTCTGCGCTCAAGCACAATGCTGTGATAGCGTTGTTCTTGGCAATGATGCCATGTTTCTAGGGAAGGGGTGGCAGAAGCCAAAATGATCGGTATGCCCTCAATGCGCGCACGTAGCAAGCCCATATCGCGCCCGTGATAATGCGCGCCATCTTCTTGTTTATAGGAACTTTCATGCTCCTCATCAATGACAATCAGACCCAAATGCGGATAGGGCAGAAATAAGGCGGAGCGTGCGCCAATGATGAGTTGTGCCTCACCACTCAGGATGCGCCGTAAATCACGGATGCGGTGTGACTGGGTTTGTGATGAATGCCATAAAACGGGTTCAATGCCAAAACGCTGCACAGCACGTTGTTGAATGCCAAGCGATAAAGCAATTTCAGGAAGTAATAGCACGACTTGTTTACCAGCGCGGATCACAGCTTCGGTTGCTTCAAAAAACACTTCCGTTTTGCCCGATCCCGTCGCGCCGTCTAGCATGAAGCATTGATAGCCTTCATTTTGTGCTGCAATTAAGCGATCTGCCGCTTCTCTTTGGGCGTGGGTTAAGGTGGGGGCGTGTACGCACAAAGGCGGTGGGGGCAATGTGGTGCGTGTGCGTTCCTCATAGCGTATTGCGCCTAAGGCCTCAAGGCTGCGCACTACCGCACTTGATATGCCTGCCTCACGCACGTCGCTGTAGGGCTTGCTCCCCTCGTGCAATAAATCAAAGAGTTTGGTGCGCGCAGTAGATGCAGGAATATCACGATGCACAAGGCATATCCAGCGTTCTGTTGGCTCGGTTTGCTGTGCATCCATATGGGGGCAGGATGATTTGAGCATCATGCCGAGTGGTGTGCAATTATAGTGGGCGCATGTTGTGAGAAAATGCCGCAACGATGCCGTTAGGGGGGGGAGATGCGCATAATGGGTGATAATAGGTTTGAGCTTGGGATGCGCTTCAGCGCGTGGAATGGTTGCTAGTTCCCACACCACACCCCACATAATGCGACCAGCAAAATTAACCTGCACAAACGCTCCAAGATCAAGATTCATACCCTCAGGGATTTCATAATCAAAGAGGCGATCCACCACTACGGGCAAGCATAAGCGGGCAAGGCGCACAATCGTCATGGGAGGTTATTTAAGCATCATCAGAAGGACGCGCCGTAAGGGATGCCGTATCTTCAGGGATTGAGGGCTTTTTCTCATCCTTGAGACCATCTTTCAGAGCGCGAATGCTCTTGCCGACATCCGACATTAAACGAGGCAAACGCCCTGCGCCAAAAAACAGCAACAGCACGAACACAATCAAAATTAATTTGGCAAAACTCATCGTCATAAGGCGGATAGTATGCCGTTTTTCTATGCGTTTGTCTAGTGGAAATAATGATAATTTTATCAAGGAGACTCTTGACCCTAATGAAAAAATATGTTAGAAGTGATGCGTCTTGTTAATTAAAATTAAACATTAACCAATAAACCATACCCTTAAGAGAATTTTTATGGCTGAATCACCTTATATGTACCAACTTATCAATGCTACCTATGCAAGCATCAAAGCAAGTGACACAAAATTATGGGTCGTTGATAAGGATGAAAGCAAGCTCACCGTAGAGCAGATTTCCGATCTTTCTTCTGATGGAAAAACATTGGTTTCTTATCTTGAGTTCGGGCAGGGGCGTAGAGCGCGTGAATATTCCGCGAATTGGGATGTGAAGCCTCCTGAATATCTGATTGGCAATGGACAAAACGGTTTTGATAGTGCGTATAGTGTCAAATATTGGCATGAAGGTTGGCAACAACAAGTGCTTAGTAATTTGCTTAATAATATCATGCTGCGTGGCTATGAAGGTGTGGTATTTGATGTGACGGATGCATTTTTGTTTCCTGATGTCAAAGCCGCTTATGAGGCAGATCGTGCGCGAGGCTTGGTGAACAAGGATGTTTATCAAGAGATGGAAGATTTTATCGTGCGGGCTTCTGAGTTTGCGAAAAAAATCAACCCTGATTTCAAAATTATTCCGAATAACCCGTTGATGCTTTTTAACGCCAATAGAGAGAAAATTGTTGATATTAATCGTGAGTTCGCCCCGAATACACGGTTGTTGAACGCCCTTGATGGCGTGGTGAAAGAAGCGATTTTGACGCTGGATAATCAACTTTATCCTGCGTGGTCGCGCTTTGATATGAAATATATACAGCAGGCATTGAATGCGGATAAATTTGTGTTGGGTATTGAATATCCATCTGATCCGAAAATTCAAGCCTATGTTGTGGATAAATTGTTGGAGCTATCACCTAATTATATTCCGCTTATCACGGATCGGGCATTGAGTGATATTGAAGTGCCAATCAATGTTGAGACAGCGCGTCGAATTAGTCCTGAAGCGATGAAAAAAGCCAATGGTGATACCGCAACGGGCTTGGTGATGAATGGTAGCGATGCCATGGATGTACGTATCGGGCAGCAAGGTAATGATACAATCGCGCTGGGGGGTGGCAATGATGCCGCCTTTGCCCAAGCGGGTAATGATGTTGTGTTTGCTGATGCAGGCAATGATACGGTGTATGGTGGTGCGGGCAATGATACGATCTATGGATGGTCGGGCAATGATTCGTTCTTCGGTGAACAAGGCAATGATTTCCTTGGTGGTGACACTGGCAATGACACGTTGAACGGCGGTGTAGGCAATGATACACTCTATGGCGGTGATCACAATGATTCCCTCCTTGGTGGTGAAGGTGATGATTTCATTGCGGGTGAGTCTGGCAATGATCTTGTCAAGGGTGATGTGGGCAATGATACGCTTTACGGCGGTTCAGGTAATGATTCCATCTGGGGCTGGACAGACAATGATCTGCTCTATGGTGAGCTTGGTAATGATTTCTTAGGTGGTGATTTGGGTAAGGATACGCTTTATGGCGGCGGGGGTAATGACTCGCTCTTTGGTTGGGAAGGCGATGATAGCATCTATGGTAATGAAGGTACGGATATTCTCAGTGGCGAAGCGGGCAATGATAGGCTGTATAGCGGTTCAGGTAATAATAGTATCTATGGTGGCGTAGGTAATGATGTGCTGGTAAGTGCGCGCTCTAGTGCAAACTTCTTAGAAGGTGGAACAGGCAAGGATGTGTTTATCTTTGAAGGCGCAGGTCGTCATCGCATCAGTGATTTCGCTGATACACAAGATATTCTCCGTATCGCGCAAGGGGCAGGAGTTCGCAGCATGTCTGATCTAAACATTAGTTTTAATGCAACGAAATGGCAGACAGTGATTATATCCGATAATGGTACATTCGAGGTAGAGTTATTTGGCAATGTTGTGAATCTGTTGACCTCCAGTGATTTTGAGTTTGTTGCTTAAGAGAACATATGCGTCACTCCTGCTTAAGAGTAGGAGTGACGCGGTAGTTATATAACAGTAAAAGCACTATAAGTGTATGATTTATGGTGCTTTTGTATTATCTCCCAAAGAGTGAGGACATGAGCAATGCTCGCCACGGCTCTTGTTGTGTGCGCCCTCCTTGTGCCTGAATCATTTCTGTGGGATTCCATTGATTGAATAATTGCGCAAATTCTGACGGTAATTGTGGGGATGGTGTATTATTGCTTGGGGTTGGGATAGTGGTTGCTGGATTCACATTGTTGCTGAGTTCGGTAGGCGTGAAGTTGATGTTGGCGCGACGCTCCGCAATATAGCTCTGTTTTTCCGTGAGTAGATGCAATGCTTTAGAGGTATCTGCAAGGGTTTGCTCGGCTTCTGATTGCGTTTCAACAGACATAGTAGCGCGTTCAAAAAACGCTTCGCTGCGCGCATCAAGCACTTGGTTGCCATTGAGTAGAGTCATGCCCTCAAATTCAGTGATGTGCGCGATATTGCTAATATGATCGCGTAGTTGCATAAATTCGGTCTGTAGCATCGCACGCGCATTATCCGATGTTGTTTCTAGGGAGCTTTCATTGGCAATGGCGTGCATACGTTCCAATGCTTGACCGATATGATGCAGCCCTTCATCAGCAACATTGAGCAGGGTTTGCGCACGTGCAACGGTTTGGCGCATGGCGCGCTCGGTGAGGGAGGAAGCGGGAATTTCAAAAGGGGTGAAGGTCGCTGCATTCAGCTTTGCGGCGTTGAGCATAGGATGCTCGCGCAGAGGATTGCGTTCTTTGAGTGGTGTTTCCATCAGGCTTTGTGTGCGCGTCAGATGGCGGAGTGATTGAAAAGTAACCATAGTTCTAACCTTTTGTTTTATTTAGATAATTTATTTTTATTTATGGTAACTCTTTCTTCATATCTTTTTGCTAAGATGTGACAGTGAAAGACGAGGGGGGGGTTATGATAAGAATAAAGATGAATGCACCATTATTAATGCAATGTTTTTGTGTCGATCAGTGAGGACATAAGTAACTGCCTCAAAGCATCTTCATGGGTATGCCCCATTTGTGCTTGAATCAGTTCTTTGCCACTAAATTGATTCAGATAATCGCGTGTATTTGATGAAGCATCTCCCCCTAGAAGGTGGTGCGTTGTGTGATAGGATTGTTTATTTGCATTGACGATTGCGTCATGTTGTGTGCTGACTGAGTGGAGATCGGATTGTATGCCTGCCACATAATATTCATGTTGCGCAAGCATTTCTCGGGCTTTGCTTATATCGGTAAGGGTTGATGTTGCGCCTGCTTGGGTGAGTAGAGATATATCGCCTCGTTCAAATAATGCGCTGCCCCGTGCATCAAGCACTTCATAGGTGAGTTTTTTGCCTGCTTGTTCATTGATGTGGAGGGTAATGGTTTTAGGATTATAGTAGGTAAAATTATGATTGCCATCAGTAAAACGCGCAACGTCAATATCATTCAAAATATTGGTGCCATTGGGAGAACCTACGCGGTTATCTTGTACGCGAAAGACGCGATCAGAAATCTGCGTAATGGTGTGATCGGCGCGATTGCCACTAAACTGCACAATGTCATAGCCCGATTGCGTGCCAGTGAATGTATCATCGCCATTGACGGCAGAGGCTTGCGTCCCTGACATAACGGTGTTATCGAGAAAGCGCATAGCACCACCGCCTATATTGTGCGTGATGTCAAGAAAAAAATCACCGCCTCCATTTTCATAATAGATGAAATTAAAGCTATTCCAGCCTTGATTAAACACCATATTATGAGACAATGTGGCGCCGCCCGCGTTATTCCGTATGGTATTATTAATACCATGTGTGTCGTTTGTGGTGTTATTGACCCTCAATCGGTATCCATCCATGCCGCGAACCGTCATGGTAAATGTGCCTGCCGTATTAGACCACAGAAAGCCTTCCATGGTAAGAACCGTTGAATGCATTGAATTATTTGTAGTTGTCCATGCGACATCGCCCGTGAGAGAATTACCGTCCGTATTACCATTATGATTCAAAAAGTCCCGGACGCGACTGAAGGCACCAGGGCGGTTATAATTTATTTTTGTTGCAGTAAATTCTGCTCTAGTTGTCCCAGAAGCTATGGTGAGTGCGGTACTCAAACTATTGAATGTGTAGGATACATCATAAATCCGTGCATTCACCGCAGTAAACCCTACTTGGCTTTGATCGAGAAAGAGATCATCGCCACCATTGCCTGTGAGAATATCATTTCCTGCACCACCGTTTAAGGTATCATCATTGGCTGTACCTGTGAGAAATTCTGCGGCACTTGTTCCCGTTATGTTTGATCCTGCCCCCGTTGCCGCACTCGGAGTAATGACTAAGGGATCACCTTTTTGACCGCTGATTAATTCCATGCCATTGAATTTGGTGGTTTGTGCTGTAGTTGTTATGGCATCGCGTAGGTGCATAAACTCAGCATGAAGCATGGCGCGTTCGCTAGTGGTTGTGGTGGCTAAGGCACTTTGCTGCACAAGCGATTCCATTTTTGTGATGATGCTCCCTATTTCTTTTAGGCCCCCATTGGCAACCTCCATCATGGTTTGACCACGTGCTAAATTCTGCCGTATGATCGGATCTTTTGTTGTGCTAAGACGTAGATTCGATTCTAGGGTAAGCGTGCGAACATCTATCTTGCCATGTTGGTGCAATGTTTGCGCTTTCACAACCTGATCTTTTATTGAAAGAGGGGTGTTTAAGCTACTTTTTCTTCGCAACCGAGCATCTATCGTGCTGTAGGACTCTTGCATTTGCCCTAATATTTGCAATGAAACCATAATATTAACCTAACAATCTTTATGTGAATGTATACTCATCGCACATGATGATGCGTAGTATCAAAATGTGGAAACGATGAGTATTTTTAATAAGATATACCCTTCATTTCAAGGACTCACATCCTTGGAGTGAAATTGGTGTATCTTCACCTATAATCTTGATTATACGGATTGCAGGTTACAAACACGTTAATGTATCTCAAATTATTTCTTATGAAAACGTGTATTTATGCTAAATTATAGAGATTTCCTTAGGTTGAGTGGTAGAAAAAATTAAATGGGTAGAGCGTAAATTGCAGCAACCGATGCGCGAAAGACACAGCTCTCTAGTGCTTTCGCTTTTTATTTGGTCTTTATAAGGCTGATAAAAAGTGAACGTTTTATAATTTCTTAAACAAATTCCGCTAGAATCACGCTATGATTATGATATACAAGCAAGGATTTTCATTAATAGAGCTTTCTATTGTGTTGGTGGTATTGGGATTGTTGACTGGCGGGATATTGTCTGGTCAAAGCCTCATTCGTGCGGCAGAATTGCGTGCGATCACCTCAGAATATCAACAATTTGAAACGGCATTGCAAACATTCCGTGGCAAATATGGTGCGATTCCCGGAGATTTATCCAATGCCACCGCTTTTTGGGGAAGTGCCGTGGGTGCATCCTGTCAGAATAATCAGGCATCAGGTAATGGCACAGGAACGCAAACGTGCAATGGTGATGGTAATGGTTATGTCACTTATGGTTCGCATCATGGGAGTGTTCAAAATGCGTATGTTGAAATGTTTATGTTCTGGCAACATTTAGCAAATGCAGGGATGATTCATGGTACGTTCACGGGGCGATCTGGGCAAATTTTTTTTGATGATGCAACGATTGGCGTCAATGTTCCTGCATCGAAATTTTCTGGTGGCGGATGGAGTATCCTAGATGATATGATTCCGGGGCATCATTCGGATAGTAATTCGGATGCCTACAGCACGAATCATAAATATCCTATGATTTTTGGCGGGCAACGATCTTCACATGAACTCTATGAACCTTTATTGATGCCCGAAGAAGCATGGAATATCGATAGCAAGATGGATGATGGTATAGGAATACAAGGAAATGTGGTGATGGAGCTACATTATAATGATGCGTGCAGAACATATCACACGACTCCCCATACCTATGATGTAACGCGGAGTGAAAAAATATGTACCCTTATTTTTCGTAGATGAAAACATGGCGCACTCCGTGAGCTTGTGCCTTATAAGATGAAGTATGTTGTGCGCATCAGAGAAAAAGATCTAGCTTTGGAGATAAGAATATATTAATATATTGTCGATATTAGGAGATCACTTATGATGTTGAACTCGCCTGCGCATTATCCGATCTATATGGATTATCAGTCTACGACCCCTGTTGATCCTCGCGTTATGAATGCAATGATGCCCTATTTTGCTACCAAATTCGGAAATCCTCATTCACGCAATCATCTTTATGGCTGGGATGCAGAAGCAGGGGTGGAGCAAGCACGTCAAGATGTGGCGCGCCTCATTGGGGCATCGGATAAGGAAATTATTTTTACCTCGGGCGCAACAGAATCTAATAATATCGCCATTAAAGGCATTGCGCATTTTTTTCGTGAAAAGAAAGATCATATTGTGACGCTGAACACAGAGCATCGTTGCGTATTAGAATCATGCCGTGCGCTGGAACGTGAGGGCTTTCGTGTCACCTATGTGCCTGTCGAACGTGATGGATTGGTGGATGTGGATCGCATTAAACACGCCATAACAGACCGTACCGCATTGGTGAGCGTGATGATGGTGCATAATGAAATTGGCGTTATTCAGCCTATTGAAAAGATAGGAGCTTTGTGCCGTGATCGTGGCGTGTTCTTCCATACGGATGCCGCACAAGCCTTTGGGAAAATCCCCATTCATGTCGATGAAATGAACATTGATATTATGAGCATTTCTGGGCATAAAATCTATGCCCCTAAAGGTATTGGGGCGTTATATGTGCGCCGTCGTCCACGTGTGCGCCTTGAACCATTACTGCATGGCGGCGGGCAAGAGCGCGGGATGCGTTCAGGTACGCTGCCCGTTCCCCTTGTTGTCGCGCTTGGAAAAAGTGCAGAAATAGCCATGCATGATATGCGTGAAGAGCATGACCGTATTGCACGTTTATCACATCGCTTTTTTGCAGGCGTGTTGTCTCATGTGCCGCAAGCGACACTGAATGGGCATCCCACTAAGCGTTGGGTGGGGAATATTAGCATACGTTTTCCTATTAAAGAGGGGGCATCCCTCATGCTTGCCCTCAAAGATTTGGCGATCTCTTCGGGTTCGGCGTGCAGTTCTGCAACCATGGAACCATCCTATACGTTGCAAGCCTTGGGGGCTGCGGAAGATCAGACCCATACCACCATCCGTTTTGGGATTGGACGCTTCACCACAGAAGAAGAAATTGACCAAGCTATCACTTATGTTGCTGAAGCATTTGAAATGATCTCTGTGCAGGAGGCAACCGCAAAGCGCGGTATTTTGCAGCATCAGGGTGTGTAGTGTTAGGTTATCTGAGTCTTAGATGATATTTTTATTATCTATTTGTTATATATTGTTTTTTCTTACTGCTTGTCACTCTTGGCGTAAGGCAGGAGTCTAGTTAGAACTGTTGTTCTGGATGCCTGCCTTATGCGAAGCATGACGATAGCGAATATAACGCTACAATGTCATTTAATTTCAAGCGTATACTAAAAAAACATTGCGATTATATCATTTTTTCTCTTGACTGATGCAAAAAAAAAAACGGTATAAGTGCGGCTTACCCTAGTTTACACGATTTCGTACCTTTTTATGCTCATCGCACATGATGATGCGTAGTATCATTTTAATAAGGTATACCCTTAATTTCACTTCAAGGACACAGCTCCTTGAAGTGAAATGGGTATATCTATGCCCACGGAGGCACAGTAAGTGAAAAAATGAAATTATTAAAAGAATATAACGATGAACAATACTGAAAACTATGAAGAAAATGCATTGCATTCTCCTCTAAAGCGTGAGAATATAATTACATTGACAAATGAAGAAAAAGAACTAATAAGAGAAACTCTTGGAGCAATTCATTATGATCCTGAGGGCGGGAAAGAATATATCATGGAAATTAGGAGAGCAGCATATATGTGTTTCCCAGAACGCTTAATCACAGCGTTGGAGGAACAAAAAGCTGGGCTGCACCCTCACTCATATTTATATTTTGAAAATCTTCCCTATGAGGATGTTGAAGGAAGTCCTGAAGAAAGTAAGGGTGAAACAGGGTTAGATTATAAATGTACACCCTTGTCAGAAAATATTACTGTGGCTTTGGGTGCGTTGAGTGGTGAACCATATAGCATTATTTTTGAAGGAAAGGAAATTGTTAACAATCTTGTCCCGTCATCGCACATGAAACAAACCTATACGGGCAATGGATATGATGTTGAGCTGAGTTTTCATATTGAAAATGCTGCACAGAAAGATGGCAATCTTGATAAAGATACCAGCCCTGGAGCATTGGTTTTAGTGGGGGTTCGTCATGATGAATCCTGCCCCAAAACAAGAATTGCAGATGGTCGTGATGCGCTTGCGTTACTTTCTGATGAAGACAAAGAGACACTAAGAAAAGCGGATTTTCGTATCAAAGTGCCTATGCGATGGAGGGCTGCAGGTGCGCGTGAAATGACGGATAGAGTGCCTATTTTGACAGGAACCGATGAAAATCCTGATATACGGGTAGCTTTTTATCCTGATATGGTGCTGTCTGTCAATGAGCGTGCGCAGGAAGCATTTGAACATTTGAAACAAGCTGTAGATGCCGTATCATGTTGGGTAGACATAGCACCTGGTACGGGTGTTATGGTGAATAATCGCATGACCCTACACTCACGAGATCGTTTTGAGGCGCATTTTGATGCGCAAGGCAAAGCGGAGCGTTGGATACAAAGAGTGTTTGTAAAGAATAGTTTGCAGGCATTGGCACAGTTTGAACAGTCTGGTGAGCGTGTGTTTGATCCGTCTCATCCCAAAATTAGTTATGCGGAACGCATTGCGCAAGAATCACGTCATGAATCTTATGGAATCGGATAATATGCATCAGAACCAACCGCTTATAGGTTTATTAGGAGGCACAAGCTGGCCATCCACCATCAGCTATTATCGTTACTTGAATCAGCAGATTCAACAACGCTTTGGCATGGTACATTCTGCACGTATTATGCTTTATAGTATGGATTATGCACCGATTAAAAGCTTATATCATGCGGGATGGAATCATATTCCTGCACTATTGGAGCAGGAGATAGATTTTTTCTTAGAAAAACAACCTGATTGCCTCATTTTGTGCAATAATACACTGCACCGTGCGCTTGATACAATCATGGCGCGTCGCTCGCTCTCCATTAAAATACATCATGCGGGGCATGTGACGGCTGATGCAGCAATACATCTAGGCTATCAACGTGTATTGCTATTGGGAACATGTTTTACCATGGAAGATGGGTTTTTTGCGCATTATTTAACGCAAAGGGGCGTAGATGTTTGTATCCCGAATGTGCAGGATAGAGAACAGATTGGGCAAATGCAAGCTCAGGTTGCGTGTGGTGCTGATCCTATCCTGTATCGTGATGCGCTGTTACGCATCGTGCAGCATTATGGTGATGTGGATGCTGTCATTTTAGCCTGCACAGAATTACCTTTGATTCTTGATAAGGCGCATCGACCGATTCTTGATCCGGCGCGCCTTCAGTGTGATGCAGCGCTCAAAACCTATGAAATTTCCCCTTGACACCAACGCAAAAATGATACCAAAATCACCCATCAATTTTTAAGGAATAGACGTACTTATGCAGCACATCATCTCACCTTTTCATCTTGCCGTGCCTATTGTTGATATGGACGCAACACGCAGATTTTACGGAACATTGCTTGAGTGTGCTGAAGGGCGTAGCACAGACGCATGGATTGATTGGAACTTTTTTGGGCATCAACTTTCTACTCATCTTCGCCCTCAAGAAACAACAGAAATTAGCGCAGCAACGGTTGACGGAAAACAAGTGCCGTGCCGTCATTTTGGGATCGTATTGCCATGGGGACAGTGGCACGCCTTGAAAGACAGGCTGTATGCACATAAAGAAGCCTATAATCTAACATTTATTATTGAACCCTATATCCGCTTTGAAGGACAAGTAGGGGAGCAAGCCACGATGTTTTTTCTTGATCCATCGGGTAACGCGCTGGAATTTAAATCATTCAAAGACCCATCGCAACTTTTTGCTGTGTAGGGGATTGATTAAATGAGACCTCTGCATAACCCACAAAACCAGCAAATTCGTCACTCTTGGCTTAAAGAGCAGGAGTCCAGAGCAATCGATTCCTGCATACGCAGGAATGACGATAGCGAATAGAACGCTACAATGTCATTTAATTTCAGATGCATAATAAAAAACATTGCGCCCATATATATTTTTCTCTTGACTGATGCAAAAAAAACGGTGTAAGTGCGGCTTACCCTAGTTTACACGATTTCGTACCTTTTTGTTTGTTGAATTGAGCTTAAAAATACGCTTAAATTCACAACTCTGTGCGTTATAGTGAAACTTCGGTACACTACCCATTCTTTACACACGCTAAACCATTATGGCAGATAAAAATTGGGCTGATCGGTTGGAGCAGAAAATCAATGCATTCATTCAATCTACTGGATTCAATGACACGAAATTCGCACAAGATGTTTCTACATTGATTCTCAAGACGATTGCATGGTATGTATCTGATGCTGATTTTCCTTTCGGGGATTTCAAAATTAGCATGAATGACATTATCCGTAAGGTGAATGAGAATCGTGAGGCATATTTTGATCCGAACGAATCTTATAAGCTTGGCAATGAACTGGGACTTAAAAATCTCCGTGATACTGCCAATACTGTAACTTCTGTTGCGGGCGGGTTTTTGGCATTAGGCTCTTGGGCTGCTTTAGCTTTCGACATCATTGCTTTGATTGATGGCATGGCTCGCACTTCCTTAGCAATCGGTGGGGTTTATGCCAAACGCTACGGCTACGGTCCTGAAGTGCTCAACACTGAAGATTTCTTAGGTGTTGTCGCTTATTGGGTTGAGGAAAAAGACCTCTTTGATGACCCAGATGCCGTTGATGCTTTCTATAAAGCAATTCTTGGTGATGATGCGGCGTTTAAGATCCGCCAAAAAGCGGAACTCAAACTTAGCTTAAAGGGGGGCATCAAAGGAAGTGTCAAACTTGGGGTTAAGGCTTCTGATAAAGCTGTAACTAAGGCAGTAGTCAAGTTTATTAGCAAATTCAATGCTAAAATGGCTACCAAAGCCTCTGGTAAGGCTGCATCAACCGCACCGGGCATCGCTCATTTCGGCGGATGTCTGCTTAATGCAGCGATCAACCGTTGGTTCATGGGGCAGTTGCTTGATGCATCGGAGGCTTATTATGACGACAAATTCCGTCGCATGAAAGCTGCCGAAGCGACTGAAAATCAGTCCTAATGATTGATGGAAACTGAGGGAACATCCACAAGATGTTCCCTTTCTTTTTGGATGCGATCCTGAAAGGATGGCTCACCACCTGAGGTAAGACGATCAGCCAATGCACCCCCAATCCCCCCCCCTGCAAGAACAGGTAAACACCATGTTCCAAGTCCTTGGGTGAATAAATACATAGTACCCGCGTGACTTAGCCATGCATTCGATGATTTTTCTGCTGCCATGGCAATGGGATAACTCAATACCGTCAGGGCAACAGCTCCCACCACACTACCAATAATGCGTGCAGTCTTATTATATGATGGCGTTTCTATGTCGGCTTGGTTTTCCTGCATGACTCTAACCTTTCTGTACTTCATTATACCAGCAACGCACGCCTATGTCACGATTTATTTAGATCACCATCGTTTAACAAACGCATGGTATGGCTTCACTGCAGCACTTTGGCTATTTGCTCGAATTAGCAGAGCAAGAAAAACGTCCTGTTCCGACCTTACGACGACTTGTAAACACTGCGGTGTTCCGTCCATCTGAATTCCCTCGTGCGATTAAGCCGTGGCGAACAAAGATAGAAAATCGCTGCAAGGCACGTTGGGCACCGGAACGCAAAGAAGAGTTGCTGTCTTTAATCACAGCTTCTGATTCTGTGTTCTGGAGTCACTGGTTTAAAATATGGAATGCCAAAAGAGCAGCCCAAAAAGCCGCTAACTAGCCTTTGGTTTCCCTAGCCATAAAAAAGCACTCCTCTAACAGGGAGTGCTTTTTTATTATGACAATTCAATGAAATAAGTGATTTTTATGTGTTTTTTTCTTGTGCGCATGGGTGATGTGTGGTAGCATAATTACGTAAGATTATTATGGAGTTTTTTATGAGTTCATCATCTTTTGTAAGCAGATTTATGGAAGGCGCGACATTGGCATCCCCAGAAATATCAGGATATTTGAATCATCAATCCTTGCAGGATGTTAAGCAACAACAATATGATGCACAACAACAACTAAATCAGTTTGATGAACGCCTCGAACGCATAGAAAAAATGCTCTCGCAGCTTGTACCTACCACACAAATAACTGATCCGCAACAACAAGGCATCATGACTGCCCAAAAGCAAGAGCTGGCGGAACATGTGCGATAAGTCACGCGCATGATGCAATAATTTGCTTGCATGATGCCACGAACAAGGGTACATCTTGAAGCTATGCGAGTATCTCAAAGTCTTATCCCTATCATTAAAGAAAACCCTGCCGAAGCAAGCATTGTGTCGCACCGTCTTATGTTGCGCGCTGGCATGATTCGTCAACATTCCGCTGGTATCTATAGTATGCTGCCACTGGGATTGCGTGTGTTGAATAAAGTTGCTGATATTATACGCCGTGAGATGAACGCTGCGGGCGCGTGTGAATTGCTGATGCCAACCATGCAACCTATTGAATTATGGGAAGAATCTGGGCGCGGTGGTTACGGCACAGAAACGCTGAAAGCGGTGGATCGTCATGAGCGCACCATGATTTATGGCCCAACGCATGAAGAAGTGATTACGGATTTATTCCGCCGTCATATTAAAAGCTATAAGTCCCTGCCGTTGAATCTTTATCAGATTCAATGGAAGTTTCGTGATGAGATTCGCCCAAGGTTCGGTTTAATGCGCGGGCGCGAGTTCTTGATGAAAGATGCCTACACCTTTGCCGAAAGCGAGGAGCAGCATCAGGTGCAGTATGATAGGATGTATGCCACCTATTTCCGTATTTTTCGCGCTATGGGGCTGAAAGTGATTCCGTTTAAGGCAGATACGGGCTTGATCGGGGGTGATCAAAGCCATGAGTTCCAAGTGGTAGCAGAAACGGGTGAAAGTGCGATTTTCTATGATCGCGCACTGGAGGCACTCACAAGTGCAGATGAGATTGATGTTGCCGCGATTCGAGCGCGATATTCTGCTGCGGATGAAAAGCATGACCCTGCTATTTGTCCTGTGGTACACGAAGATTTAGTGCAAGCGCGTGGGATTGAAGTGGGGCATATTTTCTATTTTGATGATAAATATTCAGCACCAATGAAGGCTCTGATCAAAAATCGTGATGGGGTGGATATGCCCGTGAAGATGGGGGCGCATGGTATTGGTGTATCGCGCTTGCTTGGCGCGATTGTTGAAGCGCATCATGATGAGAAGGGGATCGTGTGGCCAGTGTCGGTTGCACCCTTTACGCTTGGTTTGGTGAATATCCGTCAGGGGGATGCGAGTTGCGATGCGTGGTGTGATGAGATTTATGCGCGCCTCAATCGCGCCAATATCGACGTACTCTATCATGATACGGATGAACGTGCGGGAGCGAAGTTTGCGACGATGGAATTGATCGGCGTGCCGTGGCAGTTGATTATATCACCGACGCACGCAGCGGATAAAATGATTGAAGTGAAATGTCGTCGCACGGGGGCGGTGGAGATGATGTCGTTGGATGCAGTGGTGGAGCGTTTTTTAGTCTCTAGTCTTTAGTCTCTAAACCCTGCACCCTAACCCCTATGATCCTTTCTTCCTCCGTTCCTTGGCTACTTGCCCGCCGTTATACCGCATCACGGCGCAAAGAAGGATTTGTGCGCTTTATTGCCTTATGTTCGATGCTGGGGATGATGCTTGGTGTCGCAACGCTGATTTTAGTGACCTCACTGATGAATGGCATACGTGATGAAATGCTCGCAAATTTTGTGGGGGTGGATGGGCATGTGAGCATATATTCGACACGCGGAAGCATTGATAATGCGGATGCGCTGAAGCAACGTATTATGAGCCTTTCTTTGAATCCTGCCCCCTTATCCATTGCGCCACGTATTGATGGGCAGGTGATGGCGAGTGGACGCGGGCGATCCGCAGGAGTGCAGGTGAGCGCGTTACGTGCAGAGGATCTCGCATCCAAGCCCAAACTAATGCAATCGATGGATGAACCAACGCGCATGGCATTTGCAGAAGGTGCAGGGCTAGTGCTGGGATCACGATTAGCGCAACAATTAGGTGTGAGTGTGGGCAGTAGCCTTACGCTGATTTCTCCGCAGGGGCGCGCAACCGCTTTTGGCACGATGCCACGCATAAAGACTTATCCCGTGGCGGGGACGTTTGCCACGGGGATGCACGCCCTTGATTCCAGCTTAGTGCTGATGCCGTATGACAAGGCGATTCCTTATTTTGCATTGTTGGACAAAGGGGCTGCTCCCGCTACGGTGGTGGAAATGACCCTTGCTGATGGTGATGATGCGTATCACGTGGCGATCAATCTGCAACGTGCTTTGGGGGAAGAATATCGCGTGCTTGCATGGCAACAAGTGCATCATTCAGTGTTTACGGCGTTGGAAGTGCAACGCAATGTGATGGTGATGATTCTGGCACTGATTATTGTGGTGGCTGTGTTTAATATTGTATCATCCTTGGTGATGATGGTGAACGATAAGCGATCAGATGTGGCGATTTTGCGCACCATGGGCATGAGCCGTGCGGAGGTGATGCAGATGTTTATCTGGACTGGGCTGCGTATTGGGATTATCGGGATCATTCTGGGGGTGGGGCTTGGCGTGTTTGCTGCACGCAACCTAGAAAGCATCAAGCAAGCACTTGAGGCATGGATGGGGCAGGAAATTTTAATCGCGAATGTCTTTTTTCTCTCGACACTGCCGACAAAAACTGATCCGTTGGAAGTGCTGGTGATTGCTGTTATCGCATTGTTGCTCGCGCTGCTTGCGACGCTCTATCCCGCCTATCGCGCTGCATCTACTGATCCTGCGGAGGCGTTGCGTCATGGATAATCAGCCTATATGCGCACTTAAAAGCGTATCGAAAACCTACCAACAAGGCAATGGTGCAGTGGTTGCACTTGCCCCGCATAGTATGACTATTGAGCGCGGGGAGATTGTGGCGTTGGTGGGGGCAAGTGGCTCTGGAAAATCGACATTACTGCACTGCGCGGGGTTATTGCTCCGCCCCGATGCTGGGGAAGTCTGGCTTGATGGGAAACCATGTCACCGCTTAAGTGAGCGTGAAGCGACGATGATGCGCCGTCATCATTTAGGGTTTGTCTATCAGTTTCATCATTTGCTGCCTGAGCTTTCGGCACATGAAAATGTGATGATTCCGATGATGCTGCAACGCATCCCTGCGAGTGAGCGTAGTGCAAAAGCGCGTGCGATGCTGGATGCCGTGGGGCTATCGCACCGCCGTGAACATATGCCTTCTGAGCTTTCTGGCGGCGAACAACAGCGTGTTGCCATTGCGCGTGCGTTGGTGCATCAACCAGCACTTTTGCTTGCTGATGAGCCAACTGGTAACCTTGACCCTACTTCCGCTGCACAGGTGGAAGCGGTGATGTTGGAACAATTACGCGCCCGTGGTGCTTCTGCCCTTATCGTGACGCATAATTTGGAACTTGCGGCACGGATGGATCGGGTAGTGCAGATGGTGGGTGGGTGAGTGAGAGCAACCTTTGCAAAACCGTCATGCCTGCCTTACGCCAAGAATGACGGCTTCGTTAACCTAACAGTTTAACGCCTCCTATCGCTTGGATAGGCAGGTTTTGCGGACTGCTCTTGTTTTTTCTGTGTTTGTTCTAGTTCCTTAAAAGGGTTTTTGTCAGGCAGATTTCCGCAATTTTTCTTCACTATGATTTGTTCGACTGCTTCATATTCCCCTTTCAAACGCGCATATTCTTGCGCTTCAGGAGTATCGCCTTCGAGAAAAAATAGCGCAGGCCAAAAAAGAATAAGACCAATCCCCATCGCAACAGCATCATCTTGTGCGGTTTCGTTGATGCTATGGCTTAGTTCATTTACGCGCCGTGTTAAACGCGTGATTTCAGAAGATAGCTGTGTACAGGAATAATCTTGATAAGCAACGGGGCTAACATAAGATGTCCCTATTTCTGATGTGTCTTTTGCACATCCTGCGGTAAAGCTGATGAGTGCAGCACTCATTAATGATAATGGTTTAGTTGATTTCATAACTTCCTCGTTCAACAATAGGTGGTGATCGGGGAGTTCGAAAAATCTAATCAGAGATTCCCACTGTCCTTTCAGCAAATGCTTTGAACATACGACAGTAGCTCCCCGACCCAAAGCCGAGGAGTATGAATAACGGTCATACTAATACCGCTGATTATGAGGTTTCGATGCCCCAGATAGCCAACTGCGACTATCATGCTTTGGAGGATAGCGGGAGTTAGAAAAAAACACAAGGAAAAACGACATGCGCTGGATGC
This sequence comes from Alphaproteobacteria bacterium, assembly GCA_004293935.1. Classification (GTDB taxonomy): domain Bacteria; phylum Pseudomonadota; class Alphaproteobacteria; order Rickettsiales; family UBA998; genus RDZH01. Next base: position 114,382 of record RDZH01000012.1, on the reverse strand, counting down.
CTGCCTTACGCCAAGCATAACAGGTTTGCTATAGTCGTTTGACAAAACTGCTTTGTTTTTTATGTCAAACGACTATAAACATACTTGCCACCCCCCACCCAATCATCTGCGGTTTTTCGTTGAAAAACCTTGATTCTTGGACTCCCCCGCAGGCGGGAGAGTAAACCATTCTATATCATGAGGGGTGGTGAGATAAATATATGATATATAATGGAAACGCTATGTGTATCACCCAATTTAAGAGCTAATGGGTACAAAATCCACGGTATTGGATGCCATAAAGCCCTCAAGTTCGACATGCGTAACGCCTGTGAAGGTAGCAACAAACTCTAATGTATCATTCACCAGCCCTGAAACAGCATCGGCAGTGATACGCGTCAACACTGCATCCGTACCATTGCTTAGCATTGCATAGAAGATGTTGCCTGTTGTCACCTCTGCTGCGATGCCACTGAGTGCCGCAAAGATATTGGCTGTGCTGAAGTCCGTATTGTTGTTCACCACATTGGTGATATTATTAGTTGCAACAAAAAAGCCAACATTCGCACCAAGTGTGGTAGCTACATCCGATGCATCGCCTCGATCGAAATCTAGCCCCGTACCGCGAAGGGCGCGTGGGTTGCCGATGTTGGTGAACGCAATTTTATCGCCACCATTTCCTAAGGTGAAATCATTGATGGTATCAGCCATAGCGCGATCGGCATGGACTTCCGCAATCTCATATTGAATAACATCGATTCCTGCGCCTGTAATGATATAGTCCGCGCCGATACCGCCATTGAGGTAATCCGCATTGCCTGCACCGACTAAGGTATCATTGCCACCATTACCACGAAGAACATTATGCGCACCACTCGCGGTGATTTGCATCATATCATTAGTGGAAAGCCCTGTCATGATTTGTGCTGCTGCTGCGCCACTGAGGATGTTGAGATTATCGCTATTGTCAACGGTAAAGCTCGCGGTATGTACATCGATGAAGCTAGGCGATGATCCCGTACCTATGAAAAATACGGTATCTGCGAATTCTTCATCGACTTCTATCGCCATGTCGGCATAATTGCCATTGTCAAAAGTAAAGCCGCCATTGGTTTTGTCTGTCCCGTTCACACCGCTAAGTTGCAATTTAGCATTTCCTGAACCATTGGAGGCAGTGACGAAATATTCACGTGCCAACCCGCCAAGCACTAGAAGATCATCAACATCAAAATCCATCAAGACATCGATCTCGTCCGTAGTGCCATTATTCTTAAACACATCCCTGCCCCCATTGCCTGTGAGGACATCAGTACCTGCTTGCGGCGCAAATACATCCGTATTTGGTGTCCCTATGAGGGTGTCGATACTGGTTGTGCCTAATTGGGTGACGGATGCAGCGAGGAGCTGGCCATCGGTAAGGGGAGTAGTGACGGGAGGGGTGACAGGTATTACAATGGTTGATGGTGGTGTAAAGGGTGGCGTGAACGGTGGTGTGAATGAAAGAGGGACATTTGCTGAAGGAGGAATCACGCCCGCAAAAGGAAAGGGTGGAATAGACGGGATGTTGTTTTCTGCAAAAAACTCCGCCACATCTCCCTCGGGGATCACAATCATACCGTCCCCATCATCGCGTGCAGCCAAAGCAATCGCTTGTGTGAAGCTGCCACCTTTATTCACCACCTCAACGGCATTGCCAATGATAGTGCGCATAATATCCACATCGCCCGTGGTTAATGCCTGTTGAAAATTGGCGTTGCTTGATGCAAGCTGCGCCATATTCACTTCTACATTCGGATTGCGCAATTCTTTGATGCCATATTCAAGAAAATGTTGCAATGGATTGAGTCCTGCAGCAATCACATCGGGGTTTTGCTGTGCATAGAACGCCATATCAAAAAATGGATTCACCTCGCGTTGTTCTGCCACACCAAATTTAAGGAAATGCTCAATGGGATTCACGCCCGCTGCGGTCACGTCTGGATTTTCTTGTCGGTAAAAATCAGCATCAAAAAACGGGCTGAAATTACGCATTTCTTTCATGCCGAATTGGAGGAAATGTGCAATGGGATTAGCACCCGCTGATGCGACATCCGCATTGCTGCTTGTGTAAAAATCAGCATCAAAGAAGGGTGAAAAAGTGCGTTGTTCTTGCACGCCAAAAGCATTGAAATGGGTGAAGGGATTCACCCCTGCAGCGGCAATATCGCCATTTTCCGCTAAATAGTAGGACATATCAAAAAAGGCTGTTGGGTCGCGCCCTTCACGAAAGCCTATTTCATTAAAGTGGCGTTCTGCATCAACGCCTGCAGCGGCCACATCGGGGTTCATTCGTAAATAAAAAGCTGGGTCAAATGGTAAAAGCACGGGTTAGCTCCTTTAGTTTATTGATTTAACCTAAAGAATCATACAGAATTATTGTGAACATTTAGTAAAGTTTGGGTATTTTTCTCGATGGATGCGTGCGGGCTTTAATAGTTATAAAATAGATGGCGCACCGGAGCAATGAATTCATTGATATACATCATCGTTGTTCCCGCGACATGGGCGAGCTTTGCCTCAAGGGGTAATCCCTGAAGTTGTGGCGATTGTGACATAAAGACTAAAATAAAGGTCATGAACACAAACGTAAAAAACAAACTTTTGATACTATTCATAAGCCAAATCGTAGCATATAATTGATCATGATGCAATGTGAGATTCTAAGTGAGATTCTAAGTAGGCATCATATGTGCGCCTGAGTGCGCATCGGGGATGAGATCGTAGGTTCGGCTGTTGAATAATTGATAATGCCACCATTCATTGCGATAAAAATCAAAACCAGCAGAAGTCATGATACCAAGCAATAATAAGCGATTGCGCTTGGCATCGGTGGTAATATCCTCTGCACCATGATGTGAACGTGGAGAGAATTCATCAAACGCCGTCCCCATATCCACTTCATGCCCCTGCGCATCAAGCAGCGTGAGATCAACGGCAACCCCGCGTGAATGGGGCGAACCCTTGGCAGGATCAGCAAGAAAATTAGGATCGGGCGTATGATTCCATAGCACCCATTGCGCTTCTGGAGGGCGGTAGGCATCGAATATCTTGAGGCGCATACCGAAATCCGCAGCATAAGCAATGGCACGGCGCACACATGTTGCGGCATCGGGATGCAGAAAACATGCAGGGCGCGCATAGACCGCTTTGTTGGTGAAATTATGTGCGGTGGCGTAGCGTATATCTACAACCACATCATAATCAGGTGGGGTGATTTCAATGAGAGGAGTATGTGCCAACATTAGGATTTTTCATAAAAAGCAAATGATTGATCATAAACAATGCACAGTGATTGCAGCACAACAGGCAAGGCAAGCAGCGGTATCACAATCATGGGCAAGGACAAAACAACCATCACAAACATGCCTAAAATGAGTGCGTAAGTACTCATACCCAAAGATGCCATGGCTTGATGATTATGTTTGAATGCGAGTTTTAGCGGTAATTCCCGATCCGTGATAAATAAGCAAAGGAACACGCTGTAGGATAAGATAACCACGCTAAGAAATAGGCTGAAAACCCACGCGCCTTGCCCAATAAATTGGCTGAGCGCCCATGGGAGCGTTCCTACTAATAAGCCAATGGGGGCGGAGATGCCAAGCAATGCGACCCCGTGACGGCGAAAAATATCGCGGAAAAAACTTAAAGATAATAATTGCACGCGTGAGATGCGCAGCATAGTTGCCATACAGACCAAAAAACAAAAGACGGCAAAAGTTGGGGCAACAATGGCGGATAAAATATCGGGCAAGGCAAAAGAAATAGCACCAGCACCCAATATGCTGGAAAGTAAGAAGAGTCCTGCAACCATCATCCCTGTTTGATCTTCTTTGACCATCGCAAATCCTGATTTTAGCAGGGGAATGAATGCAATGTCATCATCCTCAGATTGGGCATTGGATTGATCAAATTGGGCGCGCTCTTGCTCCATCAGCACGTCATAAAGTTCTGGATGTTGGTAGGCGGGACGAGGGTTTTCCTCCTCTTCACGCCGTAGCATATGATTTTTTTCTAATGTGCCATTGCGGACTTTGCGAATGATTCCTAAGAAATCAAGCGGACCTAAAAAGCCATGCTCATAGTGAATGTAATAAAGTTCCTTAGGTATCATAGACATAGTTCCTTCTTTTGTTTCTCGTCAACATCCATTATATCATGACATTGGTTTAGAAACGCTATACCTGCCATGGTTCGCATAACAAAAATTATTCTTTTATCCTTTTCATCGCGGACACGTTTGACTAAGCCGCGTCGCGCTAAGGCATCAAGAGATCGTGTTACTGCTGGTTTGGGAATCCCAAACGTCGCTGCGAGTGAGCGTACCGTATGCGTTTCTCGTTCAAGATAGATATAAAGGAGAATGCACCATTGTCGCAAGGTAAATTCGTGCGGAATGTGACGCACGAGTTCGGTGCAGTAATGCAGCCATGTACAAAGTGGTTTTTTATCCTCGATCATGCAATCGGACGGTGCGGATAACGTTGTTGCAACCAATAAAAGAGCGTGCGTAGCCCCATCGCCTCCCCACCTAGCGGACGACCCGCACGGGCTTTGACGTTCCATGCCATCATATCCAGATGCACCCAATCAATCGTGGGGGTGACAAACTGTTTCAAGAATAAGGCAGCGGTAATCGCTCCACCAAAGGCACTGGTGCTAACATTATTCCCATCAGCAATCGGGCTGGAAATCTGATCGGCGTAGCCCTCATATAAGGGAAGATGCCAGACCATATCATGATGTTCTTTGCCTATGCGCATGAGTTCCTGCGCGATAGTATCATTATTGGTGAATAGGGCAGGAATATCCGTACCCAATGCAACACGCGCTGCCCCTGTGAGGGTGGCGCAATCAATGATTAATTCGGGATGTTCTTCACATGCATCCGTGATAGCATCCGCAAGAATCAAACGACCTTCAGCATCAGTATTGCCAATTTCGATACTGATACCTTTGCGCATACGGATGATGTCAGACGGACGGAAAGACTCGCCATCTACTGAATTTTCTACAGCGGGGATCAGGACGCGTAATTGAATCGGCATTCCGTGTGCCATAATCAATTTGGCAAGCCCCAAGACAACCGCCGCGCCCCCCATATCTTTTTTCATGAGCAACATGCCACTTGCGGATTTAATATCTAAGCCGCCCGTATCAAAACATACGCCTTTACCAATGAGCGTTACTAAAGGAGCGGTTTTCTGCCCCCAACGTAGCTCGATTAACCGTGGTGCGCGAGGCGATCCTTTGCCTACGGCATGAATCGCGGGATAGTCGCTTGCTATTTTTTTGCCCTCAATGCAATGATATTTCGCATGGTAGGTTTTGGCGATGGTATGCGCTGCATCCGCAAGTTCTTCTGGCCCCATATCCGCTGGCGGGGTGTTGATCAAATCACGCGCCGTGGTGATAGCTTGAACAAAGGGGGTGATATGCTGTTTGATGCAATCACTCATCTCTAATTCGGGTAGGGCGTAAGTGCGTGCTTTGTAGCGTCCAAAATGATATTGCTGTAACTTCCAGCCTAATGCTAATTCGCATTTCACATCTTCTTCAATGATTTCAGAAAGATATTTGCACACCAAGCGGTACGTTCCTTGAGGTAAATCAGTTGCCAAGTTGGCGCATGACCAAAGATTGAGCGGTGTATCGCACAAGAGAATCACCAGCGCGATATTGCCTTCTGCATCAGGATAGATGAGCGTAGATGAACGATGTTTTTCACCAAGACCGCACATCGAAGCCCATTGCAACAACGGTGCGCCTCCGATAGCTTCAACATGGGTGTGCCAATCATTGCGTTCTAATAAATAAATGGGGATAGACATAAAAGCTGCTCCTTCGTGGATTACGCATCATTAGCACTGGGCATAGGTTCATAAAGTCGATTTTTGCGAATGGGCGGGGAGTGCATCGCAGGGGTGAGCAAAACAACGCGTTCATGCGGTAATTTGATGGTAACGCATGTGCCTTCCCCAAGGGTGCTTTCAATCGTGATGTCACCCCCATGCGCATGGATATATTCCTTGGCGAGCGTCAAGCCAAGACCAATAGGGCGGTAAGATTCGACATTGCCATAGAGATGAATGCTATCCGCGAGCGCGTGGTTGATGGCACTTAGTTGTGTTTGTGAAATCCCAAAGCCATGATCGCGCACCGTGATGACATAACATCCCGCAAGATCAAGCCCCGCATGGAGTTCTACTACACCCCCTTGATGATTATATTCTAGGGCATTATGGACAATATAGCACAGTGCTTTGCGTAATAAGCGTGTATCAATATGCAGACCAACGGCAGGGCGAGCATGGTGCAGGTGCAAGGCAATGCCACGCACAATAGCCACTTTCTGCACATCTTCAAGGCACGACTGCGTCCATTCATGCGCGACGATGCGATCATAATGCAGGGATACGGGTTCCATACCAATGGCAGAAAGATCCATTAAGTCATTGATTTTATCAAGTAATTGATTGCCACTTTTCATGATGAGGCGCACATATTCTTCATACATAGGATGGTTTAATGATCCGAAGATGCCATCCTGCATCATGGTCGTAAAGCCCATCATCGCATTGAGGGGTGTTCTGATTTCATGGCTCATATGACGCAAAAATTCACCGCGTTCACGCTTGCTATGCTCTGCTTCAATCTGTGCTTTGTGGGTGGAACGTTCACGCGCTACACGTTCATCCGCAGGTTCAAGAATCAGCATAGTGCCACGATCACAGGGGTGATGGCGGATGCTGTACCAGTGGTACGTGCCGTTGCGATGGCGGACTAATAGTTGCTTTTGTTGCACCTTATCCGATTCATGCAAGGAGAAATAATCCTTGTGGCTTATATGTAACAAATCAGAAAAACATAATAAACCAATTTCTTGAGGATCAATCGGCAGGCATTCTAGTGACGCACTGCATAAATGCTGGATGATATAGCGATGATCTACCACCAATACGTAGCGTCCTTGCAGCAAGACCCCAATCAGATCCTCAGGAGTATAGGCGTGTGATGCGATCGATTGTGTTGGATGCACAGGATTTTTTGTGCGAATCCACGAGACAGCAGGCTTCACTTCTGTCTTAGGGGTGGGGTGTTTCTTCTTTGAAGAAAATCGATAAATCACAGTGCCTCCGAAGTGCTTGTCCATAGGGCTGGTGCTAAAAGCACTATAGAGTAAAATAGTTTACCTTTTATGCACAGCCCGTGTGGATAATTCCGTGGATAATGTAGCATGTCTTGCAATATTATGCACGCGTAAATAATCAATATGATGATGAATTAAATAGCTAGACCCTAGTAATGTTAGCGCATCATGCTCTGAGCGTTCTGGGGTGCATAGGGAGAACATGGATTTGCGCGAATGCCCTACCAAAAGCGGAAGCCCAAAATGCTTGAAATAGGGCATATCCCACAAAAGTTCTAGCGACTGCTTTTTACTTTTGCCAAAGCCTAAGCCAACATCGAGGATGACCCGATCACGCCCAATTCCTTGCGATTCTAACCAACGGAGGCGTTGGATGAAAAAAACATCAAGGGCGTTGCGTAGGTTCGTATCATCAGGAAGAAGCTGCGTTGGACTCGCGGGAATGCCAAGGCTGTGCATCAATATATAACGAATATGTAATGCATTGGCAACTGCGCGGATTAGTTCAGGGCAGGTTGCGCCCGATACATCATTGATCCAATCCACCCCTAAATCAATGGCGCGTTTGGCGGTTGCGCCATGACGTGTATCAAGGCTTACCTGCCCCCCCGCCGCATGTACGGTAGCGATAATTGTGGCAAGATAGGGAGATAGACGTTGCCATTCTTCTTCGGCTGTGATGGGGGTGGCATGAGGGCGGGTTGATTCCGCCCCAATGTCACAGATTGTAGCCCCATCGATCAGCATCTGCTCGAGGTGGGAGAAGATGCTTGATGCATTCACATAGACCCCGCCATCAGAAAAGGAATCAGGGGTAATGTTGAGGATGCCAACCCATTGCGTCACATTAATGCCAGATCACTGTTATTTTGTGATACTCAAATCAACTAATTGGCGTGCAATTTCCTCAAAGGCTGCTTCTAACTGATCGGCATCTTCCGCGAGAAAGTATGAATTAGGGCTAGCGGCTGATCGTAATATCTGACTAATTTCTGATTGAGGTGGAACATTGAATGCCACAAGAATGACGCGTATGCCCTCGCCCTTTGCTTGCTGCGCCATTTGCGCAAGCCGTGCATTGGCGCGTATATCAGGGTGAAACGCATCATTGGATGTTGTCAATGCTATATCATCAGTGTTACCATTTTCAGGGCAGCGGAAATTGGGATATTCGTTTAAGCCATCGGTAAGTAAGAGGATGGCTTTTTGAACCCTAACTTCTTCAACATCCTCCTCATCTCCGGGAACATAGCCCCCCTCATGTGCGGATGCCCCCACAAATCTGTTGACGCTATCAGGGCGCAACGCCGACCATGCCCACCAAAAGCCCATGGCGGAATTGGTGCCACCCTCATCAGGAAGTACGCGAGATCCAGTAGGGAATGCGGCATTGAGATATTGTGCTATGAGATCTTCATTGGCGGTAAGACCGCGTGCAATGGGTAATTTGCCGATATTGTCAGGATAACAATAAAGTTGGTTTGCATTGTTGCCATTAATATTCACCGTATGCGTAAAGGGGATGATAGAAAAACGGGCTTGGAGTGCATTATTTACAGTAGCAGAACCCACAGAATTTTGGATCGTTTCAACTAATTTGCGTACCGATCTATCGACATTACGAAATTTTGGGCATGATTCGTCAACAACAAATTTATTGCCCCATGCGCGCCCTGTATTTTCCTTAAAACACATAGAGAAGGAATAATCCAAGGCAATCGCCATCTCTAAAGCCGCACCTGCGCTACGTTGCACTTGCGATTCTAAGGGAGCTTCAATCGTTGTGCCTGTGTTCATGCCACCCAACCGATAGATTCCTGAAAAGATAAGCGGAATATTGAGGGTGATAGTGCCTGTAGTTTGCCCTGTTACTTGGTCATAATTAATGTTGATGTCTTCATCTCTGACGGTGGTGTTGAGATAATTATCAGGAAAATTTGCCCGAAAAAATTGGCGCGCTCTTGTTCTTATTTCTTCAGGATTGTCCCGCCATTTTTTGGGTGTTGCGACATCCGCTGCTCCGAGCAATGCTGCATCCAGTGCCGCAAGGGTTTTATAGCGTACCAAATAGACGCGCCCCATATCAATAGCGAGGCCTGCAATAATAAGCATGGTGACAAGCGTAATGCCAATGAAAGGCAATATCGCTCCCTCATCTGCCCGTAGAAAAGAAGATAGGGTATGTTTGCCGAGTGTGTGTGTGCGTAAGGTAGTGGGGATGAACTTCATAATGAGGTGCTCATACTAAAGAGTGAGTGCATAGTTAGTAGGGTAGGAAGGTCTAGGCGTGAGCGAATGATCGTCACGCCTAGAGTTGAGTACACCATCAGCCTCCTGTTGGATTCCGCGGCACCGGTATTGGTGCTGGCTGCGGAATTGGTGCCGGCTGCGGTATCGGTGGTGGCGTAAAGTCCGGTATCGGCATTGGCTGTGGCTGCGGCGGTTGTTCAAATACCGGCGACGGTGCTGGCCTTGGCCCTTCAAATGGTGGTGACCATGGCCATGGAACGGGTTCCGGCTGTGGTGCTGGCCATGGCCATGGAACGGGTTCCGGCTGCGGTACTGGCATCGGCGGAGGTGCCGGCTGCGGCGGTGGTGCTGGAGGTGTTGGCCGTGGCGGCGGTGGAATCGGACGGTTCGTGCAGTTCAGCAGCCATTCCATATTATCGCGGTGGAACGTGTCGGACGGTCGTGCAGGGAAACGATGTGGACGTCTCCATGTGTCCGTTTCATCAACACAGGCGTTACAATTTTGACGAATATATGTGCCGTTTGCTTGCGGGCAACAAATGGTTGGATGTTTCGGGCATCCTTCAGCAATTAATCGCGTGTTGCACGTCCATAGTTTTTGCTCCAAAGCAGGATGACGACCTAATTCGGCGGTATAGCATACGCATGGGCTAGGCTCATCGCGATCATTATTGACTGAGGGAATATCCCGTGTGAGTACACGTGAAGGTTCCCAATCCTCATTAGGGTTGAATCCCTCTGTAGCAGGATCAGCAAATTGACTGCCTTTGTCATAATCGCGGGCATCCATACTCGTGCCTTGTGCAGTAGGACCTTTGCTATCCTCTATGTCACGATAATAGCCACACACGGGAGGCTCAGTTCCGGGTTGCGATGGTATCACTTCGATTTTTTCAAATTCGCCATCAAAACGGAAGCGGTGGAATGCCGTTCTGCGGTTGAAGCTATTATCCATGGTAGCGGTAGCACCAGAAGTCCCACCAAAAAGTCCTGAGAGATTTGGCAGTAATGGTCCTGTGAGATTGCTGTGCGACATCATTGTTTCCGTGACGATGATCACATCATTAGGACGCATGACAATGCTCCCTAATTGCGCTGCGCTGACGGTGCTGCCTTCTGTTCCTATCTCGGAATTGGCTGCGCCACCTGCGCGATATTGTCGTTGGATGATCATCGCATCACGGTTAGGATTCTGCCCAACAATACTGACAATCATCCCGCCATTGCCCCCGCTCCCCGTGGTATCCACATTATAAGGTGACATCAGAGTAGCGAACGTGTTCATCAACTGCTGTACTTGCTGTTGATCAAACTCCTTCGGAGTCTTCGCCATAGAAACGAAGTTACCTATTTGCGACGTTGCTTTATCAAGTTTTTGATTGAACATGATAAAATTTCCCAATTCTATTAGCCCTACTAAAAGAAGCAATAAAAACGGGGCAATGATTGCAAACTCAACGGCCGCGACTGCTGAATTATCGCGTAAGAAACGCCGTGATGAAGTTTTTTTAGTTGTGTAGGTCATAAATTTTCGTCCTGAAAAAAATTATGCATGTATTGAGTAGTAGGGCGGTTTCTAAAGCTATCGACCGTTACCCGGTATGTTACGTGTGCCTTCATTTTGTACAAGCATCGTTGCGCGAATGGGGTAGGTGTTATTAGGAAAGAAATTACCAATAAGAGGCGTGAATAGTTCCCAACATACGGTTGCCGTATAGAGAATAGCCGTTTGCGTTCCTGCTTGCCCTAGTTGGCTGTCGGCGCATGATACTCGATTGTCGGTTGGGGCATCGCCACATTGGAAATTTCCCGAGGTTCGTTGCGTCACATTACCAAAGCTGTCGCCTAAATTAGTGCAGCTAATATTGATCTTGCTTGGATTAACGGCGGTGCCTCCTATGCGTAGGATCTCTGCTCGAATATAGTCCTCCCGAGACATTTTGGGGGCTGTAGCACCGTTACGTGCGCTTTGACGATCCTCATAGGCATTCCCCGTCGTTCCCTGACGTGCGGCATCGTTCACCGCAGCTTCAAGGGTTGTTGAAACAAAAAGGATGATCCCGAATTCTATCACGCCCATAGTAATAAGAAAGAGAACAGGTGCAATCAATGCAAATTCTATGGCAGTGACACCATGTTCATTTTTTCTGATCTTGGACAAATATCTTAAGGAGAATATCATACGCGCACCCCACAGTGCAAACACAAGTTGCAAACACAAGTATTGATACTATAGTATATCATAATTTACAGAAGAAGGTAAAGAAAAAACGCAAAATGTTCCCTATATTTTATAAATAACTATGTGATATTTTTGCCAATGGCGGGAATAGCTCGACTATCTTTTGATAGATAGCGTGCATATCTGTGGCAAAATGCGCACGATGCACTGCTTCGGGAGGTAATTCTTCGGGGTAATGGCGTGCGATCATATCCTCTAAGCGCGCTAGTTGCTCAGGCATAGCATGAAAACATGCGGGAACATTCCGCCATGCTGATTCTTCCATGACAAGGCGTAGGCGTAAACAGGCAGGCCCGCCACCATTGCGCATACTTTCCCGAACATCCAGATAATGGACGGCATCGATGGGGTTGCTCTTATCTGCAATGATACGCTGCATAGCTGCGTTTGCTGCGTGGTTATCCCGCGTTTCTGTTGGCGCAACAATCACCATGCGCCCCGCCCCAACACTGAGTAATTGGGAATTATAAAAATAGCTTTCGACGGCATCACGGATGGGCATCTCATCCTCGCTGATGCGAATGAGGCAAAGGGGGAATTCTGCTTTTTGGTGCAATTCACTTAAAAAGGCATCTTCGTGCAAAAAACTTTGCTCATGATAGATCAGCACAGTTTCATTGCTCATGGCAATGACATCATTATGGAAAACGCCTGCATCAATGGCATCAGGGTGTTGCTGCACAAGTAGGGTGCGTTCTTCAGGGAGATGATGCAGTGCGATAATCGCCTCACACGCTTTGCGGGTTTGACGTGCGGGGTAACGTGCGGGCGCAACACCGCCATCATCCCTGCCATAGACGAAGATTTCAACGCCTGCATGATGGTGGGCAGAGCATAAGCGCATATGATTAGCCGCTCCTTCATCCGTAAAGGGTGTGCAGGAGGGAAGGGGGACGTGTATGTTTGCCACATCACCAAACATGATGCGGAACAACGCTAATCGCTCCTGCGCCTCTTGCGAACGGTGCAAGGCACTGGCGAGGTTAGCAATAGTGATATGTAGTGCGCCATCTGTGCAATCAGGGGCGGGGCTTACCATGGCGGCATTCGCTGTCCACATGGTTGAGGCAGAAGCCGCAGCGCGCACCACACCACGATGCAAAGGATGATCCAATGTTGCAGCAATATCAGTATCATAGGATAAGCCAAAATCAGCAAGCATCGCAAGATTGGGGCGCAGTGGCGGGGGCGCAATGAGTTGTTTGATTCCTAAACCTGCGACAAAACGCATTTTGGCAATACCCTGCAATGCCGCTTGGCGTGGATAGGCAATGCCTTGGGCGTTTTTCGCGGAGGCAACATTGCCAAAACTCAGCCCTGCATAATTGTGGGTAGGACCAATTAAGCCATCGCACTGTACTTCAAAATAGGGCATGATCGTCTAGCCTTGTAAAAAAAATGATAAAAATAACACACGCTACTCTACTATAATAATCTCAAGGCAAGCAAGGGAATCAGATGCATTGACTCATAAGATGAACGCCTTGCAGCGCGATGAATGCGCCTTTGCCACAAATGGTTCAAACGGTAGAGGCGTTTGCCGAAGGGATCATAGGGGCGTATCATGGCAGTGCAGGCGGTATCTAAGATGGGGAGCATCGTCGCTATGCTTTCGTGATTGCGTGTGCTACGTATATAGGCAATGATACCATAGGCATAACCAAGGGTGCTGTAGGCTTCTTCCGATGGCGATTGCTCCAGCGTATGGGCGCACATGCAGTATAAAGCGCGCATGGTATCGCATACCGTCTCTAGGGTTGCGCCGTCGCTGCTGTGGGTGGCAAGGGCATCAAGCATCGCATCCATCGCATGGATGAGTTGGGGCGATCGTTGCAGAGATGGCACAAGGCGAACGAGCAAAGGCGGGAGTGATGCATGGCTTGCTGATCCATCCGCAACATTATGGCATTGTTCTTGCCACCATTTGAGTTTCACCAGTGCGATCATTTCTTCCTGCACCGTGGCAGGAATGCGCGACCATTCATAGCCAAGCGCAAGGATAGACCATAAGGCAATGCGATGCGCCTTTGGTGCAAAAAGGCTGCATACATAACGCTCATAATCATGGGCGCGACATAGGGCAATAAGATCGTCAGTGGGGATAGGGTCAGACATGCCCTAGTTTATAGGCGCATCACTCTATGAGTGCAATCAAAAGATTCACGATTAGATTGCGTGAACACGTTGGGATTGCTGCTTATGTTACAGTGGGTATCCAGCGATCAAGGGTTATTCTGGACTCCTGCCTTGCGCCAAGAGTGACGAAATTTATAGTGCGTGATAGCGAAGCGCAAAGGATTTGCAGTTTTTTCTTGACAAAGTGGTTGGTGTGAATCTATGGTGTTTGTTTATTATTCATTAATAGTGTACGAGAAGTGACATGAAAGTATTAAGCTCATTGAAATGTGCGAAGGCACGCGATAAAAATTGCCGTGTGGTTCGTCGTAAAGGTCGCATTTATGTGATCAATAAAGTGAATCCGCGTTTTAAGGCGCGTCAAGGGTAATAGAGTGCTTTTTTGTTGTGGCATATCGAGCGTTGCTGGTATATGTTCATTGCATGACGATAGAGCATGATTTTTACACTGAACTTACCCAACATCGCCGTGCGATTGATGCGATTGATGACAAGCTGATTGCCTTGCTGAATGAGCGTTGCGAGTATGTGGCGCAAGTGGGGCGGTTGAAATCCAAGTATCAACTGCAGGGGAGCTATATTCGCCCTGCCCGAGAAGCAATGATGGTGCGCGCCTTGCTGGATAAAAGCCAAGGGGCGTTTCCGCGTGCGTCTATTGCTGCGATATGGCGGATTATTATTGGCAGCTCCACTGCGATTGAATCGCCGCTTTCTACCCTCACTTTTGCCGATGATGCCGAAGGTAATCATGTGGCAGCGCAATATTTTGGCCCTGAAGTGCCGCATCAATCCGCGCCCAGTGAACAAGAATTTTTTCAGCAACTTGAGAAAAACCCGCATTGTATTGCGATTGTGCCGTATGTGCTGGATGCCTCATGGTGGCAATTAATGCCTGACCCTATGCGCGTGTTTGCGTGCTTGCCTTTTGTAGGTGCGCGCCCATCGCATTTGGCACTTGGGCATATTGAGGCAGAGCCAACAGGAGAGGATATGTCCTTATTCTATGATTATGAAACGCGCACTGTGTTTGAACAAAGGGGGTTTCATTGTGTGGAACAACCTTTAATCCCCCCCCAGAAGCACGCGCTTTTTATTGGCGCATATGCCCTACCGTGCGCCCTTTAACTTTTTGGTGATGATAGTATGACGAATTCCCTCCCCACAGCAAAACCTTATCTTGCCGCGATTAAGCCGTATAAAGCGGGCAAGACGGCGCGTCACCCTGATGTTGCGCCTATCAAGCTCTCCTCCAATGAGAATGCGTATGGCCCTAGCCCTAAAGCATTAGAGGCGTTTCGCACGGCTGCGGGATCATTGCATCGTTATGCCGAAAGTAGTTGTGTTGCGTTGCGTGAAGAACTGGTACAGATGCATGGCGGTACGCCTGATCATTATGTGTGCGGGGCAGGATCGGATGAATTGATAGGTTTGCTGATTCATGCCTATGCGGGGGCAGGGGATGAGATATTGTTCCCTGAACATGCGTTTTTGATGTATCGCATCTATACGCTTGCAGCAGGGGCAACGCCCGTGACCGCAAAGGAAGTGAATCGCCGTGCCGATGTTGATGCCTTGCTTGCTGCGGTGAATGAGCGCACGAAGATTGTGTTTCTTGCTAATCCGAATAATCCAACGGGAACATATCTTCCCGCTACAGAAGTTAAAAGGTTGCGGGCGCATCTGCCTCAGCATATTATCTTGGCACTTGATGGCGCGTATACGGAATGTGTGGATGCTGCGGATTATGAAGATGGTATGGCGCAAGCTCTTTCAATGCCGAATGTGGTGGTGTTGCGAACCTTTTCAAAATTATATGGATTGCCGGCTTTGCGCCTTGGCTGGATGTGTGCAGATGCGTCTATTATTGAGGCGATTCATCGTGTGCGTAGCCCGTTCAATGTGAATGGCGTAGCGCAAATTGTTGGTTTGGCAGCGTTGCGCGATCAAGAATATCTGCACCAACAACGCGGGCTTATGCTGCACCAACGTGCTTTCATGACAAAAGAGCTACGTGCGCTTGGGGTGCATGTGGAAGATTCACAAGGCAATTTTGTTTTGGCTGATGTGGGAACGCGTGAAGAAGCGGTGCGCCTGATGGCAGGGTTAGAACAACACCATATTTATGTGCGGGATGTGGAAGCCTATTATCTGCCAACCTGCATACGTATCACGATGGGAACGGAAGAAGAAAATCAGCGCGTTCTTGCAGTATGGAAGGAGTTGCAGGCATGACAGCGTTACGCATAGGGATTATTGGGGCGGGGTTGATCGGCGCATCCTGTGCGCGTGCCTTGAAAGCAAGTGATGAGGCAATGTATATCATCGCCTATGATGCTGATCCTGAGACGTTGGAATGGTTGCAGCATGAGGAAATCGCGGATGCAATATGCAGCGATCTTGATGCGTTGTTGATGCATCATCCTGATATTCTCATGATTGCCACACCGCCCGCCCATTGGCAGCAACTTGCACAGCACATGCACGCGATGAATCTTGATCCAGTGCAGCTTATTATGGATGTGGGATCGATCAAATGCTATGCGCAAAGTTGCTTTGGGTCATTCACGAACTATGTGCCAGCACACCCGATTGCAGGAAGTCATCTTGCAGGTGCGCGCCATAGTGATGCTGGATTATTTCACCATAAGCGCGTGATTCTCACGCCAACGCAAGCAACCGATGCACGCGCCCTTGCGCTTGCCCATTATCTGTGGGAAGCAATGGGAGTGGCAGAAGTGCATAGCATGAGTGCAGAAGAACATGATCGGGTTTATGCTTTTGTTTCGCATTTACCGCAGTTGGTCGCGTATGCCGTGGCGAATGCGATGCTGGATAAGGTGCATCCCGATGCAGCCTTTATGCAATTTCTACGTCTTGCGGGGTCATCGCCTGATTTATGGAGTGGCATCATGATGCATAATCCACATCTGCAGGAAGCAGGGGAAATGTTCTTGCGTATTCTTGGGCATATGATTGCCGAACTGAGTGGGGGCGCACCTGAAGATGGTGCAATCACCGATATGCAGGAGGCAGCATCGCTCTGCCCGCGTATTCTTGCCGCGTGCCTGATCAGTGCGGTGACGGTGGAAGAACATCGAACCAATCAAAAAATGATTCGTTATGCAGGCGCAGGCTTTGCGGATATGTCTGCTCCTGCCATGAGCGAACCGGAAGGGGATTTAGAGCGTATCTCGCGTCATTCTCATGCGGTGATCGCGCATTTGCAAGCCGTCGATAACGCGCTGCGGGAATTATTGATTGCATTGATCCAACAAGAACATGAAGTGATGGGGCGCATGATGCATGACGCGCAACAACATTATCGCGCTAGTATGTTGCATAGCACGCATACCGTGCATTAGAATCTACCACGAATCTCCTTCTTATGGTCTGCAAATGGCGTTTCGTCACTCTTGGCGTAAGGTAGGAGTCCAGTCAAACGCGTTGCTCTGGATGCCTGCCTACGCAGGCATGACACATTGTGTGGGTGTCCTAAGGACGTTGTTTACCAAGATAGATGCCCGCTCCCGTGAGTCCATCGCCACGTCTAAAGAAATAATTGCCACCAATTTCTTGCCCTTGCGAACCATAAAATGCGCCGCTAATGTGTCCTGCTATATCATCTGAAGTTGTGGTATTGCCACCAGTTTTTGCAAGGGTAGTGGTATATTGTGAATTAAAAGGTGCAATCGAGAGTCCTGAAGGAGACTCTTTTTCCATATTTAGGGGGGCGTTTTCTACCGTGCCGAAATTGAGATTCAGTGATGTAATGGCGGTGTCTGCACCATTTAAGTTAGCGGTTACGAGTATTGTTCCTGAGATGTTGCGGGGGAGTTGTGAGGCGGGAATAATCGTGGCATAGGCTTCGCCTTTATAGGTTGCGGTGACATTGAGGGGTAAGGCGGACGCGCTGGTGATGCGCTGCCCCATCATAAAAGGAATCATCGCCGCATGATCTTGTGGCATTGTGGTGGGATTGCTGCTACGCCCTGCTTCACCTGCCCAAACACCCCAATGCACAAATTCGCAATCCGTACATTGATAATCGGTAGGAATGGTGGCGCGCCTTTGCGGATCAAATGCCGCACTCATGATCATGCCATTGGCTACATTGGTAAATATCGTGCCTGAGGTATGATGAAAATTGAATGCATCTCTGTTTTGTAGCATATAGAGCTGATCATTGATATAAGCCCCCATGCCATTTGCTTCTTCGAAATAAGAGTAGGAAAAATTGTTCTGATCATAGTCTAGGATGTTTGTTGCGGTTGGATCATAGATGGTATCATAGACCCTGATGAATGCCTCTTTATGGTCACTAACATCAGACATACTGACATCGCTAACACCAAATGTGGGATCGCTGGCAACGATTTTGGGAACATAATTTGTGCCATCGTGACGCATTATCACCCCTGCAGCAAAACCTTCTTGTAATCCAGCGGGGCGCGGTGCTTGCATCTGACGGGTGAGCGCGACATTAGTTGCGATGCTGCCTATTTTGACAGAGGCGGCGGTTGTGCGCAGTGATGCAAAGCTCGTGACAGGATCGAGCGCATTTGACAAAGGAGTTTCTCCAGTGAAATTGTGCATAAAGTTAGGCGATCTGCTCTCCATTGTTAAGGCTTCTACCATGCCGTTTGGGGTGTTATACATATTATCCACCCCAAAGACGGCAAGGGAATTAAACCCGCCTGATGTTACATTTGTTGGTTGAGCATAATGCATTTGTCGCCCTGCCATGAGATATGAATGGGGCGCATTGGCTGCTTGTGCATGTCCTCCAATCGCATAGGCAGTAGAACCGCCCGTATGCCATTGCATCGCACCTGTGACTATTTTGCCTTCGCTCCAATCCACTGCCATACCAAAGGGGGCAGCATAGGGGCTATGAAGCCCTTCATGCATCCCATAGGTTGCCATGCCTCCAGTTACGGAACTCATATCCAGTGCGTTTAGGAAATCATACATCACAATGCCGTTGGTATGTGCGCCATGAAGCGGATTCGTTGCTGTTGTTGCGGTTCTGGAAGCGATGGCTGCTTGGCTGTAGGCTGTAGTACCACTCACACCATGGCTAAAAATATCCGTTCCCATGGTAAGATGCAGTTTTTTATCATCAACTGTATCATCCCCGCTTCTGGTGATGTCATAATAGGAAAAAGCCCCGCCACGTGACTTAAAACCACGTATGGTGCGTGTTTCCTCTATTCCATCTGCGGTCACGGTACGACTGACGGGGGCATTAGAGCCTGTTTGGGTAAGTTTTGGTACGCGTATTTCGCGGTTTGGAATGGTTGCGTTGCTATCCAACATGACGCGGTAGCTTGTGGGTGTTGAAGTGACATCTGCCACAATGCCTTGATCAAGAGTGAAGAACGTTCCGCCCGTAGAAAAAGCTCGTTGCGAGGCATACCAACCAGAAATGGAAGGCTCTGCTTGTGCTATAATTGGCGCGGGTGGTGGTGGTGGCGGTGGAACATTTTCAGCAATGGGGGGAGGCGGTGGTGCTGGTGGCGGCGGGTCATTTTCAGCTTCAGCAATGGGCGGTGGTGGCGGGTCATTTTCCACAATAGGTGGCTCTATGAATGGGCGCGCTCGGTCAAATGCTTCTTGGGTGACAATCGCTTGCAATAGTTCGGGATTTTCAGTTGCCGCTTGCTGCACTGCAATTTGCTGTTCTTGCGCTCCTATCGGACGATCCATCCCTGCAATAGAGGCATCCATGGGGGTATCTATGCCGATGACGGATGCATTCGCATCATCGATCATGACTATAGGGGCGGATTCTTGGCTTTCCCATCCCTCAAAGGTGGATGCCTCGGTAAAAGAGGGGGCTGCACTACTGGTGGGAGCGGGGGAGGGAGATGAGTCGCTAGGTATAGGGGTTTGTTGCTCGGATTCGATCGCGTTGAGTGCAGGTGTAATGCTCTGCTCGGTGGGAGTTGTTGCAACTCCGCCACCGTTCCATGAGGGGGAAGCTATTTGCATGGTCTGCTGCACTTGTGCGGGCGTGAGCATTTGTGGTTGTGCATCGCCTGTGGCAAGGCTTGCTCCTGTCCCGCTTGTGGTGATTTGTAGCGCATCCCCTTGTTGATTCGTCATGGTCATTTGTTCACCAAAATGAAATAGGGCGCGTGTTTCGCCATTAGGCTGGATAATCGCATCCCCTATCCCGCCACGGATGCCTATGGTTGATACGGGTGTGCGTAATTCGATGGGATTTTGTTTCGAGAGCGCGCCACCAATAAAGCGAAATGCCCCTTTGACTGCGGAAACATTCATCACGCCTTTGTGCGCCTGTGGATCATAGACAAATTTATCAATGAGCAATTCTGCCCCTTCATTCACCGTGATGGTGGTGCGATCTGCAAAGACAAGTTGGGCTTTCCCTGAGGCATCGGTGATGATGCGATCTTGTGCAAAGATAGGATCGCCGATCTTTACAACGCGTTGTTCTCCTGACGCGCTGACAATGTTCACGGTGCTATCCGCTGCGGCAATAATACCAATTTTTGTAGCACTGGCATAGGATAGTGATGCGCTTGCTAGGATGGTACTAACGGACAATAGGGAACAATACACGGAAGATCTACGCGACATAAAAGCTGCTCCACAATAATCACAGACGCGAGTATCACCTATTAGCCTTAAAAATGCATTAAAAGACTATGTATGTAGGTTGACCTCAGTTTTGGATAAGAAGAATTATAAATAGTTGTTTTATATAAATAAAGCCAGAAACTCGTCATGCCTGCGAAGGCAGGCATCCAGAGCAACGCTTTTGACTGGACTCCTGCCTACGCAGGAGTGACGAACAAAAGTAATAAGCAAATAAAAACAAAAGGATACATCGATTCTTATCCAAAGCTCAGGTTAGGTTGCTTTGCTGGTGAAGCCACGCTTCCACCGCTGCATGACCCTCAACATCGCCAACATGCAGCATGATTCCGCCTGTTTGATTGATGATACCCAATAATCGCTCCGCCGTTTGAGGTGAACGAGTAGGAGCAAGCACGCGATCATAGATAAGATTCATGGAAAAGACGGATTCTTCAATCCCATCAAACGCGCTTGGGCGGACGAGCTGCACACCCGTAAACCAATAAGGCGCGTTCATATGCGTGCCTTTGCGCCAAAGATGCCCATGTTCATTGCAGAAAAAATCCCCCGTGCCGTGAATACCCTTAGATGCGAGGCAGGGATGCAGCAATAAGATGATGTCGGCGTTGGGTTGTTTTTCTAAGGCATTAGCGAGTTGATGCAAAAGCCGTGGATGATCTGTTGGGAACATGATGACATCGGAATTAATCGAAAAAAAAGGCGCGTCACCCATAAGAGGCAGGGCATGTTTGATGCCTCCGCCTGTTTCTAACGCGGTTTCTTCTTCTGAAAAAATGATCTCCACATCCGTATAGTTGCGTGATCGTACATGATCAAACAACAGATCGCGCAAATAGCAACCATTGATGATAATCCGCTTCATGCCTTGCGCAATGAGCATCTCTATTTGCCAATCGATGAGCGGTTTGCCCGCAACAGCGACAAGCGGCTTGGGGATAGTATCCGTCACAGGACGAAAGCGTTGCCCCCGCCCTGCTGCCAGAATAATAGCCTGATCCACCATGATCACGATAATTCTTCCATTGCCAACTTCACCATTGCACCCACACGTCTGCGGGCATCATGATCAAAATATTTGTTGAGCCATTGCTGCACATCATCCAAAGCAGGATGCTGAATATCTTGTAGGAAATAGTTCCAGACGCGATCAATCATCGCAAGATAACGCGGTTTGCCATCACGACGATAAAGGCGAACAAAATAGCCCAAGATTTTGGCATTACGCTGTGCGCCATAAAACGCATAATCACGTGCAAAGGCACTGCCATCAAGCCCTAAGGTCTGCACATAATGTTGCTTGAGTTGCGCCTGAAGGTTGGTTGGCACATCACGGCGCGCATCCTTGAGGAGTGATACGAGATCATAGGCAAAACGCCCGCGCACTGCATCTTGGAAATCCAACAAACCTACGCGCTTCAAGCCCTGACGATCATCCAACCAGCATAAATTATCAACATGAAAATCACGATGCACTAATACTTGCGGGGTTAAATCTGCCGTTTCAATGAGGAACTGCCACAGAAGTTTCCAGCTATGTTGCGCTTCTTTTAAGATTGATCCCGTGAGTATTTCGGGCAAAAACCAATCAGCAAAAGCATTGACTTCGCGCTCTAAAATCTCATCATCATAAAGGGGTAATTCTTCGCTATCGAACGGTGGTTCTAACCCTTGTTTGGCAAGGGCAATGAGAATATTCACCGCTTCAAAATAGAGCTGACGTTGCACCAATTCCACATTTTCAATCGGCGCTTCATGAAAGAATTTAGAAAAAAGCGTATTGCCAAAATCTTCAAGCAAGAGGAAGCCTTGTTCCATATCGGCACGGACAATCTCTGGTGCGGAAAAACCACGCTCACGAAGCATACTGCATACCGAAATGAACGGCAGGACAGGTTCTTTATCAACAGGGGAATCCATCAGCATGAAGCGTTGGGTATCGTCAAAAATGCGTTGATAACGACGATGGGAGGCATCCCCGCTAATGCGGATTTTGCGGCATGATTCCAGCCCTGCATCATCCAAAAAGTCTTTGATGGCACGTTGGCGGTTGCGTAGTGCGTTGCACGCTTCATCATCGGTGTTATTTAGAGGTGGGGTAATATTGTAGTCCATGGCTTATCTCCGTCAAAACGAATGGTACGGTACTCCGAGTTTTCATCAAATGCAAATGTTATATGCACCGTATGGGCAGGGAGCGTATCAAGAATAATTTCCGGCCATTCAATCAGGGTGATTCCATCACATAGAGCATCTTCTAAGGCAAGCTCTACTATATGCTGCGGATGCTCAATGCGGTATAAATCATAATGCCACACACTGTTGCCGTTTAGTGACATATAGGTGTGAACTAGGGTAAAAGTTGGGCTTGTGACGATCGTTGCTTCACCGCATAATGCGCGAATGAAGGCTTGCGAAAAGGTGGTCTTCCCCGCCCCAACCTCACCACTTAGGGCAAAGACATCCCCTGCTTGCGCGTGCTGTGCGAGCCGCCACGCACATCGTTCCAGATCCGCTTGAGAAACTATAGAAGAAAAAGAATTTTTATGCGTCATATTAACTTACTATTAAAATATATTTCATAAGGTACGTTCAGTGCTTCATTACATTATGCAGCAAATAAAAAAAGATTCAAGGAGACTATGCCAATGGATAAAAATATAAACGTACTGATTGTCGATGATTACAAAACAATGTTGCGTATTATCAAGAATCTGTTGAACCAAATCGGTTTTAATAATGTCGATGAAGCAACCGATGGCGGCATGGCGTTCACCAAACTGAAAGAAAAGTCCTATGGGCTTGTCATTTCTGATTGGAACATGGAGCCAATGTCGGGCTATGAGCTTTTGCAAAAAGTGCGCGCTGAAGATAATCTGAAAAACATTCCCTTCATTATGGTGACAGCAGAAAGCAAGACTGAAAACGTGGTTGCAGCCAAGCAAGCGGGCGTTAGCAATTATATTGTGAAGCCGTTCAATGCAGAAACGTTGAAGCAAAAAATTGAAAGCGTCATGTAATCTACTCTGTGATGGGTGGTGCATGATAGAGCTATGTGCCTCGTAACGCAATCTGTGGAGATAGGGAGGTTAATATGGTCTTGAAACAAGATTATATCGGTAAGACATTGTTGCGTGGTATGGTGCGTTCGCTTCAAGAAAAGGGGGCGATTAGTATTCATGATATAGCGGATATTTTTCTTGAGGTCGCTGATTCCGTCAATGCGGGCGATCCGCGTATTGATGAATTTGTGCGTACCGAAATTAGCAAGATGGCACTCTATATTGCGGAAGCTAAAAAGGAAATTCTTGCCATCGTTCCGCAAGAACAAGATGAGAAATTTTTTAATGCCGCAGGGGATGAATTGAGTGCAGTGGTGGAAGCAACCGAAAATGCTACCAATACCATCTTGGATTCTACCGATACCATCATCACGACGGCACGCAAGGTGGATAATGAGCTGATTCGACAACGCTTGTTTCAACATGCCAATATCATCTATGATGCATGTTCGTTCCAAGATATTACAGGACAGCGCGTTAATAAGGTGCTGAAAACTCTTGAACAAGTCGAGACAAAAATTGCGCGTCTTGCCGTCTTGTTTGGGACGAATAATGAACTTGTTGCGAGTACGGCACTGACATCAGAAGATGCATTGCGTGATAAGCGTGCTGATGCCCATCTTATGGAAGGACCGCAATTAAAAGGGCATGGGGTGAGCCAAGCGGACATTGATGCATTGTTTGGTTAATGAAGATGAGAAAACCATATGTAAAAGCTAGGATGATACTTGCGACTTCGCTTCTTTTTGGGAGCGGAGGAGTAGGCTATGCTCAGCAGCAATTTCCGCATACGGATAATCCGCAGGCGCAATTAATGGCATTGGATGCCTTGCGCCGTCAAGACCCGCGTAATTTGGATAATCAGTTTCTCTACGCAACCTTGGCAGCCTCAATCAAAGACCACGCTAAAGCAGCAGAAGCCTATGAGGACATCCTTGAGGAAAATCCGAATCTGCCGAGGATTAAACTCGATCTCGCGCTCTCTTATATCTATCTGAATCGCTTTTCGGAAGCACAGCGTCTTTTGCAGGAAGTCCTTAAAGGGGATGTTCCCCCTACGGTGCGCAAAAATATTCAACCAATGCTGGATAAATGCGAGGAAGAACTTAAGACGCATCGTTTGCAAGGTAGTTTTGCTGTGGGAATGCATAGTGACACCAACCCTGCGAGCGCGCCTACCTCGGGACAAATTGCCATACGTTTTGCGGGGCAAGATTTGAATTTTACGCTGGATAATAATGCCCGCCGTCGTTCCGATGTGCAGATTTTTAGTAGCTTGGCGGCAACCCATGATTATCGTCCGCTCACGCAACCGTTGGATGATGCAGAACTAGGGTGGCGTACCACGGGAAGCCTTTATAAGAGCGAATATAATCATAATGATCCGCTCAATCTTAGTATCGTCAATATGCAAACGGGCCCAACCTTTACGGGGCTTGATAATAAGTTGAACGTCCAGCTAGGGATGGGCTATACGCATATTTTGTTGGATAATACCACCTTTCAAAAAAGCCTGCAGGGCAATATAGCCGCGCAATATCTGCTTAGTGATACGACACAAATTCGAGGATTTATCGAACAACAACGGCGCACCTTCTCCAATACGGATGAAACAGGCATCCTTGATATACGCGATGGACATATGCAGAGTGTGGCGATTGGCGCAACCCATGCATTGACGCAAAAAGATATGGTGGATGCCGATCTGCGTGTGATCAATGAAGATACCAAACGCAATTTTTTGGATAGCACGCGCACTATTGTGTCAGTAGGCTATACGCGACAATTTGATGATGATTGGTTTGCGCGCACTGGTGTGGAATATAGTGCCATGAATTTTCATGCTTCTGATCCGAGTATCAGCTTAAAAAGCCGTGAGGATCATGAACGATCTGGATCGCTTACCGTGGGCAAAAGTTTTGATAATATCACCGCAACGATGGGCTATGAATATCGTGACGTGACTTCTAATATCACCAACTTTGAGTTTGATAATCATCGAGTGACGGCAATGATGAGTGTGCGTTTTTAAGCTGAGTTGTGCATAATGAAGCGATATATGCTTTTGTTTTATATGAATAAGCCTCACGGAGCGTCATGCCTGCGAAGGCAGGCTCCAGAGCTGGACTCCTGCCCTCGCAGGAGTGACAAGGATAAATATAGAGTACGCTCTTTACCCGCCACTTTTTAGCTTAAGTTCCCGCGCCCGTGTGAGGATGGCATCTTCAATAGCCCGTGCTGCATCTGGATTGGGGGCAGTGTCGCTCCATCCCGTTGCAGAACGTACTTGACGGAATAAGTTCACTTTTAGCGCATCCGCACGTAATGCTTTATCAAGGATCAAAATGTTGAGCTTATAGCGTTCCCCTGCATGATTCGGATCTTCGTACCAATCAGTCAATACCACGCCCCCAAAAGGATCGGCAGAAAGGATTGGCAAAAAGGCAATAGAATCCAGCGTAGCACGCCATAAAAAGCTATTGACACCAATAGGCGATGCGCCCCCTGATTCATCTTCAGGCGCGCCCGAGATCGTCAGACCATCCCCCGTAATTTTGCCACGGCTTTTGGCGCGTTTGAGCTCCATCGCTTGTGGATAGCTTGTTGCTCGCTCATCATCACATGCCGTGAGAGAAACAAGCATAAAGGTTGCACTAATAAGACTATAAAAAGAAATAGGTTTCATCATGCGCATCAAGATACAGTACTTCATAGGAGAAACGCAATCATATTTTTGAGGGGGAGCGTGCGGACGTAAAAAAGCCCCCGCATATGCAGAGGCTTTTTTTACGTGTCATTAGAGCCTAGAGTTGGAAATCTTCTAAGGAGAGATTGTCCCCTAGGAAGTTTTTAACGTACTCCCGACTCGTTTTGTGCATCTTTTTCCAAAGTGCGAGTTTCGCCAAATCTGGTGAAACTGTGAAAAGGCGATTGCCATTCCGTGAACACAAGAAAAGTTTGCCATCAGCAATGTTGATGATGCCCCCGTCCGACATAGCTTCTTTAAGCTCAAAGGACATGGACATAAGCATTTCAAACTTTGCTAGCGGTTTATAGTCTGGTTGCGAGCAAAGGCTAGTAAGAATTTCCTCAATTTTTTCATCCGTTGGACAAATGTCATGAAGAAATTCAAAAACAAATGAGTGCGTCATAGGTTCGCGAAGTAGTAAAGTATGCATTAGAGGATAGGTTGTTCTCACAACTAAGTCAAGGAACATGATATGTCACGCATCAGAATTGTCATAAGAGCAGAAAAACGCATGATTTTGTAACTATAAAAAACAATGACTTAACAAAAAAATGCAAAAAACATGATTTTTGTTGTTGACGTGGGTGGTGATATTGGTTATACAGACATCCCGCAGCGATGAAACGCAAAACGAAAAAACGCAAAGCGGTTCGGTGAATAACCGATGTTGATAGAGATAGTAAAATGCTTGGGTACGGATGGTAGATGCATCAAAAAAGTGACTTGGTCACATAAGCGTGCATATCATCGTACCAAATAAAACACACGTTAATTTTTGAACGCGTGTCAAATTAGGGATGTATGTAAGTCCACATTGTGGCTTTGAACCTAAGATGATATGTGCGTGATTTCTGAAAAATTGCTTTGAACAACAAAGCAGGATTCGATTCTTATACAACATGAGAGTTTGATCCTGGCTCAGAACGAACGCTGGCGGCAGGCTTAACACATGCAAGTCGAACGTGAAAGTGACTTCGGTCATGAGTAAAGTGGCGCACGGGTGAGTAACGCGTGGGAATCTACCTGATAGTATGGAATAACCTCTGGAAACGGCGGATAATACCATATATTCCCTAAGGGGGAAAGATTTATCGCTATCAGATGAGCCCGCGTGACATTAGCTAGTTGGTGGGGTAATGGCCTACCAAGGCGACGATGTCTAGCTGGTCTTAGAGGATGACCAGCCACACTGGAACTGAGACACGGTCCAGACTCCTACGGGAGGCAGCAGTGGGGAATATTGGGCAATGGGCGAAAGCCTGACCCAGCCATGCCGCGTGAATGATGAAGGCCTTAGGGTTGTAAAGTTCTTTCGTTGGTGAAGATAATGACAGTAGCCAAAGAAGAAGCCCCGGCTAACTTCGTGCCAGCAGCCGCGGTAATACGAAGGGGGCTAGCGTTGTTCGGAATTACTGGGCGTAAAGCGCGTGTAGGTGGATTAGCAAGCAAGAGGTGAAATCCCAGAGCTCAACTTTGGAATTGCCTTTTGAACTGCTAATCTGGAGTATTGGAGGGGAGTGCGGAATTCCTAATGTAGAGGTGAAATTCGTAGATATTAGGAGGAACACCGGTGGCGAAGGCGGCACTCTGGACAATTACTGACACTGAGACGCGAAAGCGTGGGGAGCAAACAGGATTAGATACCCTGGTAGTCCACGCTGTAAACGATGGATGCTAGCCGTCGGCCCTTGTGGTCGGTGGCGAAGCTAACGCATTAAGCATCCCGCCTGGGGAGTACGGTCGCAAGATTAAAACTCAAAGGAATTGACGGGGACCCGCACAAGCGGTGGAGCATGTGGTTTAATTCGAGGCAACGCGAAGAACCTTACCAGGACTTGACATGGTTAGTTTGGATTTCAGAGATGATTTCCTTCAGTTTGGCTGGCTAACACACAGGTGCTGCACGGCTGTCGTCAGCTCGTGTCGTGAGATGTTGGGTTAAGTCCCGCAACGAGCGCAACCCTCATCCTTAGTTGCTAACATTTAGTTGAGAACTCTAAGGAAACTGCCGAGGTTAACTCGGAGGAAGGTGGGGATGACGTCAAGTCTTCATGGCCCTTATGTCCTGGGCTACACACGTGCTACAATGGTGGTGACAGAGGGCAGCTAGGCAGTAATGTCATGCTAATCCCTAAAAGCCACCTCAGTTCGGATTGTGGGCTGCAACTCGCCCGCATGAAGTCGGAATCGCTAGTAATCGCAGATCAGCATGCTGCGGTGAATACGTTCCCGGGTCTTGTACACACCGCCCGTCACACCATGGGAGTTGTCTTTACCTTAAGTAGGTGAGCTAACCGTAAGGAGGTAGCCTACCACGGTAGGGGCAGCGACTGGGGTGAAGTCGTAACAAGGTAGCCGTAGGGGAACCTGCGGCTGGATTACCTCCTTTCTAAGGATATGATATGAGAGAAAGATAATTTTTCCCTCCCTTCTTTCCCATATCATACTTAAAGAAACAGCACTACCATCCGTTCCCAAGCATTTTATCTTAACTTCAACATGAAGAAAAACAATGCCTCCTTAGTGAGGCATTTTTTTTGTTCTGTCACATGGTTGGATGGGTTTGTTCTTAAAAATAGAGCCTAGCATTACTATCCTCGCGCCCTATCCTGTGAGTCTGATTCCATGAACGTACAAAAATCGCACCGACTTTGGATAAAAAAGCAGCTATTTTGCCACATAGTGCGCGTCTATTATAATTTTATTAACTGATATTTACATATAATGATAAGAGTATTAATCTCAACTTATCGTTAATGTAGTCTCTATGAACGCACATCCCGCACCCCATCAATCTGATATTTCTACCGCTGTGAACAAAAAAAGTGGTTTTACGCTTATTGAAATGAGCGTTGTATTGGTTGTACTCGCAACATTGGTCTTTATGGGGGTGTCAACGGCGGATTTGCAACGCACCGTTGCGGTGTCGCAGGCAACGGATCGTAATTTAGAAGTGATTGCGCGTGCATTGCAGCAATTTCAACGCACCCAAGGTCGCTATCCATGCCCGGCACTCATGACAGATGCAAGCACGACTGCATCCTATGGAATGGAACGTGGCATGACACCATCCGCATGTCATGGCGCGCACGCAAGCAATAATGCCTATATTGGCTTTGTGCCGTTTCGCACTTTAGGGATTGAGGAGCATGTTGCCTATGATGGCTGGGATCGCCGTGTGATGTATGTGATTGATAAAGGGCATGTGGCTTCTTCAACATTTGGTCTTGGTTCAGTGCAAGTAGCAGCAGATGTTGCTAATAGCCGTTTTGTGACGAATTCGCAAAATGCGGGGAGTGCCATTTTTGTGTTGGTAAGCCATGGGGAAAAAGGGATTGGTGCGTATAATCGTATGGGCGCACTCCATGCCCCGTGTTCCACTGGAACATTGGAAAGTCGAAATTGTACCTTGCCTGCTACGGCATCGTTGGATTTTATCCCGATCCTCAGTGCGCGTAATTTAACTGCGGATGTGACGAATGCACTTTATTATGATGATTATATGTTGTGGAGAGGGCAGGAACAAGTGCAGCCTGTGGCGCGTACTGCCATCACCAATCCCGATCAGCATCCGATCTCGGTTGGTCTGAACTTTAACTGCCTTATGACGCGGGAACATCATATTTACTGCTCTGGTATGAATAATCTCGGGCAATTAGGGCGTTGCCAATGTGGCATTCCTATATCGTCACCTTCCTTTGTGCGCGAACGCACCAATGGTTCATGGCGTACTCTTGCACCATCTGGCTATAGCTCGATGTGCGCTATCACCCAAGCAGGCGGAGCGCGTTGCTGGGGAGAAGTGAAAAGGGATGGATTTGATAAACTTTATTCGATCATTGGCAATGCGTATAATGGTACGGGCGCAAGCTATACAGCGGATGTGAACTCTATTGCCCCGCATGATAATAATTGGCGCAATATTGCAGTGGGCATGTACACGGGATGTGGTTTGCGCTCCGATGGTGCGGTATGTTGGGGCATGGGCGGGGATATGTCCAGCTCTACACCGGGGCATAATGAAGCATTTGAAGCCAATGTTGGGGCATTAGGGAGAAATATGCATGAGAATTCTTCCGTGAGCGTGCCAACCAATCCACCAAGCCTTGATAATGATCAGCTTGGTTGGGAAATGATCACTACGGGCGGTGGCTGCACGAATTGCAGCACGCCAGACACTGTGCATGTGCGTCCTGTAAGTTGCGGGATTAAGAAAGGTCGCGCTTATTGCTGGGGATCAGGTTCTTCAGGGCAATTAGGCAATGGCACATGGAGCAATAGCACAGTGCCTGTGCAAGTGGGAAGTGAGAGTGATTGGCGTTATATACGCACCTCAGGAACGGCAGTATGTGGTATTCGTGGCACGGGAAGGCTCTTTTGTTGGGGACGCAATGGCAGTGGACAAGTGGGGGATGGTAATTCGGATGGTACAACTACGGTATTCGCCCCTTCACATGCTGATGTGAACATTCCGAAAGAGGTACGTATTGCAGGGGCAACCTTTGATGATTGGACGTTTGTTGCCACAGGTACGCACGTCACATGCGGGATACGCGGTTCAGGATTGCTCTATTGCTGGGGACAAAATCGTAATAATTTTATGAGTCTGGCAACCGCACCAAACCCTGCCCCTGCCAATGATGCTGTATTTACGCCCGTGCAAATAGCGCAACATATCACGGATTGGCGTTATGTTGCCACCAACCTTTCGGACGGCATGAATCATGAGCGTTATGGCTGTGCAGTTCGGAGTACGGGGCAATATTATTGCTGGGGCATCAATCAACATGGTGAGTTTGGTGGGACTAATGTTGCGGGTACTGTGATTCCTGCCGTTGGGGCAACCATTCACCCTGTCACTGAGATTGAAATACGTAACCCAAGCAATCGCGCTGAACGCTTTTATGTCAAAGTTCCGCCTCGGTGAAATTCACCCCTAAAGGACGGAGGCGTTCTTGAATCTGGAGAGCGACTTCGTCAACATCTGCGGCTTCCATGCCACGCATCACTAAGGATGTACTGAATTTGCCGCCGCGCATATGCGGATAGCAGCCAAGTTCTATCTGCGGATAGGCGGTTTGGACGGCGCATAACACAGCCGCTAGATCGCCTTCAGGGGTAAGGGTGTGGATGGTGCGTGTATGCATTGGCGGGGCGTGCCGTAATCGTGCTTTAATATCAAAGAACATTGCTTGCATAATCGTAGGAACGCCCGCCATGACAAAGACATTGTCTATGTGAAATCCGGGGGCGGCACTCACGGGATTATCAATGAGTGTTGCCCCTTGGGGTATATCTGCCATTTTCATACGGGCATCATTACGTTTTTCAGGCGGATAATAGGCATGAAGCCTACGCTGTGCTTCGGCATCACGCACGACGGGGACGTTAAATGCCTGCGCTACACATGCCGTGGTAATATCATCATGGGTTGGCCCTATACCCCCCGTGGTGAACACATAATCATAATGGCTGCGGGCGTGATTGATGGTGGCAACCACTTCATTGGCATCATCGCGGATGATGTGCGCACGCACCAGTGCAATGCCCAATTCACCGAGTGATCGAGCGAGCCATTGCAGATTCGTATCTTGGGTGCGCCCCGATAAAATCTCATTGCCAATAATAATCACACATGCGCGCATTTGTTTCATGGCTGGCAGTATAATTGATCTGATGGGTGTGTGCAAAGCAAAAATGGTTGAAGAATTTTGTTGCATCGCATGGCTTTTTCTGTATAGTGACGAGTCTTAATCTTTTCAATTTGGTGAGAAACATGATCAATCATTACGAATTAACAATTGTGTTGCGCCCTGATTTGACGGCACAAGAGGTGGATGCTTTGGCAAGCCGCACGGTGGATGTAGCAAAACAGCAAGGTGTGACGTTGGTCAAACAAGAAAATTGGGGGCTGCGTAAGTTGGCTTATCCAATTAATAAAGCGCAAAAAGGGCATTATGTCTTTTTTGGGTTTTCTGGGAACGCGGGTTCTTTGGCAGAAGTGGAGCGTCTTTTGGGGCTTGATGAGGCAGTGATGCGTCAACTCACCATCAAAGTCGATGCTATTTCACCAGAGCCATCTGCTCCTATCCGTCAGGATGATGAGCGTGAGTTCGATTTAGCGATATAATTCTCAGAAGAAAATAAGGAATCAATCTCATGGTATATGAACGTAAACAACAAAATTCAGATCGTCCTTATGGTGGCGGTGGTGATCGCTATGAAGGCGGACGTGGCAATGGTGCTGGGCAAAATGGCGCATCATCAGGTGGATATAACCAAACGCAACGCAAGCCTTTTGTGCGCAAACGCCGTACATGCCCTCTTAGTGGTGAGGGTGCGCCTGTGGTGGATTATAAAGACGTGAAATTACTGAGCCGTTTTGTTTCTGAGCGTGGCAAAATCTTGCCTGCGCGTATCACGGCGGTAAGTGCGAAAAAACAACGCAAAATGGCGCGTGCTATCAAACAAGCGCGTAATCTTGCTTTGATGCCTTATGTTAGCCAATAAGGCGTGATGCGGAGGGAGTGCAACATTTAATCTATGTCGTTGTTGCGCTCTTCCGCTACTGTTGGTTTGCTTACCTTGCTTTCGCGTGTCTTTGGATTTATACGCGATGTGCTTGTAGCAGACATTATGGGGGCGGGCCCCTTGAGTGATGCCTTTTTAGTCGCATTCAAAATCCCCAATTTTTTTAGAAAATTATTTGCTGAAGGCGCGTTTAATGCTGCCTTCCTTCCAATGTTTGCAGGAATGTTGAAGGTGAAAGGCAAAGAAGTGGCGATGCACTTTGCATCCAGCATCATGTCTGCACTTATTGTGGTGTTGATTCTTGTCAGTGCCGTGAGTATGTATTTCATGGGTGAAATACTCGCGCTGATCGCTCCAGGCTTTCATGCTTCGCCAGAAATTCGCGCACTCACCATTGAGTTGAGTCGCATCACCTTCCCCTATCTGATATTTATCTCGCTGGTGAGTTTGCTTAGTGGCATATTGAATAGCTATGATAAATTTGTAGCGAGTACGCTTAACCCCGTATTGTTGAATATTGCGATGATTTTTACCGCGACATGCGTCACGGGCATCACCAAAACTGATGCACATGCGCTTGCGTATGGTGTGTTGTTGGCGGGTATTTTGCAATTAGCATGGATGATCCATGCAACGATGCGGTTTCGTGTTTTGCCTCGTGTGCAGAAGCCCGTATGGGATGATGATGTACGCACCATGATGCATAAATTTGTCCCTGTTGCTTTTAGTGCGGGCATTGTGCAGGTGAATCAGTTGATCGATATGGTGCTTGCAAGTTATATGGATTCTGCAGTATCCTATCTTTATTATGCGGATCGCCTCTATGAGTTGCCGTTGGGCGTGATTGGTATTGCCATTGCTACCGCGTTGTTGCCGATGCTTTCGCGCCATATTCGCGCTAATGAACATGAGGAAGCACGGCGCGCTATTGATGAAGCGTTACGCTTTTGCCTGCTGGTTGGGCTTCCCGCAACCGTGGCGTTGATTGCTATTGCTGATCCGATCATCCGTATCATGTATGAACATGGGCAATTTGATGCCTCCGATAGTAATGCAGTGATCCCCGCCTTGATTGCCTATGCATGGGGACTGCCTTCTTTTCTGATGATTAAAGTGTTTTCCAGTAGTTTCTTTGCGGCGCAAGATACGAAAACGCCTGTAAAAATTGCCCTTATCTGCATGTGCGTTAATTTGGTGGGAAATTTGATTCTTAGCCAATATTATCAGCATGTGGGGCTTGCAGCATCGACTTCTATTTCTGGATGGTTGAATGCCTGTTTGTTGGGCTATCTGCTGAAGAAAAAGGGCGTGTTTAGCCCTTCGCGGGAGTTGATACAATGGAGTATGAAAATCGTTGTGGCGGTTTTGGGGATGGCAGTGCTATTGGAATTATGCGAATCTGGTTTATCCCCATGGCTGCATAGCACACAGTTGGCGTGGCAAGTATCTTCTTTGAGTCTGTTGATTGTTGCAGGAACGGTGACGTATGGGGTCGGAATCGTGGGGACGGGCGTAGTGAAGCGTTCTGATCTGCAACGATGGCTGCAAAAAAATCCAAAAAAATAGACATTTGTCATGATATTGTCATATCAAATGGGTATGATGAATGTACATGAACTAGGAATATGTCTATGGCACTCACTCCTCCACTAACCACACAAGCTATGATGCAAGAGCGCGATTATATTCTTGCGCAGCAAAAGTTGCAAACGCTCCCTGCGAGTGAGTTGCC
This sequence comes from Alphaproteobacteria bacterium, assembly GCA_004293935.1. Classification (GTDB taxonomy): domain Bacteria; phylum Pseudomonadota; class Alphaproteobacteria; order Rickettsiales; family UBA998; genus RDZH01. The sequence continues at coordinate 79,894 of RDZH01000012.1, read as the reverse complement.
TAATTTTGCGAATCCCGGTGTGATGCGCGTGATTGGTCAACCCTATGCTGGTCCTACGGAATCAGAAGCGGCTATTGGTGCAGGGGTGCAGAACGGATTTTTGGCGGCTCTAGGTGGCTGGGTAGTGGCGCAAGCTGCACGTATTTCATGCCATGTGGAACATAATACGCTTACGACTGTGACGGAAGCGTTTAAAACGGTCGAAAATATTCAAAAGCAAGAACTTGTTGATGCGGTAGCAAAAGCATATCATGGGTCAGCTAAGGATGTGACTAATACTATTCATCACGCCATAAGAGAAGTGAATGGCGGGTGGCTTAACATGTTTTGTTGGAACAAGCCTGATATTGATACGATGCTTAGCGGTGTAGCTGAATTTAGTGACGATATAGCGAAACACATAAAAACTTTGCATGCTTCAGGGAAGCTATCTACAGCGGAACTTGAAAAATTTCAGGAAGCTGAAAAGAGCGTGGGCGCTCTAAAAACAGCTCTCGTTGCTGGAGGCAATGCGTCGGTTGAATCTGCAAAATGGACGGGCGTTGCGATTGCAGCGGTCGCTATTGTGGCAGGAGGGGTGGCTGCAATGAAAGCTGCTGAGAATGTGCGTCAATCGCGTGAGGAACATGAGGCATTGCGGGCAACGGCTGCGGGGCTTCGTCAAGATTTTGAGGGGCAATATGTCCGAGGTATTGCCAATGAGGTCGTGCTTGAAAGTGCGCAAGCTAAACTTGACGCGTTAACCAATCACGTGACGCATGTCGTGCCACAATATGCCGAAAAAGATAAGGTGATTGATGCAGTTGCGAAAGCTCCTTCTGGAGTTAAAGAGCCTATGTCAGAAAAAGACAAGGCACTTCATCAAGCCTATCCTGAAGTTGCGAAATTGGTGGATGAGGTTAGTAAGCCAAAGACAACGGTCATGCAAGGGGCAGAAGTTGCGCCGATGATTGCTCGTGAGAAAACTATGGGTGCGCCGTCTCAAGAGAATCGTGCAGGTCTGATATTGGCGCATGATCCTACGATGAGTATTGTGGAGCGCGAAGCTGCACGTAGTGCTATGCCGTCTGCTGTAACGATAGGAGGGTGAGGCTATGGCTGCTACCACTGATGCGCAAACTTATCAAGGAACAGTTCCTCCAGGGGCCATACGTTTTCCACGACAGGCGATTATTGCATCGGCTGCTGCGAGTTTGGCAGTGGTTGGCGCGCTTATTGGTGCGGGTGATATTTTTGGCAATGATGTTCCTGACGTGCCACAAGGCGCGATTGATGGTCTGAACAATAGTCTTTTGGGGCGTAGTGGGCTGGAATCTGCTGTGCGTGGTTATAGTCAAGACAGAATCGATGATGTGACGAACCCCATCGAAAAACTTGGATCGCTCATAGAGGGATTCTTTCGAGGGATTGGAAACGCATTTAATGGTGTAGCAGATTTTGTGGTTGGTGGCACGCCACCTGATATACTTGCCGCGCTTGATCCGTGTACCGTGATGGTTGATCCGCAAAATATCGCGAATACGCTGGCACAGATAGATAATCCTGAAGTGCGCGCTTTGTTATCCGATCCGCAAAAGCTCACAGCATTGATGGAAGGTTCTCAGAACTATGTGAAATTTGGAGAGGATTTTCTTTTCTTTCCCCGCGAAGGCAATATCATTTATTTTGATAAATCAGATTTTCTTGCCTTGCCACAAGCGCAAAAAGAACTGATTTTGAACCAATTTGCTGCAGCAGTGAAACCTGAGCATGATTTTGGTCCACTGGCAGGCAATGCCATTGTGGGCGGTGCGGCAGGTGCGGGAATAGCAACGCTCCTCACAAAAGATGATGAAAAAGCAGCAACGCAATCGGCACCACAAACGCCGTATAAGAATGCTCCCGCTATCCCAACCTCATTGGTGAATAATATCACCTACGAACAGGGGCTGGCGATGAACCCCTATATGGGGCGCGCTTATTAATTAGCGTGATCCGTGGAATAGTGCTACTATTTCGTCAAACGACTATCAATCTGATGCTCTCCGTGTGCATGGGCAATATTTGTTTTCATTTCATCACAAAAATCCGCATCGTCATCCGTGTCATCCGTGATGCGTTCCCGTCCTCTTGTTAATTTATCACGAAGGCTTTGCTGGGCGATAAATAATGAAAATTATTATTTGTATTTTAATGTCTGTGAGGTAGTATTTAAGTAGTGTTGGTGTAAATACAGCGGTGTAAATTATATGCGATGATTGTAATTTTTAACTGATGGCAAGTGAGGGTGAATGAACACTATACTAGTCAATGATCATTCTGCGCCAAAAGAAACTACAATAGTTGATCGTCGCGGAGGTGCGCGCCCGAACCCTCTTGGTTTCCCACGTAACGGCGACATTCATTCGCGTCAAGCTCTCATAAAATACTTCACTGCCATTAACCCACAGAATCCCCAAGGCGTGTACGAAGCAGCTCAGGAGATCTGGACAAAGAATAATGGGTGGGTAGAACCAGATATATTGACACGTGAGTTAATGTATCGTCAGTTAGATCCCCATCAGCCCCATGAACAACTGCAAAAAAAGCGCGCTCTGATTGATCAAGTGGTTGCGGCTTCGTTTCCAAAAGATTTACTTACAAACAATTTTCATTCTCGGGAAAATACCGCTCTTGTTACAGGATTGGCGGATCTTTGTGCCAATACCGTAGTCAAAAAACTAGGAAAAGCTGCTTGTGTTGTTGAAGCTGATTACGGCAATATGGGGGGAACAAATAATTTAGGAAGAATGCTTAGTGGTAATTGGGATGACCCAACGTCAGGTTTCACCCTCACGGACGGAGCAGCCCAAATTGTCGGCAATATGGCACTAATAGAGCTACGTGAAGCGCATCCTGAAGTGCAGTTTACTGCTGTACGTAGTGGTGGTGATGAATTTCGTATTTTTGGTTTTGGCATTGACTGCGAGCAGATGCGCGCTACATTGAATGATGTGGTGCGTCCTAAAATGGAATTATTCCTTGCAAAAGCTGGCTTAGGTGAGCATCCACATAGCAAGGCAGCGGATGATCCAAACCGTAATGGGTTTGCTTTGGCTTGGGGTGTGGGGGATCTTCAAGATACGCTGAGGTCCTCTTATCAAATATTTAAGGATGCTGATGAAGAAATAAAATTTATCAAGAAAGTGATTGGATATGCCCGTCATGGTAATTTGATACCAGAATATGAAGAAATAGTTAGAGCAAATGTTCATGCAGAGTTAAGTGCAGGTGGACAAACGCCCGATCCAGACGAAATCACGCGCATGACGCAAGAGCGTTATACGCGTGCGCAGCAGGAAGTCACGGCATTTGCAGAAAAGCTGCAAAATGTACGACCTCAAGTGATTGATGAGGAAGCGGTGCAGCGAGTAATGAATAGTTCAGAATATGCGAAATACCGTCCTGCGATGGAACAGGTTGAAGTTCCGCTAGCACATATCCCCTATGTTGGCGATGAGCGCGCTGTCACCGCCGACAAAGTTTTGGAACAGCGTATCAATACGTTTTGTCAAGATAATGACATTGAGATTGCGGATAGCGAACGTGCAACCTTCAAACTATTAGTGGATAATTATCGCGCGATCAATCCTGTCACAGGTGTGGATTTGCCCCGTGATTTACCATCTCGGCTAGAGTTGCACGCACGCTACACAGGACCAAATGGTGAAAAACCACGCATTATGAGTGTGGAGTTTGGAAATACGGCAGGATTCAACGATAATATATCCTATGGCGCAGCCGATGCTGTGTTGCGAACACAGGCTAATATTATTAAACAAGCCTTACTAGATAATGACATCTCTGCTAATGATGTCTATGATCTTGGTGGTGGCAAATTTAACGTCTTAACAACACCTATAACGGAAGATCAGCTCAAAACTATTCAGAACCAGATAGCAGAGGAAACACAAAAACAGATTAATAGTCAAACCATAGAAAGTTTTTTTGAAGATAAGCGCGTCCCGATTACAGATCAAGAGCGTATAAAGCTCGTTCAAGCGTTCCAAAAAGTTGGAGTTGATGTTACACCAGAAGAAGTGACGAAGCAACGTATATCTAAACTGCCGCACTCCAAACGCCCCCTCTACGAACAGGGTGTGAATGTGAATATGGTAAGCAATGAACTCCAAAAAGGAGTGAATGGCTATGACCAAATGGAGGAAATGAAAAAAGATATAGAACGTACGATAGAAAAAGACCGTGCAGAAAAACTTGAAGCATATAATAAGCAACAACAGGAGAAAAATAATGGGCAACAGGGACGAGGAACTCAAGAGAATGTTGGAGGAGGAAGCCCAGAGAACGGGGCAGCCAGTACCAGAGTTTCAATCGGGGGAGGAGATGGAAGATCAGTTCTTCAAGGATCCGCAGAGCGTGTTGGAATCACAAGCACGCAGACCATCGGACCAACCGTTTCCGCTTATGTGGGGCAACAAAATCCAGCAAGAGACGGATTAACCTCCGCAACCCCCGCAACGGTAAACCTTGATCAAGAACAACAAGATGCACTCCTAGCCAATGACGGACAACCACAGTCAATAATTCAGCAAGGGGTCGTTCACGGAAAAGTGCAGAAATCTGCTATCTTGAGGTCTTCTGCGGACAGAGGCAAGAGTTAGAGTTTGGTGATAGGTTGTGAAATGCAAAAAAATCTTGGCTGGCTTTTATACCCCCATAGACATGCCGCCACGGACGCGCATATCAGGGACGGGAGAGGGGATGAGGGTGTTTAAGGACGCAACGCCTAGTGTATGATCATCATTAGCGTGGCTCACGTGAGAACTCTGCAACGAATAAGAAAGCTGCTGTACTTGCGCTTTCACATGTGCAGGAAGCATATCTTCCATAGAAGGTGACGGCGCAACGGCTGGTTCAATGCGCGGCGTGGCAAGGGGTTCAATATTCATTGATGCGCTATGCATCGATGATGGTCCGAGTGATACGGTATGAGCAAGGCTAGAACCGAAATTATTCAGCCCTGCGCTAAGTGATTCACCGGCTTTGCCTACCCCGTCAACGACTAAATCCACTGCACCTGATGCAGTATTGATGACGCTGCTAAGCAATGGAAAACCTTCCACACGTTGTGCGAGATCTTCAAGTACGCGAGCAAAGAATGATTTAGCGGGTGTATAGTCAGCCATGTTGATAATATATCACAAAATCAAGGATAAGACAACAATGAAGTGCATTTCCCTCTTGATAGAAGTAAAAACGCATGATAAAGCAATGAGGTGAAGTCTGAGATCGTTTGGTGCGATCTGCGGCATTGTATTATTTTTTTATTATTAAGGTTCCACTCTATGAGCATTCTACTTGCTACTACCCTTAGCGCATGGCTAATCCATTCATCTTCTCATCTTGACACGCCTGTTTATTGCGTTGATGAAGGTCATGCTATCCGTACCCATGCGGGTGAAGTGATCACCAACAGTTTTCATAATTGCCTAGAAACCCATTGGTCTTCAAGCATGGCGATGGCAGATGCGATTGCGCCATGCCATGAAGAGCCTAAGGCTGCGGCAGCGCAAAGCCCTGCGCCTGTTGCCCCTACGTCTGCGGTGTTAAATCAAGAAATGTTGAATGTCTATTTTGCATTTAATAGTGCGGATATTACCCCCGCTGCGAAAGAAAAACTGGATAAAACCTTAGAATTGCTCCGCAATGATGCGGGCATCGTTGCTGTTGATATTGTTGGCTACGCTGATCATTTAGGGAATGTTGCGTATAATGATGCGCTTTCACAACGTCGTGCTGAAGCGGTGCGTCAATATCTTGAATCGCAAGGCTATCTTAAAACACGCAATATTGCGGTGGTGGCACTCGGGGCGCATCAAAGCGTGAGCGATTGCTCGCATCTTGCTGTTGCTGATGCGAAAGATTGCTTGTGGCGTGATCGTCGCGTTGAAATTAAGGTCAATCGCGCACAATAGATGCATGATGCAGATTCTTTCATCCTTGCATGAGGTATGGGATCGCTATGATGCGTTCTTTGTGGATATTTGGGGCGTGCTGCATGATGGGGCGCGCCCCTATCCCTTTGTGCAGGAAACCTTAGATGAGTTGGCGCGTGCAGGCAAATATGTGGTGTTGCTCTCCAATGCGCCACGTCGTGTTGAGCGTGCCATGAAGGGCTTGGCGCATGTGGGGCTGAATGCCCGATCCGTGCATCATATGGTGACATCGGGCGCGATGACGCTAGATTATCTGCACGCGCATTATGCCCATAAGAAGATGTATTTTTTAGGCTCTGCCTCCGATGAAGATCTGCTTGACGGCACGAACTTGCCACGGGTGAGGGATGTTGCGTGTGCCGATTATGTACTGAATGTTGGGCATTTTTATGATGGGCAGCCATTGCATGAATTGCAGCCATTGCTGCACGCGATGCAACAACGCACATTACCTATGGTTTGTGCTAATCCTGATAAGGAGATTATCACGCAAGAAGGCGTGGTTTTCCCTTGTGCGGGTGAAATTGCATACCATTATCAAGCATTGGGTGGGGAGGTGCATTTTGTCGGCAAACCATACCTAGCCGTTTATGAACGTGCGCATTCTCTATTGCCTGATGCGATTGCCTCAGCACGTATTCTTGCCATTGGTGATAACCCCGCTACGGATATTTTGGGTGGGCAACGCTACGGGATTGACACGCTGCTGATTGCAGGTGGCATGTGGAGGCAGGTGCTTTACCCTAAGGGCGATGCCCTTGATGTGGCGCAACTGCATCAATTATGCGCCCTGCATCATGCGACACCGCGCTATGTTTTGCGCTACCTTTCGGATAAAGCGCGCTAGAGCTAAAGAAAAACCTTGAATTTTTTGCAAAAATGAGTAAAAAGGATTCTTTAGATTGGAGTATATCGCTATGAAACAAGGCATTCATCCCGCTTATCATAAAATTACTGTGGTTGCACCTGATGGTTCTTCCTTTGAAACACGCTCATGCTATGGAAAAGAAGGCGCGACATTGCAACTTGATGTGGATATTACCACGCATCCCGCATGGAACGCTGGAAAAGTCATCCTGAAACGTACTGGTCAGATGGATAAATTTGCGAATAAATTTGGCAGCATGAATTTTTCTGCCAAGAAAACCGCTACTGAATAGTGTTTTTTTGTCACAATCCTTGCCTTTTTGTGGTTTTTTATAAAATTTCAATCAAAAACTTATATGATTTAGTTCATACTCATGCTTGATTGAACGTGCATAATATTATGCACCAAAGGGTTTTATGGAAACATCTGTACTGATTGTTGAAGACGAAGTGGCGATTGTGACAATGCTGCGTTATAATCTAGAGCGTGAGGGCTTTCGCGTCTATTCTACAGGTGATGGCGAAGAAGCCGTGACCATGGTGAAGGAATATCATCCTGACATTGTGGTGCTGGATTGGATGTTGCCTTCAATGACGGGCATAGAGATATGCAAGCAGATTCGTTGGCATCAAGATACCAAAAATATTCCCATCATCATGCTTTCAGCGCGTGGTGAAGAAAGTGATCGTATCCGTGGTTTGGATGTGGGCGCGGATGATTATATGGTGAAGCCATTTAGCCCAAGCGAACTTGTGGCGCGAATTAAAGCGGTGTTCCGCCGTATGCGCCCTTCAATTACGGAGCAGAAACTTGAATATGCGGGCGTGAAGATGGACCTTGCAACGCATAAGGTGCTGCGCAATGGTTTAGAGGTACATCTTAGCCCAACGGAGTTTGGGTTGTTGCGCTATCTTGTGGAGCATCCTAAGCGGGTGTTTTCACGGGAGCAACTGCTCGATTCGGTATGGGGGCATGATATTTATGTTGAGCTGCGTACCGTTGATGTGCATATTCGTCGTCTTCGTAAAGCATTGAACTATGATGGTAATCAGCCGGATATTATCCGAACAGTACGTGCCGCAGGCTATGCGATTGATGGTGATGGTGAGTCATTGTAAATGGTGATTGCCCTATGACACCACAAGCGCATCCTTGGCTCGCACATTATCCTAAAGAAATTGATTGGTATGCTGATATTGCCACTAGTCGCCTAGATGGATTGTTGGATCGCACTGAAGCGCGCTTTTCAGAGCATGTCGCCATCGATTTCAAAGGTAAAATCTATAGCTACCGTGAATTGGCGCATAAGGTGCGCTGTTTTGCACATGGCTTGCAGGCTTTGGGAGTGACAAAGGGGATGCGCGTTGGCTTATTTATGCCGAATTGCCCGCAATATGTCATTGCCTATTATGCGATTGTTAAAATTGGTGCGGTGGTGGTGAATTATAACCCGCTCTATGCTCGCACGGAATTGGAACATCAAATCCATGATTCGGGTACAGAGATCATGGTCACGCTGAATTTGAGCGTGTTGTACGATAAGTTGAAAGATTTTGTGGGGCAGGGGAAGCCCTTGCGTCATGTGATTGTTGGGAATCTGGCAAGCGTATTGCCACTGACGAAAGCAGCGTTGTATGCAATGCTGAAACGCAAAGAGCAAATTGAAGTGCCGCAGGATGATTATCATTCTACCTTCAATGAAATGCTGAGCTATAGCCCTGAAGTGATGCCCGTGCCTATCGATGCGCATTCGGATGTAGCGGTGTTGCAATATACGGGCGGAACAACGGGAACGCCCAAAGGGGTGATGCTGACGCACGCCAATATCACGGCGAATTCCGAGATGTGCCGCCGTTGGTTTTATCGCGCACAGGAAGGGCAGGAATCAGTATTGCTTGCGCTGCCCTTGTTTCATGTGTTTGCTATGACGGTGGGGATGAATTTTGCGCTTGCTTCAGGCTTTAAGCTGATTTTGCATCCGCGTTTTGAGATGAAAGCCCTGCTGGAAGATATAGAACAAAAACGCCCCGCGCTTATGCCGGGTGTGCCAACCATGTTTACGGCGATTTTGAATTATAAACAGCGTGAGAATTATGATTTGAGCGCGTTGAAGATGTGTATTTCAGGCGGGGCAGGGTTGCCTTTGGAAATTAAGCAGCAATTTGAAACACTCACAGGGTGCAGCCTTGTGGAAGGGTATGGGTTGAGTGAAAGCTCCCCCGTGGTGAGTTGTAATCCGCTCTATGGGACAAATAAAGCGGGTTCAATCGGCATTCCTTTTCCCAATACGATTTTGGAAATAGTTGATAAGGATGATGAGCGTACTTTGCTACCGCAAGGGGAGATCGGAGAAATATGCATCCGTGGCGTACAAGTGATGTTAGGCTATTGGAATCAACCGAAAGAAACCGCTAATGTGCTGAAAGATGGGCGGTTGCATACGGGCGATTTAGGCTATATGGATGAAGAAGGCTACATCTTTGTGGTGGATCGGAAAAAGGAAATGATTTTATCGGGTGGGTATAATATCTATCCGCGTCATATTGAAGAAGTACTCTATACCCATCCTGCGGTGCATGAATGTGCTGTGATTGGTATGGATCATCCTGTGCGCGGTCAAGTGCCTAAAGCATTTGTGGTACTCAAAGAGGGGCAACAAATTGATGAAAAAACGCTGCGCTCTTTTGTGAAAGAGCATGTGGCCGCCTATTCTGTGCCGCAAGATATTGTGTTCTTAGATGCACTTCCGAAAAGCCCTATTGGCAAGATATTAAAGAAAGAATTACGAATTTTGTAGTATTATGGGGTTATGACGATAGATGATGCATCATTCCCCACAACGCAGCGAAATTTAACAGATGACGAGATACATCGCATCTTTGACGCGATGGTGGATAGGAAAAACGATGCCATGAGTACCTATGCTTCCATGGATTTTGATGAACGGGTTGCATGGCAAAAACACACATTCCTTGATAAACATACGGCATCCTTTAGTTTGGTTTCGGGTAATCAAATGGATGATGCCTTAAACTTGCTGGTCAATGACGAGCGTATGTGCGCGAGTGTGATGAAATTAGAGGAATTCTCTGGTGCGATGCTTGAGCGATTGAAAGATTATATGCAATCGCATCAGATGCTGATACAAGAAAATGAGTATATGATCGCATTTGCCCGCACACAAGAAGCGTTAGAAGCTATGGATTGTGCGATGGCATTGCCCCCATGTGAAGAAAAATGGCGAACGCTTGGTGTTTTATTTGGCTATGATCAAGAAAAAATAGATTTTTTTGTATCGCACGTCAATCAGGATCGATCACCGATCCATGCGCGCATACAAGAAGAATATGATCAGTTCTGTGCCATGCATGATGCCGTGATGCCCGTTGATGATTTTATCGCCCATCAAGAAAAGCAATGGCATGTGGGAATTGCTATGGATGGGCAAGCAATGAGTGCTTATCCTGTCTGTGTGATTGAAGCGCGCCCGATCCATCAAGGGAGAATCGTGCCAACGCCTGAGCATCAAGCGACTATAGTCGTTTGATAAAAAATACTCACATCGTGACTACATGGTCGGGGTGGAGAGATTCGAACTCCCGACCCTCTGGTCCCAAACCAGATGCGCTACCAGGCTGCGCTACACCCCGACGATTCACGATAGATTTATCGTATAAATGGCTTTATAAGAAAGTTTTGCACAAAATGCAAGTAGAAGATTGATAAAAACGTCTAGTTCTTTTATGGTAGGGGGATATTGAAGGAATTTACGTATGACATCACAATCAATTCGCGGTATTTTTACCGCACTTATTACGCCCATGACCAATGAGGGGGTTGATTATCCCGCACTGGAAGCCCTTGTGGAATGGCAGATTCAGCAAGGAGTGGATGGGCTTGTGCCGTGCGGTACGACAGGGGAATCCCCCACACTCACTCACGCCGAACATAAACGCGTGGTGGAGACGGTGGTGAAGGTGGCAAATAAACGCGTGCATGTGATGGCTGGAGCGGGGTCGAACTCTACGGAGGAGACGCTGGATCTCACGCGCCATGCGCATCATGTTGGGGCGGATAGTGTGTTGCTTGTCGCGCCTTATTACAACAAGCCCAATGCGGAGGGGCAATTTGCGCATTTTCATTATGTGGCGAGTCGTGTCGATAGTCCGATTATTGTCTATAATATCCCCGGTCGCTCGGTGATTGATATTGCCGATGATACGTTGCTGCGTTTGGCGGAAGCGTGCACGAATATTGTGGGCGTAAAAGATGCTACAGGAGATTTAGCGCGTGTGGCAAAATTGCATCATCGTGCAGGGGATAGGCTGGCATTGCTCTCAGGAGAAGACCTTACGGCACTTGGCTTTAACGCGATGGGGGGGCAGGGATGTATTTCGGTAAGCTCTAATGTTGCCCCTGTATTGTGCCGTGATGTGCAGCATTATTCTCTTGAAGGGGATTATGAACTAGCAAAAGTCGCGCATGATCAGCTTGTGCCGTTGCATCTGGCGATGTTTTGTGAAACGAATCCTATTGCAGTGAAATATGCCATGTCACTGATGGAGCTGTGTCAGCCTACGCTACGCTTGCCGTTAGTGCAGCCATCCCTTGCTTCGCAACAATGGATTCGTTCCGCGTTGGAGCAACTTGATCTTCTGGAACAACTCTCATGAACACTAAGAAAAAACGCCCCGTCAATGATTCCCCCACGATCCTTAATCGTCGCGCACGGTATGAATATGAATTATTGCAGGAATATGAAGCTGGTATTGTGTTGATGTCCACGGAGGTAAAAGCCTTGCGTGAGGGGAAAGCCAATATACAAGAGGCATTTGCGGTAGAAAAAAATGAAGAATTATGGCTGCATCAGTTGCATATTTCGGAATATAAAGCAGGTAATCGCTTTAATCATGCGCCATTGCGCCCGCGCAAGCTGCTATTGCATCGTCGTGAAATCAAGAAGATGATTGGTTTGCTACAAACCAAGGGATTAACGCTTATCCCGCTGAAAATCTATTTTAATGAAGATGGGCGAGTGAAGATACTCATGGCGTTGGGTAAGGGGAAAAAAGCCCATGACAAGCGCGACAGTGAAAAAGATCGTGATTGGCAGCGTCAGAAAGAGCGGATCATGAAGCATGATGTATAAGGCTGAGTGCATGTATGGCGCATTACCCAATAGTTGTTAATCTTAGGCAAAGTTTGAGTGACTTTTGCCTAGACATGTGAGGGGTTTTTGCGCTAGATTAGATTATATTGATTTTTTATTTTTGCTCCTACTGGAACGCTTATGTCTGTACCATATGTTGAACTATCTGAGCATCGCTCTTCTTCTTCGCAAGCAGCCTCGTCTGTTCCCTTGGGTGCGCCGAACGCGCATGATGCGCCCCCCCCATTGCTTCCTAAAATTGGTATGTGGGAAGATGCGCTGGAAAAAGATGCACAGCGTCTATCGATGGCAACCTATATTCGTGCCAAACATCAAAAGGTGCGTTATAGTTCCGCAACTTATCGACGTGTTCTTGCGTGGGTGCGCACCCCTTTGGTGATTGCCTTGCTGTTGCTGCTGGGTGTGATGTTTTTTTGGTTGGGATCAGAAGATGTGCCGAAGGCATCTGAGAAGATTGCGTCTGTTGCGCCTCAAAGTGATGCTGCACCCATGGAATTTTATCATCGCAAGGCGGTGGAAGAGCCTCTTGCCGTTCCGAAGGTCGTGCTAACTCACGAAGAACGAAAAGAATTATTACGCCATTTGCAGGGAGAATAAGATGATGACATGCACAATACGCTTCCTTGCTTTGTGGGCAATCATGGTGCTTATCCAACCGTGCATGGTGCGTGCGTTGCCATCAAAAACTCCTATTACCATTGTTACGGGGTCTAAGGCAGGAACATATCAACATATTGGGCGCGATATTGCGGGCTTATTGAAAGCCACCCGTCCCGTGCAGGTGTTGCCTTCGCTTGGATCGATTGATAATATTCGTCAGATGGTGGAACGCAAAAATGATGTAGCTTTGGGTATTGTGCAATCTGATATTTTAGGCTTAATGCGCCGTTCCACCAAAGCGACAACGCAGCATGTGACGGAACGCTTATTCCTCATTTTCCCGTTTTTTGATGAAGAAGTGCATGTGTTGGCGACTAAAAACATTAAAGGGATGCGTGATCTGAATGGTAAACGTATTGTGATCGGAGAAGAAGGCAGTGGCAATATGCTCACCGCGATGAATATTCTGGGGCTTTCTGAGGTGAAGGCAGGAGAATTGCTGCATATGAATCCTGCGGAAGGCATACTTGCCGTGATGCAAGGGGATGCCGATGCGATGTTTTTTGTGGGTGGCAAGCCTGTGCCGTTTTTCTCAAATCTGGCAAACCTGAAAGATTCTGGCAAAACTGCGCAAGCAGAATTATTGGAGCAGGTGCATCTTATTCCGATTGATGATCCGCGTGTGTATGAAGAATATTCACCGACGCGCATTACCAATGCTGATTATGCTTTTATCAAAAATCCTATTGTGACGGCAAAAGTAACGGCGGTGTTGGTGGCGTACCATCAAAATCCTCAGAAGGTGCAGACGGGAAGTGCCGCGTGTCGGGCATTATATGATGTAGGGACAATGGTCTATGAACAGTTGGCGCATTTGCGTGTGTCGGGTCATCCAAAGTGGAAGGAGGTCAATCTCTTTCAAGATGTACAGCATTGGTCGAAAACGCCATGTATCTGGGAGAAAGGACAATTCTTACCCGCCCTTCATAAGCAACAAGGTGCGGGTAAAAAAGAATATCAAGAAGAACTCACCAAAGATCTTCTTGATGTGTTGAATCATAATGATAAGCAACGCTAAATGATGCGCCCTATGAGCGATTATTTCGATACCGAAATTATGGCGACATTAGAACGCTGGCAGTTATGGATGCAGGAGCATTATCCTGATGTGGCTCGGCTTGCACTACGCATGGAGCATCACGAGCTTGTTGCTTATGCCCCCAATGGCGGGGTGGTGCATCGCGCTGCTCTGCCCGTATCGCTGCCTGAATTTAGCGTGGTGCTGGGGCAATATTGTGCGGAAAATAACGGGGGGAATACTGCACTTCAGCTTGCGGTTGGGGTGTTGCTTGATCCTGTGCGCCGTAGGGTAGATTACGGCACGAACTTTGTGGAGCTAACGGAAAAAGAATATGATTTGCTGCACGCGCTCTATCATGCGGGCGAGGATGGCATCACTAAGGAAGATTTGTTGCATCATGTGTGGGGCTATCATCCTGACACCGAAACCCATACCCTAGAGACGCATCTGTATCGGTTGCGACAAAAACTTACCGATCAGCCTATGCCGATACTGATCGAGATCGCGGTGCAACAGGGAATCTATCGTCTTGCGGTGCAGGAGAGGGCAACATGATAGATGCAGAACAGTTGCGCCATTATGCGCTTGGTTGGTGCGCGTGGTTACGCGATGCAGGGGTGCATGATTTTGTTGCGGATGATCTGCATGATTATCTGCGCCCGCCTATGCCTACGCCTACGCCGTCTATTGCGGCATTGCCTCCCCCGCCTACAGTGCAGAATGATGGCGTGCAACTGGCGCGCACCATCGCACAATCAGTGACGACATTGGATGCATTGCATGATGCGATTCGCGCTTTTGACGGTTGCGCCCTCAAGCGCACTGCCGCCCGGGCAGTGATTGCAACAGGAAACCCCGATGCACGCATTATGGTGATTGGGGAAGCCCCTGACGCGGAAGAAGAACAACAGGGGCTGCCTTTTTGCGGGGCAAGTGGGGCGTTGCTTGGTGCGATGTTAGCATCCATTGGGGTGGAACGTGAACGTGATATTTTTGCAATTACGAGCATTTTTTGGCGCACCCCCGGCAATCGCGCTATCACTCCCCTTGAGCGCGATGTGTGCGCCCCGTTTGTGCAGCGTTTTATTGCGTTGCAGCAACCAAAATTATTGCTGCTACTCGGTGGCAATGCCGCGCAATCGCTCCTTGGAACATCGCACGGGATGATGCGTCTTCGAGGGACGGTGCATCATTATGAATGCACGGGATCGGGGCGGACTATCCCCGTACTTATCACGGCGCATCCATCTTTTTTAATGCGGCAACCCACACAAAAACGCCATAGTTGGCAGGATATGCTTGCCTTAAAAGAGCTGCTTGGGCGTAGTGAGTGATAGGGGCATTATTATCTGCGCACCTGCTGTAGTGCAGTGCCACGCTGATCGATATAATCTTGCCATTGTGTCGATGGTTGTGTTGATGGTTTGGCTTCTTGTGCTATTGCTTGCTCTGGTGCGATTGCGACAGTTGGGGCAGGCGTATGTACTTCTTCTGCCGCAGCGGGGATGTTGCGCACAGGGCGTTGTGATTGCACCTGCTTCTCATGGTTCAATTCTTCAATCTTGCCTTCTGCCTCCGCGAGTTTTACCCCATAATAAAGACCGCCCATAAAAAATGCACCCGTTACCGTACCTATGATGCCATTCATAATTGGATTTTGTGAAGGAGGACGACCATTCATCTCATCTAATTGGTTCTGAACAGTTCCATAGAGATAGCCTGATATTGCGCCACCAATGGACCATGTGAAACCAGCCAAAGCTCCGTATAAAATTGTTTTTTCTGTATTTTTCATAGCTCACACCCCCTAGTTAAGATACAATAATTGTATCGCAAAATTACCCCCATATCAAGCATTATAGTGCTGCCATTATATAATTGCCGATTGGGTGCGTGCGTATTCCCATAGTTCCTTTGCCCATGCGCTGCTGTATGGAAAATGATAGGCATCACCACAGCGGGTGATGGGGATCACGCCATTAAGGGCGTTGGTCATCACCACGGCATCCGCGTGTTCTAGGCGTATGAGAGGAGCGCGAATGGGGATGATGGGCAGTTGCCGCATCAGATGCTGGCGCATCGTGCCGCTTACGCAGCCCGTACTCGTACATGGAGTGAAATAGCGATCCCCTTGTCGCCATAAGAGGTTGCCGCTGGATGTTTCGGCAATGATGCCCTCCGATGTGCATAATAGGGTATCTGCTACGCCATAATCTTCGGCTTCCATGCGTGCAAGGATAAGATTCATGGCATTGGTCATTTTAGCGAAACTTGGCAGGCAATCGCTCCCGATACGTGCATAGATGCTTGGGCGGATATGGATGGGGGGCGGTGGGTTTGCTGCTGCAAGGGCAATAGCTTGGGGGTGCGCTTCGATGTAGCAGGTGGGAGTTGTGCTGGTGGGGAGGTAGCCAATACTTCCGCTGCCACGTGTGATGATGATGCGCGCAACGCCATCCACCACATGATTGCGTGTGATAAGCTCATCAATAATAGTATGATAGGGTGCATCGAGTTTAGGGAAGCGCAACGCACTCATGCCTTCATGAAGGCGTGCAAGATGGGCATCAAGAAGGTGGGGTGTGCCACCTAGGATTGCGACGGTTTCAAACAGACCATCACCAAAACGAAATCCGCGATCATCAACACAGATGAAGGCGGAGTCTTTTTCTATGTACGCACCATTGAGATAGGTGAACATGAAGTGTTAATGTTTGCGGAATGCATCCAAGGATATGACTTTATCCGCATCTGAAACTTTTGGTTGCGGTTCATATTCTTCTTCAAAGGAGGCGATAGAGGCATCATCTTCAATCAATTCACGGATTTCTCTATGGCTATCAGGGCGGGTATGGAACTGTACCCCAAAACGCACACTCGGATCAGCAAAGGCGGTCACCGCCTCAAAAGGAATGACTAATTTTTCTGGGATGTTATTGAAACTCAGCATCAGAGAAAAATGTTGGCTAGCAACTTCTAAATCCCAATATTGATGCTGCACAACAATCGTCATTTCTTCAGGATAGCGTTCGCGTAATTGCGGAGAAAGGCGTACTGCAGAATGGTTTGTGTTAAAGGAAATATAAAAATGATGGTTGCCATCCAGCCCCTCATGTTGGGTTTGGCGCAAAATACGCTGTACCATGGCGCGCAATGCTTCATCAACAAGCAAAGGATAATTATAAGAAGATTCGTGGTGCGTCATAGTATCCTCACTCAAGGTACATAGTTTTACGTGCGTACTATAGCAGCTATATGTTAAGAATAGATGACAGCGCGATAAGTACACCTTTTATTCATAGCAAATTATCAGCAAAAGCGCAATGCGTTTTTTATGAAGATAGGTTCTTAGCGTAGATCGCGTTGCGGTTCGCGCTCCATCGTGATCATGCCTTTTTGCTGAGCATCGCTTATATCAGAAGACGGGGTCATGCTCTCTTGCGCTACAGCATCACGCAGTTCTTGGCGTTTTGCATTGGTGTTGTGTAGCAAGAAGGCTTGAATCAAACCAAAGGCAGCGCATCCGCCTAATACTGCAGTGCCTGCCATGGCTAAATTGCCTGTGCCTTGTTTGAAATTTTCTGCTAAGGAGGCTGCTTTGCCTCCGTAGTTCATGCCTGTCCACCCGCCGACACACACCCCAGAAACAACAGAAATCATCTTGTAGAGTCCATTCAAATCATTCCAACCAGAAGCATGTTCATTCATCTTGGGGAGTTCGGCTTGGTACACGCCTTGTTCTTTCTCAAGGGCTGCATCTTTATTGAGATAAATAAGCCCCGCTGTTATCCCTCCGCCAATCAGCATACCCGCAGATGATCCGATGATATTTTGTTTGGTGAGCGTGCCACCTAGGGCGTTTTTTGCTAGTTGAAATGCTGAGCCAATCGCTACAACGCTGGTAAACATTCCGCCGAATGGATCAATTACTGTTTCCATCACTCCATTAAAGGTAGCGTCACGATTAATCTTCTGCTTAATTGACGCAGGGAGGGCAGGTGGCGTTTCTAATGTTTCTTGTTGCGCTTGTGTCATAGTGCACCTCCTCCAGATTACGCGCTATGATACTCCTGCAAACTACACACGTCAAGACCTTTGTCTTTTTTAATGCACGCAATGGCTTCAATGAGGGCGCGAGTCCCTTCCATGGTGGTGGAATAAGCGATGTTTTGCGCTAAAGATGTTTGGCGTATCGATGCGCTATCCTTCACGGATTGTACGCCTTCGGTGGTGTTAATCACAAACTGCACATGCCCATCTTTGAGTAAATCAACAATATGTGGTCGTCCTTGACGTACCTTATTAACGCGATCAGCCTGTATCTGATGGCGTTGCAGGAATTCTTGCGTTCCTTGCGTTGCCACAATGCTGAAGCCTAAATCGATTAAATCACGGCAAATATCAACAAGGGCGGTTTTGTCGCTATCTTTTACTGAGACAAATACTTTGCCGGTGAGAGGAAGTTTGCTGCCTGTGGCAAGATATGCCTTGGCAAAAGCACGGGCAAAATCTTTGTCTATGCCCATCACTTCGCCCGTAGATTTCATCTCTGGTCCTAAAATCACATCCACTCCGGGGAAGCGTTTGAACGGTAATACCGCTTCTTTGACTGCCATGAAGGGGAGCGGTTTCATCAAATGGGCATGAGTGGTGGCGATTAAGCCAAGATCGGCAAGTTTTTCACCTGCCATCATGCGTGCTGCATATTTGGCAATGGGCATTCCCGTGGCTTTGGCCACAAACGGTACGGTACGGCTAGCACGCGGGTTGACTTCTAGGATATAGATTTCACCCTCTTTAATGGCGAATTGGATGTTGAGCAAGCCCACCACATGTAGAGCTTTCGCTAGCATAATCGTTTGACGGCATAGCTCCTCCATCATCTCCTCACCCAAATTATAGGCGGGGAGGGAGCAGGCGGAATCACCTGAGTGAATCCCCGCTTCTTCAATATGCTGCATGATCCCTGCAATATAGACTTGATGCCCATCGCAGAGTGCATCAACATCAATTTCAACCGCATCTTTGAGGAAGGAATCCAGCAAGATGGGATTATCTTTGAACTCACGGAACACGGTGTGCAGGTATTCTTGCAATGACGGCGCATCATAGATAATTTGCATGGCGCGCCCACCAAGGACATAAGAAGGGCGTACCACGATAGGATAGCCAATCGATTCAGCCTGTTCAATGACTTCATCTGCACCATGGCAAATGCGGTTATCGGGTTGCTTCAGATCAAGGCTGTAGAGCAATTTCTGGAAACGCTCGCGATCTTCCGCCAAGTCAATCGCATCAGGGGATGTGCCAATGATAGGAATTTGTGCAGCTTCTAGGGCTTTGGCTAGTTTGAGGGGCGTTTGCCCACCAAACTGCACGACAACACCACGCACAAAGCCATTATCCTGTTCACGACGAATGAGATTGATCACATCTTCGGTAGTGAGTGGTTCAAAATAGAGGCGATCGGAGGTGTCATAGTCTGTCGAGACTGTTTCAGGGTTGCAATTCACCATGATGGTTTCATAACCTGCCTCTGACAGTGCATAAGCAGCATGGACACAGCAATAGTCAAACTCAATCCCTTGCCCAATACGGTTTGGCCCGCCACCTAGGATAATGATTTTTTCGCGGTCGCTTGGCTCTGCTTCACATGCCCCTTGTTTTTGCCCATCCCCTTCATAGGTGGAATACATATAGGCGGTGAGTGCATCAAACTCTCCTGCGCATGTATCAATGCGTTTATAGACGGGCATCACTTTTAATTGTTCGCGTGCGCTGGTGACGGCTTTCACCTCTTTCTTGGTTAATTGCGCAAGACGTTCATCGCTGAAGCCAAATTTTTTCACATAAAGCATTCCACGGCGATCCGTTGGTAGACCATGTTCGATGATGGATTGCTCCATGCGTACAATTTCTTTAATCTGCTCCAAAAACCATGGATCATAGTTGCTTAAATCGAATATTTCTTCCACACTCATGCCGTGACGAAAGGCATCGGCGACGATGAGCAAACGATCAGGGGTAGGGCGGGCTAAGCGTGCTTTAATTTCTTCTAGCGCGCCGTCGCATGGTTCAATAACGGGATTGAGTCCCGTGAGTCCTGTTTCTAGGGAACGCAAGGCTTTTTGCAATGATTCGGCAAAATTTCGCCCCATCGCCATCGCTTCCCCT
This sequence comes from Alphaproteobacteria bacterium, assembly GCA_004293935.1. Lineage (GTDB taxonomy): Bacteria > Pseudomonadota > Alphaproteobacteria > Rickettsiales > UBA998 > RDZH01. The sequence continues at coordinate 60,026 of RDZH01000012.1, read as the reverse complement.
ACGGATTTCATCGAAGTGGTGAGCATTTGATCCGCTTCGGGGAATTTTTCAAAGGCAAAGCGTGGAATCTTCGTGACGATATAGTCAATGGATGGTTCAAAGGATGCAGGGGTTGCGCGTGTAACATCGTTGGTGATTTCATCCAACGTGTATCCTACTGCCAATTTCGCAGCAACCTTGGCGATGGGGAAGCCCGTGGCTTTGGATGCCAATGCAGAAGAACGCGATACACGCGGGTTCATCTCAATGACGATCATCCGTCCATTTTCAGGGTTCACCGCAAATTGGACGTTTGAACCGCCTGTATCCACACCAATTTCACGCAATACCGCAATGGAAGCATCGCGCATGATTTGATATTCTTTATCAGTAAGTGTCATGGCAGGGGCTACGGTGATTGAATCCCCCGTATGCACGCCCATCGGATCGACATTCTCTATCGAACATACAATAATGCAATTATCCGCCTTATCGCGCACCACTTCCATCTCATATTCTTTCCAACCAAGCACGGATTCATCAATCAGCACTTCGCGCACGGGCGACATCTCTAGCCCTGTGCGGACAATCTCAATGAACTCCTCACGGTTATAGGCAATGCCACCACCAGCTCCACCCATGGTGAAGGAAGGACGGATAATGGCGGGAAGCCCCACTTCCGCTAAAACGCTCAATGCGGTTTCCATGGAATGCACCACGGCTTGCTTCGGACATTCCAAGCCAATGCGCGCCATCGCTTCCGCAAATAAACGGCGATCTTCGGCTTTATTAATGGCATCCAACGATGCACCAATTAGTTGAACATTATGCGCATGAAGCACCCCATTTTCTGCTAATGCTTTCGCGCAATTCAAGGCTGTTTGCCCGCCCATCGTTGGAAGGAGCGCGTCAGGTTGCTCTTTGATGATGATTTTTTCCACCATCTCGGGTGTGATGGGTTCAATATAAGTGACATCTGCCGTTTCAGGATCGGTCATGATGGTGGCGGGGTTTGAGTTCACCAAAATCACGCGGTAGCCTTCTTCCCGCAAGGCTTTACACGCCTGCGTCCCCGAATAATCAAACTCACATGCCTGCCCAATGACAATAGGCCCTGCGCCAATGATAAGAATGGAATGAATGTCGGTGCGTTTTGGCATGATATATTTTCCCGTGATGAGAGGTTAGAGGTAAGATTATTCAAAAAAATCGCTATCTATTTTTTTGAGTATGTAATTTGTGGATTCGGTAACACCGACATTGTGATCTATCATATATTGTGCCAACTGTCTTCCGTCAATCAACACAATGCGGGTTTCTTTTAGGGATGCCGCATAATCACGCGCTCCCTTTGAAAAATCAGAAGTGCTAATCAAAATACCTTTCTTCGATTGTTTTACTGCTAACGCACCCACGAAACTCTGCACCGTTTCGCGTCCGACCGTCTGATCCCATTTCTTGGCTTGCAGATAGATCATATCCATCCCTAAAATATCTTCTTTGATGATGCCGTCTATGCCACCATCCCCCGAACGCCCAACCACTTGATGCGCTTCATTGAATGACCCGCCATAACCCATAGCCACCATTACTTTGAGGACAAGATGTTCAAAAAACTGCCATGATGCCGATTGCATAAGCTGCATTAATTCACTAATCAACACTTCATTGAGTTGCGCAAATGCCTCTGCTATTGCTTCTTCTGGAGGTATATCACGTGGAGGTATATCACGTTCTTTTTCTGCATAAGATAGGGATACTTCCTTCGCTCTTTTCGTGAACGCCCCAAAAGCAATAGACTTTTCTGCAAGTAGCTTATTGTTGATGTGGGGATGTGCTTCTTTAAGCAAAGCACGCCCTGCATCGCTGATACAAAATGCCCCACGTTTCGGTTGAGTAATCATACCAGCTTTTTTAAGGTAAAGAACCGCCCATGAAATGCGATCATACAAAACATTGCCCCCTTTAGGGAGTGTTGCGCTGATTTCCATATCAGACAATCTGAAATGCTGTGCCATTGCATCCATCGCAGTGCGATAACTATGAACCTCACCATCTGTTAGCAAAGTGAGGATCGGGGCATACATTTCATGATAGGATGGTATCGTCACGCATTTCTCCCGTTATACGAAAGTAACCGCATATCGCTATATTTGGGCATGATTGGATTCCCGTGTATGTGTACTAATGTCAAACTCTCCTCTTGTACTCTTTCTGCACGGAAGTTGCAAGATGTAATTGCATGAGGCGCGGTTGTCATAAAAATGACATGTTTTTATGAAATAGATAGGGCGAGTTTTTTATTCTCAAGGACAACGCCATTATGACTAAAAACATCCGCAACCTTCATGCAAATGACATAATGCTTTGTTATAATTCTTCTTAAAGATTAAATGAATAATAGGAATAGTGCAGATGAGTTCGGATGTTTCATTGCCAGATGGGTTGAATTTTGGAGATTTAGGGAGAATGTCTGCCCAAGACCCAGAAGGGTTTGCTAAGGTTTTTGATAGTTTGACATCTGAGCAAAAAGCGTTGTTGGGTAGCCATAATGCCGAATTTTGGGATGCACGTAAAGCACAAGATCTCGCAAGTGCTGTGCATGAAACAGTTAGCCATGTGGGCGATGTATCTCCAGTGATTGATGTGGATGCTGTGACGCTAGGTTCTGTACCGCTCGATTCGACACCCCTGCTTCCCCCCACTGAATTGCCCGTTGTTCCTGATATGGCTGCCATGCCTCATCCGGCAGCGAGTGCAGCGGCGGGTGCGGAGGCGGGTATGGAGGCTGTGCTTTCTCCAGAGGGAGGGGGTGCGCTTGTGAAAACTCAACCTACGGCTGTCGGTAGGCACGGCTATGCTTCAACCGTTGCGGGCGTTGGTGAGGCGGGAGTAGGAGCAGCATTCATCTATAGTGGCTTAAAAGATTTGCAACAAAAAGACAAAGAACAACCTATTACGGGTGCGCAAAGATTGAAGGGTACAGCTAAAGTGGCTCTTGGTGCAGGGATTGCAGCCGATGGAACATTGCGTGCAACAACGGGTAAGGGATGGGTGGAGCGCGTTGCTGAAGCGGCTGCCACGACGGTACGCCATGTGCGCTGATAATGATAACGCTTAGTTTGTGAAAATGCTTGCCATTACTTAGAATTAATGCTAACAAAGTACGATCAAGGGTTGCATCCTATGTGATGTGCCTCGTGCAAGCAGGGAGCATAATTTATGAGTATCAAACGCTTATTCATCAAAAAATCAGTTGCGCGTATCCAGCAAGAGGGGAGTAATTCTACCTTGAAGCGGACTTTAGGGAAATGGAATTTATTGAGCCTTGGTATTGGCTGTATCATTGGGGCGGGAATTTTTGTGATGACGGGCAAAGCTGCTGCGGATCACGCTGGGCCGGCACTGATGCTCTCCTTTATTTTTACAGGGCTTGCTTGTGCGATGGTTGGGCTATGTTATGCGGAGCTTGCTTCGGTATTGCCTATTTCGGGAAGTGCGTATACCTATGCGTATGCTACGCTTGGGGAGCTTTTGGCATGGACGATGGGCTGGCTGCTTGTGCTGGAATATGGTGTTGCCGCATCAACAGTTGCCGTCGGATGGTCGGGTTATATGAATAGCTTTTTGCTTGGGGCAGGCGTGATGATTCCGCCTGAGCTAACCATTGCAAAAGGTGAGTTGATACGTGTGAGTGAAGCATTTTATCCCTTGTTTATTGAAGCGGGATATGCCTTTAGTGCTGATGGTTATCTGATGAATGGTGCAGGAGATTTTATTTATGGGGTCTTTAACCTGCCTGCGTTCCTTGGTGTTTCTGCGATTACTTTATTGTTGATTGTGGGCGTGAGTGAATCTGCTACTATCAATAATATCGTGGTATTTATTAAATTAGCGGTGGTGCTGCTTTTTGTGGGAATAGGAATATTCTATGTGAACCCTGATAATTGGGTGCCGTTTATTCCTGAAAATGAAGCCCCCGGTGTCTATGGATGGGATGGGGTGTTCCGTGCTGCGAGCATTATCTTTTTTGCGTATGTTGGCTTTGAAGCGGTATCTACGGCGGCGCAAGAAGCAAAAAATCCGCAAAAAGATATGCCGTTTGGTATTTTGGGATCATTGCTTGTGTGTACCGTGCTTTATATTGGTGTTGCTGCCGTATTAACGGGCATTGTCGATTATCGCAAATTGAGCGTGCCTGATCCCATGGCACTGGCAGTGGATAAAATTGGTTTGGATTGGTTTTCGATGCTGATTAAAATTGGCGCGATCACTGGGCTTACCTCGGTGATGTTGGTGCTGGTATATGGTCAAACACGTATCTTCTATGTGATGGCGCGGGATGGTTTGATGCCGCAAATATTCGCGAAGGTGCATTCTAAATTCCATACACCCTACATCAATACTGTGATTGTTGGGGGCGTGGTTGCCGTAGCAGCGGGGATGACACCCATTAGTTTGCTGGGGGATTTAGTGAGCCTTGGCACACTTGCTGCCTTTATGATTGTGTGCGTGAGCGTGTTATATATGCGCAAATATCATCCTGAATTGGCACGTCCGTTCCGCACGCCCTTCATGCCATTTACGCCTATTTTCGGGATTCTCACCTGCGCCTATTTATCTTTCACGATTTTTGCAGGGTTTGATGCGCAAGGGGATATTGTGATCACTCCGAGTGGGCGTGATGTGCTGCATCATGTCGGACCGTATATGCTGGTTGGGATGCTGATTTACGCGCTGTACGGCTACCGTAAAAGCGTTCTGGCGCATGAAATGCGTGAAGAACTGAGCGAGAATGTGGCGGTAACGCCTACGGTGAATCAGCCACACGCATAAACCCTAGTAGCCAAGGGGCTAAGTATTTTAAGGAATGATATGGCACATTTAGCAATTATTACGCAATTAGAACAAAAACGGGATCAAGCGCGTTCGGGCGGTGGTGTAGCGCGTGTTGAAAAGCAACATGAACGCGGAAAACTGACGGCGCGTGAGCGGTTGGAAGTGTTGCTTGATCATGATTCCTTTGAGGAATTTGATATGTTCGTGGAACATCGCTGCCTTAGCTTTGGGATGCAAGATAAGCAAATTGCAGGCGATGGTGTGGTGGTTGGAAGTGGCATGATCAATGGCCGCTTGGTGTTCGTCTTTTCGCAAGATTTTACCGTGCATGGCGGATCATTATCTGAAACCAATGCCAAGAAAATTTGTAAGATCATGGATATGGCGATTCAAAATGGTGCGCCGATTATTGGGCTTAATGATTCGGGCGGGGCGCGTATTCAAGAAGGTGTGGATTCACTGGCAGGATATGCAGAAATTTTCAAGCGTAATGTGCTTGCCTCGGGTGTTGTGCCGCAAATATCGGTGATTATGGGCCCATGTGCGGGGGGGGCTGTGTATTCACCTGCGCTGACGGATTTCACTATTATGGTGCGCGATAGTTCCTATATGTTTGTCACAGGCCCTGAGGTGGTGAAAACCGTGACGCATGAGCATGTCACGCAAGAGGAATTGGGGGGCGCATCAACGCATACGCGCAAAACAGGCGTGGCGGATTTGGCATTTGATAATGATATTGAAGCATTGCTGGAAGTGCGTCGATTGATGAATTTCTTGCCTTCTTCCAACCGGGAAAAGCCTCCGACTATTCCGACAAATGATCCCGCCGATCGCGTCGATTTGGCGTTGAACACGTTAGTACCTGATCATGCCAACAAAGCCTATGATATGTTGGAATTGATAAGCAGCGTTGCCGATGAGGGGGATTTTTTCCAGATTCAGCCTGAACATGCTCCCAATATCCTTATTGGATTTACGCGTATGGAAGGTGCAACTGTGGGTGTTGTTGCCAATCAGCCAATGGAATTGGCGGGATGCTTAGATATTGATGCATCCAAGAAAGCAGCACGTTTTGTGCGCTTTTGTGATGCCTTCAATATTCCGTTGCTCACCTTGGTGGATGTGCCGGGATTTCTGCCGGGAACAGCGCAAGAGCATCACGGGATTATTAAGCATGGGGCGAAACTGATTTATGCCTATGCTGAGGCGACTGTGCCGAAAATTACCCTCATTACCCGCAAAGCCTATGGTGGTGCGTATATTGTGATGAGTTCTAAAAATCTGCGTGGTGATATTAATTTCGCATGGCCAAGTGCAGAAATTGCCGTGATGGGTCCAGAAGGGGCAGTGGAAATCGTGTTCCGTGGCTCGGTTGCCAATGATGAGGAGCGTCAGACGCGTATTCGTGAATATCGTGAAATGTTTGCAAGCCCGTTTGTGGCTGCATCACGGGGCTATATTGATGATGTGATTCGTCCGCAAAATACACGTTGGCGTATTTGCCGTGCTTTGGCGATGTTGCGCAATAAAGATGTGCAGAATCCTTGGAAGAAGCATGATAATTTGCCTCTTTAGCGAACGGGCATAGGGATGGCCTCATGTCTGCTCCATGACAGATATGTCAATTTGTATTCATTTTTCACGCAATCGTCATGCAATGTTAAGTGAAAATTATGCATTAATGAGTACCATAGGATCTATAAGGGGATGGTATAAATGCGCAGATTATCGCGTCATTTATCAGTAAGCCAGCCTAGGAATAAGGTAGAAAATGGGGAAGTTGCATATTGACCGTGTGGCACTTGTGAGTCGTGCCACCATGAACTTTGATCTTGAGAAGGAGTTTGTTGCCCCTTTGCAAGAGAAAGGAATTGATGTGGTGCGTTGTCATGCGCTGGACGAGATGACAGAAGAGTTTTTTGCCGTTCGCTATGATGTGATGTTTTTGGATGTATCCCTCTCACAGAACGGAATAAATTCGATGTCGGAAGATGTGCAACGCATCCGTGAACATGATCGTGCCATCGCGATTATTGCTATGTTTGATGAAGAATGCGAGGCAGATATTTTGCGCGTGCTTGGATATGGCGTACAAGATTATCTGATTAAAGGGCAATCAACGCCTGAAACCGTGAGACGGGTTGCAAGCTACGCGATGCAACGTAAACGCTATGAAGAAAAACTATCCTATCTTGCGATGCATGATCATTTGACAGGATTGATGAATGGTGAATTGATTCCCGCTACCTTAAAACAAGCCATTCAAAGTGCAAAGCGTGAAAAATCTTTGGTCGCGCTATACTATGTCGATATTGATAATTTCAGTGAAATTAATCAGTTGCACGGGCATCATGTGGGCAATGCCTTGCTGATTGATGTGGCGGCGCGGTTGCAAAATGTCTTGGAAGAAGATTGTATTTTAGCGCGTCTTTCTGCAGATGTGTTTGTGATTATTGATATTGCTGATGATTTGGATGCCTGCGCCGTGTTGGCAGAAGAAATTATTGAGACGATGCGCGTGCATACTGAAATAGGGAATATTTCGTTGCATTTGAGTGCAAGTATTGGTGTTGCCACCTTCCCTGAATGTGCTTTAGAAGCAAGCGAACTGATGATGCACGCGGAATATGCGCTTCAGAATGCCAAAAAAGAGGGAAAAGGACGGTATCGTTTCTTCTCGGCTGAACTTAATGAGGTAGCACGCAAGCGGATTCACCTTACGCGTGACTTGAAGGAGAAAATGAATGATGAAATGTTTTCCTTGCATTATCAGCCAAAAATTGATCTGAAAACGGGAGTGGTCACAGGAGCAGAAGCACTGATTCGTTGGCAGCACCCCGTCTATGGCTATATCCCACCCGATCAATTTATCCCCCTCGCAGAAGAAGCAGGATTGATTCAGAATGTTAGCACATGGGTGTTGCAAACTGCGTGCAAGCAGCATCAACATCCTATCTTTAGCAATATTGATATTGCCGTCAATCTTTCCGCAAGAGAAATGTGCAATCCTGAATTGGTATCACTTGTGCAGCATATGCTGCGCGAACATGCGATGCCACCGCAGCGATTAATCATCGAAATTACCGAAACCGCCATGTTGGCGGATAATGCGACCACCCTTCATGTGATGCATCAATTAAAAGATTTGGGCATTAAATTATATATGGATGATTTTGGTATCGGCTATTCCTCCATTGATTATTTGCGGCGATACCCGCTGGATGCGTTGAAAATTGATCGTAGCTTTGTGATGCATATGGATGAACGCAGGGATGATCAGAAGATTGTTAAATTGATGATTGACATTGGGCATGAGCTTGATTTGCGCGTCGTGGCTGAGGGGCTAGAAAAAGAGGATCAACTCGCCATGTTGCAACAGATGCAATGTGATGCCGCGCAAGGATATTTCATTGCCAAGCCCATGGCTTCGCAGCAATTTGTGACATGGTACGATCAATATGTGCCACGTATACCTCCACTACGCTTGTGTTCTGGTTAGGTTTTGTTGCTTTTTCTACTGCTGCTTAGCAAGCAAATGACGTTTTGCTGTGCGCACCAAAGCTCATGTACCTTAAGTACATTCCGTTGCGGTTCTCGCAAATTCGTCATTTTCGCTAGCGCATCAGCGAAAATTCAACAGAACCTAGGTTCTGTGATAAACCGTGCTAAAAATCGATTGTAACAATCTGTTGCAATCTGTGTGTTGTTGCGATGCGATAATTTCTCTATGATGTGTCTATTGAATAGATATGAGGAATTTTATGCAACATACACTCGCACAGCCAATTAAATGTGATGGCATCAGCTTGCATCAAGGTGCGCACGTCACCATGACCCTTCACCCTGCGCCAGAACATTTTGGCATTTGGTTTAAGCGTACTGATATTGCCAAGGCGGAACATGCGCTGATTAAAGCAGATGTCCATAATGTGGTGGATACGCGTTTATGCACCGTATTAGAAAATGCTTATGGCGTGCGTGTCTCTACGGTGGAGCATGTGATGGCAGCATTATGGGGCAGTGGGATTGATAATGTGCTAATTGAGATTGATGGTTCTGAAGTGCCTGTGATGGATGGTAGCTCTGAGCCGTTCATGTTCCTGATTGAATGTGTGGGTGTTGTCGCGCAAGATGCACCACGTGCCATGCTGAAAGTGCTTAAAACCGTGACAGTGCGTGATGGTGATTCAGTGGCAACGATTGCACCGTGCGATGATGGATTTATGCTGGATGTGGATATTATGTTTGCCCATCAAGCGATCGGCGCGCAACGTTATTCCTTTGATGCGACAGAAACAACGTTCAAGCAGAGCTTATCACGCGCCCGTACCTTTGGTTTTTACCATGAGGTAGAAGCGATGCGTGCAGCAGGCTTGGCGCGGGGCGGTTCATTGCATAATGCGGTGGTGATCAATGAAGAAGGCATCATGAATCATGATGGCTTGCGTTATCATGATGAATGTGTACGCCATAAGGCATTAGATTGCATTGGTGATTATTTCTTGACGGGAATGCGTTTTCTTGCCCATGTCACGACTTCGCGTCCCGGCCATAATATCAATAATGCCTTGATGCGTGCCTTGCTTGCCCAAAGCGATGCATGGATAGTGGTGCAAGAACATGATGCCTTTGTGCCTGCGCATATGGTTCATGCTGCACAATCGCTTGGGGTATCTGCCATTATCTCTTAGAACATTATCCTACGACAATAGGGTTAATGTGTGGGATGGGTGCAGATTCTGTAATACCAGCATAAATTTGCTTTTCCATTTCAACAATCAGCACCCCCCCTTGACGTGGCAGAATAGCCCGTCCTAGAGGCTCTATATATCGTGAGCTATAGAGCGCGCTGCGCCATGTTGTGGGGGGATAATAAAGTGCCGATGATACGCCCACAAAGGTGAAGCCCGCAAGCTCACCGCGATGTTGTAATTGCATACGGTAATAGGGATGACCATAGCCAAACGGGTTGTTGCGCTGCCGTGACCATAAGCCCGTGCGGTTGGGAACAACAAACAGTACGCGCCCCCCCACACGCATAATACGGTACAATTCCTGTATCATGGTGTGCAAATGCGGACTATGCTCAATGGCGTGGACAACCAAAATACGATCCACCGATTCATCACGCAAAGGAAAGGCACTTTGATCCATCAAGATGCTATGATTCAAGCCATCAGTAGGCCAATAGATCGCGCCCATATGAGGGAGCATAAGCGATATAACGCTGTAGGCATGGGGTAAATAATGCCCTAAATAGGGCAGAGCAAAGCCTACGCCTACCATCTGCAAGCCTCGGGCATCCTGCCAATGTCGATGCAGTGCTTGCGCAATATCACGGCGCACCGCTTCCCCAAAAGGAGAAGAATAAAAACGGCGCAGTTCTGCAATATCAGGATGAATATGCATAAGGCGAGTTCACCAACTGACAATGGGACACAATATTAATGATTATTATGAGGTGAGCGTGCCGTCATAATATCGGTGGAGCGCACAATCTGCAATTTGCCTTTGCCTGTGGGAAGCCCTGACTTAAACTTGGCAACCGCGACTTGTTTGCGATGATGAAGGCTCTGTTTACCAAGCCCAATATCCTTGGCTAATTCGCTACGACGTTTAGCATAGTTCGGTGCAACCATGGGATAATCGGGCGGAAGATTCCATTTGCGACGATATTCTTCGGGTGTCATATTGAAGTTGGTTTTTAGATAGCGTTTCAACATTTTGAGTTTTTTGCCATCTTCCAAACACACAATATATTCGGAGGTAACCGAAGATGATATATCCGTATGCGGTTGTTCATAGCCACTAGAAAAAGTTGGACTATTCAGAACCCCTAGGCTTTGGGTGATGTGATCCATCAACTCAGGTAGGGCATCGATGGTGGGCTTATGCGCCGTGATATAGGCAGCAGCAATGCGCCCTGCGGCGTGAATAATTGCAGCCTTCAAAAAATCTTCGCTCGACATAATGTTCCTATCAAAAGTTAGATGCTTTTTTAATTAATATAGCCTAAATTAAGGAAATGCAAAACCATATTCTTGGAATGTGACCATAATATCATGATTATTATGTCTAGGTGTGGTTTGCTCAAAATATATGGTGCTTTATATATACCCATTTCATTTCAAGGAGTTGAGTCCTTGTAAGTGAAATGAAGGGTATATCTTATTAAAAATACTCATCTTTCCCACATTCAGATACGACATATCTTCATGTGCGATGAGTATAGAAGAATGCATGTGAAATGTCTCACAAAAAATTTTTTGAGGTAGTAGTAAAATTCACAGAATTGTCACACCATTTCATAGTATTTTTTGTTATGATAACAAGTATAGATAAGCAGGATTAAAATTATGATCTACGAAAAGCCGATTCCGTTTGGTGCAAAATATATTATGAAACCCGGTATGACCTATCGGGATATATGTATTGGTATGCGTTTGGATGATACAGAGATTGAAGCTGGTATTTTAGCACTCAGATTAATTAATGGTCCTGAGGAATCCTCGCACTTATCTTCATCCATTTCGTACCTTTCAGGACATGTGGAGTTTAATAATGGATAAAAGCATCACAATGATGTAACATGGTACTTCTATGACGGTAATCACAACCCCAACCCTACAACAACTTCTCTTTGCGCAACAAATGTTGAAGGTTTCTTCTATCACAACCGTTTCGACGGTGGTGCAGCCCGAAGTTGCGAAATTGCTTGAGGAAATTGCGCAGGCATCTGGGGCAACCTTGCATGTGGATAGTGCTATATCGTCTGTGTCTGATGTTGCGCCGAAGGTGCAGGCATCCTTGCCTCATAAGGCTACAGATACTTCGCGTAGTAAGGGGTAAAGCGCGCATTTAATCACCATAGAGCATACGCTCTAATCCTCGTGCTTTGATGCACGTTTCTGTATATTCATCATGCGGGTCTGAATCCATCACAATCCCGCCACCTATTTGATATTCATAATATTGTGATGTCGCAATTAACGTGCGGATGACGACATTCAACATGGCTTCCCTTGGTGTGATCCATCCTAATGCACCGCTATAAACCCCGCGTTGTACGCCTTCATGTTCAGCTATCCAGCGCATGGCAGCGCGTTTGGGTGCGCCTGTCATCGAACCAGCGGGAAAGAGAGCGCGTAGTATCGTGGCGAGGGTGGCATCGGGGTGTTGTTGAGCGGTGATCTGCGAGGATAAATGATGGACGGTGCGAAAACTATCAACACTATAGAGTTCGGGTACTTTCACTGATCCTACCCGTGCCACTTGTGCGAGATCATGACGGACTAAATCGACTATCATAAGGTTTTCAGCGCGGTTTTTCTCACTGCGATGCAAATCTTCTGATGCATGTTCTCTGCCTAACGTGCCTTTAATCGGACGGCTACTGATATGACCGTGGGCATCCAGTTCTACAAATAATTCAGGGGAGGATGAGAGAATATAGCTATCCTTATGGGAAATAAAGGCACTATAGGGTGCGGGACTGCGTGCGCATAAGCGGGTGAACAACGCCCATGCATGTAATGGCGTGAGTGGTTCGTGCCACTGCCCTGATTCTTTGCGCGTCAGATTGACTTGATAAAATGAACCAGCAGCAATATGCTCTTGCGCATCACGGACATGATCAAGATAGGCATCAGGGGGCATCATGGTGGCATGAGGAAGTGGGCATGGCATAGGCGTAGGTGCGCGTGGTTTTTCGGCACAGTGCATGAGGCTTTCCCATGAGGCATCATCACTGAAGATAGATTGCGTAACATGATCAAAGCGGCACATAAAGCGGTAGCGTACAAAGCGCATGATGGGAAAAGCGGGGCATGTTGCCTTTGTTGGGGGTGGGGATGCATAGCCAGCTTCATAGCTAAGATAGCCGATCCATGTGCCTGCTTCTTCTGGCGGATGCTGCGAGAAATCATGCAGCCATGCCCATGCATCGTGCGCGTTGTGCGCCTCAATCACATCAAGCACATCCCACGCCAAAAGGCTGGATGCACCCGAATAGCTGGTGCGTAGTGCTGAAAAAAGCAACGCCACATCCGCAAAAGAACCAAGTACGGCGTGCGCATAATCGCACGGTTCTCCCCATGGACGTGACGTTATCGTGATCATTGTGGTGCGACACCCATGGAAGGTATGCCCATCTGTGTGAGGATGGGGAAGTGCGGGGCAAGCTGAGTCGCTGCTTCGATCAGCACCGCCATAGCAGGTTTTTGTGAAATGGTGGGCATCCCTTGCGCATCCGATGCAATGGTAATGAGCGCGCTATTATCGAGCTTATTGCTTTCGGTATCGAGATTGCCAAGGAACGTCACTAAAGCGGTTTGTGCTGCATCTGAAACAACCTGCTCCATAGGGGATGAACCAAGCGAATAGGATAAGGCACTTAGATCATTGGCTAAAGAACTGGTGCGTTTGATAAGCTCCGCATAGTTGGTGAGATGCACTGTGCCATCATATTTAGGGGGATTCTGGTTTTGCGTTATGCTCGCCTCTGCCTTGATGCCAAACAAAGCCGTTTGGATGCTGAGGGGTTTCATGTTCACGGCATGGGGGGCAACGTTAAGATGGAACGACGTGCGGATCTCGCCCGCATCATGGAGCGGTACAGTCATAATGTTGCGCAAGGCATGGATGTTGAGATTATCCCGTAAGGCTTGCGTGTGTGGGGTGAGTTGCAAAGCGGGGTCTTGTGCAGCTTCAAGAAGTATATCAACTGATTCTTCCATGAGTGCTGCATAGGCGGGGTCAAAACGCATGGTGCCATCATGGGTGAATTCAACGGTGGATTCATCCGTAGCATGGATCGAAAATGGCAGGTTGATGTCCATAAGTTTGTTGGCAGAATGTAGTTTTGTGAGTGTAAGGCTAAAGGGGAACGGCTTTTCTTTTGCAAAATCGCCTTCTGTTTCGCCCTGCATCACAAAATCGGATGCGCCTGATTTTTGTGGATCGATAAAGGGCAGCATGGGTTTGGTGGCAAGGTGGGTGATAAAGCGTGCTGCATCTTCATTCGCAAATTCAAGTGAGCTTGCCATTTCGCTAAGATCGCGCTTATATTGTTCAAGCGGATAATAAAACATCATTTGTTTGACAGCGACATTAAAAGATAATTTTGGGGTTTCTGCCATGTGGGCAGAAGAATCTACGATAATATTGCTGCTTTGTGCCGTGAAAACGGTTTCATTGTGGAGCATATCCTCTATTTTTAGCTTCTGTGCAGAACATTCGGCGTGCTGTATGGCTTTAAGCAGATCCGTTGGTGAGTGCATAGTGGTGAACGCACTTTTTCCCGTGAGGAGCGCGAGGTGTGAATCTGCGGATTGTATGCGGCATCCTTGGAAACTATCCCATGAAACGCGCTCTTTATAGGGTTGCGCTGCGTCGCCACCTTCTAATTCGAGCATACCCGTCATGTTCATTGTGCTGCTGCGATCAAGCAAGGACGTACTCATAGATAGATCGCCTGTGAGTGCGATGCTTTTTATCGGCACTTCTGCAACATTGTTGGGTTCATTAAATATGAGGGTTGGGTTGTGGTAGGTAACGGTAGGATCGCTTGGATAATGCGCTTGCTCTTTGCGTTCAAAACTGAGCGTCACCAAGTCTTTGCCGGCTTTTTTATTGATGTGGGCAACCATCTGCTCTAAGGGCTGAGCAACAAGGGTCGATTGTGTCTGCCATGTAAGATAATGCCCTGCGCCAAGTAGGGTTATAATGGATGCACCAAGAATGAGGGGGAGTTTACGCATAATGATTTCTCGTAGTGTGAATTAAAAGCTAGTCATCATATGAATGATTTTTGCGGAAGGTACAACCTTTTTTTATACCGCGACCTCTGCATAACTCATAAAACCAACAAATTCGTCATTCTTGGCGTAAGGCAGGAATCCAGTAATATAGCATATTATGGATACCAGCCTTCGCTGGTATGACGGGAATGGAGAGTGATGCAGAATTCTCAATGCTTAATATTGTACTTCGATTGGATCAAGGGCGCGCCATAAATACCATAACGCCACGGTGCGGTAAGGCTGCCATGATTGCGCTAATAATTCAGCGCGCTCAACATCAAAGGGTTTGGCGGTGATGCCGTAATATCGGGCAAGCGCACGCTGCAAGCCTATATCGCGCACGGGGAAAATATCGGGGCGTTGCACGCAAAAAATGAGAAACATCTCCGCCGACCATCTGCCTATGCCTTTGATGCTGGTGAGGTGCTGCATGACCTCCGCATCGGTGCAATCATTCCAATAATCAATGCTGCGCCGTTCAGAGGGAAGAAAAAAGGTGCTGAGATGAGAAAGATAGAGCCTTTTTTGCCGTGAAATGCCACATAGACGGAGTTGCTCATCTTCCAGCGCAAGCAAAGGCACGGGGTGCAGTCCATCATCGGGGCATAATGCAAGCAATCGATTCCATAGGCTTTGCGCGGATGCCACCGATACTTGTTGCCCTAAAATCGCTTTGACAAGCGTGCGAAACGGATCGCCGTGGCTGCGAAGTATTGAATCTGGATAATCATCCATCAAGCGGGCGAGGATTGAATCGCGGCGTAGATGCTGTTTCGCTTCCTCCCAATAAGAAGGTTCTAAGGCTGGATTAACGTGGGGCATGAAGCCCTTTAGGAGATTCCGTGAATAGTTCAAAGCCTGTTGCCGTGACACCAAGAGAATGTTCAAACTGCGCGGAGAGTGATCGATCTTGGGTGGTGACCGTCCAGCCATCACGCGGGTTGAGGCGTGTTTCTTTTTTGCCGGCATTGATCATAGGTTCTACGGTGAAGAACATCCCTTCTTCAAGGCGCGTACCTTCGCCACGTACCCCATAATGCAGAATGTTGGGCAGGGTATGAAAAACGCGTCCAAGACCATGCCCGCAATAATCACGCACCACAGAAAAACCTTGTGATTCAGCATATTCTTGAATCGCTGCGCCTATATCGCCTGTGGTGGCACCGGGGCGAACTTGCTCAATGCCACGCATCATGCAATCATAGGTGACTTGCACCAAACGACGCGCTTTCACTGAGGCATTGCCAACAAAATACATCCGTGATGCATCGCCATACCAGCCATCTACAATGCTGGTGACATCAATATTGACAATATCGCCATCGATTAATTTTTTCTCAGAGGGGATGCCATGGCAGACAACATGATTGACAGAGGTGCATACTGATTTAGGGAAGCCTTTATAACCAAGCGGAGCAGGGATCGCGCCTGCCTCCACAATGCGTTGATGGCAATAGCGATTAATATCATCGGTGCTGATACCCACACGCACAAAATCATAGAGTTCGTCAAGAATCTCTGCCGTGAGTCGCCCTGCTTTGCGCATTCCTTCATAATCAAGAGGGGAGTCATGGATGGTGATGCTTCGTTTCATACAGATTCCTTTAGGGAGCTTTTGGTTCATCAAGAGGCAAAGTCACATAGCTGGAATGCGTGCCACGTTGAATACGGATGAGGATAAATTTGCGCCCTGCTTGACGTGCTGCATCAAGTGCGGTTTTGAATTGCGTGAGTGTCGTAATGGCTTCTTGATTGACCCCAACAATCACATCGCCTTGCGCGACGGCGCGTTGTGAGGCGGTGCTTTGAGGATCAACAAAGGTAATCAATACGCCTTGGATTTTTTTGTCATCCTTTTGTGTTGTGTCGCGTAGGCGCATTCCAAGTAGGATCTCACCTTTTTCTTGCTCTTCGCTTTCATTATAGCCCGTGTCTTTCGGAGTTTCGTCCTGTTCTTCGGGATATTCACCAAGGGTTAAATTGATGATTTTACGTTCACCCTTGCGCCATACGGTAATAGACACTTTCTTGCCGACGGGTGTTTCTGCAACAATACGCGGAAGGGCGCGCATTTCGTTAATTTCTTTGCCATCAAAAGAAAGAATAATATCGCCTGAAAGTACGCCTGCAACGGTGGCAGGGGCATTCGGTGTGGCTTCCAAGACTAACGCACCGCGTGCTTTTTCTAGCCCAAGGCTTTGTGCCATTTCTTCGGTCATGTGCTGGATTTTTACGCCTAACCAACCACGATGGGTGCGTCCTGTTTCACGTAATTGTTGCAGTACGGGTTTTGCGAGTGCGGTGGGAATCGCAAAGCCAATGCCAACGCTGCCACCAGAGGGGGAATAAATCGCCGTATTGACTCCAATCACTTCGCCATCTTGATTGAACATCGGCCCGCCAGAATTGCCACGATTGATTGCGGCATCGGTTTGTAAGAAATCATCGAACGGCCCTGCATTGATATTGCGTGAACGTGCTGAGATGATGCCCGCCGTGACGGTATTGCCTAGCCCAAAAGGATTGCCAATCGCAATCACCCAATCGCCTACACGCATTTTATCGGAATTTCCGAGTTCCACATAAGGCAAGGGGCGTTTAGATTCAACTTTCAAGAGGGCAAGATCCGTTTTAGAATCACGCCCAACAAGTTTTGCGGGTAGTTTGGTTTCATCATGCAAAATGACAAAGATTTCTGATGCTTCCGCAATCACATGATTGTTGGTGACGACATAACCTTCCGGAGCAATGATAAAGCCCGAACCAAGGGAATTAACTTCACGCTCTTCATGCGGGATTGCTCCGAAGGGCATACCAAATTTTTTGAAAAATTCGTGTAGTTCTTTATTTTCTTCACCCTCAGGCATGTTGTTAAATTGCTCCAAGGGATTGCGTGTTTCCATTTTTTGCTTGGTTGAGATATTGACAACCGCCGGCAAAGAACGCTCCACCACAGGAGCAAAGCTCTCAAGGGCATGGGCAGCGTGAGAGATGGCAAGCACCATAGTGCATAGAGCATAGAGCGCAACGCGAAAGCGAAGGTACGTAGGGCGTTTCATAAAGGCATACCTAAATTAGTTTTTTTGCATATATTTGAGAAATTTATTGTCGGGCGATAAGATAAGGGTAGTATTATCTTTGGTAATCGACTTTTTATAGGCTTGCATCGAACGATAAAACTCAAAAAATTCGGGATTTGCACCATAGGCTTCACCAAGAATCCGTGTGGCTTCTGCATCCCCTTGACCGCGTAATTCCGTAGAGCTACGCTCTGCTTCCGCAAGAATGATCGTTTTTTGCTTGTCCGCCTCAGATTGGATGATTTGCGATTCCTTCTTCCCTTGAGCGCGGAATTTTTCTGCTACTTTTTGGCGATCAGAGCGCATACGATTATAAATCGGGGTGCTTGTTTCTTTGGGAAGATCCGTGCGCATCATGCGTACATCAATGATTTCTATCCCGAATCCTGCACGTTCCGTATCTTTAAGAACCTTGTCAGTTTCCGCATTGGGCAAACGCTCCCCTGAGGCAAGGCGCGACACATTGGTGCGGATATTATTCATGATTTCAGAACGCTTCGGAGAGAGCAAAGTGTTGAGATTTTCGCGCCCTAATGCTTCACGTAGCGAAGTTTCAAGGATGTTGTCCAGACGCTGATTCATGATGGTTTCGTTGCGCACCGCTTGATAAAAGCGTAGTGGATTAGTAATGCGGTACGTCACATAGGCATCCACCACTAAGCGATCCTGATCTTTTAAGATCACCGCTTTTTCATCGGCATTCAAGATGAGGGTGCGACGATCAAAAAACTCAACGCTGTCTGTAAAGGGCATTTTGAAATTGAGTCCCGGTTCACGAATCGGGTCGCCCACGGGCTTTCCGAAGCGCAAGACCAAGGCTTGCTGCGTTTGATCAACAATGAAAAAAGAGTTTAATGCCCCCATCACTGCGAAACATCCGAGTATCGTGAGTATAATGAATCTATTGCCCATTAGCGTGACTCCTCTTGTTTGGTGGGTTCAGAAGGTTTGAGTTCCTTTAAGGGGAGGTAGGGCATAACGCCGTTGCCTGCGTTCCCATCAACAATGATTTTATTCATGCCCGATAATATATCTTCCATCGTTTCAAGATACATACGCTTTTTGGTAACATCTTCGGCACGTTCATATTGCTTGGTAATGGAGGTGAATTGCGCCGCTTCCCCTTTTGCTTTGGTGATTACCGCTTCTTTATAGGCCTCAGCATCCTTCACCATCTTTTCAGCTTGACCTTGTGCCATAGGTAGCACCCCATCACGATATTTTTGCGCTTGGTTTTGCAGCGTTTCTTTTTCTTGTTGCGCTGAAAGTACATCAATGAAGGCATCAACCACGGGTTCAGGGGCATCCACGGCGAGTAAGTTTACTTCAAATATCTCAATTCCCGTTTCGTAATCATCCAAGATTTTTTGCATTAATGTTCTAGTTTCCATTGCGATCGCTTGACGCTTATCAGATAATGCCATCGCTAAGGTGGTGTTGCCCATCACTTCCCGCAAGGCAGTTTCAGCCACGGGCTTCACCAAATAATCAGGAAAACGCATGTGAAAGAGATATTGTTCCGCATCTTTAATGCGCCATTGCACCTCAAATTGGGCGTTCACGAGATTTTTATCCCCTGTCAACATCAGGCTTTCTTCGGGCTTAATGATACGGTTGCTGCCCGATCCGCCATCAGAACGGAAGCCAATTTCTTCACGGTTGATGGTGGTCACACGTGGCGTGAATACGGTTTCAATCGGTGAAGGCAGGTGATAATTTAACCCCGGCTCGCTAATATCATGGAATTTTCCAAAACGTAGCACCACGCCTTGCTCATCCGCATCAACACGATAAATGCCCGAAGCGCACCATAGGGCGAATAAGGCAACGCCACCTAAAATAAGTGGGCGCATTGAGGGCGCGCCGCCTTTATATCCGCCGCCTTTGCCACGCCCGCCACCACCAAGGGCATTGCGCAATGATTCTTGTGATTTGCGAATTAATTCATCAAGGTCGGGCTGCTCTGGCGGGCGATTGCCTCCACCTTTAGAGCCATTTGTGCCATTGCTTCCACCGCTTGGGGGAGAACCCCATGGTCCTTTGCTGCCGCCTTTATTCCAACTCATTGCTTTATCCTAGTGAAATGCTATAGTTACTCAAGGATATAGTCCATCATGTTAGCATTATCAAGTATTGGGTAGGGAATAGTCTTATCTGATTTTATGATTATCGTAGGTGTGATGCAATAATGTGCGAGCGGTATAATAGAGAGTTCTGCATAACGGTCTATTCTCGTCACTCCTGCGAAGGCAGGAGTCTAGTCACAAGCATTTCTCTGGATGCCTGCCTACGCAGGCATGACAGGTTGCGAGTTTTGTTTTTATAAAACAATGATTTGTGGTTTTGCTTATCCAAAACTCAGCTTAAATAAAAAGGCTGCATGAAGCAACCTTTTTATGTTCAGATGGGAAGAATATTACTTCGCATTATACGGAGGGTGACATCCGCGAACCTCTGTGATGTGGTTGTCGGGGTTAATCCAGACGGAGATGATGTCTCCTTTGTCGATATTACACGCAGTAATAGTTCCACGTTGTAAGGTATAATGCACCTTCGTCGTGCTTCCTGTGTGGGAGGCTACTATGGCATCAACGCCTGCAGAGGGTACGACTGCCTGAACTTGCAGGATCGTATAAGGACGACTGCAAGAACTCAAAAGTGTAGCGCATAAACCAAGAGAAACCAAGCTATGTTTGATGTTCATTTTGTTTGGTATAGTGTGTGATACCTTGTATGCGCTGTGCTTCCTTGAACTAGGCAAGGGCAAAAAGAAAAAGGAAGTCATCGCTAAAAACAAGGTGAAAAAAGATTATACATGAAGATGTTTGATAATGGAAGCACTAGATACATATCCCTCTTGGATTTTTGCATGAAAAGGGCTATATAGTAAGGCATAATATCGTCCAAGGAACAATGAATCTATGCCCCCCATCTATGATGAACATCTATTACGATCTGCGCTGTGTCATATCCCTGTGCCGTGGAATCCCACCCTTGATGTGGTGAGTGCGGGGTTGCTTTCGGGCTTTGTGATACGTGGGGCGAATGTTGGGGTGATGGTAACGATTGAACCACAGCATCACGCACAAGCCTTGCTCTTGCAGCAAAAGATTGAGGCAACGCTTGGGGCATTAGAGGCGATTGAAAAAGTAACGGTGGTATTGACGGCACATCAAGAGGCGCGTGCCACGGAAGCACCTGCCACGGAAGCACCCCCGCCACCTGCACCAACGGATCGCAAAAAGGCGGTGTGGAATCATCATCCCGTGGCGCATGTGCGCCGTGTGATCGCGATTGCATCGGGCAAAGGAGGGGTTGGGAAATCTACGCTTACCGCATGGTTAGCACTTTCTCTAGCGCAACAAGGCTATCGCGTGGGGGTGCTGGATGCTGATATTTATGGCCCGTCTATTCCGCTGATGATGGGGTTGGATGAAGCAGGAAAGCCCCGCCTTGAAGGGAATATGATGATCCCGCATGTGGCGGGTAATGTCCGTTGCATGTCGGTGGGATTCTTATTGGAACGTGATCAGGCTGCTATTATGCGTGGTCCGATGATCAGCAAAACCATGCAGCAATTAGTACGTGGCACGATCTGGGGTAGTGAGGATGAGCCGTTGGATGTGTTGTTGGTGGATATGCCTCCGGGAACAGGGGATATTCATCTGAGTATGGTGCAGCAAATACCACTGACGATGCGAGGAAGTGGCGCGATTTTGGTGACAACGCCACAAGAAATGGCGGTGATTGATGCACGCAAATGCTTGATTATGTTTCAAAAAACAAATGTTCCCGTGTTGGGTGTGATAGAGAATATGAGCTATGTACAGCATCCGCAAACGCTGGAAAAAATGCGTATCTTCGGGGAAGGAGGGGGGATGTCTCTTGCGCAACAAGCCGATGCCCCTTTAATGGCGCAATGTGCGATGTATCCTGAGCTTCGCGCTGCTGCGGATGCAGGTAAATTGCCTGCCTATGTTGCGATGACGGGTGGGCTTGCATGGGCAGAGCATCTGATTGGGGAATAATTATAGAGCAGCCATGATGACCCCAACGCAAGATATACGCTGGATGCGCTATGCAATCGCCTTAGCAAAGCGTGGGCGTGGGCGCACTGCTGAAAACCCCGCCGTGGGATGCGTGATTGTGCAGAAAAACCAAGTCGTAGGGGTGGGGTGGACGGCTGATGGCGGCAGACCACACGCCGAAACGGAGGCTCTTGCGCGGGCAGGGGATCGGGCTAAGGGGGCAACGGTTTATGTGACTTTAGAGCCATGTTCGCATTATGGCAAAACGCCTCCATGTGCGCGTGCATTGACGCGTGCGCAGGTGAAACGGGTGGTGGTTGCTACGCTTGACGAAGATCGGCGTGTGAGTGGACGTGGTGTTGCGATGTTGCAGCAAGCAGGAATCCTTGTGACGATTGGTGTATGTGCGCAGGAGGCCGCAGAAACTCATGCGGGATTTATGCGACGTTTGCGCACTGGATTACCGCTGGTGAGCGTGAAAATTGCGACATCTAAGGATGAAAAAATCACCACACATAGTGCGCAACCATGGATCACGGGAGTGCAAGCGCGCAACTTTGGGCATATCTTGCGCCGTGAGCATCATGCTATTGTGACGGGGATTGGTACAGTGCTTGCGGATAATCCCATGTTGAATTGTCGGTTGGCAGGGCTTGAACATACCTCCCCCGTGCGCGTTATTATCGATCGGCAGTTGCGTATACCGTTGGATGCGGCGGTGGTGCGTACTGCCATGCAGATTCCGACATGGATTGTCACATCCATAACGCAGCAAGAACATCCGCACGGTGCGTTATTGCAAAAAATGGGCGTGCAGATGATGTATGTGCATAAGGGCGATTTTATGGAAGTGCTGCAAGCCTTGGGCGCAAAAGGTATCACGAGTATATTGGTGGAAGGCGGGCAGGGGATCACGGAAGCAGCATTAGGTAGTGGATGCGTGCAGCAATGTTATTGGTTTGAAGCGCAGCATAGGATTGGTACGCACGCTATGCCTGCCGTGCTGCACAAAGATGGCTTGTCGCATTATCTTCAGGGTTGGCAATGCCGCGAAACCATGCTATGGGAGAATGGCGATAGTATGAGGTTATTATGTTTACAGGAATCATCACACACATAGGAACGGTGCGCACATGCGATGTTTCCCCCGAGGGAACACGCATGACGATTGCTATGCCCCCACGTGATCAAGAACATCCCTTGGTGATGGGTGCATCCATTGCCCATGATGGTTGTTGCTTGACGATTACCCAACACGGGGTCGAGGATGGGGGGATGTGGTGGTATGGTGTGGATCTCTCATCGCATACATTGGCGCATACGACACTTGGCGCATGGCGCGTTGGGCAAAAAATGAATATTGAGCGTGCATTGCGGATGGGGGATGAGCTTGGTGGGCATATGGTGAGCGGTCATGTTGATGGAGTGGCAATGATTGCATCCATGCATGATGAAGGTGGGGTACGGCATTATACCATCCGTGCGCCTGAGTCTTTGATGTGTTTTATTGCGAATAAGGGATCGGTCGCGTTGGATGGCACGTCTCTAACGGTGACATGGGTGGAAGGTGAATGTTTCGGTTTGACGCTGATTCCCCATACACTGCATGTCACAACATGGGGTGAGAAAAAGGCAGGCGATGCGCTGAATATAGAAATTGATGTGTTGGCGCGTTATGCTGCCCGATTACAAGTGCGGTAAGGCTATGCAGGATGCTCCTATGCTTGCTCTTTCTGGTTGGGCGCAACCTTATGATGCGCTGCATTATGTCGCACCCCATGCGACGCATGTCGATTATGCTAGTTTAGGCAGTGCGGATGCCGTATTTGATGAGCTAGCGAGGCACGCACAGACGCGTATCGCGGTGGGATGGTCTTTGGGAGGGACGTTATTACTGCACGCTTATGCCCAAGGACGGTTGCCCGCATGTCAACATATGGTGATTTTATGCAGCCCTGTGCAATTTGTGCGTTGCGCACAATTCTCTCATGCCATGCCCCACGATGTTTTTAGCCTCTTTGATGAGAATTTTAGAACGCAACCATTGAAAACGGCGCGTCGCTTTTCGCATCTGATTGCAAAAGAAGATGTACATTATGATCGTATTCTTGATGCGCTCCCTGCAGAATATCACCCCGCAACGCTTCATGCATGGCAATGGGGGCTTGATTGGTTGGCGCAGTTGCGTCATGATGATTTGGCGCATGTGAAGTTGCCACGATTGACGCTTATTTATGGTGAGCGGGATCATATTGTGCATCCGCAGCAAGGATTGGTGTTTGCGGAGCAAGGGCATGATGTCACCTATCATTGCTTTGAGGGGTGCGCCCATGCGCCCCATATTCATAATCCCGCATGGATACGCAACCATATTGATAGTTTGATACAGGAACTGCATTATGGATGATGTCCGTGTGATTGCGGATCGGTTTGGGCGTGCGGCACAAAGCTATGATGCCTATGCACAGGTGCAAGCGCGTGTGAGTCATGCCGTGGCAGCAATGATGCCCTCCTATGTGGCGCATGGTAGTATTGTGGTGGATGTTGGGGCGGGTACGGGTGCGATTGCACGCTGCGCCCCTGATTATGCATGGCTGCATATTGATGCATCTGAAGCGATGTGTGGGAAGATTAGTGCGGGGGAACGCCTATGTGCGGATGGTCGCGCTTTGCCTTTGCGTGATGGCTCGATGGATGGGTATGTGAGTAGCATGGCATGGCAGTGGATGCACCCACTCGATGCAACCATACGCGAAATGCAGCGCGTATTACGCCATGGGGGCTATGCCATTATTGCGACGTTAATAGCAGGAACGTTAGGCGAACTTGCGGAGGCTTTTCGCTGTAGTGGCGTGGAATCTCCTTTGCTCACCTATCCGAGTGCAGCATCATTGAGTGAGCTGTTAATCCAGCATGGATGTGCTATACACCACCATGCCCTTGAAACGCATAGGATGCATGACGGGGATGCCTATGCGATGCTGCGTTCACTGAAACAGATTGGTGCGATTGCGCATAAGCGCGCCCCTCTTTCTGTTGCTGAGATTCGCGCTGTGTGCCGTGCATATCCGCAATGCACGGATGGAGGAGTCGTGAGTAGCTATCAGGTGGGGTGGTGGGTGGTATCAAGGCGTGCTAGATGATTTTATGGATTGCTGGGATTTTATTAGGGTGTCTAGGTCTGCTGCCTTATTGCCTATCTCATAAAAATAGCCATTTTCTATCCACATCAAATGTGAGTCCGAACAATTTGCGCCGCAGGTTGCGGGTGTAAAATATGCCATGATGTCTGGTGTTTTATCTAAATAAAAAGGCTTAAAGAGTTTCTGCGGATAGATAGACTGGTTCTGTGAAACCAATCGTTGGCGTGCGAATGTTCCAATTCTACATACGCTCGCGCCTGTACATCCTTTGCCAAATCCCAATAATAGGCTTATGGTATCGTCTGAACATCTGCCCTCAAACCTTGGTGTCATATCTTCACTTGTGGTGCTATCAGTGCCTTGTTCATACGATATGCCCTCTCCCCAATAAGATGGGATCACATCTCTATAGGGTTCACACGATTTTGGCATAGCAATTATTGGTTTATCTTGCGCATGAGCAGGGTGGCATAGAAGAGCGAGTGCAATGATTATTTTTTTCATGGCATGGAGTCTATATTTTTTCACGCAGAGGGGCAAGAGAAAATCTAAAGAGGGTGGTGGGTTCTACGCCTCAAATAATCATCAAACATCGGTACAGTAAACGCAATATCGCCATGGGCAGGGCTATAAATCATACCTTTATTGATGATTTGAGCGCGCAAAGGCGCAAGTGTAGCTATATTCTTGTTTAGAATCTCCGCAATATCCGCAGAACGGTAGGATGGGCCCTCACCAATCATTGCCATAGTCAAGACATATTCTTGTTCCTTCGGGGTTAATCGCTCAAAGCGTACACGAAAAAAACTATCATCGAGTTGTTGCAGCGCGATGGGTGTTGCCTCTGTCACATCATGTGCGGTGATGGGGGATTGAGATGCGATGTTCCACACCTGTTTCCCCCATTCTTGTAAAAAAAATGGATAGCCTTTGGTTTGTTGGACAATAGCTTCAAGTGCTTCATCGGTGATAGACTCCCCTTCCTCTAAAATTGGGGCGCGAATGGCATGAATGGCGGATGGTCGATCAAGCCGTCCGATCTGCGGATAATCAAAGAGTCGTTCGGCATAAGATTTCGCATTACCTGATAAGGCGGCAACTTGTGGTAGACCTGCTCCATAAAAAATGATAGGAAGATTTTTTTGATTAGCGTGGTGTATGGCAACAATAAGTGCGGATAAATCTTCTTTCGATAAATATTGCACTTCATCGATAAAAAGACACCATACACAGTGCGCTGCTTGTACGGCTTTGCCAACGCGCTCAAAAAGATCGCTCAAATCTGCTTCCAATCGTCCGCTATCCGCGCTTCCTGCTTCAGGATTGACGGATACAGAAAAATCTCCAACGGCAATATTAAAAGCACTGGCAAAAGAACGTAGCGAACGCATGGCATGATGTGCTAATGTTTTTGCTTGTTCGATATTAGAGAGCTTGCGAAGAATTTGATGAATTTTAGGATACAACAACTCAGATAATTTTTGATTCTCTGGTGCTTCTATAAACGAAGTGAGTAGGTTGCTTTCTTCCGCCATGCTTTCTATTTTTCGGAGCAATACGGTTTTGCCTACGCCTCGTAAGCCAAGAAGCATCTGGGATTTGCTATGTCGTCCCTTCACGATACGCTGCAAAGCAATGTCTGCATCAGCAAGGATTGCGCTTCTTCCTGCAAGTTCGGGCGGTTGACTTCCTGCACCCGGTGCAAAAGGGTTTCGTACTTCATCCATAATTATAGTTTTTTTAGGGTTGTATAGGTTGATATGGCTATAATGCACTATAATGCACTATAATTCCATATAATTTTTCATAGCACGTTTTATTGGATGTGTTCTTATCGCTACGCGCTATATAATTTGTCGCGCTCCCCAAGCAAAGCCGAACCAATGCGTACATGCGTTGCGCCACAACGGATTGCCGTGCGGTAATCATTGCTCATGCCCATGCTGCAATAGGGCAATGCATAATGCGTTGCATAGTTGTGTAAGCGGATAAAATGTTCTGTTGGATCGGTATCTATGGGGGGAACGCACATCAAGCCTTCAAGCGCAAGCGATCTATGAGTACGCACAAGCATGATCAGTGCATCCAGATGTTCTTCATCGACACCTGATTTTTGGGGTTCTTTGCCGATATTCACTTGAATCATGATGCGCTGGTGCTTGCCACGGCGGGTTGCCTCCTGCGCTATCGCATCCACGAGGCTTGCGCGATCCACGGTTTCAATCACATCAAACAGTGCGACAGCGTCACGCGCCTTATTGCGTTGCAGATGCCCAATGCAATGTAGTTCAATATGCGGGCGCATGGGATGATGCTCCCAATGCAATTTTGCCTCTTGCACCTTGTTTTCTGCAAAAAAACGATGCCCCAAGGCGAGCAATGCATCAATTTTTTCTTGTGGCTGCTGTTTAGTCACGGCAAGGAGGCGGGGGATAGGGCGTTGTGCCTCTTGTGCCACTGTGGCAATTTCGCACTGCAGCGCATGGTAGTTGTTTGATATGTATGTAAATTTTTCATCAACCATAATTTTTTCCTAAAAAAACGATTGGGCATATACGAAAAATTAACTGTTGTTTGTTAGCAACAGTAGAAATTTTATGTGACCCGTTTCGCGTTTTTTCTTTTCATCTTGTTGGATATTGGTATAAGAGTTTTGTATATATGGGTCAAGGGCGCGTTTTAGCGTCGTCCATTTTTTTAACCTTAGGTAATTAACAATAGGATGTTGATAATGAAAAAACTATTATTAGGGACTACGGGCTTAGTGGTTGCTGCAATGTTTGCAAATGCTTCTTTGGCTCAGACTCCAAAAGTAACTGTTGGTGGATTTTCTGATTTCCAAGCAGGCGTTGTAAATGATGATTTTGACAATGGTCAGCGTGAGCATGGCTTCCGTAACGATACGCAAGTATCTTTGCGCGTTGATGGTCGTTCTGATGCAGGTCTTGATTATGGTGCAGTGATTGATTTGGAAGCTGATGTGACTCCAGATGCCAATGCAGAAGGATTCAATGCTGCGCGTACTTATGTGTATCTCGGTGGTAATTGGGGGCGCTTTGAACTTGGTTCAAAAGAAGGTGCGTCTGAATCACTCCGCGTTGATGCTTCAAGCATTAACGTTGGTACTGGTGGTATTGACGGTGCGTGGGTATTCTTTGCTAACCCAACGGGTGGCGCGTTTATCACAACTCCGGGCTTGCCAACAGCGCATGGTTCGACACTTGCTCTAAATGATGAGTCTTTGTACAACGCAAACAAAATCACTTATTACACTCCTGCGTATAGCGGTTTCCAATTTGGTATCACATACCAGCCTGATATGACTGATCGTGGTCAGTTGGTGTCTCGTGGTGATAACAATGTTGGTCAAGCTGGTCGTATCGTAGATGCGGGCTTGTCGTATGACAATACATTTGGTGATGTATCATTGGCTGCTGCTGCAACAGTACAATATGGTGATTCTGAAGCAGACAACACAAAAGATCTTTTTGCATATAATGTTGGTGCAAACTTAGGATACCAAGGCTTTAGCTTGGCTGGTTCTTATGGTGATTGGGGTTCAAGTTTAGGTACTGCTTCAACTGATGGACAATATTGGACTGGTGGTTTGGGATACCAAATGAACAAGTTTGGTGCAGCGTTCACCTACCTTGGAAGCTCTCTTGATGTTGCTGGTG
The DNA here is from genome assembly GCA_004293935.1 of Alphaproteobacteria bacterium. GTDB lineage: Bacteria > Pseudomonadota > Alphaproteobacteria > Rickettsiales > UBA998 > RDZH01. The sequence goes on along the minus strand of RDZH01000012.1, from coordinate 31,480 downwards.
CAAACAATGATTTCCAAAACTTCGTTGTTGGTACAGATTATAAATTGGCTCCTGGTCTAACTCCTTATGCGGAAGTTAGCTTCTATGAGTTCAGCGCACCGGGTGTTACACGTGACAATGAAGGCACTGTATTCATTTTGGGTACACAAGTTGCGTTCTAATAGACGTAACGTTAGCATAGTATACCCATTTCACTTCAAGGAGTTGAATTCTTGAAGTGAAATTAAGGGTGTATCTTATAAAATACTCATCTTTTCCACATTCTGATGCTACGCATCCTCATGTATGATGAGTATGGGCTAATATGAAAAGGCGGTGCAGTCATGCATCGCCTTTTTTCTTGAGTTATATTAGTTTTGGATAATGTGTTATCAAAAACTGAGATGAATTTGGATCGATAGAACATAATGTTTGAACGTGAAACACAAAGACGCGCTGGATATGTGCTGAGTCTAGGGATTATGCCTTTGCTTTGGTTCGCAGGGGAGATTATCTTTGGTGTTCGCATGTGGAATGTGCATCCGCTTCATGCGTTTTTAAGTTATGGCGCGACGTTTCTTGCGTTGTTTGGTGGTATGTATTGGATGCATGGCGTTACCATGCGCGACCAGAGCCGAGTTTCACAGATGGTGATTGCGATGAGTCTCGTTCCTCTTATGACGGGCGCGGGGGCGTTGTGCTATCATGGCAGCATTGGATTAATGCTGCTTTTGGCGGGATATATCGCACTGCTTGGGTGTGAGTGGCATTTTTATCGTCATGAAATCATCCCCGCATGGCTTTGGACAGTACGCTTGCGTATTTCTGTGGTTGGCATCGGTGTGATCTTCGCTGTGTTATTTGTGAAACGACTATAGAAATACTTGACCATCATAGGGGTGATGGTGTAAAACTCACTGTTTCAATACGTCTAATGATATGATGAAAAGCATAGCACTGCATTCATGACGTTAGAAGAAATGAAAGGCATGACCGCCAAAAAGATGCGCAATCACGCACACGATTAGCAACATTAGAGTATTTATGACGACGCAAACACCAATTCCATCCGATCCACGCGATCAACGCAATCTCTTTATTGCAGTCGTAGCAACGATGCTGGTTATTATGGCATGGAAAATCTTCTATGCTGATCCATTGGCGCAACAACAAGCCGTACAGCAAAGTATCAACACGCAAAAAGAACAGCTTGCCGCACACCAATCACAACCAGCGACTGCCCCAACCGTGGAGCAGCTTCCTGCGGATCGTGCCTCCGCAATTAGGGGCGTATCACGTGTGCAGATTCATACAGAACGCTTGCACGGATCGATCGCCTTGAAAGGGATGCGCTTTGATGATGTCACCTTGGCGGATTATCGTGAAACAACGGATAAGGATAGCCCGGAAGTGGTATTACTCACGCCACGCACGGCAAAAGCTGGTTATTTTATGGAATCTGGATGGGCGAGTACGGCGGTGCGCGTGCCTGATGCGAACACGGAGTGGGTCGCGTCACATGATACGCTAACACCAACACAGCCCGTTGTTTTTTCTTGGGATAATGGTGCAGGGGTACGCTTTGAACAGGAAGTTGCCGTGGATGAAGGGGCAATGTTTACCCTCACACAGCGCGTTATCAACAGCACCTCAGAACCTATTAGCCTTGCGCCTTATAGTCTGATTAATCGTACCGTGAACACCTCGCCAGATGCGATGGTGATCTCGCATGAAGGCATGATGGGGGTGCATGAAGACCGCTTAGAAGAATATAGCTATGAAGATATTGAGGAAAAATCCGTACATATTGCTGCGCAAACCAAGGGATGGGCAGGGATCACCGATAAATATTGGTTGACTGCTCTCATTCCAGATAGCACACAGCATGTTCCTTATACCACAACCTATCAACATTATGTCGGGCAGGGGGATCACCGTTATCAAGTGGACATGTTGGGAGAGGTTATCACTGTGCCAGCATCGGGTACGCATACGCAATTAGTACGTATGTTTTCGGGGGCGAAAGAGGTGGATTTGCTCACCTCCTATGAGCAAAGTTATCAGATACCATTGTTTGAACGCGCCATTGATTTTGGTGTACTCTATTTCTTAACGCGCCCTATTTTTAGTGCATTGCAGTTTCTCAATAGCATGATCGGCAATGTTGGGATTGCTATTTTGGTTCTCACCGTGTTGATTAAAGCATTAATGTTCCCATTGGCAAATAAATCCTATGCCTCTATGTCGCAGATGAAACTGCTTATGCCAAAAATGAAAGAGTTGCAAGAGCGTTATGCTGATGATCGTCTGAAGATGAATCAGGAAATTATGGGCATGTATAAAGAAGAAGGGGTGAACCCTGCTTCGGGATGCTTGCCGTTGGTGCTACAGATTCCTGTATTTTTCGCGCTGTATAAAGTGTTGTATGTGACGATTGAAATGCGTCATGCCCCGTTTTATGGCTGGATACATGATTTGTCGGCAGCAGACCCAACCAATATCTTTACCTTGTTTGGCATGATTCCTTGGGATCCGCCTTTTCAAATGATGCATATTGGCATTTGGCCGTTGATTATGGTGGTGACAATGATCATCCAGCAGCGGTTGAATCCGAAGCCATCTGATCCAACGCAGGCGCAAGTCATGATGTTTATGCCCTATATTTTCTTGTTCATGTGTGCGAGTTTTCCCGTGGGGCTAGTTATTTATTGGGCATGGAATAATGTTCTTTCTATTACGCAACAAATGATGATAATGCGTCGCTTCCAAAAGCTCTATGATCCGATCACAGGCAAGCGACTCGTTCCCATCAAAAAGAGGAAATAATGGCACGTTTTAACCTATGTGAATTTACCGCAGGTGTGAACCGCCATGATGCCTTGCCCCCCTATAGCTTGCCTGAGGTAGCATTTGCGGGGCGTTCCAATGTTGGAAAATCCAGCCTGATTAATGCCGTGTTGGGCAAGCGCGATTTGGCGCGTACCTCACAAACGCCGGGGCGTACACGGCAACTAAATTTTTTCCGTATTGATGACACATTCTTTGTGGTTGATTTGCCGGGCTATGGTTTTGCAGAAGCATCCAAACGGGATATTAAACAATGGACGCAACTCACGCGTGATTATTTATGTGGTCGCCCAACCTTGCGTCGGGTGTTTTTGCTTCTGGATGCACGGCGCGATAAGATTAATGAGGATGACCAAGCATGGATGACGATGCTCGATGAATCCGCCATAACCTATCAATGCGTGCTAACAAAGGTGGATAAGGTCACGCAGGCGCACCATCAGATGCGCATTGAGCAACTGAACGCCGCATTGCGCCGTCACCCTGCGGCACTGCCTGATATTATCTCCACCTCCAGCGAAGATGGAACGGGGCTTGATGTAATGCGTAGCACCATTTTTTCTCTTAGTCGTTATTAAAAGGGGTGGGGATGAGCAACATACATTATCCTGCCCGTCTTGGTGTGCATCGATTGCGCTTGACTCCGTATTTGGGGTATGGTGAAGCAGAGCGTTCTGTCCCGCAAGCCATTGAGGTGAGTGTTGATCTGTATCTTCCCCAGCTTCCTGAGGCATGTGCGCGTGATGATGGGGCGTTTTTATGCTATCATCAATTAGCGGATGTGATTAAAGATGTGGCCTATGCGCAGCCCTACGCATTGATTGAATATATGGCGATGCGCATTTGTGCCGCGATTGATGCGTGGTTGGAGCATCATGCTCCCTTAGCAGGAGTGCGCGATGTGCGTTATTGTTTCCATTTAGCAAAAGTGCAAGCCGCCGTGCCAGACCTCTTGGGGGGATCATCCTTCACCTATTCGACCTTGCCACAGGGAGTGCCGCAATGAATTCCTTCCCCTATGTTGCCTTCGGGCTTGGCAGCAATATCGGGGATGGTGAAGTTCAGTTGCATTGTGCGGTGGAGAAGATTCGTAGTTCTCCTTTGCTTTGTGGGGCAACATTGCGTTGTTCGGAAATCTATCGATCGGAGGCTTTGTTGCCTAAAGATGCACCCAAGGCGTGGGATATGCCTTTTGTGAATCAAGTGGTGGTCGTGCATATGGCGCGTCCTATGGATGAGGGAGCAGCCTATGCCTTGTTGGATTTATGCAAAGAGATAGAGCGTGATTTGGGGCGTGTGCCACGGGGGCATTGGGGACCAAGAGAAATTGATGTGGATATTATCATGATTGAGGGGTTCACGTTGCACAGCGACGTGCTGACCATCCCGCATCCACAGGCGCATCTACGTGATTTTGTGATGATTCCGTTGCGTGCTTTGGGTTATGATTTATAGTCGTTTGACAAAAAAATTACTCATTTTTTATGTCAAGTGCGACTATAACGCTATAGATTTAGGCGTTCTTATTCCACTAACCCTATAATCAAAGATGGTAGTTTCTGTTGATTTTATGCACTTTTTGTGTTACTTTTAGTGTGTGGAATATGAATGGGACGAAGAAAAATGCATAAGCAATATAACAAAACATCATGTTGATTTTGCAATCATTTTCGATGTCGATTGGAGTGCAGCGTTGATTATGCGCGATATGCGCGAAGATTATGGTGAAGAGCGTTATCTTGCTTATGTTCCAATTAACAATCGCTTGCACGCCGTGATTTACACACCAAGAGATAACACGCGCCGTATTATCAGCTTGCGCAAAGCAAATAAAAGGGAGATCGCATATTATGAATACGCCATCTGACGATTGGTATCCTACGGATGATGAATTAAAGAATCTTCGTCCCATCAGTGAGATAGACCCTAATCTATTGCACCTATATAAATCTGGCAAAATGGGACGACCTAAAATTGCCAACAAAAAACAAGTGGTTTCCTTGCGCCTTGATCCCGATGTGATTGAAGCATGGCGGGCAAGTGGTGCAAATTGGCAATCGCGTATCAATGAGGTGTTGCGAATCCATGCGCCGCATTGAAATGTGAGGCGTTCTTATTCCACTAAACCCACAATCGACGATGGGGTGATGATTTGAGGCAAGATGACGGCATCACCATGCGGAGGGTAATAGACATAAAGCGGTACACCAGCGCGTCCATGCTGTTGCAAGAATGTGGTGATGGATGCATCATGGCGCGTCCAATCCGCCACCATCACATGTACCTTGTGCTGTGTCAAGGCGTGCTGCACAGTATGATCACGCAATGTGGTACGCTCATTATATTTGCAGGTAATGCACCAATCCGCCGTGGCATAAATAAAGACGGGTTCGCCCTGTGCGTGCCATGCTTCTAATTGCTCGGCATTATAGGGCGTGGCGTTGAGAGTCGCAGGGGCGGTGTTATCCATGCTATGCAGCAACCATAATATGCCAAGTAGGGATGCGCTTAAGCCACCCCATGTGCGTATAGGATGATTTTTGCCATGACCAAGCCATAACCAAAACGCACTAAGAATTGCGAGGGCAAGCCACAGCGCAAGAGCATCTAAGCCCGCTTGACGTGCAAGCACCCATAACAACCACGCACTGGTGGCATACATAGGAAAAGCAAGAAACTCTTTGAAGCGTTGCATCCATGCACCTGATTTCGGGAGGAATCGCCCTAAAGCAGGGATGGTGCTAATCAGCATAAAGGGGGCAGCCATCCCAAGGGCAAGGGCAGTGAAAATTATTAGCACGATGAAGGGTGATTGCGTTAAGGCAAAGCCAAGGGCAGGTGCCATCAAGGGAGCGGTACATGGTGTGGCAACAACAACGGCAAGTAAGCCCGTCATGGCACTAGCGCGATAGGAAGACGTTGCGGATGATCCGCCTGATAAGGTAATGCTCGGCAGATGAAATAATCCTGAAAGATTCCATCCCACCATCAACATCACCCATGCAAGCAAAGCGATGAATAATGGATGCTGCAGTTGAAAGCCCCATCCAAGGGCATGACCTGCGCTGCGTAGTGCTAATAATGTTGCGGCAATGATAAGGAAACTTGCAACGACTCCCCCTGTATAGGCAAGGGCGTGGCGTATGCTTTCGCGTCGGGCGTTGGGATCATGTTGGTGCTTGATGAGGGAGAAAATCTTGAGTGAGAGGATGGGAAGTACGCATGGCATAAAATTGAGCAATGTTCCGCCACCAAAAGCCAAGAGTACCGCGATGATCCATGGTAGGGAATCTACGGTAGGGGCGGAGGTGGCAGTGGGTGCGGGCGTGAGCTGATCATCATGCTGTGCGCTTAGTTCTAGGGGGGTGTTGCCTAACTGCACCACAAAAGGGAAGTGCTGTGGTTGCTTGGCGGTTTTGGATAGTGGCGCACGCCCTTGCCATCCTTCCTTGGTCTCTATCCATGTTATGGCGGGATGATTGCTTATCACGGAATCATCGGAAGGGAAAAAAGCCGTAGGCGGGGTGCGTGCATCATATAATGAAGGTGGTAGCTGTAGGATGACTTCTTGGTGTATCACGCGAAAACGTGGCAGTGCATCATTGTGGGGTTTGGGGATGGAGGCAATAATCTTCGTGAAGTCGGCATCAGTGGTAGGGGGGATAGTGCGTGCTGCTACATCAAGCGTAAGTTCTGCGGATTCAGGCACGCATTGTTCCGCATTACAGACCAGCCATTCGGCGCGTACCTTTAGATGATCGACATCTGTAGTTCCTTGTGGTGGGGTGATGCGCACGAGGTAATATGCATCATCACTATAGCCATAGGTAATCAGCTCTGAGAGTTCGTAGCGATGCGGTAGGGGATAATGGATCGCGCTTGCCTTGTAGCCTTTAGGGAGCGTCCAGTGCAGCGTCGGGGCAAAGCCCGAATCCCCCGCATAATGCCAATAGCTGTGCCATCCTTCGTCTAAATCAAGATGCAGTGCCACCCAAAAAGGTTGGCTTTGTTCATAGGTGGCAGAAGACGTGATAAGCTGTGCGGTGCTGTGATCAGTGCGCTGCGCTGTGCCACTATGCCATGCTTGTGCGTGGAGGGGAAGCAGGAGCATGAGTAAGCACAAAAGGAGTCGCAACATAATGTTTTTATGATCCAGTGAGTTGGGGGGGTAACTTGAATACGGTGGATTCTTTTTTATAGCTGAGTAATTCGACATGATAATGCCCAAGCGACTGCACGCTACGTACTACTTCTTCTACTAAGGATTCCGGAGCAGATGCCCCCGCTGTAATGCCGACACTCGGATTACCGACAAGCCATTCAGGATGTAGGGCGCGTGCATCATCAATCAGATAAGCGCGCATCCCCATTTCTTCGCCTAAATCACGTAAGCGGTTGGAATTGGAACTATTGACTGAGCCAACGACAATCAAGACTTCCGTTTTTCCCTGCAATTCACGTACTGCATTCTGACGATTTTGTGTGGCATAGCAGATGTCACGCGTATCCGGCCCTGTGATGGAGGGAAAACGCGTCACTAACGCATCAATAATGTTTTTGGTATCATCCACGCTTAAAGTGGTTTGCGTGACATAGGACAAAGATTCTGGATCACGCACCTCAATATGCGCCACATCATCGACTGATCCCACCAAAAGCATCTGCCCTTGGATACGCCCCATCGTGCCTTCAACCTCGGGATGCCCCTCATGCCCAATCAGAATGATTTGCCGTCCTGTTGCTTCATAGCGTTGCGCTTCCATATGCACTTTGGTGACAAGCGGACATGTCGCATCAATCACGGGCAAGTCACGTAAGGCTGCGCTTTGTTCCACTTTTTCCGAAATACCATGTGCTGAGAAAATGGTAATGCCACCATCGGGGACATCCTCCACTTCCTTCACAAACACCACACCACGGGCGCGTAAATCTTCGACCACCCAGCGATTATGGACAATCTCATGCCGTACATAGATGGGCGCGCCATATTTTTTCAAGGCTAAGTCAACGATCTGAATGGCACGCTCTACACCCGCACAAAAACCACGAGGTTCACAAAGATAAATGGGCGTTGTGGCAGCAGACATAAGAAGAACTCACGCGAGGTTATTTCACCACAATACACAATGTTCCTTGCGCTTTCAAGCTATTGCACATATAGGAAGCGGTGTTGTGATCCTTAAATGGCCCTGCACGTAGGCGGAATAGACTGCCTGAATTATTGCCACGATTCGGTGCCATCACATCTTTGCGCGTGGTGCGTAAGATGCCACTATGGTTTGTCATTAACTCATTCCACTTTTCATCCGCAGCACGAGGCGACATGAACGAGCCTAATTGTACGAAATATGCCCCACCCATGCCCGCATAAGGGGATGCATTGCCACGCGATGCCATGGCAGCACGGCGACGATTGACATAAGCCTGTTCACGGGAGACGGCACGACGATTTTGTGCAGCTTCCGCACGTGTCGCATAGCCTTTTTCTGAACGCACTGATCCACCTAGGTCTTTGATTCCACGGCAGCGCATTTTTTCAGGCAAGGTGAGCGCGCAAATACGACGTATCGGGCGCGTGGTCATGAAAGGCCCAATGCGCAGTGAGATAAGCTGTTGATTGCCGCGATTCCCAAAAGGACGTGTCATGCGGATACGCAATTTTGGTGGCAACATCCGATCACGTGATTTCAGCAAACGTACATATTGCGCTGCTGCTTGGGCGTTTTTGAAAAATGCGATTTCTGCCCAAAGAGAGCTTATACGACTAGAATCATTCGGATGGGCATCCATCAGACGATTGCCACGTTCAATATACGGGTTTGCGCTTGCGCCATCTTCAGAAAGAGGCACGGGAATCGCTTCTTCCACCGCAATGGTAGGCGAGCTTGCTACGGGAGCGTTCGGCACGTTGGTGGATGCAGAAGCAGGAAATTGCTGCACATTTCCATCTGGCGATGCTGAGGGACTATAATTTGTGGGGATATTTGCTGCTGGTGCTTCTTTTGGTGCATCCGCATCGGGCGTTGGGGGAACTGCCTCGGCAGTGACGGCACTTTCATCAAAAGCAATTTTCTGTTCCTTGCCCGTACCCATGTCGGAATCATCGGTCGTGAACATCGCAGTTTCTGCGACATAGCATTCATGCCCACGTGTCATGATTTTTGAGCAAAGTGCCTCCGCTTCCTCGCGTGACGGAATAGGCCCTGCTTGCGTGCGGTAGCTCACAAAATTATCAGGGCGCATCATGATTTCATTGGGACTATAACGCAATGATTCAAAATCTTCAGGGAATGCTTGCGTCATTTTTTTCCAATGCGCTGATGCTTGCTCCTCGGATTCAAACGTTCCAAGCTGTACCATAAACATGGTTTGTGACGATGCCTTCATAGGAATCATGGCGGTGCAAAGTAACGAAAGAAGGCAGGCGTGACGAAATTTCATAGAAGTAGTAGTTCCAACATCGAGGTTCAGAATAATTAAAATAGTAAAGTCCAGCATACTATAGCAGTTCAATTTTATAAATACACATATTTATGTGTTATTTATCAAAGTTGAGTACTGCTATAAGTCATTAAAATATATAGTACTACTCAGTTTTATAGCACATCATAGACGTGCAAATATAAAACTGAAGTGCTATATCATAGCAATTATCAGCAAAGATTAAAGCAAAAATTTGCCATACATCAAAGTTTCATACATGACTGTGATGAAAAAGACGACAAGATTTATTGCATTATGCTGTTATTCGCTGTAGATGTGATGCAGAAACATTAAAAAATACTATAGTAGGAATCGTGATATGAGTGTGCAACCTAAAACTTGGCCTTTTGTTGAAGCCGCTAAATTGGTGGAACGCCATCGTGCAGGGAAGTGTCGTAATGCGCAACTCATCTTTTCCACTGGCTATGGACCTTCGGGTTTGCCACATATTGGTACATTTGGTGAGGTGGCGCGTACCACGATGGTGATGCACGCTTTTCGTCAACTTAGTGATGTGCCGATCAAACTTATTTGTTTTTCCGATGATATGGACGGAATGCGCAAGATTCCTGATAATATCCCCAATGCGGAGCGTTTAAGTGCCTATATCGATCAGCCACTCACTAGCGTACCTGATCCTTTTGGAACGCACGCAAGCTATGGGGAACATATGAATGCTCGTTTATGCCATTTTCTTGATCAGTTCGGCTTTGAGTATGAGTTTTATTCAGCAACGGCATGTTATCGCTCGGGGCTGTTTAATGAGATGCTTATGCGGGTGGCGCAGCGTTATGATGCGATTATGAAGATCATGTTGCCAACACTCGGAGATGAGCGCAAGCAAACCTATAGTCCGTTTTTGCCCATCTCACCAACAACGGGAAAAATTTTATACGTATCCATGAAGCATGTCGATGCCGTTGCGGGAACAATCACCTTTGAAGAAGAGGGGCGTGATGTCACTATAGAGGTAACGAACGGCACATGTAAGCTGCAATGGAAGCCTGATTTTGGTATGCGCTGGGCTGCCCTTGGGGTGGATTTTGAAATGTACGGCAAGGATCATTTGGTGAATGGCAAGATTTATTCTGCTATTTGTCGGGTGCTTGGGGCTGAGCCACCGCAGCAATTTAACTATGAGTTGTTCTTGGATAAGGACGGGCAGAAGATTTCTAAATCCAAAGGGAATGGCTTGTCGCTGGAAGAGTGGTTGACCTACGCCCCGCAGGAAAGTTTATCGCTTTATATGTATCAATCACCATCCAAAGCGAAGCGGTTGCATTTTGATGTAATCCCAAAAGCAGTGGATGAATATATGGCGTATCTACGCTCCTATCATGCAACGGAAGATGAGCTTGCCCGCTTGGATAATCCTGTATGGGTGATTCATGGCGGTGACGTTCCTGCCTATGAGGATATAGGGATCAGCTTCTCGCTATTGCTGAACTTGGCAAGCGCGTGTAACCCTGAGGATAAGGGCGTGCTTTGGGGTTTTATTAGCCGCATGGTGAAGGGCGTATGTGCGGAGGATTATCCATTGCTGGATAGGCTTACCCACTATGCTGTGCGTTATTATCATGATGTTGTGAAGCCTGCTAAGCATTATCGTAGTGTTGCAGAAGGGAGGGAGCGTGATGCCTTGGATGCTCTGGCGCATATGCTGGAGGGGGAGCTGAGCGGCTCTGTTGATGCTGAGCGTTTGCAAGAGGCGATTTATGCGATAGGGCGTGAATATTACGGCAAAGAGCAGATGCGTGAGTGGTTTGCGTGTATGTATGAGACTCTGCTGGGGGCTAGCCAAGGGCCGCGTATGGGGTCATTTATTGCCTTGTACGGAACGCAAGAGACGCTACAACTAATTCACGAAGCGTGCGCACGGGTATAGGACTAAGAAATTTTTAAGAAAAAATGCAGAAATCGTGATTTTTCAGTTGTTCTTTTTGCAAAAATGCGCTAAAGCACTTATTCAACATATTTTCCGTACTCATCTGGAACAAACTATTTTTGAAAGGACTAACCATGGCTAGAGAGAAATTTGAGCGTAAAAAACCGCACGTCAACATTGGTACTATTGGACACGTGGATCACGGTAAAACGTCCCTAACGGCAGCAATTACAAAAGTATTGGCTGAAGTTGGTAAGGCGACTTATAAAGCATATGACCAAATCGATGGAGCTCCTGAAGAGCGCGCTCGCGGTATTACGATTGCAACGGCGCACGTAGAGTATGAAACTGATGCGCGTCACTATGCGCACGTGGATTGCCCCGGACACGCGGATTATGTGAAAAACATGATCACGGGTGCTGCTCAGATGGATGGTGCGATTCTCGTAGTATCTGCTGCTGATGGTCCTATGCCGCAAACGCGTGAGCATATCTTGCTTGCTCGTCAGGTGGGTGTTCCTGCGATCGTGGTGTTCTTGAACAAGTGCGACATGGTCGATGATGAAGAATTGCTTGAGTTGGTTGAGATGGAAGTGCGCGAGCTTCTTTCTATGTATGGCTTCCCAGGTGATGATATTCCAATCGTTAAAGGTTCGGCTTTGGCTGCTCTTGATGGTTCAAATGAAAAATTGGGTAAGGAAGCGATCTATGAATTGATGAAGCAAGTGGATGCATATATTCCGCAACCTGCTCGTGAAATTGATCGTCCGTTCTTGATGCCGATTGAGGATGTATTCTCTATCTCTGGTCGTGGTACAGTAGTGACTGGTCGCGTAGAATTGGGTGTTATCAATGTTGGTGATGAAGTAGAAATTATTGGTATTCGCACAACGCAAAAAACAACCTGCACGGGTGTGGAAATGTTCCGCAAGTTGCTTGATCGCGGTGAAGCTGGTGATAACGTGGGTGTCTTGTTGCGCGGTACAAAGCGCGAAGATGTGGAGCGTGGTCAAGTATTGGCGAAGCCTGGTTCTATTAATCCGCATACAAAGTTTATGGCAGAAACCTACATCTTGACAAAAGAAGAAGGTGGTCGTCATACTCCGTTCTTCTCAAACTATCGTCCGCAGTTCTATTTCCGTACAACGGATGTGACGGGTTCGGTGAAGTTGCCTGAAGGTACAGAGATGGTTATGCCGGGTGATAACATTACGATGGAAGTAGAATTGATTGCTCCTATCGCAATGGATGAGGGCTTACGCTTTGCGATTCGTGAAGGTGGACGTACCGTGGGTGCGGGTGTTGTAGCTAAGGTGATAGCGTAGTTCTATGTTGTTAGATCAGAAAATACGTATTTGTCTTCAGGCGTTTGATCATCGTATTCTCGATGGTTCTACCTCTGAGATCGTCAATACGGCAAAAAGAACGGGTGCGCGTGTTCGCGGTCCTGTCCCTATGCCGCGTCGTATCAATCGCTTTACGGTGAATCGCTCGCCGCACGTGAACAAAAAATCACGTGAACAATTTGAGATTCGTACTCATAAGCGTTTGATTGATGTTGTGGATGCTACGCCGCAAACGGTTGATGCCCTCGGTAAATTAGATTTACCCGCAGGTGTTGATGTGCAGATTCGTGTGATTGGGTCTGCAAAGTAAAGTAAATGAAGGGGAGATGACGATTTATCTTGATCTCCCCTTCAAAATTATATAAAAGCACATTCCCCCTTTTTTTTGGTGGGCGTAACATAATACAATAAAGGTTAGAGCAATGCGTACTGGCATTATAGCAAAGAAATTGGGCATGACTCAATTCTATAATGAGTTTGGTGAACACGTACCTGTGACCGTATTACAAATGGAAGATGTTCAAGTAGTAGCACAACGCACAAAAGAGCGTGATGGCTATACGGCACTTCAATTAGGGTACGGAACACGTAAGGCGAAAAATGTTTCCAAGCCATTGAAGGGTCATTTTGCGAAGAATAAAGTTCTTCCAAAGCAAATATTAGTTGAATTCCGTGTAAGTGAAGATGCGATGGTGGAAGTAGGTTCTTCTCTGTCAGCAGAACATTTCCTTGTTGGGCAGTTTGTCGATGTGGTTGGCACAAGCAAGGGTAAAGGTTTTGCTGGTGCGATGAAGCGTCATAATTTCCGTGGTCTTGAAGCATCGCACGGTGTATCGATTTCTCACCGTTCGCACGGTTCGACAGGTCAAAGACAAGATCCGGGCAAAGTGTTCAAGGGTAAGAAAATGGCGGGTCATCTTGGTGATGAGCGCGTAACGCAACAGAATCTGAAAGTTGTTGGTGTTGATGGCGTGCGTGGTGTGATTTACATCAAGGGTGCTATACCGGGTGCAAAAAATGGTTTTGTGACTGTTTCCGATGCGATTAAAAGAGCGGCTCCTTCCAATGTTCCGTTTCCCGCTAAGATCTTAGCACAGCAGGGTACTGAGGAGTAGTGGTCATGAAGTTGCAAGTAAAAACATTAGATAATAAAGCTGCAGGCGAAGTTGAGTTGCGCGAAGATATTTTTGGGCTTCCTGAGCGTTTGGATATTTTGCAGCGCGTCGTTGAGTGGCAAAGAGCAAAGCGTCAAGCTGGAACGCACAAAACAAAGACTGTAGGCGAAATTAGCGGTACAACCAAAAAGATGTACAAGCAAAAAGGTACAGGAAGTGCGCGCCATGGTTCGCGTCGTGCTGCGCAATTTGTTGGTGGTCAAACAACGTTTGGTCCAGTGGTTCGTTCCCATGCCTATAAGCTGAACAAGAAATTCCGTGTCCTTGGTTTGAAGACTGCGCTTTCTGTGAAATGTGCTAGCGGTTTGATTTCCGTGGTCGAGGATTTAGAAGTTGGTACGCCTAAGACAAAAGAATTACATGGACGGTTGCAAACCTTAGGTTTTGTGAAGCCATTAATTGTTGATGTTGCGTTTCCTCAAAATTTTAGTTTAGCGGTAGCGAATATTAAAAATACAGATATTATTTCTGTTGAGGGCATTAACGTCTATGACATATTGCGTCACAAAGAGTTAGTTATTACTAAGCGTGCATTATCCGCGCTTGAAGGGAGATTAGTGTGATGCGTAAGAAAAATTCCGTGCGTGTTGCAGATGCGCGATGCTATGATTTGATTCATTCCCCGTTGATTACTGAAAAGAGTACTATTGCTCTGGAGCAAGGGAAGGTAACTTTTGCAGTTCCTTTGGAAGCATCAAAGTACGAAATTAAATTTGCTATTGAGAAAATTTTTAACGTACATGTTGTGTCAGTAAATACGTTGGTTCGTAAAGGTAAAACGCGTAGATTTCGTGGGCGTGAAGGCAAGATGAGCGATACTAAAAAAGCCATCGTGACGTTGAAAGCTGGCGAAACTATTGATTTTGGGATTAAGGTTTAATTATGGCTTTGAAAACATATAAGTCAATTACTTCATCGCAAAGACAGTTGATTACTGTTTCGCGTGATCAGCTTTGGTCGGGCGCACCTGAGAAGTCTCTTGTTGAGGGATTGCGTAAAACAGGCGGTAGAAATAATAATGGTCGCATCACTGCTCGTAGAGTGGGGGGTGGTCATAAGCGCAAATATCGTATGGTAGATTTCTGCCGTACTAAGGTTGATGTCGTTGCAACGGTGGAGCGTCTTGAGTATGATCCAAACCGTACGGCGTTTATCGCGTTGATTCGTTATGATGATGGTGAGCTTTCCTACATTCTTGCGCCGCAACGTCTAGCGGTGGGTGATAAGGTTATCTCAAGCGAGAAGGCTGATATTAAACCGGGAAACGCGATGCGCTTGGCAAATATCCCTGTGGGGACGATTGTGCATAATGTTGAGCTTCTGCCGGGCAAAGGTGGTCAGCTTGGTCGTTCCGCTGGTGCGTATATCCAGATTGTCGGAAGAGACTCTGGCTATGTTCAGGTAAAGTTGCGCTCTGGTGAAATACGCATGATCAATGATCGCTGTATGGCATCTATTGGTGCGGTATCTAATCCAGATAATCAAAATACGAATGATGGCAAAGCGGGGCGTAGCCGTTGGAAAGGTATTAGGCCTGTGGTTCGTGGTGTTGCCATGAATCCGATTGATCACCCTCATGGTGGTGGTGAAGGTCGTACTTCTGGGGGGCGTCATCCTGTTACTCCTTGGGGTAAATGCACGAAAGGTAAGCGTACTCGTAGTGCTAAAAAACCATCGGGATCGTTTATTGTACGTTCTCGTCATCAGAATAAAAAGCGTTAGGAGTTAGTATGCCACGTTCAGTATGGAAAGGTCCTTATTTTGACATGTATCTACTTAAAAAAGTAGAAGCAGCACGCATGTCGAGTAAAAACACAATTATCCAAACATGGTCTAGAAGATCTACCATTATTCCTCAATTTGTAGGTGTTACTTTTGGGGTCTATAATGGTCAAAAATTCATACCTGTTTTGGTAACAGAAGATATGGTCGGTCATAAGTTAGGTGAGTTCTCTCCTACACGTACCTACTATGGTCATGGTGTGGACAAAAAAGCAAAACGGAAATAATGCATATGTCAGAAATAACATCAAAAAGCACTGTGGTAGCGAAAGAAGCTAAGGCGACTCTTTCTGGTATTCACGTTAGTCCGCAAAAGCTCAATCTTATTGCTTCTTCGATTCGAAGAAAGCATGTGTCTGAAGCGATTACGCAACTTAACTTCTCATCACGTCGCGCATCCAATGACGTTCGTAAGCTATTGCAATCGGCGATTGCAAATGCAGAAAACAATCATGGTTACGATATTGATCGATTGGTTGTGAAAGAGGCATGGGTTGGAAAGTCCATGGCACTAAAAAGATTTCGTGCGCGTGCGCGTGGTCGAGGTGCGCGTGTGCAAAAAACGTTTAGTAATATTACTATTGTTGTCAGTGAATTGGAGTAGAACATGGGTCAGAAAGTTAATCCAATCGGTCTAAGGCTAGGTATTAATAAAACATGGGAGTCTCGTTGGTTTTCTGATGCTCATTACGCCCGTGATTTGCATGAAGATCTAAAAATTAGATCCTACCTCAAATCTCGCTTAAAAAGCTCTGGTATCAGTGAGATCATTATCGAGCGTACAGGCAAAAGCGTTTCTGTTTCTATCCATACTGCTAGGCCGGGTGTTGTCATCGGGAAAAAAGGAGCGGATATTGATAAGCTGAAGCAAGATCTTGGCAAATTTACCAAGAGCGATGTTTCTTTGAATATCGTTGAGGTGCGCAAGCCTGAGATTGATGCGACGCTTATTGCAGAATCAGTAGCAGATCAGTTAGAGCGTCGTGTAACATTTCGTCGCGCTATGAAGCGTTCAGTGCAATCTGCGTTGCGTCTTGGTGCAAAAGGTATTCGTATTAATTGTGCGGGGCGTTTAGGCGGGGCAGAGATTGCACGTACTGAATGGTATCGTGAAGGTCGTGTGCCTTTGCATACATTGCGTGCGGATGTAGATTACGGAGTCGCTAAGGCCCATACTACTTATGGCGTTATCGGTGTCAAAGTATGGGTGTATAAAGGCGATGCAACGTCAACAAGTAAAGAAAAAGAAGTGGCAACTAAGCGTCCCTTGTAACTTTCTTCTTGACAACAAGGTTGCTTTGCCTTAAGAGTTTGATCTATTTTTATTTTGAGTATTGTCATGTTAAGTCCAAAACGAACAAAATTTAGAAAAGCTCACAAAGGGCGTATTCATGGTTTAGCAAAAGGCGGGAGCGATCTCGCATTTGGTAGTTATGGATTGAAAGTTCTTGAGCCTGAGCGCATCACTGCCCGTCAAATCGAGGCTTCGCGTCGTGCTATTAACAGGCATTTGCGTAGAACTGGAAGGTTGTGGATTCGCGTTTTCCCTGATACGCCAGTGTCTGCAAAGCCTGCTGAAGTCCGTATGGGTAAAGGTAAGGGGTCTGTGGAGTTTTGGGTGTGCAAAGTTAAGCCGGGTCGAATTATATTTGAGCTTGATGGTGTATCTGAAGAATTGGCTAGAGGAGCTTTTGAGCGAGCTTCGGCAAAACTACCAGTTAAAACAAAAATTGTTGCGCGTGTAGAGGGCTAATTTATGTCGCTGAAAAATTATGATGGTAAAACTAAGAAAGAAATTCTTGGTGAAATCGTAGAATTAAAAAGAGAATTATTTAATTTGCGTATGCAAAGAGCGGTAGGTGAACTGGAGAATAGCTCTCGCTTTCGTCAGGTGCGTGTTCAAATTGCACGCGCATACACTTATCTTTCTATTACAAAAGCGGGATCTTGATTATGCCTAAAAGAGTATTGCAAGGTATTGTTGTTAGCAATAAAGCTGATAAGACGGTTACCGTTCTTGTTGAGCGTAGAGTTCAGCATCCTACCTATAAAAAAATCATTAGAAAAACAAAGAAATATTTAGCCCACGATGAATTGAACCGTTGTGTTATGGGCGATTCTGTTAGTATTGTGGAATCCAAGCCTATTTCAAAACGTAAAATGTGGGTTGTTCAGGATGAGGTATCACAATGATACAGATGCAATCTATATTAGAAGTTGCTGATAATTCGGGAGCTAAAAAAGTACAATGTATCAAGGTTCTTGGTGGATCGATGCATAATACTGCTGGCGTTGGTGACATTATTGTCGTTTCTGTCAAGGATGCTGCTCCTAAAGGAAAAATTAAAAAAGGTAGCGTTCAGCGAGCTGTTATTGTTCGTACTCGTTCTGATGTGCGTCGTGCTGATGGTAGCGTGATTCGCTTTGACACAAATGCTGCTGTTCTTATCAATAAGCAAAATGATCCGATAGGAACGCGTATTTTTGGCCCAGTCGTGAGAGAATTGAGAGCGAAAAGATTTATGAAAATAGTTTCTCTTGCCCCTGAGGTATTGTGAGGTTGATATGCGTCTGAAAAAAGGTGATGAAGTAATAGTGATTACTGGTGCTGAGAAAGGTAAAATTGGAAAAATTATGACTGTTCTTCCTAAGGAAGATAAGGTTGTGGTATCTGGTGTGAATATCGTTCGTAAGCGTAAACGTGCTGCTGATGGTTCGGGTTTTTCTGAAGTTGAATTTCCGTTCCATATTTCCAATGTGGCTTTTTATGATGGTGTCTCTAAGAAGCCATCAAAAATCAAATATAGTGTTGATGCAAGTGGTAGCAAAGTTCGTGTTGCTAGTGCTTCTAACACAATTATTGCTTCCTAAGATGGTGGTTAGGTATGTCTAAATCTCAAGCTCATTATAATAACGTAGTGCGGGCGAAAATCAAAGAGCGATTTTCTTACGCGAATGATCATCAGATACCTAAAGTGTCTAAGATTATTCTTAGTATGTCGTGCGGAGAAGCTGTCGGTGATAGTAAAGCCCCTGCGCGAGCTGCAGAAGAATTGACTCTTATTGCAGGTCAAAGAGCGATTGTTACTCGTGCGAAAAAGTCTGAAGCGGGTTTTAAGATTCGTCAAGGTATGCCGCTTGGTTGCGTGGTGACTTTACGTGGTCAGCGTATGTATGAGTTCATGGATCGCTTGGTCTATATAGCTATGCCACGCATTAGAGATTTTCGTGGAATCAATCCTAAGAGTTTTGACGGTCAAGGAAATTATGCTTTTGGAATTAAAGAGCATATCGTGTTCCCTGAGATTAATTATGATAGAGTTGAAAAAGTACGTGGCTTTAACATTGTACTCTCTACTACTGCATCGAATGATGAAGAGGCGCGAGTGTTGTTACAAGAATTGAATTTCCCATTTAAGCAAAATTAGAGATGGTATGGCTAAGAAAAGTTCAGTCGAAAAAAATAATCGTCGTATGCGAATGATCAAAAGTTCTTCAAGCAAAAGAGCTGCTTTGAAAAAAGTGGTGATGAGTAAAGATCTTTCTTTTGAAGATCGTTTAGAGGCGCAAATTAAACTTGCGGAAATGCCGCGCAATTCTTCTTCTGTACGTCATCGTAACAGATGCGGCTTAACTGGTCGTCCTAGAGGTTATTATAGAAAGTTCAATCTTTCTAGGATTGCTGTCCGTGAATTGGGTAATTTTGGTCAAATTCCAGGTTTAGTGAAGGCTAGTTGGTAGGTATTTATGAGTTCAAATGATTTATTATCTGATTTACTAGCTCGATTACGTAATGCACAAACAGCTCGTTTGTCTAGTATCAAAGCTCCTTATTCTAATCTCCTTGCAAACGTTTTATCCGTGTTAAAAGACGAAGGTTATATCAGAGGTTTTGAGGCTAGGAATGAAGGAAACAAAAAGTTTCTTGATATTGAGCTTAAATATCACGAAGGTCAACCAGTTATTAGATCCCTCAAAAGGGTTTCTAAGCCGGGAAGACGTTCTTATTCAGCGATGAAGGATATTACACCTGTCTATAATGGTATGGGTGTGGTGATTTTATCTACTGATCGTGGTGTTCTGTCTGATAATCAAGCTCGTCATCATAATGTTGGTGGCGAAGTATTGTGTTATGTATTTTGAGGTATTTGTATGTCACGTGTAGGTAAACTTCCAATTTCCATTCCGTCTGGAGTCACAGTCGTGATGGATGATGCATCCATCGCGGTGAATGGTCCTAAGGGTAAGCTTTTTGTTAAAAGCTCCCCAGCGGTACGGGTTGTGGTAAATGATAACACATTAGTCGTTTCTCCGGCTGATTCTTCTGCGCATTCTCGTGCGATGTGGGGAACAATGAGAAGCAACTTAAACAATATTGTGCGCGGTGTGAGTGAGGGTTTTTCTCGCAAACTTGATATACGTGGTGTCGGTTATAAAGCGGCGATCAATGGCAATATGTTGTCATTGTCATTGGGCTTTAGTCATGAAATCAGATATATTATTCCTGAAGATATATCCGTAACCATTGAGAAGCAAACACAGTTGGAAATTAAAGGAATAGATATTCAGAAAGTTGGTAAGACGGCATCTGATATTCGTTCTTTGCGTAAGCCTGAGCCGTATAAAGGTAAAGGTGTTCGCTATTCTGATGAGTTTGTTCGTTCTAAAGAAGGGAAGAAAAAATAATGTCAAATCATGATCAAAATTTTCAGCGTCGAGCTAAAAGAACGCGCTATTTGCTTAAGAAGCATAATTCATCAATGCGTTTGAGATTGTCTGTTCATAGAACAGGTCAGCATATGTATGCACAAGTGATTGATGATGCTACTTCTTCTACGTTGGTGAGTGCTTCAACGCGTGATAAAGAATTAGTACAACTCAAATCTTCTACGCTTTCAGCAGCTTATGCTGTTGGGGAACTTGTTGCAAAACGTGCGCGTGAAGCAAATATTGAACATATTGTATTTGATCGAGGGGGATACATCTTTCATGGTCGAATTAAGGCAGTGGCAGACGGAGCTCGCGCTTCTGGTCTTAACTTCTAATTAGAGAGAGTAGTAAATTATGGCTTCAACTGATCAACAAAAAGAATCCGAGATTATTGAAAAGCTCGTTTCTATTAATCGTGTTGCTAAAGTAGTGAAAGGTGGGCGTAGGTTCGCTTTTGCAGCCCTTGTGGTTGTAGGAGATGGAAAAGGGCGCGTTGGTTATGGTTCTGGTAAGGCGCGTGAAGTTCCTGAGGCAGTAACCAAGGCAACCGAAGCCGCAAAACGTGCCATGATAAGAATCCCTTTGCGTGAATCGCGCACATTACATTTTGATGTGCAAGGTTCATATGGTGCAGGTAAGGTAGTGCTTCGTAGCGCGCCGTCTGGTACGGGGATCATTGCTGGTGGTCCTATGCGTGCCGTATTTGAATCATTAGGCATTCATGATGTTGTTGCAAAATCTACGGGTTCTTCTAACCCACATAACATGATTAAAGCGACGTTTCAGGCGTTAAAAAATACTACTGCTCCTAGAGATATTGCTGCTAGACGTGGTATTAAAGTTGGAGATCTTATTGCGCGCAGAGAGCGTGCTTTAGGAAATAATAATCGTTCTCATGAAATAATGAATGAGTCCGAACACTCAGGAGATGAATCATGAGTACTGCCGAAGTTAAAAAAATTATTATCGAACAGATTGGAAGCCCTATTGGAAGAAAGTCCTACCAAGAAGCAACACTTATTGGTCTTGGTCTTAATAAGCTTCACCGTCGTCGTGAATTAGTTGATAATGCGTCTGTTCGTGGTATGATTCGACGTGTTTCGCACCTAGTGCGTATTATTGAGGAATAGAATATGGTTAGCTTAAATACAATTACTGATAATAACGGCGCAAGAAAAGCTCGTATCCGCGTTGGCAGAGGCATTGGTTCTGGCAAAGGCAAAACGTGCGGACGTGGTGTTAAAGGTCAAAAATCACGCACGGGCGTTGCTATTAAAGGCTTTGAGGGTGGGCAGATGCCTATTTTCCGTCGCTTGCCAAAACGCGGTTTTACGAACATTCATCGTACAGAATATGCGGTTGTGAATGTTGGTGATTTAGAGCGCGTCATTCAAGACGGTTTTGTTTTTGAAGATAATAAAGTAAATTACGAAACGCTGGTATTATCTGGTCTTTTGCGTTCATCAAGCACCAACATTAAGTTGCTTGGGGAAGGAAGCCTAAATACTGCTCTTACTATCGAGGTTCACAAAGCTTCTGGTTCTGCTAAGAGCTTAGTTGAAGCTGCGGGTGGCTCGGTTGTTCTTCTGTAAATAACGACATCGCGATTTTCATATGGTATCCTCAGCAGAACGGTTAGCACGCAATCTAGATTTTAGCATGATTACACGTGCTAAAGAGTTGAAGTCTCGTTTTGTTTTTGTGGTTTTAGCACTTATCGTTTATCGCATTGGCACATACATACCGCTTCCATCCATCAATCCTAATGCGCTAAAAGAAATTTTTGCGCAACAGAATGAGGGCATACTTGGCGTGTTCAATATGTTCTCTGGCGGTGCGTTGGGGCGGATGACGGTCTTCGCTTTGGCGATTATGCCGTATATTACTTCTTCGATTATTATTCAACTTTTGTCTGTTGCCGTACCTCAGTTGGCGGCACTTAAAAAAGAAGGGGAATCGGGCAGAAGGAAAATCAATCAATATACTCGATACGCAACCTATATATTGGCTTTAGTTCAGGGGTATGGTGTTGCGATAAGTTTAGAATCCTCCTATCCTATTTCCTCTGGTGTCGTCTCTGATCCGGGGGTGTTTTTTCGTATCACAACCATGGTAACACTTGCGGGTGGAACGATGTTCTTAATGTGGCTTGGGGAACAAATGACGAGTAGGGGGATTGGTAACGGTATCTCGCTTATTATCTTTGTTGGTATTGTTGCTGAATTACCAAGTGGGTTTTTATCGCTAGGCTCAATTAATATACATCCAGTTGCCGTATTATTTATTTTACTCTCTGCACTCGCGCTTATTTTTCTGATTGTGTTTTTTGAACGCGCCCAACGTCGGATTATTGTGCAATATCCAAAACGGCAGGTTGGTAATAAATTATATGCAGGCGATACAACTCATTTGCCGTTAAAGTTAAATACGGCGGGGGTCATACCTCCGATATTTGCTAGTTCGTTGCTTTTGTTGCCGTTAACGCTGACGAATTTTAATAGCGCGTCAACACCCTCATGGCTGTTGGATATTGCATCCTATTTGGGGCATGGGCAACCTGCTTATATTCTGGCGTACACTGCGATCATTATTTTCTTTTGTTTTTTCTATACGGCTGTTGTGTTTAATTCAGAAGAAACGGCAGAAAATTTGAAAAAGAATGGTGGTTTTATTGCAGGGATAAGACCGGGCAAGCCAACTGCTGTATATCTTGATTATATTTTGACGCGTATTACCGTTCTTGGTTCGATATATCTTGCCGTGGTATGCGTGCTGCCTGAGATCATTATTGCAAAATATTCCATTCCATTTTTCCTTGGTGGAACGAGCTTGCTTATCATTGTAAATGTTTCTATTGAGTTTGTAGGTCAAGTGCAGTCTCACCTTTTTGCTCATCAATATGAACATCTTATCAAAAAATCACGTATTCAAGGGAGAAAATAAATGCATATCATCTTATTAGGTCCTCCGGGTGCAGGAAAAGGTACACAGGCATCTTTTTTGCAGCGTGAATATGGTTTAGCAAAATTATCCACAGGTGATATTTTGCGTGCTGCGGTTGCCTCTGGCTCTGCTCTTGGGGTGCAGTTGAAATCTGTGATGGATTCTGGTGCGTTGGTGCAAGATGATCTCATTATTGATATTATTCGTGAACGTATTACCCATGATGATTGTGCAAAGGGCTTTATTTTAGATGGTTTCCCTCGTACCATTGCACAGGCGGAAGCACTTGATGTGATGTTGCATCATGCAGGCACAACACTTCATCATGTGATTGAGCTGGCAGTCGATGACGCATTATTGATTGATCGTATCTCTGGACGTTTTTCATGTGCTTCGTGCGGTGAGGGGTATCATGATCATTTTAAGCCCACGTTGGTTGATGGCGTATGTGATGTGTGTGGATCGCATGAATTTTCGCGTCGCGCTGATGATAAAGCTGAAACAGTGGCACGTAGGTTGGAAGCCTATCATGAGCAAACCTCACCTTTATTGCCGTATTACCGCGCATTGAATATGTTGCGCACTGTGGATGGTATGGCATCGATGGATGAAGTAACGCGTGCCATTAAGACATTGCTTAGTGCGTAATTATTCTGTTTATTGTTGATTGATTAAAAAATAGCATGATATAGCACGTTTCGATAAGTTGGTTCTTTTTCAAGAACACGCCTATCAAAAGATCGTGCTATCATTATATAATGGTGAAAGCACGAGACATCCTAGTGTGATGCTCGTTCGTTGACGTAAAAAATGAGGCATTTTTTGGTCAGGCGACTATAATGGATAAAAAATCAGGATAAAAAACAACGTTCTATTATGAGAGACATAGATTCATGGTAGACATGAATTATTATGGCTCCGCGAGTAGGAATCGAACCTACGACCGATCGGTTAACAGCCGATTGCTCT
The DNA here is from genome assembly GCA_004293935.1 of Alphaproteobacteria bacterium. Classification (GTDB taxonomy): domain Bacteria; phylum Pseudomonadota; class Alphaproteobacteria; order Rickettsiales; family UBA998; genus RDZH01. The sequence continues at coordinate 7,361 of RDZH01000012.1, read as the reverse complement.
ACCGCTGAGCTATCGCGGAACATCTGCATATTCTTTTACACAATAATTTCACCTATTGCAACGATGAAATTGCATAAAGTGCAATTTTTATGATTTTTCTTCCATTGCGCCCATCATTATGCTATATTCCTCATGTTGACGTATGTCGGCTATGGTAATAGCGCAGCTACTGGAATAAGCGGACTGGACCTGGGGGCAGTACCCAGCATCTCCACCTAAGTTCCTTAAGATATGAGGAATTTTGGTGGGGGTGACACAGCATCGACAGGCGTTGTAAAGAGTGGATGTTTACTCGGGATAGTACCGCCGCATACCTACCCTTTGGGGCAAGGGTGATTGGACTAAGCAATTTAAGTGCAAACGATAACAACGCACTTGTTGCTGCTAACGATAACACAATCGTAGCGGTTCGCGCTGCTGCCTAAGGGTAGTCCGCGAATTCTAGCAGTGAACGCGGCTCGGGAGAGAGCCGGGCAACAGAATCTCTCCCACCTATTGTCGTTTGACTAAAAAATGATTCATTGTTTGTGTCAAAGAACGGCTATAACTAATATAATGTTGTATATTAAGGGACGCAAAGCGCATGACAAGCCAGACCATAACAGATATTGATCCTGAAACTAAGCGCATTATGGAATGGACGCTTGAGAAGCTAAAATCGATGGATGAAGGATCACGCCGATGCTATGATGGAATGAAGTCAGATATTGTTTCGAGTGGCACGGGTCGTTCTATATCAGATAAGGGGCATTGGGTGTTTGATGATCTGAAAGAAAAAGCTGAGAATTTGCGTGATAAAAACCCCAGACTTGCAGCGGGCATTGATACGGTGATTCAATTTTATGAAGAACATGATTTGGTGATTCCACAAAAGGGGCAAGCTATGGAACGTGGCAATGGTGTTGGTCGCGGACGCTAGTATGAGGCTTGCTACTTCATGTGCAATGCAAATAAACCAAAAAATTGCTGGAAGTGCAGTGCAAAATCGCCTATAAGCATCTTCTGATTTTATGTTTTTTGCGATGCTTTTTTATGCTTTATCATATCCTTTATTCCCTTGCTGATTCTGTTCAGTTTTTTAATCTATTCAAATATCTGACATTTCGTAGTGGCGGCGCGCTCATCACTAGCTTGGTGATTAGCTTTGTGTTTGGCCCGAACATCATTATGTGGCTGCGGAGCAAGCAGGGCAAGGGGCAACCTATTCGGGAAGATGGGCCGGCGTCACATGTGCTTACCAAGCAAGGTACGCCGACTATGGGTGGGGTGATGATTTTGCTTTCGGTGACTATATCAACCTTGCTATGGGCAGACATCACTAATGATTATATTTGGATTATTTTGTTGGTGACGCTTGGTTTTGGCTTGGTGGGCTTTTTGGATGATTTTCTGAAAGTAAGCAAGCGCAATACGAAGGGCTTAAGAGGCAAACTCAAACTGATTATGCAAAGTGGCATTGCCTTTGCTGCGAGTTATTGGATTGTGCAGGTAAGTGATCCCAATATTGCTACCGTGCTTTCCGTGCCGTTTTTCAAAGATTTTTTGCCTGATTTAGGCTGGTTCTATATCCCATTTGCAATGATTGTGATGATTGGTGCGTCCAATGCCGTGAATTTAACGGATGGCTTAGACGGTTTAGCGATTGTACCAATTATGATGGCGACAGCATCTTTTGCGATTATTGCGTATGTCGTGGGTAATGCGATCTTTTCTGACTATCTGCATATTCCCTATGTGGAAGGCTCAGGAGAACTTGCAGTGTTTTCTGCTGCACTCATTGGGGCGGGACTCGGGTTTTTGTGGTATAATGCTCCCCCCGCCATGATTTTTATGGGCGATACGGGATCATTGGCGTTTGGTGGATCGATTGGTACGATCGCGGTGATTGTCAAGCATGAATTGGTGCTGGTGATTATTGGTGGATTATTTGTGTTGGAAGCCGTATCGGTGATTGTGCAAGTGGCATCGTTTAAGATGACGGGCAAGCGTGTTTTTAAGATGGCACCGATCCATCATCATTTTGAAAAATTGGGCTGGTCAGAGCCAACCGTAGTGATTCGCTTTTGGATTATTGCTTGTGTGTTGGCACTGATTGGTCTTTCCACGCTTAAAATTCGATAGAAGGTGTAGTTATGAATCATCCCCTTATTGCCCCCTCCATTCTTTCTGCTGATTTTGCTGCACTTGGGGCGGAGGTGCGCGCTGTGTGCGATGCAGGTGCGGATTATATCCATGTGGATGTCATGGACGGGCAGTTTGTGCCGAATCTTACTATTGGTCCGTGTGTGGTGAAGGCGATTAAACCGCATAGCAGCAAACCGCTGGATGTGCATTTGATGATTGAACGCCCTGAAGCGTTGGTGGAAGAGTTCGCACGGGCAGGGGCAGATATTTTGACCATTCATTATGAAGCGGCGGTTCATGCGCATCGTACATTGCACGCCATACGGGCATTAGGTATGAAGGCGGGCATTTCGATTGTGCCATCCACACCGCATGAAGTGCTTCGCTATGTGATGGATAGTGTCGATTTAATTTTGGTGATGAGCGTCAATCCCGGATTTGGTGGGCAATCGTTCATCCCGTCACAGCTTGAAAAAATCCGTGCTATTCGTGGCTTGATTGATGCCTCAAAAAATGATATAATATTAGAAGTTGATGGTGGTGTAAAAGCGGATAATGCTGCACAGATAGTGGAGGCTGGGGCGACCATGCTTGTTGCTGGTTCTGCGGTGTTTTCGGGAAATCCATCAGATTATGCACGTAATATTGCGGCTTTGCGCTCCTGATGCTTAGTCGCATCACGGAGTTAAGATATGACGCGACCGCCTTATGAAGGAAATAAAACACAGAATGCGGGCGAGAAATTAGCAGAAGAATTGCGCCCGCAAGAGCCGAAGGCGGCTGCATTATTGAACCCTATCCATGATGTGGGGGTGGTGCGTGCGTCGTCAGAACCTCCAACTGATCGTTATGTGAGGGGATTTGGTCCGGGGGATGATGATTTTCGGATGCAGGTGCAAGCCTTGGTGGAACGTGGCGTGATTGCCGACGGTGTGTTGGTGCTTGCAGATACGGGGCATGATATTCCGATGTTAGCGCAATTAGCGCAAAAACTTGATATGCAAGGAGCGATTATTGCCCCTGAGAAATTGGGCGCAGATGATGGTCTGGTGGATGGCGAGAGGTTAGGCAATGGTTCACGTGTGCAAAGTCAAGCGCAAACCTTTGGTGAAGATATTCAGCGTGCTATGCGTCACAATGCGCAAGATGGTACAACAAAATCATTATTTATTGGCTTAGAAGGGCATCGCAAATATGCCTTATCGACGGAGAATTTCCCAACTGCAGATGAACTCAAAGCACTGGGTATTACGCGTGTGGTGTATCTCACGGAATCGCGTGTGGGGGAGAATACGGGGCTTATTGCTGCCGATATGAAACCTTATGTGGAACAACTGCAACGGTCAGGATTGACAATAGAATCCCATGGCGTTGATCCGCGTATTGGGCGAGGAGCGCAACGGCAGAGCGGGATAGAGCTTATTCCAGAAGATGTGTTGGGTGGCATGAGAACGGTACGCATGGAACGCCATGGTGAGGGAGGGGTCTCAATGCCTAATAGCTCCCCTGTGATGCAAGAGCAACCAAAAGATCGCGGGCGATAATGTGCGCATAACGCTATATTTGATACAAATATAACGTTATGAGCTGTAATGAACTCCGCGAAGGATTAGAGATATTTATGTGGTGTTACAAACGTTTGTCCGTTGGTCGCGCCAATTTTTTTAGCGTCCAAATGCTACGATCAACCCCTCCAATGATAAGCGGAGTTGGTTTTATAAGCATCTGTTCTTTTGCCTCGTGAACCAGTTGGTTGGCATAAGCGAGGGATATTCTGCGCCCATTGAGGTACGCAAAAAAATCCGTTCCCTTCATGATGAGGAACAATCTAGGAACAATGTTGCATTGAAAACATGCGATTCCCATAGAATATAAGGTATGCTGTGCATACAAAGAAGGTAAGTGTCTTTTTTACTGCAATGCAACATAAGTGTCAATCATTATTATGGAGAGGCAAAAAGCAGCTATGCGCTTTGTGCATGTGTGCGTTGTGGTTTTGTCGATGGTATTTAGATGGGTGCTACGATATAAGGCACTCACGCACCCGAATCATCATTCCTCCTTGCAGATGTTCGGGTGCAACCTTATCAATAACGGAGTTTTTTATGCGTTTAGTGCGCGTTTTATTTGTTTTAATTATTGCGGCATCCAGCCTCACGGCATGTGGATCAACCCAGCCATCCTATGAAACCGCTGCATGGGATTCTATGTCCTATGGCGATACAACGAAGATGGGTATGGATTTTTCAACGATGCGCCCGCTTGCTGGTAGTTTACGCTAGAGTTTAAGCCATTTTTAAGGGTGCAGTGCATCCTCCGCGCATCAGCAATGCGATAGGTTTATGACAGTTATGTGAAGATTGCATGGTGTAAGTGCGATCTTTCTTGCAAATACCTTCTTCATAGTGCATGATCATAGTTCCACAGAAATAAGTTATTTTGTGGAATTGCGCATCGTTGGAGGAAGTATGATAAAATCTTGTGTTTTTTTGATTCTTGGCACATTCATGTTGTCTGCGTGTGGCTCGTCCAATGCGCAACAAGCACAATATGCATCGTGGGATAATATGTATTATTATGATCCTCATGGTGCAACGGAATAATGTTCAGCGCATATTTATTTCATTGCGTTTTAGCTTGGCTCGTGATAACTAATATTATAGTTTTATATTATTTTAGGATCGTATCATGACTCAAAGCCTATCCATCGCGGCGCGCTTGGCAGCCGTGAAGCCTTCACCCACCATTGCGGTTACAACACGTGCTGCGGAGCTTAAAGCATCGGGCAAAGATGTGATAGGTCTTGGAGCGGGAGAGCCAGATTTTGATACGCCTGATCATATTAAGGCGGCGGCCATTGAAGCCATCAATAAAGGCTTTACGAAATATACGCCCGTTGGTGGCACAAATGAGCTAAAAGATGCCATTAGTGCAAAATTGAAACGGGACAATAATCTTACCTATGCACGCAATCAGATTGTGGTTGGTGTAGGGGCAAAGCAGGTTATTTTTAATGCGATTTTAGCAACCGTCAATGCAGGGGATGAGGTGATTATTCCTACGCCTTATTGGGTTTCGTACCCTGATATGGTCTATGTGGCGGAAGGTACGCCCGTGATTGTGACGTGCAGCAAAGAAGATCATCTCAAGCTCACGCCCGCTGCATTAGAAGCGGCGATCACTCCGCGTACCAAATGGTTGATCCTTAATTCACCATCCAATCCTAGTGGCATGGCATATTCGCGTGAGGAGCTTGCAGCACTTGGAGAAGTATTGCTACGTCATAGTCATGTGATGGTGATGATTGATGATATATATGAATATCTTGTCTATGATGGCTTTGAGTTTTCTACCTTAGCGCAAGTGATGCCTGCCTTAGCGGATCGGATTCTCACGGTGAATGGTGTGTCTAAATCCTATTCCATGACGGGGTGGCGTATTGGTTATGCAGCAGGACCTTCATGGTTGATTGCCGCGATGTCTGATATTCAATCGCACTCAACTTCCAATACCTGCTCGATAAGCCAAGCGGCAGCAGTGGCGGCATTGAATGGGGATCATAGCTTCCTTGAGGCATGGAAAGATTCATTTGTGCATAGGCGCAATAAGGTATGTGCGGCACTTAATGCGATGGATGGCATAAGCTGTACCGTGCCGCAAGGGGCGTTTTATTTGTTCCCCGATTGCTCCGCCTTGTTTGGGCGCGTGACACCGAGCGGGGCGCGTCTGACGAATTCGGTTGATGTGTGCGCCTATTTGCTGGAAGATGCATTGGTTGCTGCGGTGCCGGGCAGTGCTTTTGGCAGTGAGGGGCATTTCCGTATTTCCTATGCGACATCTGAAGCATTATTGGATGAGGCATGTGTGCGTATAGCGAGGGCAGTAGGTGCGCTAATCTAACGAGTCCTAATAGGGAGATTTTATGGTTCATTCACCACGTTTTGATGTACAGGATGTATTTCCGCGTGTTGGGTGGCGGGATGTGATTGAGATAAACCCAGCCGATTTTAGTGCAGCCGATCAACAAGCGATTGAGAAGGCTCTGGATGAAATAGAAGCGTCAAAATCAGGGCAAACCTTGCTGCAAGCTATGCAGGTGAAACACAAAGAGGATGGGGCAAAAAAACTCACTATTGCGTATAATGCAGAAATTCCTGCGGCGTATAAGGGCGCAACGGGTGATGAAACGGTCTATCTTAATCTTCAAATCCTAGAAACCACCACATTTCATCTGCCGACGGGGCAATCCGTGAAACCCTCCTTAAGTGAGGTGATTTTTCATGAGGCTGCCCATCATATGGATGAACATTTGCGTCCGAATAATCAAGCAATCAAAACCATTTTAGATCATGAAGCGAAATATGGACAGCTTCTGTTGACATCAAGTTTCGCTCACGCATTCATTGAACCGAATGAGGCATTTTTACAATCCTTGCCCGCTGCGCAGCGAGACGCACTCATCATCGTGCGTGATGCTGCTAAAAATCCACAGATCACGATAGCGCAGTATGAACAGATTTTTGACGAACAGATAAAAATAATGATCGAACACCCTACATTAAAAGCGGTGTATGATGCATCTTCTGTATTAATTAAGTCACGCGATCCTCAAAATATCGAGGATCGGGAATATCAGGCTGTTAGTCGCACCAATATTTTTTCACGAGAAATCTATAGTCCTTATCGACGCATTGATTATTCCTCAGCCTCTTTGGAAGAACATATGCGCACAGTTCCACCACGGCAATTAACGCCCACGAATGATCCTTTCCGAACGGAAGCGGCGCAAGAATATGTGGGATTGTGGCGCGAACGCTATGGTGATGTCGCAATGGAGGGAAGAAGATTGCAATTTTTAGATTTGAATCCTTTGATTCCCGAAGATGTGAAAAAAATATTGCAGCGTCAAGGGGTGCTTCAGGATGTGCCGAACATTCCTCAAGGTCATGCTGCTATTCCCAAGAGTGGTAGCGCGCCACGTTTGCGTTAGGGCTAAACAGGTTTTTTTTACTATTATCATTTTTCTTTAACTGTTATTATGGTACTATTAACAACAGGATAATCTATAGTATTATGTAACATCATGATTTCATATCGCCACACAATCCTATCGACAAGTTGTTTGAGCATGTTATTGTTGCATATGCAGTGCGGTGTCGCCTATGGCTTGCCAATGGATGGGGTGGTGAGTGCAGGGAATGCGCAGATTCATTCTTCTGGGCGCACGGTGGATGTGC
>RDZH01000020.1 GCA_004293935.1 Alphaproteobacteria bacterium | reverse complement strand
ATTTCCGAGCGTCCGCAGGAGGTGCAAGACCGTCTGATTGCAGGGCATTGGGAGGGCGACCTTATCAAAGGAAAAGGCAATAAATCCGCCGTGGGAACATTGGTGGAGCGCACCAGTCGTTACATTATTCTGGTCAAACTGGACGATGCCACTTCACCAGTTGTCACAGGGGCATTCATCCAAGCGATGCGGCCTATTCCTGAACATCTGCGCAAAACCTTGACGTACGACAGGGGGCGCGAGATGACAAACCACAAAGATATTACTGCTGAATTACAACTGGATGTATATTTCGCCGACCCGCACTCTCCGTGGCAACGCGGATCAAACGAACATGCTAACGGCATACTCCGATACCATCTGCCAAAAGGCACAGACCTCTCGCCATACTCGCAAGAAGACTTGGGTCGGAAAAATACTCAACTTCCAAAAACCAAAAGAAGTCTTCTCAAAACTTACCAGAGATGCTAAACATACACAAGGTGTTGCACTTCATTCTTGATACTGCCCTTATTAAATTTATAACTAACCTCAGTTTTGGATAAGAAGAATCATAAGAAGTTGTTTTGTATAAATAAAGTCTAAAACCCGTCATGCCTGCGTAGGCAGGCATCCAGAATAACGGTTCTCACTCTTAAGCGGGAGTGACGAGGATCAGAAAAAACAAGGGTGATACACTGGATTCCTGCCTACGCAGGAATGACGAAATTGCTAGTTTGAGGGGTTATGTAGAGCTTTTTTAAGCGTACAGTTATATAATGGTAAAAGCACTATAAATCAAAGTTTTATAGTCGCACTTGACATAAAAAATGAGTCATTTTTTTGTCAAACGACTATACTTATCGTATCCACGCGGATGGATCAACGGCTTTCGTACCTTCGCGGATAGAAAAATGTAGCTGCGGTGCAGAGACATTGCCCGTTTTTCCGACAAACCCGATCAGGCTACCTTGATCAAGGTTCTGACCTTTTTGTACTACGGTGTCACCTAAATGACCATAGGTGGTAAGTAGCCCATTAGCATGTTGGATGATCACCACTGTTCCAAATTCATCAACATTGCCGACATGCAGTACTTTCCCTTGTGCGGAGGCGCGCACAGGTTCACCATTACGCCCTGCAATCGCAATACCTTGTTTGCCAGTTTGCGCAAAGTTTTTGATGATTTCACCACGCACAGGCAAAGTGAAAGATGGGGCAGCACTCATTTTTTGCATGGCTGCAATTTGTTGCTGTTCTTTTTGCTGCGCGCTTTTATCCTCAGCGGCTTGCAGCGGAGCAGGCTCTTGGATGGGTGCAGTCACCGCAGCAGGGGGCGCAGGTGGTGTTGGCTCTGCAAACCCTTTGGGCAATAATTGCTGATCGAGGGTGGTGTTTGGTACTTTAGGCGTAGGCGGGGCTGATTTTGTTTCAAAAGGTGAGGCAGTAGGCTTGGGATTATTAGGAGGAGTGACCTGCGCGAATTTCTGCTCCTCAGCAAGGCGTTGGGCAATCATAGGATCGACGGTGGCTTCTGATGTTGTGACAGACGCAACGCTAGCGGGCGTAGGTGCTGGTGTGTTGATCGGAGCATTGGTGATGGGCGGCAAATCAGACGCGCCAATCGGTGCAACGGGAGCTTCAATACCATAGGTTTGATAATCATCATGAATATATTTCGCATCTTGCGACGGAGGCATCGGAGCGCGATATTGGTTGCTATAACGCGGAATCTGATTGCCATGCATATCATAATGATTGCCATAGCGATCTTGACGGAGTCCTTCCCTAATATCAACCTGCGCACGATGTTTTTGTAAACATCCTGTGAGTGAGGTGAGGGCAAGCAAAGAAAAAATAAATAACGTTCTCATGGTTTTTGCATACACTATTTTTTCATATCGCACAATAGAGGATTTTAACGTAAGGCATTTATTAAATCCGCAATCAGATCATCCACATGTTCTAAGCCAACCGACAAGCGCATCATGCCCGCCCCTATCCCGATAGCTTCTTGCGCTTCTGTGGTGAGGGTTGCGTGCGTTGTGGTGGCGGGATGAGTGATAAGGCTTTTGGAATCCCCTAAATTGTTCGATATATCAATCAGTTGGAGGTTGTTCATTAGTGAAAACGCGGCTTTTTTTCCGCCCTGCACACTAAACGCAATCATATTGCCGCCTCCGTTCATTTGCTTGCGCGCCACATCATAGTGCGGATGGCTTGGAAGAAGGGGGTAATGCACGTGTGCAACATCTGGATGCGCCTCAAGGGCATTGGCTACGGCAAGCGCATTGCTTTGATGGCGTGCCATGCGTAAACTGTAGGTTTCTAAACTTTTCAATACCACCCATGCATTGAATGGGCTAAGGGCAGGGCCTGTATGACGATGAAATGGCAAGACGGTTTCTTTGATAAAGGATTCACTCCCAAGAATTGCACCGCCAAGCGTGCGCCCTTGTCCGTCCATATGCTTGGTTGTGGAATAGACAACCACATCAGCACCAAGCAAAAGCGGAGCTTGCGCGCCGTTGCCTGCTAAGATATTATCGACAATCAACATCACTTGATGCGCGTTGCATATGCCTGCAATATGGGCAATATCCAGCACATCAAGGGTAGGATTTGCGGGTGTTTCGATGAATACTGCCTTGGTGTTGGGGCGCATTGCTTCTTCCCACGCGTTTGGCTGCGTGCCGTCAATAAAGCTGACTTCCATGCCAAAGCGAGGGCATATTTCTGCAAGGATATAGTGGCATGATCCAAAAAGCACACGATGCGCAATGATATGATCGCCTGCGCGTAGATGGCTCATGAGGCTTGCAAACACCGCTGCCATACCACTACCCATGACGCAACAAGCCTCCGCCCCTTCTTCCATTAAGGTAAGCCGTTGTTCTAGCATATCAAGCGTTGGGTTGAGGTAGCGCGAATAGACATAGCCTGGGGCTTCACCATTGAAACGGCTTTCGGCAATTTCCGCATTATCATAACAAAAGCCCGAATTGAGGAAGATGGCTTCGGATGTTTCACCAAATTCACTACGCTTTGTGCCACCGCGCACTTGCACGGTTTCAGGATGCCACGATTGTGCCAGCGTTTTATTATCCGCGTTGCGTTTCACCATAGGTTTATTCCATTATTATGCGTTTGTTGTGTGAGACAAAGTATCACGTTGCAAAGAATACGCAATAATTATGTAGTTAGTCAAGCTAATCGTTTGATGATAAATCCATATTCTAGCGGTGAAAAACCAACTTTGGGGTAATATTCTGCTGCTGAAGGAGCAGAAACTAAAATCAGCGATACATGATCGGATAGGTTACGTCGCACATGCGCAATCAATTCTGAGCCAACGCCGTGATGCTGATAGTCTTTATCTACGGCTAAATCCGATAGATAACAACAATAGCTGTAATCCGTTAAAGCGCGTGCTATACCAATCAGCCGCGCATCATGCCATGCAGAAATCACTAAATTAGCATGTGCAAACATCGTTGTGATGCGATCAGGATCATCAATAGGGCGTTTGATGCTCGATGCGCGAAATACGCGAATAATATCATCGGTAGTGAGTGAACAATTTTTTTGGTATGTGATTATCATCGCTGTACCCTTTGCTCTAAAGTTCTTTGTGCTGACACATAGATTCATACCATTGTCATTATTTTATCATAGAATTGTCATGCGACTCTGCTATAGTTAATCTAATAACCTCATACACATTAGCGAATCCTATGTTCGGAAGCAACCCCAAAAGACCACCCATCCACGGTGATGGTACTATGTTAGATGTACAAGAAATATTTCCAACTTTTCAAGGAGAAGGACCATTCACAGGGCGTAATGCCGTATTCATCCGTTTGGGAGGGTGCAATTTAGCATGTACCTTTTGCGATACGGAGTTTGAATCCTATCATGCGATGGCACTGGAACAGATCATGATCCGCACCCATGCACTCGCACAGCGAATGATTGCTCCATTGGTTGTGATTTCAGGTGGAGAACCGTTACGTCAACCGATTGAGCCATTATGTCGTGCGTTATTAGATGCGGGAATGACAGTGCAGATTGAAACAAATGGTACGCTCTTTCGACCATTGCCATCTGAAGTGCATATCATATGTTCACCCAAAGCACCCTCTGGAACATATGGGATCATTCGACATGATCTTTTAGAGCGTTGCACTGCCTTGAAGTTTATCATCTCCGCGACCAACCCCGCTTATTCTGATGTGCCAGATGTTGGGCAATCATCATTGGGGCGCACCATTCCTATCTATGTACAACCCATGGATGAATATGATGATCATAAAAATGCCCAAAATTTTGCACATACGGTTGCCCTAGCGCGTAAGGGCGGATATGTGCTTGGAATGCAATTACATAAAATTTTTGGTGTTGCTTGAATAGATTCATGCTTGACTTTTACGGGGGTGTGCGTGTATCATAATTGTGATCCTTATATGCATGTTTTTTTGTTTATCAAAAATCGGCATATCTTGATTTGATGCACCGAGCATCGAGTTTCTTTTGAACCCGCACCATTTTTGGATGTGTGGTTCTTTGTTGTTTCATTTTAGGTGACTAATCATGGCACAGCTTAAACGTGTTCTATCTATTGCTTCTCTTGCAGCATTAATGACGACGATGACTTATTGTTCCGCACAACAAAATGAGTCCGCTCCCGTTGTAGCGTCCCCATCTCCCTCCCCTGTCATGCAGTGGGAAACAGGTGTAAGGCTAAAACAGGTGGCGGATACTTTGGTACGGTATAAAGGATCAAACGATCTTGTACCAAACAAGAAGTCTAACAGTCGCTGGTTAATCATGCAAACCAGTGATGGGTTTGTGTGTGAACAAGAAACGAAAGATGGTTTGGGGATTGCGAGTACCGTTGTACTATTCAACGGATTACGCGAACCGCAACCCTTGGGTATGCGGCATTCGGAAACGGGTGTTATTATCCGTATGAACGGCAGCATATTCACCGCTCACAAGGGCGCAGATATGACGCCTCTTTCACCAGAAAATGCTGGTGATAGATTCATGGTTAATCAAACTATCATGCAAGCACATGAGTGTTTGCAAGAGCGGTTGAACCTTCGCTAATGACAAGAAAAGCCCACTCACTTTATTTTATAAAGTAGGTGGGTTTTTCTTTATGGTGGAGCGTAGTGCCTCCAAATAATTGCCGTTCTCGTCATGCCTGCGTAGGCAGGCATCCATAATATACTGGCGTTACTGGATTCCTGCTTAAAGCAGGAATGACGAAATCTGTTGGTTTTGTGCATTGTGCAGGGGGTCTTGTTTATAGTCGTTTGACAAAAAAATTACTCATTTTTTATGTCAAAGAACGACTATAACATTATGATTTATAGTGCTTTTACCATTATATAATTGCCGATCAATCGGTAATTATATAATGGAAGCACTATAGTCAAAAATTAATTGGAATGACTATAATTGACGAAACATACAAAGAGGGCTATAGTACCCCATTATTAGAGTATGGGGGGCGTATGGATATAAAAAGCATGGTTGTTGAAGACATCATAAAAGCGGCGGCATTCATCGTGATGTATGTGGTGCTGTTTCTTGTGGCAAAATTCCTTAAGGATTTTTTGATCCCCTATAAAATTAATCATGAACTCACCAAGGAGGATAATCTTGCGGTTGCCCTTGCGATGTGTGGCTATTATTTGGCAAGTGCTGCAATTTTTGTGGGTGCATTGCTTGGACCAACGCAAGGTTTTTTTGAGGATATGATAGCGGTGGGGGGGTATTCCCTGCTTGGTTTGGTATTGTTGAATTGTTCGCGTTGGTTTAATGATAAGGCTATTTTGCGTACCTTTTGTGATACAGAACAACTGATGAAAGAGAAAAATGTCGGTGTGGGAGCGGTGCATTGTGGTGCATATCTTGCGACAGGGTTGATTGCAGCAGGAGCAGTATCAGGGCAGGGAGGTGGCATTGTGTCGTGCATCGTGTTCTTTATTCTTGGGCAATTATCCCTCGTGCTTTTTAGCCTAATCTATGAAAAATTCTCATCGTACAATGTCCACGCTGAATTACTTCAGAAAAATACTGCAAGCGGCATTGCGTTTGGAGGTAATCTTATTGCCCTATCCATTGTGATCATGAATGCGGCTTCGGGCAATTTCACGAGTTGGAAACAGGATATTACGTTGTTTTTGATTTATAACCTTATAGCCTTTGTGTTTTTACCCGTCATTAGGTTGGTGATGGATAGGCTTGTGGTGTTGGGTGATTCGTTAGGGCGGGAAATCAGGGATGATAAGAATATCGGTGCAGGGTTTTTAGAAGCAACGGTAGCAATCATTTTTGCCGTTATCCTTACCATACTTCTTTGATGGGAGCGTTGCGTTGTGGCTTATAAATTATCGGAACGACTCTATCAAGATTATCAACAACCACCATCAAAGGAGGCGATTGATTGGAAGAAGGTCGCTTTAGTGTTTTTTCTGTTTAGCATCATCAGTTTTATCACGGCGTTGTTCTACACCACAGAAACCAAGAAGATTTATGATGGCGAAGTATATGCAACCTATAACCAACAGAATGAGAAGATGGTGCTTATGGGGCCACTCATGGTAAAGCAAGCCAAAGAAGTGTATGAAATCACCATACAATCCGATGTACCTGAAAATAGCTGGGTATTTATTGAGGGCGAGGTGTTGGATGCGAATAAGGAATATCTTTTCTCCTTTGGGCAAGAGCTGTGGCATGAGACGGGATATGATGATGAAGGGGCGTGGCGTGAGCAAGAGAATGATTATTCCATGAAGGTGACATTTCCGCAAGCAGGGCAATATTATCTGAATTTCAAAAAAGAAGGATCGTACAATACCGATAAAATGCACGTTACCCTCAGTCAGAAACGTGGCAGTAGTCTACCGCATATGATATTTGCTGTGATTACATGCTTGATTGGCGTGGCGTTGCAGACAGTGCATGGTCACATGCTCGCACAAACAAACTATGCAGGATATTAGGGGAGGGTAGTTGCATGACGAGTACGACAAAAATTATGCTAGCCTGCACGGTTCTGCTTACGCTAACCTATGGCTTGCTCTTTGCGCCTGCCTCGCATGGCTATGGCTATATGGGCTATCGTGGCTATCATAGCGGTCCATCCTTTTGGTATTGGGGCGGTCCAACAACCTATGCTGAACCAAGTAATCGTAGTGGCAGCGTGAATGGTACGGATCGTGTAGGTGGTGGACCCGGTAGTGGCAAATGAGCAGCACATGACGCACGCGCATGATAAAAACCATTCCATTACCCTTGTGTTTGCAGCCTTTATCTCTGGTTTGTGTTCGATTATTTATGAGTTATTGATTGCTACCACGGCTTCTTATTTTCTTGGTGATAGCGTGAAGTTTTTTTCGCTAACCATTGGTATCTATATGGCATCGATGGGGGTGGGGACGTTGATGTCGAAATATATCGAACATCGGTTGCTGATTCGATTCGTGCAGATTGAACTTATATTGGCATTGCTTGGTGGGTTGAGCATTCCCCTATTGTACCTTGCCTATGCTTATACTGATTTATTTCTGGTGTGTTATGTGTTTTTCACCATTGTGATTGGTGTGCTTATTGGCTTGGAGATACCTTTTTTAACACGCTTGATGGATCGTTATGTGCAACTGAATGTCACGATTGCCACGATTTTATCGTTTGATTATTTTGGTGCGCTGATTGCTACCATGGCATTTCCGTTCATCTTGTTGCCGTTGATAGGGGTGTATCAATCTTCTTTATTATTTGGGTTTGTGAATATGTCCATTGGCTTTGCGGTGTTGTGGATATTTCATGATGAGATTGGGAAGCGCGCACCCTTATTAAAAAAAATCACCGTTGCGCTTACCGTACTTCTTGGGGGGATGATGCTATTTTCGCATTATTTCTTAGAACATTGGGATCAAAGCCTCTATGAGGATAGGATTGTTTTTAGTGATCAATCGCAATATCAACGCATTATACTTACCAAAGATCGTGATGATATACGGCTGTATCTTGATGGCAATCTGCAATTTTCCTCGATCGATGAATATCGCTATCATGAAGCATTGGTGCATATTCCGTTTGCGGTACGCCTTATGCCGATGCATCGCGTGTTGCTGCTTGGTGCAGGGGATGGCTTGGCGGTGCGTGAACTATTGCGCTATGAAGAAATAGAAGAGATTATTGTGGTTGATCTCGATGAAAAAATGGTGCATTTAGGCATCAATAATCCCTATGTAACCTCATTAAATCAGCAGAGTTTGCATTCAAAAAAAGTCCGAATCGTCAATGCGGATGCCTTTGGATTTCTGCAAGAAAATCAGCAATTATTTGATCTGATTATTGCGGATTTACCTGATCCGAATAATAATGGATTAGCACGGCTCTATAGCAAGCAATTTTATCAGTTGATAAAGAATAATCTAGGGGCAGGGGGCATGATGGTGACGCAAGCGACAAGTCCTTATTTTGCGCCACAAGCCTATTGGAGCATTGCGAAAACGGTGCAAGCAGCAGGATTTGTACATATGTATCCCTATCATGCCCATGTACCATCCTTTGGGGAGTGGGGTTTTGTGTTGGCAAGTCAAGAAAAATTAAAGAAGGAACAGCCAAAATTGGATGTTTCCACCCGCTATGTGGATCATGCCAATTTCGCTAAGTTCTTTGTTTTTGATAAGGATACCCTCGTTAGCGATGTTGAGGTGAATCAGTTAGACAAGCCCATAGTGTTGGATTATTACCTCAGTGGCTGGGAATATTACAGATAGTGAATTGTGTCATCCCTTGTGCGCTTTTTGTGAAACAATCTTAGCCTCATGATTCGATTGCTGCGCAAAAATACACGGCGGTTCGCTTAGGCATTGCCTTTTGAAATAAGCCTGCCATAATAGCGATGAAATAATATTTTAGGAGTTCTATTGTGAGTCAATCTGCTGCTGTGGTAAATACGTCTGATTATAAAGTGCGTGACATTAATCTTGCTCCGTGGGGGCGTAAAGAAATAAGCCTCGCGGAATCAGAAATGCCGGGGCTGATGGCGTTGCGTACTGAATATGCCGCGACGCAACCGCTCAAAGGTGCGCGTATTGTTGGATGTTTGCATATGACCATTCAAACGGCAGTGCTGATTGAAACACTCACGGCACTTGGCGCAGAAGTTCGCTGGAGTTCATGCAATATCTTTTCCACTCAAGATCATGCAGCGGCAGCGATTGCGGTAGCGGGTATCCCCGTATTTGCATGGAAGGGTGAAACAGAAGAAGAATATGAATGGTGTATTCATCAATCTATCGAGGGGAATCCATCGTGGAAGCCTAATATGCTGTTGGATGATGGTGGTGATTTAACGAAAATTATCCATGAGAAATACCCTGCATTGGTTGCTGATATTCGCGGTGTATCGGAGGAGACAACGACAGGTGTCTTGCGTTTGCATGAAATGTGGAAGGCTGGTGCGTTAAAAATGCCCGCTATCAACGTCAATGATTCCGTCACTAAATCAAAATTTGATAATCTCTATGGTTGCCGTGAAAGTTTGCCCGATGGGTTGAAGCGTGCAACGGATGTGATGATTGCAGGAAAAATCGCGCTTGTTGCAGGATATGGGGATGTGGGCAAGGGCTGTGCCGACGCACTCAAAAGTCAAGGTGCGCGTGTTTTGGTCACTGAAATTGATCCAATTTGCGCGTTACAAGCTGCGATGCAGGGCTATGAAGTGGTCACTATGGAGCAGGCAGCACCGCTTGCAGATATATTTGTGACAGCCACAGGTAATAAGGATGTTATCACCTTGGATCATATGCGTGAGATGAAAGATCGTGCGATTGTCTGCAATATTGGGCATTTTGATAATGAAATACAAGTGGATGCACTGAAAAATTGTATGTGGGATGAAATCAAACCCCAAGTAGATGAAGTGACGTTGCCCAGCGGCAGAAGAATTATTGTGCTAGCAAAAGGGCGTTTGGTGAATCTTGGTTGTGCAACGGGGCATCCAAGTTTTGTGATGAGTGCATCGTTCACCAATCAAGTATTGGCGCAAATTGAATTATGGAATCATAGTGCCAATTATGCCCATCAAGTCTATGTGTTGCCACGGGTGTTGGATGAAAAAGTGGCGCGCTTGCATTTGGATAAATTAGGTGTGCAGCTAACAAAGCTCAGTGAAACGCAAGCCAATTATATTGGTGTGGATGTGCAAGGACCGTTCAAAACGGATGCGTATCGCTATTAAAAATCCACGCTGATGGGATATATATGAGTGCATCGCTTGCAGATTTCATGATCGCACATCCCGTAGAATTGGGCTATGGGGTGCTTCTATTGTTGGGTGCGATGCTGATTGTGATCACGCACCGTTGGTTTATGCGCCGAAAACGAGGCAATGTTGAAGTTTCTACCTTGGCACTTGCAGCATTTGATCGTGCGGGATGGGGCGTAGTGATTTGGCACTCAAAAGATCATCGCATTCTTTTTTCGCAAGGCGTGCGGCGTTTGTTTGAAACACGTCCGATATTTTCCCGCATAGATGATTTTCTGGCGATGGTGATGGAAGAAGATAAAAAATATCTTTCTTCCATGATCGAACAGCAAGAAGAACCTATGATGAAAGAATCGATGGAACGCTCGCGTATCATTCGTATGGCGCAGGGAGATACGTTAGAAATTATTGTCGAAGCAGTGCCATGGCGTGGCAAAACCGCTAAGATGCTGATGATGCGCCCGATCTCCAAAGCGCATCGCAAAATGCTTGCGGTGCAGAAAGAATATGAATTGCTGAAAAAGCAGTCGCAATTTTATGGGGATACACTCAATAGCCTAGCCTATCCCGTATGGGTGCGTGCGGAAGATGGTACGGTGCGTTATTGCAATATTGCCTATATGCAACTTATTGATGATAATCAAGATATTGCAGTCTATGGTGATGGAAAAATACCTGAGCTGTACAAAAATGCTGCTAACCTTGCGCAGACCGCAAAATTAGAGAAGAAAATACAAACAGCGCGACAACGTTTTTTTGTGGATGGACAACGTCATTATTTTGACGTGGTGCAGGAATATCGCCCTGAATTTGGTGGAACTATTGGTTATGCTCTGGATGTATCGTCATTGGAGGAAGCGCAGGCGCGCATTTTGGATCATCTCACAACCTTGGATGATATTTTAGAAAGCTCGCTGAGTGCCATGTCGATATTTGGCGAAAATATGCGCTTAAAATATTATAATCGTGCGTATGTGCGTATTTGGGGTGTGGAGGAAGCATGGCTGAAAACTGAACCCACACTTTCTGAGGTGATGGAATATCTACGAGAAGCGCGTAAACTTCCCGAACAGATTAATTTCCAAGCCTATAAACAGCATAAATTGCGTTTATTTACCGAAGTGAAAGACCCGCATGAGGAAGTATCCTATTTACCAGATGGTAGGACGTTGCGTAATGTATTGATCCCGCATTCCATGGGAGGTGTATTATTTATCGACGAGGATGTAACGGATCGCTATGCATTGGAAAGTTCCTACAACACCCTGATCGCCGTACAACGTGAAACGCTGGATAATCTTTTTGAAGGCGTTGTTGTGTTTGGTGAAGATGGGCGATTGCGGTTGAAAAATCCTGTCTTTTTGTTGTTGTGGAATCTGGAAGAAAAAGATATGCCCAACGGCACGCATATTAGTAATGTCTTGGAAAAAAAACGTAAATTTTATGTCGGGGATGATTGGGAAGAATATAAATCATCCTTTTTAGCGCGTGTGCAGTCGCGTCATTCGTTTAATCGTCGGATTGATCGTAATGATAATTCGGTGCTTGATTGCAATGTCATTCCTTTGCCCGATGGCGGGGTGTTGTTTACCTATGTTGATATTACCGCCACAACTTTGGTTGAACGATCCTTGCGTGAACGTAATGAAGCATTGCAGGCAAGTGACAAGTTGAAACTTGAATTTTTGGCGAATACGTCGTATGAACTGCGCTCACCACTGACTTCAATTTCAGGTTATGCGGAAATGCTACAGAATAATTATTTTGGCGATTTGAACCAGAAACAACGAGAATGTGTTGATGGAATTCACATGGCAGGGCAGCATTTGTCGCGTGTCATTAATGATATTTTGGAACTTGCAAGCATTGAAGCGGGCTTGTTTGAGTTGGAATTACGCACCTTTGATGTGTATCGTCTCTTGACGGCAATGTTGGGATTAGTGCAGCAGCGTTTGCGAGAATATAAACTTACCGCAGAGATTCATTGCGATCCGAATATTGGTACATTATGTGCCGACGAAAAACGTGTGCGTATCATTATGTTTCACTTGCTTAGTAATGCTGTGAAATATTCTAATCCTAGTGGGCAATTCGCATTTGGAGCGTTGCGTCAGGATGGTGGCGTGACTTTCTGGGTGCAAGATTATGGTGTGGGGATTGAACAAGAGGAACATGACGAAATTTTCAAGAATTTTAGTCGTGGTAGTGCAGGAAGGCGTATTTCTGGAGCAGGTCTTGGCTTATCCTTAGTCAAAAATTTTGTTGAGATGCATGGCGGAAAGGTTCATTTAGAATCTCAAAAAGGTGAGGGGACGCGTGTTACGTGCTGGATTCCCGATGCCCAAAAAAGAGAGAATGAGGAAGCAAAGCATGTTCCCCTAAAAGCACCTCAGGTTTTTGCGCTAGACTTAAAGAATATGTGAATGCTCTATAGTGAGTATAGAATATGCAAAACATAGTTGTGATATGCATTTATTTGCTCTATAAGTGATTTTATGAAACATGATGAACCTCTCTATTTAGTGCCGTCAAATGTGCAGCGTGCGGAATATGTCTTGACGATTGCGTGTCCTGATGTGGGGAATATTGTCGCAAGCGTTGCAGGTTTTATTGCCTCGCATGATGGCTTTATCCTTGAAGCAACGCAATATGGCGATCCTGTAACGCAGACTTTTTTTCAACGTATCCATTTTCGCGCAGGGGAACGTACACCATCCCATGATGCATTAAAGGCGTTGTTTGTTGAGCATGTAGCGCGCCCATTTTCCATGCACTGGCAGATGCATGATGCCCATAAGCGCACGCGGGTGATGATTATGGTTTCTAAAGTAAGCCATTGCTTAAACACATTATTGCATCGTTATCAGAATAATAGTTTGCCGATTGAGATTCCTGTGGTTGTTTCTAACCATCCGGATTTACAACGGCTTGTCGCATGGTATGATATTCCCTATTATCATTTGCCTGTGGAGTCACATAGCAAATTAGCGCAAGAAGAGCGTGTGTTGGAACTTGCTGAGCGTTATCAGATTGATTTAGTCGTGCTGGCACGATATATGCAGATTCTTTCTCCCGCTTTATGCCGTTCCTTTGAAGGCAAGGCGATCAATATCCATCATTCATTTTTGCCAAGTTTTAAGGGTGCGAAACCTTATCATCAAGCGCATCAACGCGGGGTAAAAATTATTGGCGCAACGGCACATTATGTGACGCAAGATTTGGATGAAGGTCCGATCATTGAGCAGGAAGTCGGACGGGTGAGTCATACATGTGCGGTGGAAGAATTAGTGCGTATGGGTGAAGAAATTGAGAGTAATGTCTTATATAAAGCCGTGCGTTATCATGCTGAGCATCGTTTGTTGCTTAATGGCAACAAGACAGTAGTTTTTTAAGGAGAAGAAAAATGGGAGTAAATCCTTTTGTGTGGCTTGTGGTGCAACTGATTGATTTGGTGTTGCTGGCGGTTTTTGTGTCGTTTGTATTGTCCTTGCTGATTCAGTTTGGGATAGTGAATCGCTATCATCCTATTGTATCACGTGTCAATAATGTTCTGGATCGGGTGTTAGATCCGATATTTAGTCGCGTGCGTGGTCTTATTCCTGCCATAGGGGGGATCGATTTTTCTCCGCTTATCGTGATTTTGGGATTGCAGTTTTTGCAGCGCGCCATTATCTTTTATACCGCGTGAATAAGGAAACAATGATGCGACGCACTGCAATATTACGTAGCATGAGCGTGCTTATTACGCATTTTTACATTGTAACTAAAAGCGCAATAGGTTACAACCGAAAGCAGAGATTTTGTTGAACTCATAAGTAGGTTTTATGCAAGAAGTTGTCGCTTCCTATTTTCCAATTTTGGTTTTTCTAGGGGTAGCATTGATGATTGCAACATTAATGACTGTTGCACCGATGATCGTTTCCCGAGGTGGGAAGCCCGATAATGAAAAATTATCGCAATATGAGTGTGGTTTTGAACCATTTGGTGATGCGCGTGGCAAGTTTGATGTGCGTTTTTATTTGGTTGCGATTTTATTTATCATTTTTGATTTAGAAGTAGCATTCTTATTCCCATGGGCGATCACCTTAGGGGATATTGGTGATTTGGGTTTTTGGTCGATGATGGTATTTTTGGGTATTTTGACCATTGGTTTTATTTATGAATGGAAAAAAGGAGCGTTAGAGTGGGAGTAGAAAACGAACACGGGATTATTCCTTCGGGCAATGTTCCTATTTTGCCGGGTATTGAGCAAGATGCATTGCTCACTAGCGTTATGGATGAGTTTCAGGATAAGGGCTTTGTTGTCGCTAAGCTAGACAAAGTCGTGAATTGGGCGCGCACAGGTTCATTATGGCCTATGACGTTCGGTTTGGCATGTTGCGCGGTGGAGATGATGCAAGCAGCCGCAAGCCGTTATGATATGGATCGCTTAGGGGTTGTGTTCCGTCCTTCGCCACGTCAGGCAGACGTAATGATTGTGGCGGGTACGTTGTGCAATAAAATGGCACCCGCACTTCGTAAAGTCTATGACCAAATGGCAGAGCCACGTTATGTGATTTCGATGGGCAGTTGTGCGAATGGTGGTGGGTATTACCATTATTCCTATTCTGTGGTGCGGGGTTGTGACCGTATTGTACCCGTTGATGTCTATGTTCCGGGGTGTCCTCCCACGGCCGAGGCATTGATGTATGGGATTTTATTGCTGAAGCGCAAAATTGAACGCACAGGAACTATTCGTAGGTAAGATATGGCAGATCGGTTGCAAAAAGTCTGTGATTATGTGCAAGAACAGTTGCATGATAAGGATGTGCATGGGTATTTTGTGCATGGAGAACTTATTTTGGACGTGCGTCCAGAATTTTTAGTCGATGTGATGGCATTTTTGCATGATGATCCCAAATGCAAATTTATGATGTTGGTAGATATTGCGGGGGTGGATTTTCCTGCACGTCCGCAGCGTTTTGATGTTGTCTATCAGCTTCTTAGCCATACACACAATATGCGTATACGCGTTAAGTTGATGACGGATGAAGAAACGCCTGTTCCATCCTTGGTTGCGTTATTCCCTGCTGCAGGGTGGTATGAGCGTGAAGTATGGGATATGTACGGTGTGTTGTTTGCGGGCAATCCTGATTTACGCCGTATTTTGACCGATTATGGCTTTGATGGGCATCCGTTGCGCAAAGATTTTCCGCTAACAGGTTATGTTGAGTTGCGCTATAATCCTGAGAAAAAAGCGGTTGTGTATGAACCTGTGAATTTACCGCAAGCGTACCGTGATTTTGATTATATGAGTCCGTGGGAAGGGGCGCGTTATGCGCTTCCTGGGGATGAAAAAGCTAAGGTTGGATGAGTTATGGATCATAATGTTGATTTGAAAAATATGACCATCAATTTCGGGCCGCAACATCCCGCAGCGCACGGAGTGTTACGCCTTGTGCTTGAGATGGATGGTGAGGTGGTGGATCGCGCTGATCCGCATATTGGGTTGCTGCATCGTGGAACGGAAAAATTGATCGAGCATAAGACCTATGTGCAGGCTTTGCCCTATTTTGATCGTCTTGATTATGTGTCACCTATGTGCCAAGAGCATTGTTTTGCACTTGCCGTGGAGAAGTTGCTTGGCTGTGAAGTGCCGAAACGGGCGCAATATATTCGTGTGATGTTTGCAGAACTTACCCGTATTTTGAATCATATTTTGAACGTCACTACCCAAGCATTAGATGTTGGCGCGATGACTCCTTTGCTTTGGATGTTTGAAGAACGCGAAAAAATGCTGGAATTTTATGAACGTGCATCGGGTGCGCGGTTTCACTCTGCTTATTTTCGACCGGGGGGGGTGCATCAAGATATTCCCGCAGGTATGTTGGAAGATATTGATGCATTTTGTCGTGGGTTTGGCGCATATATTGATGATGTGGAGGGTTTGCTTACAGAAAACCGTATCTGGAAGCAGCGTACTGTCGATATTGGCGTAGTATCGAAAGCAGATGCCCTTGCATGGGGTTTTTCAGGACCAATGCTTCGCGGCTCTAACATCGCATGGGATTTGCGCAAGTCGCAACCGTATGATGTCTATGACGAACTAGAGTTTAATGTTGCGATTGGTAAAAATGGTGATTGCTATGATCGCTACCTCGTGCGCATGGAAGAAATGCGGGAATCACTAAAAATCGTGCAGCAATGTGTCGCTAAAATGCCCGAGGGTGAGATCATGACGGCTGATGTGAAAGTTGCACCGCCGAAGCGTGGTTTGATGAAACATTCGATGGAAGCACTCATTAATCACTT
This sequence comes from Alphaproteobacteria bacterium, assembly GCA_004293935.1. GTDB lineage: Bacteria > Pseudomonadota > Alphaproteobacteria > Rickettsiales > UBA998 > RDZH01. Next base: position 39,975 of record RDZH01000020.1, on the reverse strand, counting down.
TAAGTTATATACGGAAGGATTCCGCGTGCCTGAAGGGGAAACCTATACCGCAGTGGAAGCACCGAAAGGCGAGTTTGGGGTCTATCTTATTTCGGATGGATCAAGCAAGCCGTATCGTTGCAAGATACGTGCTCCGGGGTTTGCGCATTTGCAAGCGTTGGATTTTTTAGGCAAAGGGCATATGCTTGCTGATGTTAGCGCGATTATTGGGACGTTGGATGTGGTATTTGGGGAGATTGATCGCTAATGCACATCTATGGTCACGACAACCTTATGGAGGAAGATGCGCTTGATGCATCGCTGTATCATGCCAACTGCTTGGATGTGATGGATGCGCTGATTGATGCCCATCCTGAGGGGTGTTTTGATATGATCTTTGCTGATCCACCCTATTTTTTATCCAACGGGGGTATCACATGTAAGGCGGGGAAGATGGTCTCTGTCGATAAAGGCGCGTGGGATAAATCGCAAGGCGCGAATGTAAACCATGATTTTAACCATGATTGGCTGTCACGTTGTCAGAAACTCTTGAAGCCCAACGGCACATTATGGGTATCGGGAACGATGCATGTGATTTTTTCTGTTGGCTTTGCTATGCAGCAATTAGGCTTCAAAATGCTCAATGATATTATCTGGGAGAAGCCGAATCCGCCACCGAACCTTGCCTGCCGAACCTTTACGCACTCTACCGAAACGATTTTGTGGGCAGCGAAAAATGATAAGGCAAAGCATTATTTCAATTATGACGCGATGAAGCAGGAGAACGAAAACAAGCAGATGAAGTCGGTATGGCGTTTTACTGCTCCGAAAATGGATGAAAAAACCTATGGTAAACATCCTACGCAAAAGCCTATGGCATTGCTTAAACGGTGCATTGCTGCATCAACGAAAGCAGGGGATGTTGTGTTTGATCCATTCTGTGGCAGTGGCACAACGGGCGTGGCAGCACTTGGGTTGCAGCGCATATTTTGTGGTGTGGAATTGGAAGTTGAATATGTGGAGCTTGCGAAAAAGCGTATGGTGGGCGCATATAAAAAAGCAAATGTAGAGCCAAGTGCATCAGAAACTATCTGCAATTTAGAAGAAGAAAGGTGTTAATTATGCACAATAATGTGGTACATCAATTTATCTGTTCCGTCATACCCGCGAAGGCGGGTATCCAGCATAATCGATGCTCACTGGATTCCTGCTTGCGCAGGAATGACGAATACCTTACGATTGGTGGCATTTTTGAAGTGCTTAATCTGGCAGTATATAAAAAAAGAGGAATGTACGAATTTATTCGTAGCTAATGTAGGTGAAAATTTATGGAATCAGCAGCAGGAAAAGTCGCCGCACCCGAGGCGCAACCAGAAAGTTTCAAGTTCACACAAAAGGTGCTAGAAGAAGTGCGCGAGATCATTGCGCGTTATCCTGAAGGCAGGCAGGCAAGTGCGGTGATGCCGTTGCTCATGCTTGCGCAGCGTGAGTGCGGGAATTGGCTTCCCAAGGCAGCGATGGATACGGTGGCGGAGTTGCTGGATATGCCACCGATGCGCGTGTATGAAGTGGCAACATTCTATTCTATGTATAATCTGCATCCGATGGGGAAATATCATGTGCAGCTCTGCACGACTACGCCATGTTGGTTGCGTGGTTCAGAAGCTGTGGTGAAGGCGTGTGAGCAGCATCTAGGGATTACGCTTGGTGAGACAACGGCAGATGGCATGTTTACGCTTAGCGAAGTAGAGTGCTTGGGCGCGTGTGTGAATGCGCCGATGTGTCAGGTTAAAAGTTCCGAACATGATGCATTTTATGAAGATTTGAACGAAGAAAATGTCGTAGCGTTGCTGCGAGATTTAGCAGAAGGGCGACGCATGAAGGCGGGTTCACGCATTGGGCGACATAGCTCCGAGCCTGCGGGTGGCGTGACGACGTTAAAGCATATGGTTAAAGGGTGAGGAATAATTATGTTAAAAGATGAAGATCGTATTTTTCACAATTTGTATGGATTTCAGGATTGGCGGCTTGGGGCAGCTCAGGCTCGTGGGGATTGGCACGGTACGGGTGACATATTGGCACAGGGGCGTGCAGCTATTATCGATCAGGTGAAGGCCTCTGGTTTGCGCGGTCGTGGTGGGGCAGGGTTTTCTACGGGCATGAAATGGTCATTTATGCCACAAGAGGTGAAAGAGCGTCCGCATTATTTGGTGGTCAATGCGGATGAGGGTGAACCGGGAACGTGCAAAGATCGTGATATGATGCGCCATGAGCCACATAAATTGATCGAAGGGTGTCTTATTGCTTGTTTTGCAATTCAAGCCCATGCTGCGTATATTTATATTCGCGGTGAGTTCAATGAAGAAGCGAATCGTTTGGAACATGCCATCAGGGAAGCAACGGAAGCGGGTTATTTGGGCAAGAATGCCTGCGGATCGGGCTGGGAATGTAATGTCTATGTCCATCGTGGATCGGGTGCGTATATTTGTGGCGAAGAAACGGCGTTGATTGAGAGTTTGGAAGGCAAAAAAGGTCAACCACGCTTAAAGCCGCCTTTTCCTGCGGGGGCAGGCTTGTATGGATGCCCAACCACAGTGAATAATGTGGAATCCATTGCCGTTGTACCGACTATTTTGCGCCGTGGTTCTTCATGGTTTGCTGGGCTTGGACGTGAAAATAATACGGGAACAAAAGTATTTTGTATTTCAGGGCATGTCAATAATCCGTGCAATGTTGAAGAAGAAATGGGCATACCGCTCAAGGAGCTTATTGAAAAACATGCAGGGGGTGTACGCGGTGGATGGGATAATTTGCTTGCGGTTATTCCCGGCGGTTCGTCCGTTCCTGTGTTGCCAAAAGATATATGTGATACTGTGTTGATGGATTTTGATTCTCTGCGTGCGGTACGTTCAGGTTTGGGAACGGCTGCGGTGATTGTGATGGATAAATCAACGGATATTGTGCGTGCGATTGCGCGTTTATCGAAGTTCTATAAGCATGAATCATGCGGACAATGTACCCCATGCCGTGAAGGTACGGGCTGGTTGTGGCGCATGATGGAATCAATGGCGAATGGTACGGCGCGCAAAGAAGATATTGATCACATGATTGAGATTTCCTATCGCATTGAGGGGCATACGATTTGCGCGCTTGGTGATGCTGCGGCATGGCCTGTGCAAGGCTTAGTGCGTCATTTCCGTCATGTAATCGAAGATCGTATTGATGAGTTTAGCCGTAAAGCTGCATAAGGCACAGAAAAAGATTGCGAGAACTTAGTTTGAAATATAGAACAGTGAAGATGATGAGTGAGTAGCACGATGCCTATTATTAATATAAATGGAAATGACTATGAGTTTGACAATGGCTTGACATTGATTCAAGCGTGTGAGCAGGTAGGGGTAGAAATCCCACGCTTTTGCTACCATGAGAAGCTGGAGATTGCAGGAAATTGCCGTATGTGCTTGGTGGAAGCGGTGGGGATGCCGAAGCCCGTAGCATCCTGTGCGATGGGGGTGAATGATTTACGCCCTGATCGTGATGGCAATCCACCGAAAATCCGCACAGATTCGGAATTGGTGAAAAAAGCGCGTGAAGGCGTGATGGAATTTTTGCTTATTAATCATCCGCTTGATTGCCCTATTTGCGACCAAGGCGGTGAGTGTGATTTGCAAGATCAGGCACTTTATTATGGTAAAGGCGTGAGCCGTTATGAGCATCATAAGCGTGCGGTTGAAGATAAATATATGGGACCCCTCATAAAAACGCATATGACGCGCTGCATCCATTGCACGCGCTGTGTGCGATTTATGGAAGATGTTGCGGGTGTACCAGAGCTTGGCGCAACGGGGCGTGGTGAAGGTGCAGAGATTACCACCTATATTGAGCAGGCATTACATTCTGAGCTTTCGGGAAATATCGTGGATTTATGCCCTGTGGGTGCGCTTACCTCGCGTCCCTATGCCTTTGCTGCGCGTCCGTGGGAATTGAAGAAAGTTGAAACCATTGATGTGATGGATGCGGTGGGATCAAATATTCGCGTGGATGTGCGTGGCAATGCGGTGTTGCGCGTCCTGCCTCGTTTGCATGAGGATGTCAATGAGGAATGGATTTCTGATAAAACGCGTCATGCCTGCGATGGGTTAAAAATACAACGTCTTGATCGCCCTTATCTCCGTGAGAATGGTGCGTTGCGCCCCGCCTCGTGGGATGAGGCGTTTGCAGCGATTGCTGAAGCTGTGCGTCCCTTAAAAGGGAATCAGATAGCGGCGTTAGCAGGGAATCTTGTAAGCACGGAAGCTATGTTTGCACTTAAAGAACTGATGCATAATCTTGGTTCAGTGCATTATGATTGCCGTCAGGAAGGGGCGTATATACCGACTGCATCGCGTCATGATTATCTCTTTAATACGACGATTGCGGGTATTGATCGTGCCGATGTGATTGTGTTGGTTGGTACAAATCCGCGTCTTGAGGCTGCTTTGGTTAATGCGCGCATACGTAAGCGTTACCTTGCAGGGGGGCTGCGAGTTGTTAATATTGGTAATCCTCACGATCTGACCTATCCTGTGGAAGAACTTGGAACGAACCCGCAAATTTTAGCGGATATTCTATCAGGAAAGCACCCGATAGCAGAAGTGATTCGCGCTGCAAAGAATCCGATGATTGTCGTGGGGATGGCAGCATTATCACGTGCGGATGGGGACGCACTCTATCGCCATGCGCGTGCAATCGCGGATGCTATGATGGTGCGTGATGAGTGGAATGGATTTAATATCTTGCATAATTCTGCGGCTCGTGTAGGCGGATTAGATGTTGGCTTTGTTCCCGGTGTGCAGGGTATGGGAACGGCAACTATTATGGATGCTGCTGAATCGGGTGCGATTAAGTTGGTCTATCTTTTGGGTGTGGATGAAATTGATATGTCATGTTTTGCACCTGCTTTTGTGGTCTATCAGGGGCATCATGGTGATGCGGGCGCAGCTTATGCAAATGTCGTGTTGCCGGGTGCGGCCTATACGGAGCAAGATGGCATCTATGTGAACCTTGAAGGGCGCGTGCAATATGCTGTGCGTGCGGTATTCCCACCGAATGAAGCGAAAGAAGATTGGCGGATTATTCGTGCGCTTTCTGAGATAGTAGGGCATAGCTTGCCGTATCAATCCTTAAATGATGTACGTGAGGCTATGTTGCGCGCCCATCCGCAGTTGCAACACGAAGATAGAGTGCAGATTCACGCTCCTATAGCCATGACAAAGGCATCGTTGGGGGCCATTCATTCTGTGCCGTTTGCAGAGGCGATTACCAATTTTTACATGACTGATCCGATCAGTCGTGTTTCTAAGACAATGGCAGCATGTACGCGTGAAGTTGGAACTAGTCAGAATAAGGTAGCATAAAATGGTGTATGAATATCTTCCTTTTTTAGAGCCGTTTCATTCTTTATTTGTGCAGTTGGGGCGCATTTTGATGATCACGGTGCCGTTACTTATCGGGGTGGCGTACCTTACCTTGTTTGAACGTAAAGTCATCGCATCGATGCAGTTGCGTAAAGGTCCGAACGTGGTTGGGCCTTTCGGGTTATTGCAGCCTTTTGCTGATGGGTTGAAGCTCTTTCTCAAGGAAGTGATTATTCCAACCAAATCAAGCAAACTCGTATTTCTTCTTGCGCCGATGATTACCTTTATGCTTGCATTGCTTGGATGGGCGGTGATCCCCATTCATGAAGATTTTGTGTTGGCAAACATTAATGTTGGTATATTGTATATATTTGCGATCTCATCACTTGGTGTCTATGGGATTATCATGGCGGGTTGGGCGAGTAACTCGAAATATGCCTTTCTTGGTGCGATCCGTTCTGCTGCGCAAATGGTATCCTATGAAGTGTCGATTGGTTTGGTGATTATCACGGTATTATTGTGCGTTGGCTCACTGAACCTTCGTGAGGTTGTATTAGCGCAACAAGAGCATGGTTGGTTTGTGGCAAGTGGCTTATTCCCGATGTTTGTCATCTTTTTTATCTCTGCATTAGCGGAGACGAATCGTCACCCTTTTGATTTACCCGAAGCAGAAGCAGAATTAGTTGCAGGCTATAATGTTGAATATTCATCCATGACGTTTGCCTTATTCTTCCTTGGCGAATATGCCAACATGATTTTGATGAGTGCGATTGCAAGCGTGTTGTTTTTGGGCGGTTGGTTGCCACCTGTGGAGCATGTGATGCTCTCGTGGGTTCCGGGCGTTGTGTGGTTTTTGCTAAAAATCGTTGTCATGCTGTATGTGTTTGTGTGGGCGCGTGCTACGTTGCCACGTTATCGCTATGACCAGTTGATGCGGTTAGGTTGGAAAGTATTTTTGCCTATTTCATTGTTTTGGGTTGTGCTTACGGCAGGATATTTGAAATATAATGGGCTATTGCCATAAGGAGGAGGATTCATTATGTCATTAATGATGCAAGCAGTACGTTCATTGCTGTTAAAAGAGATTATTTCAGGCTTTTGGCTGACGCTCAAATATTCGTTCAAAACACCAGTCACCATCAATTATCCGTTTGAAAAAGGGCCAATCAGCCCACGTTTTCGCGGAGAACATGTGTTGCGCCGTTATCCGAACGGTGAGGAGCGGTGCATTGCCTGCAAATTATGTGAGGCTATATGTCCTGCGCAAGCCATTACGATTGAAGCGGAACAACGTGCCGATGGATCACGACGTACTACACGTTATGACATTGATATGACGAAATGCATTTATTGTGGCTTTTGTCAGGAGGCATGTCCCGTTGATGCGATTGTGGAAGGACCTAATTTTGAATTTGCAACGGAAACACGTGAGGAACTGTTCTACGATAAAGAGAAATTGTTGAATAATGGCGAGCGTTGGGAGGCAGAAATCGCGCTAATGTTGGCAGCAGACGCACAGTATCGCTAAAAATGCAGAATTATGGGATTTATGATAGGGAATTGTTGCGCTTTGTGTGTAAGCCGTGCTAACAACAAATCCGAATGGTGGAGTTTATGGAATTTTCGTTAGTCAATATGTTGTTTTATCTGTTCAGTGCGTTGGTGCTGTTTTCAGCCATTATGGTGATTAGCTCGCGCAATCCTGTCCATTCCGTGCTATTCCTTATTTTTACGTTCTTCAATGCAGCGGGTTTGATTGTGCTGCTCGGAGTTGAATATATTGCGATGACGTTGGTTATCGTCTATGTCGGAGCTGTTGCCGTTTTGTTCCTCTTTGTCGTGATGATGTTGGATGTAGATTTTGAGCAATGGCGACGTGGATTTATCAAAAATATCGTACTTGGCATCGGTGTTGCCACCTTATTATTTATGCAATTAGGGTCTATCATTTTTGCTGCTTACGTACAAAGTGAGACGCATAGTATACTCAATCCAGAAGCAACGGTTCAAGCGCAGCCGTTGATTACCAATACGGAAGCCATTGGGCGCGTATTATATACGGATTATGCCTATATCTTTTTGGTTTCTGGATGCGTGTTATTGGTAGCCATGATTGGAGCAATCGTATTAACATTACGGCATCAGCCAAATGTTAAGCGTCAAAACATAGCCAACCAATTAGCACGAACCCGAAGTGAATCCGTGGATTTGGTGCAGGTTGAAACGGGAAAAGGAGTTACCTTATGAGCGCGCTTTTTTCAGATATTACCATTTTAGATTATGTCCTTGTATCGACCTTTTTATTTATTTTGGGAATTTGTGGCATCATCCTGAATCAGAAAAATGTCATTACTATTCTCATGTCGATAGAATTGATTTTATTGTCAGTGAATATCAATTTTGTAGCATTTTCTGTGCATTTACAAGATATTGTGGGGCAAGTTTTTGTCGTATTCATTTTGACGATTGCAGCGGCTGAAGCGGCTATCGGGCTTGCTATTTTGGTGGTGTTTGCACGTAATAATCGATCGATTGCTATTGAAGATAGTAACAAATTAAAGGGATAATTATGGATCTTCTCATCAAACTTATCGTCCTGTTTCCGCTAGTTTCTGCTGCATTCATTGGCTTGCGCACTGCACGCATAAAAGATGGGCAAGCGCATATTATATCATGCGGACTTTTGATTGGTTCAGCTCTATGTTCCGCGATCATTTTTGCGCAACTTCTTATGGGCGCACCTATGGTGAAAGTCCATCTTTTGCCATGGATCAATTCAGGTGATTTTCATGCGGATTGGGTGTTGCGCGTGGATATGCTTACTGCCGTCATGTTGGTGGTAGTGACATGGGTTTCGTCTGTGGTGCATATTTATGCTGTGGGTTATATGAGCCATGATGAGCATCAACCGCGTTTTATGGCGTATTTGTCGCTCTTTACCTTTTGCATGTTGATGCTGGTCACGGCAGATAATTTTGTACAATTATTCTTTGGATGGGAAGGCGTTGGTCTTAGTTCCTATCTTTTGATTGGTTTTTGGTTTGATCGTGATTCAGCAAATGCCGCATCGATGAAAGCATTTATTGTGAATCGCGTTGGAGATGTTGGGCTTGCATTAGGGATTGCGCTTATTTTCCTTATGTTTGGTTCTGTGGAATTTGATGTTGTTTTTTCCAAAGCTGCTCTCATTGGAGATACCAGCTATGAATTTTTAGGCTTAAATTTGCGTGCCATGGATTGGATTGGCATTTTGCTTTTTGTTGGGTGCATGGGGAAATCAGCGCAGTTTTTATTGCATACATGGCTGCCCGATGCGATGGAAGGGCCAACTCCTGTTTCGGCATTAATTCACGCAGCGACCATGGTAACGGCAGGGGTGTTTTTACTGGCTCGTTGTTCTGCATTATATGATCATGCGCCCTTGGCTCTCACCATTATTACGATCTTTGGCGGGTTTACTGCATTATTTGCAGCCTCTGTTGGGTTGGTGCAGAATGATATTAAGCGCGTTATTGCCTATTCAACCTGTTCGCAATTAGGATATATGTTTTTTGCGTGTGGCGTTGGAGCGTATGCGGCGGGCGTGTTTCATCTGATGACTCATGCATTCTTCAAAGCATTATTGTTCCTTGGTGCGGGTTCTGTTATTCATGGTATGTCAGATGAACAAGATATGCGCAATATGGGCGGAATACGCAAAGAAATGCGGATCACATGGGCGTTGATGTGGATTGGATCATTGGCATTGGCAGGCATTCCTCCTTTTGCCGGCTTCTATTCCAAGGATTTGATTTTAGAGGCTGCCTATGCTTCGGGAACGGATGCGGGGATGTTTGCGTTTTGTATGGGGGTTGTGGCTGCCTTCCTTACAGCTTTTTATTCAGGACGTTTATTATTCATGACCTTTCACGGCACATCACGCGCATCAAAAGAGGTGCTTTCTCATGTGCATGAATCACCAAAAATTATGATAGCACCGCTCTTTATCTTGGCTGCTGGTGCAATATTATCTGGTTTTGTAGGGGCTAAATTATTTGGAATGGTTGATGCCTCGGGGACGTTCTGGTCGGGCGCAGTGCAAACAGGTGGGGAGCATGGCATTTTGCATGATGCGCATCATGTTCCGGTATGGGTGATTATTGTGCCGTTGTTGGTTGCAGTAGGGGGGCTTGTTGCATCCTATTTCTGCTATGTTCACTCACCAAGAACTCCTGCGAATATCGCATCATCCTTTAACGGTGTGTATAAATTTTTGCTTAATAAATGGTATATTGATGAACTATATAATGCCATTTTTGTACGCCCAGCCTTGTTCTTGGGGGCGTTTTTATGGAAAAAAGGCGATGAAGCGGTGATTAATCGCTTTGGCCCGGATGGAGTAAGTACCCTCTCTATGAAAAGTGGTGCGATAATGGCGCGGATACAAACAGGTTATCTCAACCATTATGCATTAATGATGGTTGCGGGGCTTGCATTCATCGTATTTTGGTTAGTGACACGAGGATTTTAGCATGATTGAAGGTTCATTGCTTTCTGTTTTAATTTTAACGCCCTTGATTGGAGCTGTTTTTATCGGGATGTTTCTTAGCGGTGATGAGCGTACAACGCATCATAACGCCCGTAATGCTGCTTTGTGGACGACGATTGTCAATTTTCTTATTTCACTGTTGGTGGCATATGAGTTTGATGTTACCGCACAATCCATGCAATTTGTTGAAAAACATGAGTGGTTTGAAGGGCTTGGTATCTATTATTATCTTGGCATAGATGGTATTTCATTATGTTTGCTGTTGCTAACCACATTCCTTATGCCTTTATGTATTCTTGCTGGATGGAATAGCATCAAAACACGTTCGCGTGATTATATGGTATCCTTCCTTGTGCTTGAATCGCTTGTGATTGGTACGTTTTGTGCTGTAGATGCATTATTATTCTATGTCTTTTTCGAGGCGGTGCTGATACCTATGTACATTATTATTGGTGTATGGGGTGGAGCAAACCGTATTTATGCTGCGTATAAATTCTTCCTCTATACGCTGCTTGGATCGATTTTGTTTTTGGTGGCGTTGGTATATCTCTATTACCAATTCGGCACGACCGATATGCTTGTTCTTGCTGAAAAAGCACCTGAACTTTCGGGAACTATCCAGCATTATCTTTGGTTTGCGATGTTTGCATCCTTTGCGGTGAAAATGCCTATGTGGCCAGTGCATACATGGCTTCCTGATGCGCACGTTCAAGCACCAACGGCGGGTTCGGTGATTCTTGCTGGGGTTCTTTTGAAAATTGGTGGCTATGGTTTTTTACGTTTCTCACTTCCGATGTTGCCTCAGGCTTCCGTTGATTTTGCTCCGATGATCTATGCTTTAAGCGTGATAGCAGTCATTTATACGTCGCTTGTTGCTCTCGTGCAGAAAGATATGAAAAAGTTGATTGCTTATTCGTCTGTTGCCCATATGGGGTTAGTAACTATTGGATTATTTGCCTTTAATTCACAAGGCATTGAAGGAGCGATGGTGCAGATGGTGTCGCATGGTTTAATTTCGGGAGCATTGTTCTTGTGCGTAGGTGTGGTCTATGATCGCTTGCATACGCGTGAGATTGCGCGTTATGGTGGACTGGTCACGGTTATGCCGCGTTATGCCATGTTCTTTTTGTTCTTTACCATGGCATCGATTGGGCTTCCGGGAACTAGTGGATTTGTGGGTGAGTTTATTGTGATTATGGGCATATTTAAGGTGAACGCCCTCGTTGCCTTGCTTGCTTCAACGGGGATGGTTTTAGGGGCGGCGTATGCGTTGTGGCTTTATCGTCGTGTCGTATTTGGTGCATTAACGAAAGGTGAGTTGAAAAAAATGGAAGATGTGAATACGCATGAGCAATTAATGTTTGTGGTGCTTGCTGCATGTGTTTTATTCATCGGCGTATATCCGAGCTTTATTTTGGATGTGATTTCACCGCCTATTACGGCATTAATTGAACATATGAACGCTTCAGGCGCATTAAGCACAAGCCTAGCAACAAATGGAGGAGTATAATGATTCCTTATACACTTATTCAAGGATTATACCCTGAGATTTTACTTGCAGGGATGGCTATGTTTTTGCTCATGTATGGAGCGTTTTTTCAATCCACCATGACGCAACGTGGCATTGCCTTATTGGGGTGCAGTTCTCTGTTTACCATATTTTTAATGTATGCGGTGCAACTGAAATTAAATATTCCTGCTCAGAATCTCTATGGCATGGTACGTATTGATAGTTTTGCAACATTTGCTAAAATTATCATTGTACTTTCTGCGTTTGGTGCAACGATTTTATCCTTAGATTGGTTAAAAGATCACGCTGAAATCGCAAAGGAATATGTGGTTCTTGTGCTGTTTGCAACGCTTGGATTGGTTCTGTTGGTTGCCAGTGAGAATCTATTATCCTTCTATGTGGCGCTAGAATTGGCAAGTTTGGCGATGTATGTGATGGCGGCCTATGAACGTGATAATGGCGTTTCCTCCGAAGCAGGTCTCAAATATTTTGTTCTTGGTTCTCTCGCTTCGGGCATGATGTTGTTCGGTGTATCGTTGATTTATGGTTTTGCGGGAACGATTCAATTTGAAACCTTATCGACTGTCTTAGCTAGCACAGCAAACGTGAATATCGGTGCTGTGACGGGTATTGTTCTTGTGCTTGTAGGGATATTCTTCAAAATATCTGCAGTGCCTTTTCATATGTGGACACCTGATGTTTATGAAGGCGCACCTACCCCAGTCGTTGCTTTTTTTGCAACGGCACCGAAAGTTGCCGTATTGTGCTTTGCTGTGCGTTTTCTTTCAGAAGTGTGTGGCGATATAGCGTCCTATTGGCAACAAATTATCGTATGTGCAAGTGTTGCCTCCATGGTACTTGGTGCGCTTGCGGGACTTGTGCAAACCAACATTAAAAGGTTGTTGGCGTACAGTTCCATTGGTCATGTCGGCTATATATTAATGGCGATTGCTGCTCATTCCTATGAGGCGGTCTATGCGATGTTGGTGTATCTTGCTTTTTACTGCACCATTAGTTTGGGCGTGTTTGCGTGCATCTTAATGTTGCGTAGTTCTGGCACGCCAGTGACGCATATTCATCAATTAGCAGGGCTTTCAACTGCGTCACCGCGCATAGCCTTAGCTCTTGCGGTGTTTATGTTTTCAATGGCAGGTATTCCACCATTCCTAGGATTTTTTGGTAAATTCTTTGTATTCAAAAGTGTGGTGCAGGTGGAAAGCCTTATTTGGCTTGCTGTGGTTGGGGTGTTGTCGAGTGTGGTCTCGTGTGTATACTACATACGTATCGTCAAAATTATGTATTTTGATGAATCAGCAAGCCCATTAGATGTGTTGCCACGTCATCCTTATTTGGGCTATATCATCTTTGCATGTGTCGTGGCTAATTTTGTCGTGTTTGATTTCTCGCTTATCTTTAAGCCTGCCTTTTTGGCTGCGGGAGTGTTGTTTCCCTGATGGCCGGTTCGACATTGCACTTTATTGATAGCTATCATTTGCTAACCTTCGATGAGTTGGATAGTACAAATGAAGAAGCGAAACGCCTAGCAAAAGCAGGTGGGCAGCATGGTGCTGTATTATGGGCAAAAACTCAGACGCATGGCAAAGGGCGTGATGGTAGGCAATGGGTCTCTGAGGAGGGGAATTTATTTTTCTCTTTGCTGTTGCAGCCCTGCGCATCGGTGGAACGCTTACCGCAACTTTCCTTTGTTGCATCCCTAGCATTATATCAAGCGTTGGCGTATGTATTAAATGACCCCACTGCTGTAACACTTAAATGGCCTAATGATGTGCTGGTGCATGGTAAAAAAGTGGCGGGCATTTTGCTGGAAACGGTTTTATCGCGTCATCAAGATGCATCATGGGTGATTATTGGCGTGGGGGTGAATATTATGCATCATCCTGAGGATGCGTCCTACCCTGCCACCAATATTCATGCCCATGGTGTAGAAATTATCAGCGCAAAAATTGTGTTGTCGCGTTTTTTGGATGCGTTTGATGCGCTCTATGATGAGTGGCTGGATAAAGGTTTTGCTTATATTCGTGATCAATGGTGTAGCGTGGCAGCGCACATAGGCAAAGAGATAGTGTTGGAGGAAGCAGGAAATAACGTGACTCAGGCGACAATGTGTGCTATAGGGGATGATGGAGCATTAATCGTGGAAACAGAACATGGTACACGATCGGTTTATGCTGCGGATGTGCGGGTTGTGATGCCCTCTGTGAGAGAATGAGTGATGTTATTAGCGATAGATGTAGGGAATACGAACAGCGTATTTGCGTTATTTGATGGTGAACATCTTGTCAGTCAGTGGCGTATGGCTACCAATGCTTCTCGCACTTCGGATGAATATGGTTTATGGTTGCGGCAAATGTTGGCACTGAATGATCGTACCTATTCAGAAATTACGGATGTTATTTTAGCCACGGTTGTGCCGCGTGTGCAATTTGAGCTGGTGAGTTGTTGTAAGAAATATTTCCATGTAGAGCCGATGCTTGTTGATTCCGCTTTAGATGTTCCAGACTTATCTGTGGATGTTGATCATCCTGAAGAAGTGGGAGCGGATCGCCTTGTCAATGCCTATGAAGGATGGAAACGTTATCAATGCGGCATGGTGATTATTGATTTTGGTACAGCAACTACTTTTGATGTTATTACGAAAGATGGGGTTTATATTGGCGGTGTCATTGCGCCGGGGGTGAACCTATCTCTTGATGCACTTCAAAAAGCAGCGGCAAAATTACCCTCGATCGGTGTGCGTTGTCCTAGCCATGTGATCGGTAGAAATACTGTAGCTGCTATGGAATCGGGCATTTATTATGGTTATGTTGGCATGATTGAGGGGTTGCTTAACCGTATTAAACAAGAATATGCTAATATTGAAAAAGTGATTGCGACAGGTGGTTTAGCACCCCTTTATGTGCGCGCTGTTCCGCAGATTGATGATATTGTCAGTGATTTAACGATTTATGGATTGGCATCTATTTACTATACTAATAATAATTTTAACATAATAAACTACAATAAAAACGAAGAGGCGTATGGCAGTTGATTTTTCAGAATATAAAAATAAGTTATTATTTGTTCCACTTGGGGGATCAAATGAAATTGGGATGAACCTCAATCTTTATTATTTGAATGGTAAATGGTTGATGATTGATTTGGGTATTGGTTTTGTCGATGATCATTATCCGGGTGTTGAGATCATGGTGCCTGATATTGAGTTCATTGTTGAGCGCAAAAAAGATTTGGTTGGATTGGTGTTGACTCATGCGCATGAAGATCATTTAGGGGCAGTACCCTATTTATGGGATGAGCTGCAATGCCCAATCTATGCGACGAAATTTACCGCATCCGTGTTAAAGCGTAAATTACAATCGAATGGTCCTCTGCCTGCAAAATTTCCGTTGCATGAAGTGGAAATTGGCAGTGAGTTTAAGGTTGGTCCATTTACCCTAGATTTAATTCCTTTGACGCATTCTATCCCCGAGATGCAAGCAGTTGCCATTAAAACACCGCAAGGTGTGGTGATGCATACGGGCGATTGGAAATTGGATGACGAACCGTTGGTTGGTCCTGTGTCTGATGAAGCTACCCTCAAACGCTATGGTGATGAGGGCGTATTGGCAATGGTATGTGATTCAACCAATGTGTTTGTGAAGGGTGAATCAGGGTCAGAAGCGCGTGTGCGTGCGACTCTCACGGAGCAGATTGCCAAACATAAGGGGCGCGTTTTTGTTGCCACTTTTGCTTCTAATATTGCCCGTGTTGAATCGGTGCTGTATGCTGCAAAAGCCTGTGGGCGCAGTGTGGTTTTGGCTGGGCGTTCTTTGTGGCGTATGGTAGAATCAGCGCAAGAAAGTGGCTATTTACTCGATGCTCCCGATCTTATTAGCGAAAAAGAAGCCAATAAATTATCACGTTCGGAAGTATTGGTACTGTGTACGGGGTGTCAAGGTGAGCCTAAAGCAGCACTTACCAAGATCGTGACGCAAACGCATCCATCCTTGCGTATTGCTTCTGAAGATACGGTGTTCTTTTCTTCGCGTGTGATTCCGGGGAATGAAACAAAAGTACGTTGGTTGCATAATCAGTTGATTAATCAAGGCGTTACGGTTGTGACTGATAAGGATGATTTTATCCATGTGTCGGGTCATCCAGCACGCGATGAGTTGAAGCGTATGTATGATTTGGTTCGCCCTGCTATTGCCGTGCCAGTACATGGGGAATCATTGCATATTCGTGAACATGCGCTTTTTGCATCGCAATTAGGTGTGCAAGAAACGGTTGAGCCTTATAATGGTGCGGTTATTCTCTTGGAGCGTAATGGTGCGCGTATTGTGGATCGCGTTGAATCGGGATATTATGGCTTGGATGGCACGACGCTTATTCCTCTCAATAGCCCGATCATTAAAATGCGCCGTCGATTACGTGAAAGCGGTCATATTATAGTTTCCTTTGTTTTGGACAAAGATTTGCAACTGATTTCCGCGCCGGAAATTAGCGCGCCAGGATGCCTTGATCCATTTGAAGACGAAACATTGCGTCATGCCATGGAGCAAGATATACTGAAAATTTTTGAACGTTCAGGTTCGCGGATGAAACTTCAGGTGATTAAAGATAGGGTGCGTGCATCAGTATCGAAGCGTATTAACGATGAATTAGGGAAAAAACCAGTAATAGATATACATGTGCATCAATTATAGTGATGCTCGTTTTTTGTTGCTTCGTAACAAGAATGCGTTGATCATATAAACTATAGCACTATATATTATAGTGTTATAGTTCCTCATTCATTAGGTAGGCGTGATGATTACAATTTCAAAAAAAATTAAAATTGTACTGATTATATGCACTGTTTTGATGGTGATAGTCGCATCATCCACCCTTTTTGTGCCGATGATGATGGATGCTGAAAAGATGCGTGTGCGTGTGCAGCATGATTTAAGTGAGCAACTAGGCTATGATGTGAGTATACGCTCTGCTGAGGCATCTTTTCCTCTAAAACCGCGTATGACTTTTTCTGGGGTGATTGTTAAAAATCATCCCAAGGCGTTATCGGATAAATTGATGACCATTCAAATGGTTTCCATCGATTTTGGAATTTTTGATGCATTTACGGGTGATTTTCGCGCTGAATCCATGCAAATCGATGGACTTGCTTTAGAAATCCAAGAGGTAGCTACTGATGTCTATACTCTTGAATTATCACGCCATGTCAAAAAAATATTATCCAATCCATATATTCCCTCGGATGTTGATATTCAGGCGAGCAAACTATCCTTTCTTCCCCTTGGGGCGCAGAATCTCTATGAATTGCATGGGGTAAGTGGGAGCTTCCATGCCGAGGAGGACGGTGAATTTACTTCGGATTTCGATATGGTGATCTCGGAGCATAAAATGCATCTTCATACAGCGGGGCGATCTGTGCGTGATGCCATGGATGCTCTTAAGGTGGAGCTTACTTCAGGTGAGGATAGCGTGCGCTATGAAGGCAAGTGGGGATATATCAAGAATGCTCTGCATTTGGATGGCATGATAGAATCGAATATAAAAAATCTTGCTTCATGGGCTTATCTTGTTGATATACAGGCGCATAATGATCGGCTGCATGATATATGGGGAGAGAATAATACCATGAAAGGTGGGCTTGCGATAAAAATGCAAGGGCCGAAATTGGTGGTAGCATCACGTGACATGACGATGAATGAACATCCCTTATCGGTAGGGATGTCTCTTGTTAATCGTGATAGTGCGTTGTTCAAGATCAATCTTGAATTAGCGGAAGTGACGATTGATGATGATTTTGGTGCTTCCTACACAAAGGAGCAATTTAATCATTTGGTTGCCTATATGCTTCCTGCCAAAAGTCGAGGAACAGTTGATGTGCGCATCAAGAAATTATCATGGCTTGGGGTAGAATCACGCAATATTGACTTATCTGCCATGCTACGGGATGGTGAATTGACCATCAATCAGGCGGTTGCGCATATGGCGGGTGATACGCAATTATTGCTTTTTGGCATTCTCAAGATGGACATTAATAAAAATGTCAATTTGGATGCAACATTAGAATTATTAGGAAAAAATATCCAAGCCTTTATGAGTGGGCTAAACCTTGATGAACATAAGTTGATGGCAAATCATGAGGGAAATTTCCGTGCCAAATCAACACTCTATATCTCGCCTCAGACAAGTACCATTTCGGAATTACGCTTTCAAGCGGGTGATTTTTTTGTCGAAGGTGCGGTTGATTATTATCCCGAAGGTGAGACAAATTATGTGGCTAATTTGAAAATATCGGGCAGCAAGCTGGATTCTTTAGCGCGTTATATCAACCCTGCGGCAAGCGGTGCGCTGTTGGAGGATAATTTTGATACTCCTAAAATCACCTTGCCGTGGCTTGATTCTATGCGCAATAGCTATAAATGCACCTTGGTATTTGATCGCTTTACTTTATATGATTTAGAGGGCAAGCCGTCACGGTTTCTGCTCACCATTGCCCCGGATAAAATGCAATTTAATTCGGTGGATTTGAATGTTGGCGAAATTAAATTGTCAGGTGATATTGGCATTGATCAATCCGAAGCCATTCCTAATATTAACGCCCATGTGTATCTATCACATTTTAATGTCAATTCATTGGTTGGGCGTAGCTTTCGTACCTATCCAGTGAAGCGCGATAATAATGTTAGCATATGGGGCGACAAGCCCCTCGTGATGGATTTCTTAAAAGGTTATTCAGGGGTGTTTGATCTGGAATTTGGGGAATTATTTCATGATTCTGTGGTTATGAAAAATGTGCGCATTAAGGCTAAAACCGATGAAGGCGTGTGGGATGTAAGCGATTGGTATGCGGATGTATGGGAAGGTTCGATGAACTATAAAGGTACAATCGATGTATCTTCCATCGCAGGGATTAAAGGAGATTTGAGGCTAAAAAATGTTTTAGTGCATCGTATGTTGGAATCGACCTTAAATCTATCGTCGATTCGCGGGCGGATGAATATCAATCTACGTTTTGATACAGGTGGCATTACTCTGAATAATTTGATCGATAATCTTTCTGCAAATATGGTATTGTTTGGCAGGGATATTGTCATTCGCGGTTTTGATGTGGCAAGTCTGGTGCAATCTTTGCCAAGCGTGCGCAGTAATAGTGAAATTGCCAATACGGTACGCATTGCCTTGATTAAGGGGCAAACTACCTTTCAAACAGTTGAAGGGGCATTTAATATCGATTCCACGCGGATGCATACAAACGGTCTGAAATTTCGCTCAAAACATGCGATAGGCACGATGGTTGGGGCTGCAAACATCAAAAAATGGGCGATGAATTACGCGCTTACCTTCAAATTGCCAAGCATGGCGATTAGTGATTTTCCAGAAGTTACGCTCTATTTCAAAAAGTCCATGGATGATCCGCTCTTGAGTGCAGACACGCGAGCATTGGAATCTTTTATGACACAGCGAAGGTTTAATCGATAATAGGTCATCCCATGATTTGTGTGAACATTGTTTACTCTGTGCAGAACTATGCGTATAATCACCGAACGACTATATATTTCTAACCCTATTTACAGTTGTGAAGTGAACGAATCGCTATGAAACTTATAAGCACAGGCGCAGAAGCGAAGTTAATTGAATATCTTGCAAGCAATAAAGAAATAATGAACGATAGCGTGGTTGTCGTGTTTCATTTTTCTCAGCTCTTGGAATATTATCGTAGCGAATATCAAATTAAAATTGCTACCAATTTAATCAGTGATTTGTTGAAGAATCAAGAAGGGTTGATTTGTCTGTTTGACGATGCTAACCTGATGGTGGTAGGGCATAATATTCCAAAAATGTTGATGGAAAAAGTGATATTCCAACTGCGTTATTTATTCATGGATGATCCCTTAGCCTATACCCATGATGGGCATGAGAATGAAGATTTTTGTCATGTTTTTGTGATGCGCGATTCTTATGAAGATGTGTGCGCGATGGTTCGCAAAAAAATGCTGAGCAATCGAAAATCACCTTTGAACACAGCGACGCCTACAAAAAAAGATAAAGCCAGCGAGAATCTTCTCTCAGCCAATACATTAAAGAAAGCACGCTTTTTTGATTCATCAAATTTGGGGCAGATTGAGCGTCTCATTGGTGAGGTGGATGTGCTTCAAGCGATGCGTAAGCAGCCTATTTGTGCCACAGTACCAAGCATGGCTGTGCGTCGCGTGTTTGACGAACTCTATATCAACATTGCGCACCTTAAGCAACTTATCAACACCGATGTTGATTTAGTGAGTAATCGTTGGTTGTTCAAATACCTCACATTAACGCTCGATCATCAAATTTTGTTGATGCTTAGTGAGCGTGCTGAACAGCATACATCGTCACCTATTAGTATTAATCTCAATGTCAAGACATTGATGTCGGATGTGTTTCAAGCTTTTGATGCATCGCTGCGCGCTTCGTCAAAAGTATCCGTTGTTTTGGAAGTGCAAGCCTCAGATATATTTGAGGATATGTATGCCTTTATCTCAGCGCGTGATTATGTGCAGAAAATGGGCTATCGTCTGTGCCTTGATGGTGTGACGGAACATAGTTTCCCGATGATTAATCGGGCATTATTAGAAGTGGATTTGATTAAGTTGCAATGGAATGCCAATGAGGCATCGAATCCAGAAAATAAAGCCATTGCGGAAGCAGTGAAGCGTTGTGGTGCAAATCGTGTTATCTTAACGCGTTGCGATAACCGGCAAGCGGTAGAATATGGTCAAGCATTTGGTATTTCTCTGTTTCAGGGGCGTTATTTAGATGAATTGATTGATCCAACTCGAACGGTGCAAAACTAAGCCTATGGTAGAATTTTTATCTAGCTCCCTAGTCTATTATTATGTCGGTATTGTCATAATGTTCATTCTAGGGATTGCTGCGGGCAATTATGCGACCTCGTTTATTTATCGTTTGCCTCGTGGTTTAACCATAGCCAATGATCCGCCTTATTGCGAATGTGAACGGCGGGTGTATCTTTCGCCTAAGGATCTCTTTCCGGTATTTTCATGGTTATCAACGCGGGGGAAGTGCCGTTACTGCTCGGTTGTCTCAATCCCTGTGACCTATACGATTGTTGAAGCCTTGTGTGGCATATTATTCTCCGTCAATTATTTTATTTATGGCTTTGGGCAAGCATTGGTGCTGATTTTGTCTATGGACGTGATTTTAATCACCATAGCTGCCTTATATTTCATTGAAAAACGTCTTTTTGCGGTGTTGGTTTCTGCCTTTTTGGGTGTTGCTGCGGTGTATCGTATGTCGTTTGGTGAGCCTATCACAGGTTTTTTCATCGGTGGCTATCTTGCCATGATGGTCGGCATTGGGATATGGGGGGCAGAATGTGCCATTGCACGCAAACGCACGCCTTTTCCGATATATGCGATTATGTTGGGGTTAGGCGGATGGTGTTTAGGCACACATGCTATCATCCCCTTTGTCATCTTATCGGTGTTTTTTGCCATCCTAAGCTATGCCGTGCTTGGCAGAATATCCCCCAAATTTCGCACTTCTGCATGGGTGATGGGAACGGTTGGAAGTATGATTGTGATGCTCTCCTATTTAGGGTAATCGATAATGCTCCTCCATTATGTTGAAGAATTGCTGATTTTTCTTGTCTGTTCGTGCCTTGTTTTTTCGCTTCTTTCCCTATGGATGCCCTGCAATCGGGGCATTAAATGGTGGAAGGAAAACATCTGGACAGATTTTAGCTTTATCTTCCTTATGCCCTTGGTAACGCGTTGGGTCTATTTTTATATGATGATGGGCGCATCCATGGTTCTTTATGGATTTGATCTCAGTGAGGATGATTTTTTCATATTTTATGAAGAAGGGGCAGGGGGCGTGGTTTCGACACAACCTTTGTGGCTGCAAGCGGTGTTGTACCTATTTCTATCCGATCTTTATCTTTATTGGGTGCATCGTTTATTTCATCGTGGTTTTTTATGGAAGTTTCACGCGGTGCATCATTTCCCCAAGCAGTTGGATTGGATTCATTCTTTTAGGTTTCACCCTATAAATTTTTGGCTGGCTTTTACTCTGGTCGATGTACTGTGTATCATGATAGGGTTTTCCCCGATGGTGATGGTAGAATTAATGGTACTAAACAAATTTTATTCACTGATGGTTCATGCGAATGTGAACTGGACATTTGGTGCATTCAAATATATTTTGGCGAGTCCTGTTTTTCACCGTTGGCATCATACGCGTTATGATGAGGGAGGGAATAAAAATTTTGCTCCCACTTTTCCCATATTAGACGTAATATTTGGTACGTTTTACATGCCTAAGGGCGTGCTTCCTGAGCATTATGGCGTGGATCATCCGATGCCCGCTGATCCCGTGGGGCAGTTATTTTATCCTTTTTCACGGTAATCAAAAACGCAACTGAAGATTGAGCTTAAAGTATAATTTCCCATCATGTTCTTTGATCAGCAATCCATAACGATGGCGGGTCGTAGACGGGGTATCAAACATGATGGTGCGAAATAGATATTCCTCTAATTGCACCATATCAAGCATATGCAAGCAATATTGCGATCCGTCTGCCTTGACGATAATAATCCCTTGCGCGCTGTACTGCCCATCCCATTTTTTTCCTGCAAAAAACCCAAGCAATATTGACATAAGCAAGCGTTTGATGCGAATCACATAGGCGGCATAATCAAGAGTGGGTGCAATGATGCCATGCGGATTGCTGGATACCACAGCGTGCAAATTTTCACTTATTTTTGCACGGCGATGCATCACAAAATCCAATAACATCGCGCTAAGTAATTGTGGCATGGTGCTATCAATGAGTTGCAAATTATATTCCAAACTATCCGCTTCCACATGATGAAAATGCAGGCTACCCCCCAATGCATGGATACGTTTCACACGATCAATGAGTTTGTGCGCTGTGCTAATCGCATTAATTTCTTCAAGAGCGTCAGCAGGTAGCCCGCGCACCTCATACACAAAATTGGTATTGCCCGAAGCATTTAATAAGGTTGGTTTGCTCCTAAGGAAGGATTTTATTCCAAAGCCTTGATGCGCATAACTCATGCCATCTTTAGAGCAATCGAGAATAATATCTGCTTTTTGCGTACTTGTGCCACTTTTTACCCAACTAATGCCCAGTTGATGACGAATCGCATCCAATGTACCAAGAGAAAATGTACTTTTTCCTTGTTTAATGGCATGTGCTGTATCGGATAAATCTAATTGTTCCAAAGCAACATTGCGCTGTATGCCATCTTCTTCTATCATAATAGAGGCATCAGGCAAAAGGTGATATGCATTTCCAGTATTAAGCGTGCGCACAGTATGTACATCAAATGCTTGTTCAGGTATCATAGGTTCTAAAGCGGCATTTGCAAAAATAAGACGGCGTTCATACATGATTTTGAGCAATGCATAAAGTTCTGTCCACTCACCTTTATTCATCGTATCATGATGTTTCATGCTTTTTTTCTCCATATGTTCCATATGCTCTATCATCGCCCCAGCGCATACACGCACCGCATCAATGGCAACGCTATTGCCTAATTGCTTCATTGCCTCTTTGGTGGATACAGGAAAACGAAAATCATCAGGAAAACCCTGCATCTTTTTGCCCTGCTCAGGCATAAGTTGACGCACTTTGCCATCCACACGGTAGGCATCCCAATTTCTGCGATCATCAATGGCAGAGCCACGCCCCCCAACACGTAAGGTATAACCAATTTCCCGATCACATGGGGCTTTCCATACATCCGACATGGTCATCTTCAGTGGAATAGGTGGCGGGAAGTGAAAGCCTTTCAACATGCCTTCATCACGAAAACCGATCATGAATAAACGTGGGCGTAATTGTGGCAAACCATAGTCACAGGCGCGCACAATTTTATAATAGAAACTATACCCTAATTCTTCCTCTAATATCTGTTTAATAATACGAAATGTGTTACCGTGATCATGCGTGAGCAAACCGCGAACATTTTCCAAAAAGAAGGCTTTCGGGCGTTTGGCTGATAAAATATCCGCAAGCACAAAAAACAGATTGCCCCGCTCTGATGCATGATTATCGTCAAACCCGCGTTTATACCCTGCTTGCGAAAAAGGTTGGCAAGGGAATCCCGCGCACAAAATATCAAAATCAGGAATTTCTTCAGGGGATATGCTGCGTATATCCTCATTATAGCGACCTTCATCAAACAAAGCGGGATTCAACGAATAAAAATTATCGCGGTACGTTTTGCGTGCATGGGGATCAATTTCAGAGGCAAAAACACATTCGCAACCAAGCTGGTGCAGAGCCAAATGAAATCCGCCAATCCCTGCGAATATATCCACAAACCGTAATCCACTCACTTCACCACCTCACATCCCTGCACCTGCTGCACACTAATCATTGCTTCAGGAGAAAGACGATAGTTGTGCTTAAGCGCGATATGTGCCGTGCGCCCATCCTGCATCAAGGCGCACATGGTGATCTTTGTGCCTTGTGGATGCGGATGTTGCAACAACGCATGAATCTGCTCAACCGCACTATGATCATAAATACGCAGGGTAAGATTCCCCCCTTGAACGCGCCCTTCAGTGGATTTTAACACGTCATCAAGTAGACGCATCTCTTGTATGATCAGGCGTGCCCCTGCTTCTTCTATCTTGGCTTCAACATTCAGCATCACCAATGTTCCGATTTCCAACAAAGGGCGTACTTCATTCAACAAACCATCATTGAAGATAGAGGCTTCATACGCCCCCGAACTATCCGAGAGTTGTACAAAGGCAAATTTTCCCCGTGCGGAATTGCGGATATTTTTCCCCATCACGATTGCAGCAATTTTATGACGGCTATATTCACTGTTCAACAAAGGCTTGATACTCTCTAAATTGCGAACACGCAACATCTCCAGTGCAGGGGCGTAACCATCCAGCGGGTGCGCGGATAAATAAAAACCAATCGCTTTATATTCCTGATCCAATTTCTCTAATGCTTTCCATTCGGACACCTGCACTAAATCAGGATGGCGCACTTCGACCGTATGTTCCCCAAAGAGGCTTGTTTGCGTGGAATTACGCTCCTCCGTCACTAACTGCCCATAGCTGAGCAATGTATCCATCGAAGCAAAAAGCTGATGGCGGTTCGTGTGGATGCTATCGCACACCCCCGCCATAAATAAATGCTCTAATTGTCGTTTATTCAATAATTTCGCACTTGAACGGCTGATGAAATCAAAGATGCCTTGATATGCTCCGCTGCGCCCTCGCTCTTCCACTAACTCATGCATTGCTGCTGCACCGACATTCTTCACCGCTGCCAAAGCATAGCGCACAGCGAGCGCACTATGATGATCTTCAACGCTAAACTCGACTTCCGATCGGTTCAAATCAGGAGGAAGCACAACAATCCCCATCGATTCCGCATCTTGTTTGAAAATGCTGAGCTTATCCGTATTGTGCATATCATAGGTCATGGAGGCTGCAAAAAACTCAACAGGATAATTGGCTTTCAAATACGCCGTCTGATAGCCAATTAAGGCATAAGCGGCAGCGTGCGCTTTGTTAAAGCCATAGCCTGCAAACTTTGCTACCAAATCAAATATTTCATTGGCTTGTTTGCCATCAACATTATTATTCAACGCACCATCGACAAAGATTTTACGCTGCGCATCCATCTCCTCTTTGATTTTTTTACCCATCGCACGGCGTAATAAATCTGCCCCGCCAAGAGTATAGCCCGAGAGAATCTGTGCAATCTTCTGCACCTGCTCCTGATAAATGATCACTCCGTAGGTTTCTTCCAATACGGGCTTGAGTGAGGGATGCAAATAATCGGGTTGTTCCTTGCCGTGCTTGCAAGCAATATAAGTGGGGATGTTATCCATAGGACCGGGGCGATAGAGTGCGCCAAGTGCGATTAAATCCTCCAAGCGATCGGGCTGCAATTTGCGCAACGCATCGCGCATACCCGTGCTTTCAAACTGGAACACACCAATGGCTTTACCCGCCTTGAGCAAGTCAAACGTTTTGGCATCATCCAGTGGAATGCAGGATAAATCGATCTCAATACCGCGTTTTTTCAGCAATGCTAGTGCCTTTGCAAGCACGGTAAGCGTTTTGAGTCCTAAAAAGTCGAATTTCACTAAGCCCGCTTCTTCGGCATATTTCATCGAATATTGCACTACGGGCATATCGGATTTTGGATCACGATACAGTGCCACCAACTCATGCAAGGGGCGATCACCAATCACTACCCCTGCTGCATGGGTGGAAGCATGACGGAATAAGCCTTCAAGTTGCAATGAAATCTCAACAAGGCGCGCCACCGTATCATCCTCTTGCATTTGTTGCTTGAGCAAGGGTTCAATCTCAATGGCTTGCGCGAGGGTGACGGGATTGGCAGGATTGCTAGGTACGAGTTTGCAGATGCGATCCACTTGACCATAAGGCATTTGCAGCACCCGCCCAACATCACGCAACACCGCACGTGCTTGCAGCTTTCCGAAGGTGATAATCTGCGCCACCCGATCCATGCCATATTTTTGCTGCACATAGCGGATGACTTCATCGCGCCGATCTTGGCAAAAATCAATATCAAAATCGGGCATGGATACGCGTTCAGGATTCAAAAAACGCTCAAATACCAAATCATATTTCAGCGGATCAAGATCAGTAATTAAGAGTGACCATGCCACGACTGATGCCGCTCCCGATCCCCTCCCCGGCCCTACAGGAATATTCTGTTCTTTGCTCCATGTGATAAAATCAGAGACGATAAGGAAATACCCCGGAAAGCCCATGCCAATAATGACATTCAGCTCAAAATCCAAGCGATCACGGTAGGGCTTTGCTATTGTTTCACGTTCTTGCGCACTCATCGCATCCGTGAATACATGCCGTACCAAGCGGGCTTCTAATCCCTCACGTGCGCGGGTGCGTAGTGCATCTTCTTCTGAGAGGACTACGCCGTCTTGTTCCATATGGAAGCTAGGCAAGATAGGCTTGCGTGCAGGGGAATAGGCGGTGCAACGCTGTGCGATGATCAGCGTATTGTCAATCGCTTCAGGAAGATCGGCAAAGAGTGCGCACATTTCTTCAGCACTCTTGAGGCGATGTTCGGCAGTGACACGGCGACGATCCTGTTCCATCACATAACGCCCTTCAGCAATACACATCAGGGCATCATGTGCATCATACATTTCTTTTTTTAAGAAATAAGCATCGTTGGTTGCCACAATCGGCACATCATGCGCAAGGGCAAGTTGCAGCAAGGCAGGCTCAATCTGTTGTTCTTCCGCTAAGCCATGACGCATTAATTCAATATAGAGCCTATCCCCAAAGCTATCATGTAATGTGCGGATGATTTTTTCTGCTTTGTCATGCTGGTTGCGCATTAATGCCTTGCCAAGCGCACCATAGACCCCGCCTGTGAGCGCAATCAAACCTTGCGAATATTCTGCAATATAATCCAGCGATACCAAGGGTTCTTGCCCTTGTTGCGGGTGCAAATAGCTATCGCTGCTCAGGCGCATAAGGTTCTGATAGCCTTGTTCATCTTTGGCAAGCAACAATAGATAATCCCGCTCATACGGGCGCGAAGGCGATGCATCATAGGGGATATGGGCAAAATGGCATCCTATGATTGGTTGCACTCCCGCCTTGAAACATGCTTGCGTGAATTCTAATGATCCAAACAGATTATGCGTATCGGTGATGGCTAGTGCAGGCATACGCTGCATGGCGGCATAGTCCACCATTTTTTTGACTGTCATTGCCCCTTCCAGTAAGGAATAGGCAGAATGGCTACGAAGGTGAATAAAGGGTGCGTGCATGATGCTGGTTAAACCATAAAAACATCGTGATGTCTAGTGCGTGTTCTTGCCACCCTTCACATTATGCAAATATTTCACGCTATGCATTCGGTTTTGGACTCCCCCGCTTGCGGGGGGAGTAAACCATTAATATCTCATGAAGTGTGGTGAGGTACGTGTTTGATGTGCATGATAATTAATGCGCCATAGCCAGTGCAGGAGCTTGGGCATGTGCCGTGCCTTGACGTTGCACTTGATGAATGGTAATGTTGGGAATATCTGTTATGGGTGCATTGTTGGCGGATAGATGGGCAATATCGATCTGATGATGGTTGCGTAAATCTTCCACAATGCCTGTATAGATTTCAATCATGCTGATGTTACTATCAGAAAAATGATCTTTTAGCCCCGCAGCGGTAGCAAGCAGCACTTTGGGTAGTTGTTCTTCAGGAACGTGCATCAGCGCATCACTCACATAGGCATAGACGTGTTTCATATCGACTTCAAGTGAGCCAAAAGGCGCGCCAAGACGCACGACATATCCCGCATTAAATACGCCATGTCCTGCTCCACCTAAAAAGTCGCGGTCAAACTCTGGTCCGTTTTTCCCGAGTGGTTTTATTGTTACAAGTTTTGGACCATTTATTTCAGGTGTAGTGTTAGGGTCTTTCTGAAGCTGTTCTCTATAACTATCTGTATTTTTTTTTCGCTCCTCAGTTTCTACCCAATTCATACGATCTGCCATCATATAGCTTGATGCGCCAAACTCAACAATAGAACTTGCCTTAAAGGCGACATTTTCACGAAATTGATCAAGGATAGATGCGGGTTGCGGATTATACGGATCAGGTTCTTTTGCTGTCATGGAAAGAAATTTTCCCGTCAACATCATAATGCCCGCTTGAATGGAGATGGGGTTATCATTTTTAGCCGCATTGAATGCACCTAAAAAATCTCCTTTTTGTATCAAAGGGATAGCTTCCCCTAATTTTTTTACAGGAAATACCAGTGATGCAGAACCAAGGGTACGCAGTGCTACTTCACCAACGGTCACGGAATAATGGCGTGCGGTTTCATATAATTTTTCTTGCAGCGTAGGCTCTTGCATTTCTGCTTTGCGTGCATCCAATGAATTGCACTTCAGATCGGGTAATTCATTAGGATTCTCTACATAAGGGGTCAATGCGTCATTGATATTTTGTTTAATATAATTTAGACGATGCTTATCTTCCTTATGCTGATCACCAAACATGATGTTGATAGTGCTTGCCGCGATGTTCAGAATCGCAAAGCCGAAGATAGATTGACGGTCTGCTAGAGTTGTTTGACTAGAAAAACTGGAAGCAATCTGTAAACTCTGCCCAAGAAAACTACTGAAGCCACGCCATTTCCATGGATGAAATTCTTCTTTTCCTGCCCCTGGTTCTGCTAAGGTGCAGCCTGCGTTATTTAAGGAATTTTTCAATGCATCTGGTGTTAGGGAACTTTGCAGGATCAATAGATGCGTTCCATCTTCATGCGAAACATTATGTATGAAGTTGGTATTTGGCACGGATTGTTGTAATTGTGTTTTTAGTGCATCACTATCATGCCCCGCAGCAATATGCAGCATGGCATAAGAGCCATCTTTAGTCGCGCTTATTTCCGCCCCGATCACCGATGCATCATTGGATTGAGCATGAAGTAACATTACGTTAGATGATTTTTTCATGGCGTGCTACCTCTGTTCTATATGATAGCGTGCATCCTGCATCATATTTTTTTCAGATGCAAATGACAGTTTTATGACAAAAACATTTTAGGGCGTGTTGACACTATCGCTAGGGCATAGCGAAAACAATGGTTTACGAGAACCGTAACGGAGTGTACATAGAAGTACATGAGTAGCGGAAGCGCAGAAAACCGTTGTTTGCAGCACGCCATAGTAGTTAGTGTCAATACGCCCTAGCAAAGGGAGGGATCAAACAGATGCAGCAAACGGCATTGGTGATACGCAACCTCATGCCATGAAGAAGATGAGGAAAAAAAATGTAGCAATCCTGCCGTGTGCAGCACATAAGGGAGCGTCTCTTTTTCCCGTGGGGAGGCAAGGCAGTACGCCCATTCAGAAACCCCCGGATTATGTGCAATCACCATAAGGCATTGTACATTATTATCAAGAACGCTAAGGTGCTGTTGTAATTGTGCAGCATCCGCCAGATAAAGACTCTGAAGATTTTGACGTAAATCTAAAGATAGAGCAGCCTCTTGTTCAAGAATCGCTGCGGTAGCACGTGTGCGTGTGGCAGTTGAACATAGGATATGATCAGGCGCGATGTGATGATTCTGCATATAGGTGGCAAGCATTTTTGCCTCATATGCTCCATGTGTGGAAAGTGGACGGTCGTGATCTTCTTGCCCCAATAGGGCATCCAATGCTTGGGCGTGGCGTACAATCAACACATGTTTGCTCATAAGAACTCGAACGCAAAAAGGGGGTAGTGTAAAACTACTTGTATCTGTGAATAAGGTAGTATAGTGTCGCGTTGTTGCCTAAAAAGCAATCGTTATTTTTTCAAACGTATGGAATACCCAATGAAAAAAATTGAGGCAGTGATTAAACCGTTTAAGCTTGATGATGTCAAGGAAGCACTGCAAGAGGCAGGCGTTGAGGGGCTAACCATTATTGAAGCGCAAGGCTATGGGCGACAAAAAGGTCGTAGCGATATGTCCCGTTCGGTAGAATATGTGGTTGATTTATTGCCCAAAGTCAAAATTGAAGTCTATGTGGCAGATCATCACGTCGATCGTATGGTGAAAGTAATCAAAGATGCCGCCTATACAGGGCGTTATGGCGATGGTAAGATTTTTGTATCCCCAGTCGATAATATTATCCGTATCCGTACAGGTGAAGAGGGAGAAGATGCGTTATGAAGATAGTATGCTGCATTATCTTCATGATGGTAGCATGTTGTGCTAATGCACAACCATCCAGTGATCCGTTGATCATTCAAAATATCACGCCAGCAGGAGAAGATGCAGCATTATCAACGCAGATTGTGTTGCAGTTCAATAAAACGATGGTGCAGTTGGGTAGCATGGATCGTGCAACTGCCGATATTCCCATCACCATCACACCGAAGGTTGCATGTGAGTGGCGATGGTTGGATACCGACACGCTCGCATGTCAGATTCCCGCAGCATCACCATTGCAGCAAGCCACACGTTACACAATGCAGATAAAGCCAGAATTTGTTGCGCGTGATGGAACAAAATTACAGCAGCCAATCACGCATCAATTTACTACGGTGTTGCCTGATGTGCATTATGCATCCTTCACCACATGGCTTGCGGAGGGTCGTCCGCTGGTGCGCGTGCATTTTTCGCAGCCCGTGACGCGACGATCCGTGCAGAAAAGTTTTAGATTTGTACCTACGAACCATCATAGGCATGAGTATGATGTGCGCGTTGTCATTCCTGATGGCACAGAAGAAGATACGCTGGTGCGCACGGCATCGGGGCAAGAGGCGCGTTCGGTGTGGTGGGTGAAGCCCGCGAGACCATTGCCGCTAGATACGCCGATGGTGCTAAAACTTAAAGCAGGGTTAGTCTCTGCTCATGGTAGCGTGCCAAGTGCCGTAGAGCGTACAATATTAGCATTTCGTACTTTCCCCGCATTGCGCTTTCTTGGTGTGCAGTGTTATACCAATGAAGATGATGCGAACTTAGTGCTGATGGAGGCGGATAAGCCTGATACATGGAAGCAGTGCAACCCTATGCGCGGTGCGGCATTATCATTTAGTGCGCCTGTGAAACGATCGCAAATTAAGGAGCATATGCAGTTTTCCCCGCCGATTGTGCTGGAAAATGGGGCAGACCCTTGGGGGGATTTTGATGATTATTCACAATTATCTTCTTCGTATGAAGAAGGGCGCAAATATAATATATGGTTACCAGCAGGGATTAAAGCAGCAACAGATTATCAGATACGCAGCAAAGAGCCACTAAGTGCGGATGTGCCATGGTGGGAACGTGTGTGGCATAAGATTGTTGGGCTATTTGTTGATCAACCCGCAACAGGCTTGCGCGATGAATTTGGGCGCACGCTTGATACGCCTATAGCGATGACACTACGTACCGATCATCGCAAACCGAATTTTGAATTGATGTATAGAGAAGCCGTGCTTGAGAAAGCCATAGATAGCGATATACCGCTCTATGTGAATAATTTAGATAGTGTGCGATTAGATTATAGATTGGTGCATCAACCAAAAAATGCTGCACCGAGCGTGCATCATTATGCTTTCCCAAAGATCAAAAACAAACAATTTGCGATTCCGATGCAGATACGATCGCTCGTAGGGGAACAAGGTGGGGCGTTGATAGGAACGCTTAAGACAACCCCTGAGGTAGGGAAGCATTACCAAAATAATCAGCTTTTTGCACAAGTCACTCCGTTTCAGGTACATGCCAAGATAGGGCATTTTTCTAGTAGCGTATGGGTCACGGATATGGCAACGGGCAAAGCCGTGGAAGGTGCGCGTGTGCGTTTGGTACATGACACCCTACATAATCTGCACGAAGCATCAAAGATAGTCGCGCAGGCGCAAACTGATGCTACAGGGGTAGCGAGTTTGGCTGGAACATCTGAGTTTGATCCCACATTGAATCTTTATGAACATTTCTATGATTTATGGGGGCTATCGTCGCGTATGTTTGTGATGGTCGATCACAGCCAAGGCAAGGCAATATTGCCGATTGAAGCATCATTTGAGTTGGATACGTATCGTAGTGTGGGGGAATCCATCTATGCTCGTCCGAAAGAGCGTTATGGGCATATGCGTGCATGGGGATATACACCCCAAGGGATATATCGTGCAGGCGATAAAATTGATTATCAGATCGTGGTACGTCAGCAAGATAACCGCACATTGGTTGCGCCACCTAAGGCATTGTATCTACTTGAAATGATTGATCCTACGGGCAAAGTGGTGCATAAACACACAAAAATCACCTTGGATGATTTCGGCACGGCATCAGGCAGTGTCACGCTTCCCAAAAAATCCGCGATGGGATGGTATCAGTTCCGCCTTACTTCCAATGCGGCAAAGCACCGCGAAGATCGCTATGAATATTATGCGCAAGGGCAGGGAGTGAAGGGCAAATATACATGGTTTCCGATGAAAGTTCTGGTGAGCGATTTCACGCCGGCACCGTTCAAAGTGCGCCAAGAAGTGCAAGGCGAATTATTCCGTGCGGGAGAACAAGTGAACATCGAAAGCCATGCAATCATGCATGGTGGTGGGACTGTGCCGAATGCACCGGTGCGTGTGACGGCAATTTTGGAATCGCAACCCTTTGATGCGCTCCATCCAAAAGCAAAGAATTTTACCTTTGATAGTGCGCATAATCACATTAATCATAAGGAAATTTTTAAGAAAGAAGATAAGTTAGATGCGAAAGGGGTCTATCATACCTCGTTCACAGCCCCCGAAGAAAGCATCTATTATGGACGTTTGCTGTTTGAATCTGCCGTGCAGGATGAACGCGGGGCATATATCACCACGCGCAGCCATAAACCCTATGCTGGCGTAGATCGTTTTGTGGGATTGCGCAATGATCAATGGATGTGGCAGGCGGGAGTTGCAAGCCCGATCCATTATGTCGTGGTGGATGCCAAGGGCGCACCTCAGGCAGGTGCTAAGATACATCTTGAATTTATGCGCGAAGAAGTGAAGATTGCCAAGGTGAAAAGCGCAGGTAATGTATATTTGGATGAATATAACACGGCATGGAACGTGCAGGATACATGCGAGGCGGAGTCCACAGAAGATGCAGGAAGTTGCAATTTTACTCCGCAACAAGCAGGCTATTATCGTGTGGTGGCAAAGGTACGCGATGCGCAGGGGCGCGAGCATCAAACCATTGCCTATGTGTATGCGGGTGGTGGTGATTATGTGGCATGGAACAGTAATAATGAACATGCATTAGAAATCATCCCCGAGAGGAAGTCTTATAAAGTAGGTGATATAGCCCGCTACATGATTAAAAATCCATACCCAAAAGGGCAAGCATGGATCACAGTGGAACGCTATGGGGTGATTGATCAATTTACCCGCACATTGGATGAAAGCGCGCCCGTGATTGAGTTTCCCATTACTGCCGATCACATTCCGGGATTTTATTTGTCCGTGATTGTCAGCTCTCCACGGGTGGATAAACCGATTGAACATCACCCTATTGAGGGGCAGATTGATTTAGGCAAACCAACCTTCAAATCAGGCTATGTGACGGTGGAAGTGGAAGATAGCGAGAAATTGTTGAACATCCAAGCAACTGCCGATAAATCGCACTATAAACCACGTGAGGAAGTGACGTTGCAACTACATGCGGAACATAAAACCGCGAAAGAACCCATTCAATTTGCAGTGGTAGTGCTGGATGAAGCGGTTTTGGATTTAGTGAAAGACGGCGTGAATTATTTCAACCCGAACCGAGGTTTATTCGCGCTTGGTAGCCTTGATGTGCGCAATTTTAGTACTCTGATGCGTATGGTGGGGCGGCACTCATTTGAGAAAAAAGGCGTGAATGCGGGTGGGGATGGCGGTGTTGATATGTCGATGCGCTCATTAATGCGTTTTGTGAGCTATTGGAATCCCGCGTTACGCGCCGATGAGTTGGGCAATGCCACGGCACAATTTACGCTGCCCGATAACCTCACAGGATGGCGCGTTCTTGCGATGGCATGGACACCGAGCGATAAAATGGGCTTGGGCGAGGCGCAATTTAGCGTGACGCAACCGACTGAGATTCGCCCAGCTATGTCGAATTATTTGATGGAAGGCGATAAAGCAGCATTAAGTTTTAGCATCGTCAACCGCATGGATAAGACGCGTACCTTGAATCTTGAGGTTGAGGTGAATGGCGATGTGATGCGCTCCGTTACTAAAAAAGAGCAGATCACGCTTGCGCCGTATGGGCGCACGACGCATTCCGTACCTATAGAAGCGGGATTGCTTCCACAACAACGGGATTATGAAGAAGGTAGTATCACGATCACCATGCGCGCTGAAGATGCGCTTGATGGGGATGCTCTGATTCATCGATTGCCAGTTAAAAAACGCCGTTCGATGCATATTGCTGCGCAAGCGGGTACGCTCATAGCACCACATGCGGTTGATATTCCGATGCTGCTCCCCAAAGATGCGCTTCTTGATGGATCGCAGCTACATGTGCAACTATCCCCATCTTTGCTTGGGGGGATGCATGAGGCATTCCGTGAAATGCGCGATTATCGCTATTCATGTTGGGAGCAGACGATCTCTAAGGCATTAGCGGCCTCAAGCTATCATCAGTTGCGTAGCTATGTTGGGCAGTCCGTACAGTGGGAAGGAGCGCACGCCTTAGCGCAAACCTTCGTTGATCGCGCTGCATCTTATCAAGCACCCAATGGCGGTATGGCATTTTGGGTAGGTGAAAATGCGTATGTTGATCCGTATTTAAGTGCTTATACAGCTCATGCTTTTATGCGATTACGTCGTGCAGGTTATACTATCCCTGAACAAGTGGAAACCAAGCTACATGGCTATCTTGAAGAATTGTTGCGTCATGCCCCTACCGAAGAAGGCTATGATCTGAACGTGCTTTCCACTGTACGGGCAATGGCTCTTTCTGCATTAGCGCACCATCATACAACCGACAAAGCCGACAAAGCGCAGGCAGAACGATTGCGCACTCATGCCTCACAGATGTTGCTTGTTGGGCAGATTTATTTTAACGATGTATTGGCAGGTGAAGCAGCGTTTACGAAGCAGTTTAAGGACGGCATGGATCGCATAGGTTCGCATCTGCATCATGATAGTGGCGTGCTACAGGTGCGTGCGCAGGATGATACCATAGCGTGGCGCGTGCTGGCATCCCCATTGCGCGATCAATGCGTTTTGGTATCGCACCTTGTGGCATGGGAGCAGAATGCTACGCATAAAGAGGAGTTGCACGATATGGTGCAACCGTTAGTGCGCGGGATTCTCAAGGCATATCAGCAGCCAAAATCTTATAAAAGCACGCAGGAACATGCCGCATGTTTAAGCGCGATGGCGGATTATGCGAAATATTATGAGCGTGAAGGAATCCATACCACCGTTAGTGCGATGGTACAAGGCAACGTCATTGGCGAAGCACTATTTGAAAAAGTTGCTGATGAACCGCTGAATATCGTTCATGCATTCACCAAAAACGATATAAATTCACCCGCGTCACTAAAGATTGCAACACAAGGCACAGGGCGTAGCTATTATACGGCGCAGTTGCACTATGCCACACGCGAAGAAAAAATAGATGCGGTGAATGCAGGGTTTGAGGTGCATCGTGAATATAGCGTCAAGCGTGGGGATGTGTGGGAGTTGCTGGCATCTTCCGCTGAAATTAAACAAGGGGATTTAGTGCGCGTGGATATGTATCTTACCCTTCCCACCGATCGCTATTATGTGGTGGTGGATGACCCAATGGTAGCAGGGCTTGAGCCGATCAATACGCAATTACATACCGCATCTGTGGTGGATGCGCATGATGCGACTGGTACGTTTAAGGCGGCAAAAGGGGCATGGTGGCATAAGCACAAAGAGTGGAACTCTTTGGAGCGTTCACGCTGGGGCTTTTATCATCAAGAATTGACACATCAATTCGCACGTTTTTATGCGGATCATGCGAGTGCGGGGAATTATCATCTGTCCTACACCGCATATGCGATTGCAGCAGGCACATTCCATGCTCCGCCACTGCACGTAGAAGAGATGTATCACGCTGAAACCTATGGAAAAAGTGCGGGTGAACAAGTGCATATTAGAGCGAGTGAGCAACCATGAAATGGGTGTTGCGTAGTGCAATCATCATGGTGGTGATGGTGCTATGCGCCACCCTCTATGCCTATCGTGATCCGTATCTATCCTATCAGCAGGTGCGCTATGCTCCGCATCGTGTGCAAATGCGGGATAGGCATGGTGAACCATTATCCTACCATTATCATGATCAGTGGAATAGGCATAATCGCACTGCATGGCATCATATTCCACGGTTGATGCGTGATGCGTTTGTGATTTCAGAAGATAAGCGTTTTTATGATCATCATGGGGTCGATTGGCGGGCGCGCCTTCATGCATTGCTGCAGCGTGTGACGCAAGGAACGCATGGACGGGGTGCGAGTACCATCACTGAGCAAGTGGTACGGATGCTTCATCCCAGAAGCCGTACCCTATGGGCAAAATGGATGGAAGGCATTGAGGCGGTGATGCTGGAGCAGCGTTTAAGCAAAAGCGAAATAATGGAATTTTATCTGAATCAAGTACCCTATGCAGCGCAGCGACGCGGGGTGGTGCAGGCAGCGCGCTATTATTTTAATCGTGATCTTGATACCCTTACCCCAAAAGAGATGCTTGCACTTGTGGTGTTGGTACGCGCTCCATCTGCCTATGATCTCTATCATGATGCGGTCTCGATTGAAGGGGCAATAGGGCGGTTAGCGCAGCGTATGGTAGATCGCGGGATGATGACGAATGAAACACTGCATAGCCTTACATCCTATGCATGGGAATTACAACCGCCTCTTCCCCCTGTGGATGCGCATCATATGATGGCGTTTATACGCAAGCATACGATGCCTTATGCTTCATCATCTGAGGCAATCACGACAACGCTTGATGCAACCATGCAGCAAGCAACCTATGAGATTTTAGCGCAAAGGCTCGCATCATTGGCGCACCGTAAGGTGGATCATGCAGCAGCTTTGGTGCTGGATCATCGCACGCGTGAAGTCCGTGCATGGGTATCCATCGGCGAGGGATGCGAGGAACATCCTAACAAAGCAGGATGCGCCTTGGATATGGTCACTACGCCACGGCAAGCAGGATCAGTGCTTAAGCCGTTTCTCTATGCCGCTGCATTGCACAAAGGCTGGACGGCAGCGACATTGCTTGATGATGCCCCCTATGCGGATAATGTTGGAACAGGGTTGCATCATGTGCGCAATTATAGCCGTTTGCATTATGGCAAAGTCCCTTTACGCATGGCACTTGCCAATTCGTTGAATATACCTGCGGTGCGCACCATTCAGTTTGTGACACCCAAAGCATATCTTGCATTATTACGGCGTTTAGGGTTCAATAGTTTGACAAAGCCCTATGATTTTTATGATGAGGGTCTCGCACTAGGCAATGGCGAAATTAGCTTGCTGGATTTAGTGCAAGCCTATGCCACCTTCCCGCAACATGGGGTGGTGCAAAAGCTACGCGTGCTGCGTGATGAACCGTTAGCAGCAGGGCAGGCGATTTATTCAAGAGAAGTGGCATCCCTAATGGGGCATATACTTTCCGATCCGTGGGCGCGTTCATGGGAGTTTGGCACGTCTAGCATCTTGAATTTTCCCATGCAAACCGCCGTTAAAACAGGAACATCAACCAATTATCGTGATGCATGGGCGGTGGCGTATAATCATCATTATGTGATTGGGGTATGGATGGGTAATGCGGATTATCGTCCGATGGATGGTGTAACGGGATCACACGGGGCAGCTTTGGCATTACGTTCATTAGTTCATGCAGTGATGCATAATGAGCCTTCTGCTCCGCTAGAATTAAGCCCACATTTGGTGCAGCGTGAGATATGTGCGGATGTGGATGCATTGCAACGTGGGGATGCAAAATGTGCCACACGTACAGAATATTTTGTACAAGGCACGCGGGATGCACCCTATCAGGTGGATAAGACTCCCTTCACGCCATTTATTGAACGCCCGTCGCATGGATTACGTTTAGCACTCGATCCGCATATTCCACAGCAGCATCAAGCATTTGAGATGCGCTTGGCAGGTGTTGCAAAGGATGCAGAAGTCACATGGGTGGTAGATGGTGTTGCACACAACACGCACGGCGCATCATGGCTTTGGTCGTTGCAACGTGGAGAGCATAGGGTGCAAGCGCATGTCGCAGGGGGCTTTACAACGCCATCACATCAGTTTATGGTACGATGATTACATAAAAGGGAATATAGCGATGACGCATCTTTATCTTGGCGGGAACAATCCGCAACAACATATTACGCTACGTTATGCCAACCGTCATGGTATTATTGCAGGGGCAACGGGTACGGGAAAAACCGTGACGTTGCAAGGCATGGCAGAAGCCTTTTCTATGGCGGGTGTGCCAGTATTCATTGCTGATATTAAAGGCGATATTTCAGGCATGGCACGCGCAGGAGAAGAAAAGCCTGCCTTCAAAAAGCGTGCAGATGATTTAGGAATAACACCTAGCTACCGTTCATTTCCCGTGATTTTTTGGGATGTATATGGTGAGCAGGGGCATCCTGTGCGCACCACCATGTCTGAGATGGGGCCGGTGCTATTGGCGCGCTTGCTGGAATTGAATGATACGCAAACAGGTGTTTTGCAGGTGGTATTTGCAGTGGCGGATGCAGAAGGGTTACTGTTGATTGATATGGATGATTTGCGTGCGATGTTGCTGCATATATCTGAAAACGCATCTGAATATTCTGCCCGTTATGGCAATGTGAGTGCGGCATCGGTTGCAGCTATACAGCGTTCCTTACTTACCCTAGAGCAAGCAGGGGGCAAGCATTTTTTTGGTGAACCTGCGTTGGAGGTGTCTGAATTTATTCGTCTTGCACCTAACGGCGAAGGGGCAGTGAATATTTTAGCAGCGGATAAGCTGATGCAATCACCGAAACTCTATGCAACCTTCATGCTATGGATGCTTTCAGAACTATTCGAGGAACTACCTGAAATTGGTGATGTGGAAAAGCCCAAACTGGTATTCTTTTTTGATGAGGCGCATCTATTGTTTGATGATGCTCCAAAAACATTAGTGGATAAAATTGAACAATTAGTGCGTCTCATTCGCTCAAAAGGGGTGGGAGTCTATTTTGTCACGCAAAATCCAGCCGATGTACCCGATGCTATCTTAGGGCAATTAGCGCACCGTATCCAACATGCGCTACGTGCCTATACTCCCGCTGATCAAAAAATGCTCAAAGCAGCAGCGCAATCCTTCCGTACCAATGCCGCTTTTGATACCGAGGAGGTGATAACGCAACTTGCTGTGGGGGAGGCGTTGGTATCTGTGCTTGAAGAAGGCGGAGTGCCATCCATGGTGCAGCGTTGTTTGATGCGCCCTGTATCCTCAAGAGTGGGAGCGATCACGAGCCAAGAACGGGCAGAAGTGCTGAAGATGAGTCCGATTGCAGGAGTCTATGAGGAGGCTCTAAACCGTGAATCCGCCAGTGAGATGTTGCAGACACGTATGCAACAATCGCGCACAGAATCGGATAATCTATGGGGAACAAGCGCACGCGCCCCATTACCAAAACCACCATCCAAAGCAAAAGCTGCACCACGTCCTACCGCAAGTTTGGGTGAACAGATAGCCAAGCAGGTAATCCGTGAAGTGGGAACAACGGTGACCAAGCAGTTAGTACGCGGTATCCTTGGGGCATTATTGAAGCGATGACACTCTTTATATATACAGATGACACTCTTTATATCTTGCCACCCTTCACATGATGTCAATATTGCACGCTATGCATTCGGTCTTATGCTCCCCCGCAGGCGGGAGAGTAAGCCATTCATATCTCAGGAGGGGTGGTGAGAGCGATGACACTCTTATGGGCAGCTCTATCAACGGCGATAATTACATTTTTCTGCGTATAGATGTGCGGAGTCGTGGTTTATAGTGCCATTAGAGGCGAGCTAATTCCCACATT
>RDZH01000007.1 GCA_004293935.1 Alphaproteobacteria bacterium | reverse complement strand
GTTGCTGTATCTGTGCCATAGCCCTTCTCCTTCAGCCAGTTGATTACATTCTGCCACATTATGGCATGTGAATCAACCCAACTTGACGGGGATGGACACATATATGGTATCATTCCCACATTTATCGAGGAATTGTCATCTAGGTGCGTTCAAGCCAAATTTGGCATTGTAATACATCTCTGCATAATGGCTTATGTCTGACATAATCCATGCATTGATGCTCGCATTGCCTGCTGCGCCTAACATAGTTCCGAGTCCCGGAAATGCGGTAGAAGAAGTTGCGGATGCAATTTTTCCCGATGCTTTCACCGTGACTTTGACACCAACTTTAGCAGCCGTTTTACCAAAGAATTTTGCTGATTTAGCGGCTTTACCCATGGTATGCGCTGCATGAGCGGCTTTAGCGGCTGATTTAGCACCTTTGGATGCGGCACGGTTGGCAGCGTTAGAATCACTTGTTGTGTTCATAAACGCTGTTTTCGCAGTTTCGTTTTGAATCGCTTCCACATCCCCAACCCATAAAGCCAGAATATCCACATAATCTTGCGGATCAAGTGCGGAAACGTCCATCTTGTTGTGATGCGCAATAGATGCACCCACACCAAAAGAAACACGTATCATAGCTTCAATTAAGCTAAATATGTCAGCAACAAGAGCGACATATGCAGCTCCTCCGGGAGGAAGCATACACACAGCACCAACAACAGCATTCCAAGTCGCCATGCTTGATCGCACTGCCCAAACTGGCAAAAAATGCGTCCAGTCAAAGGTTTGTTGCACAAAATTATTATCTATGCCCCGCACTTCAACTATCCAACGCAATGCTTTGACGACGAGTTGACCAAACCATTCAAGCCCACCTAATCCAAAGCCGATGAGCATAGCTGTTACATCAGGATCATCGGGCATTTCGTCAGGATTAAACTTTTGTTCATCAGCCATG
The DNA here is from genome assembly GCA_004293935.1 of Alphaproteobacteria bacterium. Classification (GTDB taxonomy): domain Bacteria; phylum Pseudomonadota; class Alphaproteobacteria; order Rickettsiales; family UBA998; genus RDZH01. Next base: position 14,101 of record RDZH01000007.1, on the reverse strand, counting down.
ATGTTGACCTCTTTTTTTTTACACTTCCAAAAGGAAATAAAGCCCACCACATCTTCAAGAAGATGGGAGGGAAGAACATGTGAATGTACCGAAGGTACACGAAACGATGCAGAGCGCACCAAGAAGATGGATGAACACATCACCAAGGCAATGATTCATCAAAAAATGGGTGCGAAATCGTTATCAATCTCGTGCAAACTAGGGTAAGCCACACTTATACCGTTTTTTTTTTGTAACAGTCAAGAGAAAAATGCATATAATCACTATTTTTTTTGTTACGCCAAAAACGGCTATGATGCTATGGATGGTGATTGTTCCGTTGCTTTTTTCATAGAAACATTTTATAAAATTATTCTTTCACTTCATGCAAGGATATAATGACATGAACCAACAGATTCTTTCAAAGGAGAAGCCGATTGTGGGCGTGGTGATGGGGAGTACCTCGGATGCACCAACGATGCGTCATGCTGCACAGATGCTTGAGCGTTGCGGTATTCCCTATGAGTTCAAGGTGGTGTCTGCCCATCGTACCCCTGAGCGTATGATGCATTATGCCAAAGAAGCAGAAGGGCGGGGCATTGAAGTGATTATTGCAGGGGCAGGGGGGGCAGCGCATTTGCCTGGGATGATCGCATCGCTCACATGCCTTCCTGTGTTGGGCGTACCCGTGCAGAGCCGCGCCTTGGATGGTATGGATAGCTTGCTTTCCATTGTGCAGATGCCTAAGGGGATTCCCGTTGGCACGTTGGCAATCGGAGAAGCAGGGGCAGCAAATGCAGGATTGCTTGCAGCAGCAATGCTTGGGAATAAATATCCAACCGTGCGTGATGCACTCAAACAATTTAGAGAAGAACAAACGCAGAGTGTTCCCGATGCCCCTGATGCCGCATGAAGATAGGATGCTACCTCCTTGTGCCACGATAGGGATTATGGGGGGTGGACAATTAGGGCGGATGATGGCGATGGCAGCCGCATCCTTGGGTTATCATGTGCATATCTTCACCCCTGAAAAAGATTGCCCTGCTGCAGAAGTAGCGCGTTATGTGACGGTTGCACCTTATGAAGATGTAGAGGCAGTGGAAGCATTTGCACGTTCTGTGGATGTGATGACGCTGGAGTTTGAGAATATCCCCTATAAGGCTGCACAAGCTGCACAAGCCGTGAAGCCCTTTTATCCATCCCCTGAGATTGTCGCATGTGCGCAACATCGCGGGTGGGAAAAGCAATTTGCAACGGATGCAGGCGTGCCGACTCCGAATTATCAGATTGCCGATAGTTACGAGGGATTGCTACGTGCCGTAGAGCATGTTGGTACGCCCTGCATCATCAAAACCACGACAATGGGCTATGATGGCAAAGGGCAATATCGCGTGCTGGATGCGAGTCAATGTGCAGATGCATGGCAGGCATTAGGGATGCGTGAGGTGATTATTGAGGCGTTCGTGCCGTTTGTGGCAGAAGCATCAGTGATGGTGGCACGTGGGCAGGATGGCACGATGCATACCTTCCCTGTAACGCGCAATGAACATGAAGGTGGTATTTTACGCACCTCCTATGTGCCATGTGGTCTGAGTGTAACCACGCATACCGCATTAGAACATGCAGCATGTGCCATGGCGCAGCGTGCAGAGTTGGTGGGGCTTCTTGCGTTTGAGTTTTTTATTTTAGCAGATGGTAGTATTTGCTTTAACGAGATGGCACCGCGCCCACATAACAGCACCCATTGGACGATGGATGCGTGCAATGTATCACAATTTGAGCAATTAATGCGCATATGTGCAGGATTGCCCCTTAAAAAGCCAACATTACGCGCTACGTGCCGTATGGTGAATCTGATTGGGGATGATATGGAACAGTTGACAAAATGGCATCATGATCCGCACGCACATGTGCATGTGTACGGTAAAGCAGAGTGTCGGGAAGGGCGTAAGATGGGGCATGTGAATATCGTGGGTGACAATCTGTGAGAATCTTTTTGCTACGCCTATGGCCAGTGTTGCTGCCCTTTTTACTCTATCTTGTGTGGATTATTATTATCACCCGTAGGGCGCGTGATGGTCGCCCGATTTCAGAGCATTTGTGCGCATCTGTGCGTTTTTGGACGATTCTTTCCTCATTCATGATGGTGGTTGTCTCATTGCTGCTATGGCGCATGGCGGACGATGCACCGCAAACAAGCGGGCGTTATGTGCCTGCCCATATGCAGGATGGTCAACTTGTTCCTGCCCATGTCGAGCCTGATGTGCCATGATGGTGCTGCATCCGCCATGGTTGACTCATGAAGCCGTGCAGAAGTTTCTGCATGTTGCGTCTGTGGCATCCATAGAGGTGCGTTTTGTCGGTGGTGCAGTGCGTGATGCGTTACTGGGGCAAACCTCACGCTATGTTGGCACGCAATCACTTGATTTGGACGTTACCACACCTGCCTTGCCTGATGCGGTGATGGATCTATATCAACAAGCAGGTTGCACGGTTATTCCCACAGGGCTTGCGCATGGGACGGTCACAATACGCATTGCCGATCAGTCCTTTGAGGTAACGACATTGCGTGCGGATGTAGCGTGTGATGGTCGTCATGCGGAGGTACGCTTTACGGATGATTGGTGTGAGGATGCCCTGCGTCGTGATTTCACCATGAACGCGCTGATGATGGATGCTGCGGGCAATATCTATGATACAGTTGGCGGGATTGACGATGCGCGTGCGGGTAGAGTGCGCTTTATTGGTGATCCCGTGCAACGGATGAAAGAAGATTATTTGCGCATTATTCGCTTTTTTCGGTTCTATGCAGCCTATGGGCGCGTTGCTCCTGATGCAGCAACCTATGCAGCCATCACGGCGCAGCGTGAAGGGGTAACATTGCTTGCACAAGAACGCATACAGCATGAGATGCGAAAACTGCTCAGTACCCACCGCCCCGATGCAGCCATCAACGCCATGTATGATTGCGGGGTGCTGCAACTGATTACACAGCGAGATGCTCCCCCTAACCACATGCCAAACATACGCCCAGATGCACCGATTGATGCACGCTTTATTCCGTGGATGCGCTTGATGGCACTCTATCCTGACGCGGTAGAAGCGATTGCGACGCGTTGGAAATGTAGTAAAGAAGTGCAGCGTTGGATGCGTGCGGTACGTGATTCGTCATTCCTGCGAAGGCAGGAATCCAGTAACAATTCATGGTCATGGATACCCGCCTACGCGGGTATGACGAGAGAAAAACATGCTATGTTATGCGCACTCTATCGTGGCGGTCGTGAAAAGGCATATGCCGCATGGTGGTTGCACCATCATGGAATAAGCGAGGAGGAGCATCAATCATTGATCGCGCTGGAAATCCCCATCTTCCCCATCACGGGATCGATGCTACGCGAACGTGGCATGAATGAAGGTAAAGAGATAGGGGAAGCATTGCGCAGCTATGAGGCGAAGTGGATTGCATCGGGCTTTCGTTTGGATTAAAAGGAGATTACCGTCCACGGCGCAAGCGATGAGGATCACGCAATTCAAACAGACTCTCTTTAAGCGGGATGTTCTGTTGCGCCTGATCCAGCGAGATGCCCGTTTCTTCACCCTTGGCATCTTTGAGTACGATGTTTTGCAAAGCATAAGGTGACGTGGTGAACTCAAAGGCAAGTTCCCCTTCATCGGGTTGTTCTTTGTGGCGGACACGGACAATTTCCACCCCATCTTTTGCGGCTGCGTGCATCATTTCAAGGCGTGGATCGCTAAACGAAACGGTTTTTTGCACCAAAAAAGATGCAAGGCTATCATCAATAGGTAGTTCGCTCATTTCTTCGAGTTCTGCATCATAATAATACAGCACCTTACCCGTTTTGGATACCATGGTGATGGGGCTTGGGTCATCATAATCCCAGCGCATCTTTCCCGGTTTGCGTAGATAGAGCGTGCCATGCGCGATGCTGCCATCAGGGGCGACTTGCAAAAAGCGTGCTTTAAGGCTGTTCATGGCGTTGAGATAGTTTTGCGCACGCATCACCACCGCTGCATCATGGGCATGGGCGGATGTGGCGATCAAGATAAAACAAAGGCTTAATAATTTTTTCATAAGGGCAACCGTGATTGAAAAGCTGTGCCAAGTGTACCCTCATCGAGATAATCAAGTTCACCACCAACGGGAATACCTTGGGCAAGGCGTGTGATGCGTATATGGGGCATCGTCTGCATATGTTCGGCAATATAGTGTGCGGTGGTGTGTCCATCGGCGGTGGCGTTGAGAGCAAGGATGACTTCCTCAATCGGTTCATCGCGCACCCGCATCATCAGATGATCAATGCCCAAATGTTCGGGTCGTCTTCCTTCCAACGCGGAGAGTGTTCCCCCAAGCACATGATAACGCCCTTTGAATAAACGTGAGCGTTCCAATGCCCATAGATCCCCAATATCTTCTACGACGCATAAGACATTGGTGAGGCGTGTGGTATCGGTGCAAATGGAACATGGGTCATGCACATCAACATTGCGGCATAGGCTGCATGTTTTGGCGTGTTCCGCAACATACTGCAACTGCTTGATGAGAGGCACTAAGACGGTGTCACGTTTGCGCAACATATGCAACACAATACGCCGCGCCGAACGTGGTCCTAGCCCCGGAAGTTTACTCACCAGCGCGATAAGTTTGTCCATCGGGGATGATGAGGTGGACGGCGGAAGGAATGGGGTGCGGGGAAACACAAATCGCTACGTGATTTAGAAGGGTAATTTGAAATCAGCAGGAAGCCCAAGCCCGCCTGTGAGTGCGCCCACCGATTCTTGCATCGCATCATCGGCACGTTTTTTGGCATCATTGAAGGCGGCTACAATCAAATCTTCCAGCATGTCTTTTTCCTCTTTTGCCATGAGGGAATCATCAATGGCGATCTTCACCATGCTGCCTTTGCCTGATACGGTTGCAACCACCATGCCACCACCTGCTTTGCCTTCAAACTCACGCTGTGCCATTTCTTCTTGCAACTGCATCATCTTAGTTTGCATTTGTTGTGCTTGTTTCATCATTTTTTGGATGTTCATCATAATGTGTAGTTCCTTGGATAATGTGGTTAAGTGATATCTACTATAGCGGAGTCTACGAATGTTGCAAGGATCTGTGCAACTAACGGGTCATTTTTTGCAGCTTCAATCATGTGATTGCGGGTGCGTTGCTGTTGTTCTTGCCACGTTGGTAGACCTTCTGCTTTGCTTTTGGTGAGCATCCACGGCATATCGCTGCACCGTGAGAGTGCTTGGGCGATCGCTTGCATTTTATCAGAAGTGATCGGGGAGGATTCCGAAATAACCAATGATCCTCGCGCACAGGAAACAACACGCACTTCGGTTTTAAGGTGATGTACTAAGATTGCTTCGCGGGCATCTTCCAGCCATGCAATCAGAGTGGCAAGCGTGATAGCTTCCTCAGAAGGGGGAGCGTTCGGTTCATCGCGTGGTTGTGTGGCAAGGGCATGGGCAACCGCAGAAGGGGTGTGATGCACCGTCAGTGAGAGTTTTGTGCCATGATTCGGAGTGCTTGAGGGAGTATGCGGTGCTGTGCCTTCTTTGAGCTGAGAGCGCAATGCTTGGATGAGCTTATCAGGATCGGGCATCTGTGCCGCATAAGAGAAGCGAATCAGCACCATTTCCATCGCGGCTAAGGGATCGGGAGCTTTTTTTATTTCTTCTAAGCCTTTGAGCATCATTTGCCATGCACGGGTTGCGCTTGAAAGCGGGATGATCTGTGCGATGCTATGTAACAGCTCTTTCTCACCTTCCGAAAGCGTATGATCAAGCGTGATATTCGGAGTCACGATTAGGCGCGTGATGAGGTGAATGGCGTGCAGCATATCCTGTGCCAACATCGGCATATGCACCCCTTCCGCATAGAACGCACGCACGCGATCGAGGGCATCGCCGATTTTGCTGGTGAATAAATCTTGCAGCATGTGATACATCAGGGTACGATCAGCAATGCTCAATACATCGCGCATGGTTTGTGCGGTAATGTGGATTTCTGTGTCTGTACCACTGCTATGAGAAATTGCTTGATCAAGCAAGGATAAGGCATCACGTACTGAACCTTCAGATACATGGGCGATGATGTCTAATGCCCCCTTATCGGCGCGAATATGTTCTTTTTGGGCAATGTTGGCAAGGTGTGTTGCCATTTCCTCTGCCATCAGGCGACGCAAATCAAACCGTTGACAACGTGAGAGGATGGTCACAGGAATCTTGCGAATCTCAGTGGTTGCAAAGATGAACACGACATGCGGCGGTGGTTCTTCCAGTGTTTTTAATAGCGCGTTGAATGCGGAGTTAGAAAGCATATGTGCTTCATCGATGATGAATACTTTATAGCGTCCTGCAACTGGGCGATATTGTACGGCATCAATCAGCTTGCGGGCATCGTCAACCCCCGTGTGAGATGCTGCATCCATTTCCAAGACATCAATATGGTGATCCTCTTGAATTTGCATACAATGGCTGCATACCCCACACGGGGTAGCGGTGGGGGAGGTGAATTCATCATGCGCTCCCGTGCAGTTAAGAGCCTTGGCAATGATGCGTGCCGTGGTAGTTTTGCCAATACCACGAATTCCCGTCAGTAGATAGGCATGGGCGATTCTTCCAGTGCTGAAGGCATTGCCAAGGGTGCGCACTAATACCTCTTGTCCCACTAAATCTTCAAATGTTTGAGGACGATAGCTTCGTGCAAGCACGCGATAAGGTGATGATAATAGATTCTTCATAGCCTTGTTGTACGATGCAATGATGCGTTTGTCTAGGGACATTTTTTAGGGGTGAAATGAATTTTGATGTATTTGTTGCAAATTAACCATATTAATCTTGATTTTTTATTATATTTTAGGTAAATTTACTATAGTGTTAAAAGTAATTATCAAGTATTACTTTTTTATTATTCAAAGATTATCATGAGAGGCATTCTATGGCGGGTACTGGCAGATTACAATCAGATCCTTTGTTTCAGGCGTTGGCGCGCCCTGTGATGATTGCAGGGGTGAGCTATTTATATTTTGTACTGAATGCGATGATGAGTATGATCGTTTTTATTCATTCTAATGATTTTTTGATGCTTATCGTCATTGGTCCTGCTATCCATGCTGTGGGGTATCTGATTTGTATGAAAGAACCTCGTGCAGTAGAATTGATGGTGTTGCGAGGGAAATTTGGCTATAAAAGCTATAATAATTTGTTTGGATTTCATTTTAATGCTAACTCTTACGATGTGTTTTGATTATGTTACAGTTTGTCAAACGTGATGTGAATTTTGCTATGGAGTCGAATCGGGAGATCTCGACTGCCGAGTTTATTCCCTATTTGTATCACTATGACAAAGAAACAATTTTGCTGCAAAATATGTCGATGATGCAAGTCATCCGCATGGATGGTTTTTCGTTTGAAACGGCAGATGATATTGATGTGGATATGAAGAAATTAGTCCGTAACTCGTTGCTGAAAAGTTTGGGTGATGGGCGTTATTCGATGTGGTTTCATATTGTGCGTCGTCGTCAAACCGCCTATCCGGGAGGCAAACCACCTGAGGGTTTTGCGACCTATATTAATAATAGCTGGAAAAATAAACATCACTCGAAAGATTTATTTGTCAATGAACTCTATTTGTCTGTCATCCGTGAAGAAGATTTGGAAGGTGCAGCAAAGGTAGAAGCCTATTGGAACAAGCTAGAAGGCAGTACTGATCGACAAAAACGCTATTTACGGATGCAAGAAGCGCATAAGGATTTGAAAGAGACGGTCTATCGTATTCTTGCAACCTTCAAAGATTATGGTGCGGAAGTGCTTGGGGTGAAGCAAACGGAATATGGCGCGATCTCCGAACCACTTGGTTTTCTTGGGCGATTAATCAATGGTGGTTCATATCAAGAAATGCTCGTGCCGAATATGGAGTTACGCAAATATCTTCCGACCCACCGTTTATATTTTGGGACGCGTGCGATTGAAGTGCGTGGGACGCAGAAGACTAAATTTGCAGGGATAGTCAGTGTCAAAGAATATGCGCCCGCCACCGCTGCGGGGATGTTGGATGCGTTTTTGCAGTTGCCTATTGAGTTTATTATTTCGCAATCCTACCAATTTCATAATCGTCAGACCAATATCGGGCAGATGCAAACGCGGCAACGGCGTATGATTGCATCCGAGGATAAAGCAATTACGCAGGTGGCGGAAATTAGTGATGCATTGGATATGGCGATGTCAGGACACGTTGCCTTTGGATCGCACCATCTAACGATTTTTTGTCATGAAGATGATCAAAAAATGTTAGAAAAATCCGTGTCTATGGTTACGGCTGAGTTGGTGAATCTAGGGATTAACCCCGTGCGTGAACGTATGGTGCTGGAGCAGTGTTTTTGGGCGCAACTCCCCGGCAATGGCGAGTTTGTTGGGCGATTGGCAGATATTCATACATTGAATATGGCAGGATTTGCCTCGATGCATAATTATCCTGTGGGGCGCATACGTGGGAATCATTGGGGGGATGCCGTCACGATTTTTAATACCACCTCAGGGACTCCGTATTATTTTAACTTTCATTTGCGCGATGTGGGGCATACCACCATCATCGGGCCAACAGGTGCGGGTAAAACCGTATTGATGAACTTTCTCATTGCCCAAGCGCAAAAATATAATTGTCGCACTTTTATGTTCGATAAAGATCGCGGGGCAGAGATTTTCGTGCGTGCGCTCAATGGTAATTTCACCATGATTTCTCCAGAGGATAGAACGGCATTTAATCCGTTTGTGTTGCCCCCCACAATGGAAAATAAAAACTTCCTTGCTGAATGGATTAAAGTTCTGATCAGCGTGCATGATGAACCTGTGACGGCAGAAGATAGCGCACGGATTGCCGAAGCGGTGGAGGGGTGCTATAAGTTAGACCCGCAGGATAGAAAATTGCGCAACATCGCCCCGTTTTTTGGCTTGGAAGGTCCGGGAACGATCGCCTCACGGCTCAAACAATGGCATAGCGATGGTGCGTATGCGGGTTTATTTGATAATCATGAAGATTGTATCGACTTCAAAGCAGGGCGAATCTTTGGATTTGAAATGGGAGAAGTGTTGAATAATAAGGTCAGTTTGATGCCGGTGCTGATGTATTTATTCCATCGTATCCATCTTTCATTGGATGGTACGCCCACCATTATTGTCTTGGATGAAGCATGGGCGTTGATTGATAATAAGCATTTTCGTCATAAAATTAAGGATTGGCTTAAAACCTTGCGTAAGCTCAATGGCATGGTTGTGTTTGCTACACAAAGTGTGGAAGATGCCACCAATAGCGATATTAGTGACACACTGATTCAACAAACCGCAACGCAGATATTTTTACCCAATCCCAAGGCAACAGAAGTCTATAAAAAAGCCTTCATGATCAGTGATCGTGAATTTAATTTGCTGAAAACGACGGATCCGGGGTCACGCTTCTTCTTAGTAAAACAAGGAAAAGATGTGGTGGTGGCGCGTATTGATCTCTCGGGTATGGAGGATATTGTGTGCGTGCTTTCAGGGCGTGCGGAAACCGTTTCTGTTCTGGATGAGGTGCGTGCCGAAGTTGGGAATGATCCAGAACGTTGGCTGCCTATTTTCCAAAAACGAGTCAGAGAGAAAAATCGATGAAAAAAAATACGTGGCTCAATATGCGTGTGCTGGTGATGGCTATCTTCCTATTTTTGGTAACAGGCATAGGGAATAGCGCATGGTCAAGAACATGGTGCAATGATGGGGAAGAATTTGAAGATAATCGTCTTTTTGCGAGTGTGATTCGTTGTTTAGAACGTGAAGTGCATGAGACTACGATAGAAGCGATTACAGGATTTTATACCCCATTTTCTCAATATGTCACCACATTTCTTGTGCTTGCCATGATGATCTATGGTGCGAATACGATGCTGAATTCATCAGAACGCTTGGTGAAAGACTCGACGCAATTTTTGTTGAAACTAGCATTTGTCATCTATTTCATGCAACCAGATAATGCCATTTGGATGTATGAACAGATGGATCAAATATTGAAAGGCACGACAACGCAAGTTTCCGCGCTTGCGTCACCGAATGTTCCTCTGGCGTGTCCTGTGAATGTGACTATGAATTCAGAAACGACTGAAGCCTTATGGCAACGGGCGGATTGTATTGTGAATTTGCTGATTGGGCTGAATAGTGCCGATGATGCCAATGACGGGCTTTCCAAGGGCATGATGGCGTTTTTCTATCAAAATCTTTCTTCAGGCGCGATCGGGGTGTTGATCGGTATTGTGGGGTTATATATCGCATTTAATATGCTCTTAGCATTGTTCCGCGCTGCTTATACTTATGTTGCAGCCGTGATTATGGTTGGGTTTTTATTCATGATCGGGTTGCTCTTTGTGCCGTTGATTATGTTGGGCAAGACGTTTGACTATTTTAGAATCTGGTTTAAGAATATCCTTACCTTCATCTTGCAGCCTGTCATATTATTCTTATATTTGAACATCTTGCTAACGGCTTTTGATATTATGCTCTATAGTGGTAGTCAATCGATTGTGAGCCTTGTCACGGGCGGATCAAGTTCGGGTGAGGAGTTCCAGCAATATGCTGAAGATAATCTGTATCAAGAATGTTCCAAAGGCTTCACCCATGATGCCCGTCAAACCAATCTTGATCTTGAAGAACCGAGGAAAGATGGTGGTCTCATAGGGAATGTTCCCTATACAGATCAAAAACCAGACCCAAAGCGCAATAGTAGTGAATTACGGATTGATGTGCGGTATAACTGCATCGATTATGAGAAGATTGAGGGTGGTTCGGGCGCGCTTGCGGGAGCGGTGTTATTGGTGGGGCTTTCCTCTTTTGTGATGGTGAACTTCTTGCAAGTACTCCCGGGGATTATTCAAGAACTTTCTGGCGGTCGTAGCATCGTGGCGGATATTATTTCGGGAAGTAACAATATGGCGTTGCCATTCTCACGGCAGGTGCAATCGATTGGTACGGGCATGAATAATCTGATGAGTAGTAATGTAAGCCGTTTGCTTGGAGGGCGATAACGATGAAGCAAGGCTCTAAAATCTATCAACATGCACATCTTGCCTATGCTCTTATAGTCATGCTGTGTGTGGTGATCATGAGCGCATCCTCTGCCTATGCGTTCAGTTATACATCCCCCACTGGGACAGTGATTCAATGCGATATTGATGAACATTCGATTGCATCGAATGTCGTATTGTGCATTAAAAAGGCATCCATCCTTACGGCAGAACCTCTGCTTGCGGAGGTGAGTGCTGCCTTTTTGCCCATTACGATGGCCGCACTTACGCTTGCACTCACGCTTCTTGGCGCGCAAATGGCGTTGTTTGAGCCAAAACCCGATAAACCCATCATGATCTTTTTGATAAGATTTGGTGTGGTCTTGCTGTTGGCAGATAATTTCGGCTCGACATTTTTTGGCGATGCGCCGCTTTCCAGAACCATCTTTGAAATTATGGAAGAAATGCAAGCATCTGTTATTCCTGTATTATATCAGGGTGGCGAAGGTGCTGTATGTTCTGCTGCTGCACAAAGTGCGCAGCCTTCAGGATCGGACAGTGCTTCATTGAATGCGATTACCAATACGCCATGGGTCTATCTTGATTGTATCTTAGATTATGTCTTTGGCTTTGGGCGTGATGCGACATTAGCAGCGTCGCTTTTTGGTTTTGTCGGTTCTGCCTTGGCGAGCGGAAGTATGGGTACGATGGTATTTGTGATGGGAGTAACGTTGATTTTCTCACTCCTCACACTCGTATTGCGTACCGTTTATGCGGTGGTTGCATGTTATGTGTTTGCGGCGTTTTTGATTGTTCTTGCGCCCATATTTGCGTCAATGCTGATGTTTACCTACACGCAACCCATGTTTAAGGCATGGTATCAAAATATTGTGACATGTATTGTCGTGCCTTTTGTGATGGTATGTTATTTGGGAGTGGGATTACCTATTTTGGATAGTTTTGTCTTTAATCCTGATGAAGAGAGCAATTCTCTGGTGACAACTCTTGGGCAAGGTGAAGAAATAACCGAGACATATCGCAATGAAGAACCTATATGTAGCGTGACATCACGTTCTGATTTTGAGTTCTTTGAAGAGGCGCAAGGTTTTGGGCGGATGATTCGTGATACGTTAGTGCCGATGAATACGGGCGCAAATGATTGGTGCGGCTTCTTGAATGTCAATACGGTAGATATGGGACCAGATCAAATCAAACGCTTTTTTGATATTGCATTGAGTTTGTTGAAAATCCTCTTTATTGTCTGGTTGATTACTTCAGGGTCGGCATTGGTGGTGGATATGGCAGTGCGGTTAGCGGGTGGTTCTGGTCGTGGACTTGCCACGACTGCTATTTCAGCGAGTTTGCCGTTGCAGGGTCGGGTTGAGAGTATGCTACGACGCGCAGGGCAGGGGCAATCGATGTTTGGTGGCGGTGGTGGCATAGGTACATTGTTCGGAGGAGGGCGTTAAATGCTTTACAGCTTGATACAATGCAATAAAAAGAATAGTTTAGGGAGTAGAATGATGAAAAATAATGATGTAGCTAGCATCCATAGACGATTTTCGCTTGGTTCTATCGTGGTGCTGTGGGCGATGCTTCTATGCGTCATGGTGCTATCACCCTCCTTAGGCTATGCACAAGAAGAACCAGAAGCTATGTTGGAGCAATGCACAACAGATACTTTTTTCAAGTTTGACAATGAAGATAATAGTCAAGTCAAAGAAATGCTGGTGGAAATTGTGGAAGAGATTAGCACAGCGATTGAAGATGCATCACAAGATTTAGAAAATGCATTCACCTCAAGTGATGGCTATCGTCAAGCTGTGGGTGCGGCATTAACCTTATATATTATCTTTTTCGCGGTAACCGTCATGACAGGGATAAGTAATTTGACGCTACAAAGTGGTGTGATGTTGCTGGTGAAAATTGGCTTTGTCGGTTATATCATCACCCCCGATGGCGATGGGAATACGATTTCGCATTATGCGCGGGAGTTTTTTGATAGAGGCGGGGATTGCTTGATTTATGGCTTTCATATGCTTGCCACCACGGGGGCATGGTCGGATGCATGTGGGGATGTGACAACCGCATTTAGTGTGCTGGATAGTACGGTTAAAATTGTCTTTTCCCCTCGGATGCTTGTCACCATCTTCGGAGCGATGCAAGCAGGGCCTTTTGGACCGATTGTCGCAGCGGCGTTAGCGTGGTCTGTCTTTTCGTTATTTTTAGCGGTGTTGCGTGCGCTACAAGTCTATTGCGTTGCGTTGGTGATTAAAGCGGTGCTTTATGGCATGACTCCCGTGTTCCTTCCAATGATGTTGTTTGAGCGCACTAAATCTATGTTTACAAGCTGGTTGGGGCAGTTAGTGAACTTTACCCTGCAACCCGTCTTGCTCTTTGCGTTTATATCATTTTTTGCGACAATGGTTTATTCTGCGGCTCAAGATATGCTGCCTGACAATGATGTGCATGTATGCTATGTGCGTTCTGGCTTGCAAGCAGCTCTACCCTTTGATATGAATTCATGGAAGCCTGCATGTTGTACGGGTGGCACGTGTCGCGCTTATGAAGGCGGATGGTCGTTGGAAGGTGCGGTAGATTGTGAGGATAAACGGATATTCCCTGTGAATCATGTGACGATTCTCACCTTCTTGTTGTTGGTACATATTATGCGACAATTATGTGAGGTCGCGGTGCAGTTTGCATCAGAAGTATCACAAGGGGGTGTTGCCATCGCACAACAAGGTAATCCATTTAGTGGAATGATGGGAGGAGGGGCAGCCCCCGGCCCGCAATTTGATCCGTCCCGAGGCTATTCAACGCGAGGTAGGCGTTAGGGGGGATTTTTTAGTCAACTGACTGACTATAAATGTCGTCACTCCTGCGTAGGCAGGAGTCCAGCAACAATAGTAGTTTATGGATACCCGCTTGATCTAAGGGTATGACGAGAATTGAGAGTTGTGCAAAAATGCTATATGTCTATCCCCGTCAGGTTGGGTTGATTCATAGCTTCTGCGATCGCTTCTGCTGGTGTTTTATAACAGATAGCCTTCTGTGGAAGCAAGTGATTA
>RDZH01000006.1 GCA_004293935.1 Alphaproteobacteria bacterium | reverse complement strand
CAAAACCTTGTTGTCGTGCCATCTCAATAACCTTGTGCTTGCAAAAACGCACTATACACAAAATTTATCAGAAAATCACGCAGTTAATAGAGTTGCCCACGGATTATTCCGCTATTTGTAATCACGGTATGTTGCTATCACGCCCTCAACATGCCCGATATGCAGCAATGGGATGATGTCGTGCATATCCTATTATTCCAACAAGGAGCGGGGCATTTATGGACTATTCCCGTAGAATGTATCTTCTATGCATGGCTTCCTTTGCTTGCTTGGGGGTTAAGCACGCTACACAAGCATTATGGCTGCATCGCAATGATGGGGTGTTGCCTCATCACCATAGCAATCCATCAATATTATCTCCCCTTCTGGGATACACCAAATAATAGCATTGTCACGCTGTGGTATCTTCCTTGCTTTATGTGCGGTAGTGCAAGTGCCTTGATCCATGATCGATGCACGTGGATGCATCGCTATGCCGACATGATCATTTTCTGTTTGCTGGGTCTCATCCTGTGCTTTAGCCCGCTCTTAGGGCATGGATGGCTGCCACCATCGATGACCACGTTATTTTCCACCTATCATCTTCCGCTAGGGTTGATGTGGGCAATCATCATTATGTGTGTACTGCATGGCTCAGGCATCGCCACGCGTCTCATGTGTTGGCGTGGCATAATCTATCTAGGGAAGTGGAGTTACCCTATTTATCTCATGCACTGGATAATCTATCTCAAACTGGTAGCACTCTATCCTAATAATCTCATCGCCATGATCGGTGCTATCTTATGCTCTATGATAACGGGGGCAGTGATGCATTATGCCCTAGAGCGTCCGATCGAACGATGGCGGCATCATCACTTTTCCTAATGATTTATCTCTTATCTTCTGTGCATCTGTGATGAATGTATCAGGAATCTTGGCAAGATTGCTCCATGATCGTTCGCTAGGTTGCTCGCTAACATGCACGCCATCGCGTAAGCGTTCCTCATGCGGATGCTCGCGTGCATAATCCCGCGCTGCTTCAGCAAAGGCTGCCATTATATCCAGACTCCGCATACTTGCAGAAAATTCCGGATGAAATTGTATACCAAGAATAAACTGCCCTGCATATTTCCCTTCGGGATCAGCTTCAACCCCATAGATCAGCCCATCTTCTGAGACTGCATTAACCATCAAGCCATCCCCTGCCATCTGCACCGCTTGATGATGCAACGCATTATCATAATGCCATATGACCCCATCCTCATCCACGGAAGCATCAGAATCAGGCGCAAAATAACCATGCTTCGTGGCAATCCTTCCTAATTGCGAATCTTGTTTGATACCAATCCATTTCGTTGGTGTAAAAGGAGGGATATTTTTCTGCACTTGACAGGTAGGATATTCATCCTCACTATGCAAAAGTTCGGGCACATGTTGATGCAGCGTTGCCCCAAGGCGTACATTTAATCGCTGAAAGCCTTGACATACCGACATCAACGGCACGCCATGTTCCAGTGCAGCATCAATCATCGTGTTTTCATAATCTGCACGCTTCGGATCAACAAAAACGGGCGTATCATTGCCAAGCATTTTGCCTGATTGCGGATGAGGGGCGTGTCCATATTCTGCTGGATTCATATCCGGAGGCGATCCCATCACTATCACACCATCTAGGTGCGTAGCATCCTGCGCTGCATCTGCATTTTTCCAATCCAAGATCACAGGTACAGCACCAAGCATTCTAAGCTGCGTTATAAGGGCAGTCGTGGACATACCCGAGGCACTATGGCATGAGACCCCAATGACAGGTTGTCTCTCTGAGGTCGAAGGAAGATCGCGCTGCACCATAGACGAATAATCAGATAAGTTCTTCTACATAAGCAAGGATACGAGCAGGAATACTCATGGCATAATAGCGGTCTGATTCTTCTCGTTCAATACGAGCGCGAGATTCATTTGCCATCGACGCGATTTCGGCGCGCAACCCTGCAATATCAAGGGTCTCATGATGTTGTTCATACATAAAATCATAGGCACGTTCTTCATGATCGCAATAGTCCCCATCATTCCAGAAAATAAGCATGGAGATATTAATAAGGTGCGCACGATCCAACGGATCGGTAATGCGTGACCAAATATCCGTCAACGACAAAGGCTGCGTGATGCCTGCTGCAAGTTCTTGCTTCTGTTGTGAAGAAAGTTTGATATTTTTCTCAATGAGCGTGTGTAATTGTTGCTGTTCTTGTTGCGCCAAAATACTATCATGCCACGCAAGCGCAATCGCTCCGTGAAACATCGCAACGTAACTTTCAGATGCTTGGTTCATCACTCACTCTCTCTTAAATTATATATCTTAAAAACCGCATCATAGCAACTTCACTACATGATGGCAAGAGATAGGTTGCACTACGATTCATCATGCGCCAACAACCGTGCAGCGGCATGACGTGCCTCTTGCGTAATGCGCGCCCCAGAAAGCATACGTGCAATTTCTTCATGGCGTTCATCCTCGCTTAAACGCGTCACATGGGTGGTCGTCTGATTGCCATCCGTGGTTTTGCGTATATGATAATGCATCGTACCTTGCGCTGCCACCTGTGGCAAATGCGTCACAACCGCCACTTGATGTTGCTGCCCAAGACGCGCCAACCGCTCCCCAATCGCTTCTGCCACCGCTCCGCCTGTACCCGTATCAATTTCATCAAAAATCATCATATGCGGGGGATGCACACGCCGCATCACCACCGCGATTGCAAGCATAAAGCGTGATAATTCTCCACCTGAGGCAATAGCCCCAAGTGGTGCAAACGGCGTACCCGCATTGGGGGAAATTTCAAACACTACCTCACTTAAGCCATGTGCTGTGGCGCACGCTTCTTCCAACAAAGCACACTGCACGCGAAAGCGCGTTGCCTGCATTTTTAGTGGCGCAAGCTCCTCATGCACCGCGTGGCATAAATCATCAATCGCACCAAGGCGCATCTGATGCAGTATTTCTGCCTCATGCAGATAATGCTCCCTATGCTGCGCACATAGTGCATCAAGCGCGTTCAAGGTGGCAGTGCTGTGCTGCAACGCGGTGATTTTGGTTCGTGCATCCTGCCATAATTCCACCAAACCATCGCACGAGGTACGATATTTGCGCGCCATATCTTTTAACGCAAATAAGCGATCTTCTATCCGTTCTTGCGCCCGTGCATCATGATGATCATGCCGTAACAACTGTTCAAGATGCGTTTCTGCTTCGGCTAATTCATTCAGACACCGATCCAATGCATCGAGGGCATGAGCAATATGCGGTTCTTCGGCATATTCTGAGCGCAACAAAAGTGTATGCGTTCGGGCTAATTGTGACGCAATCGGCGATGCACCATTAAGTTGTTCACTTGCTTCACGCACTGCACGTAGGCGTTTTTCTGCACTGACCATGGCTATGCGCTGCTGCGTAAGTTCATCTTCTTCACCCTGCTGCGGGGCAAGGCTTGTAAGTTCTTTGCACACATGCTCCATATAGTCACGTTCACGCTCCGCTTGCGCCAGTTGCTGATGCAGCGTCTCTCGTTCTGTTTGGGAGCGCGACCATGCGTGATAGGCATCCGCCACCACCCGACGTTGCGCTAATGCACCTGCATAGGCATCCAATAGATCACGGTATGATCCCGCATCCCCCAACATACGCTGATCATGCTGCCCATGCAATGCCACAAGATGATGTGCTAGATTTTTCAATAACTTAACTGTCACAGGGTGATCATTAATCCATGCTTTTGACGTGCCATCTTTTTTCAGCACACGTCGCACCAAAAGCATATGATCCGTCTCAATCCCTTCTTCCTGCAACCATGCCTGCAAATCAGCACGATCATGAATATCCCACTCCGCACTCACCCGCGCCGCATCCTGCCCATGACGCACCAGTGAGGCATCCGCCCTCGCCCCCAGCACCAAACCAAGCGCATCGAGAAGAATCGATTTACCCGCGCCCGTCTCCCCCGTAAATACGGTAAGTCCGCGCTCAAAGGATAAGGTGACTTTTTCAATCAACACAATATGTTCAATAGTCAGTCTATGCAACATCATAGCACTATCATATATCAAGATCGGTCTAAAGATGCAAGAACCTATCTTTTTCCTTGCGATTTTATTCAAGAAATGCATACTCAGTTTCATGTTTCATAGTTGGAGATATTGGGCGCACATATTGCAACAAATGCCTTGGTGGTATTTCGTTCTCTATGCTATCGCCATCAATCTCATCACGGTTGCCTTTTACTATTACGATAAGCAAGCTGCCATTAAGCGACGATGGCGCGTACCAGAATCGACCCTGCATTTTTTGATGTTTTTTGGTGGAACATTAGGCGCATTATACAGCCAGAAGAAATTGCGCCATAAAACACGCAAGAAAGAATTTCAGATGGTGTTTTGGGGATTGAGCGTTTTTCAGGCGATTATCATTTCGTATTTGCTGAATGCTTAAGATCACACCTACGCAATTATTCAAGTCAAACGTGACTATTTATATTAAAAGTAAGTGACTATTGCAATAAATTAGTGTAAAATACTAACTATAGTTTAGCATGACAGATAAGGGTAAGGCGTGTGAATGACTGGTATCGCATAAGGCATAGAATAGCAATCCAAGCAAAAGACGGTGCGATCTTCATGCTGATGTTGGCTGTCTTGATGGTGTTCAGCTCGGAAGCCTATGCCCAAACGCTGCCTTCGATCCTCGTGGATATGAGCCGTGGCGAATGTGATCGCGGTCCTGCCATGGAGCATATTTTTACCAGCTTTGTCTGCCATTATCAAGTCACCACGGTGGAAGTGCTGAGTTCCGTATATTTTGGGATGATTAAAGCATTTAGAGAACCTTTTTATGCTGCCTTGACCCTTTTTGTTGCATGTACGGGTGCGATGTATGCTTTTCAAATCATCGATTTTTCATTCAAAAGCATCATGGTTGTTCTGGCGAAAATTTCCATTATATCCGGGTTTGCTATGTATCCAGAGCTTACCATTGATATTCTCTATACGGGACTGGTGGGCTTTATCAATGAAAGTACGGAGATCGTCATCGGCATCTTAGGAACGAAACGTGGTCTATCGGATGTTCCGTCTATTTTTAGTTGGATGGATGAGCGTGTCGGCGAGTTTTTGCAATTACAAGGGGATGCACAAGCAGCAGAGGGCGCAGCACGTTGTGACAATAATATCCTCGCGCTTTTATTCACCCTTGCCGTGACCGTACCGCCTTTTTTCACCATTGGTCTCTATGTGATGGTACAATTTGCCATGGTGTTTGTGCGTACCGTGCTTGGTTATTTAATGGCGATGACAGGCATTATGTTCCTCATTACGCTTGCGCCGCTCTATTTCGGTTTTGCATTGTTCAATACCACGAAAACTCTTTTTGACAAATGGGTTGGGATGTTGCTTGGATTTGCGATGCAGATTTTCATCGTCTTTGCCTTTATTGCTACCATGCTTTCGCTCCCATTTGATGATAAAATCAAAGGCATCTTAGATTCCGTCAAGCCCTATGATAAAATCGTCTATCATGATGGGCAACGGTTGGATTATAATAATTGGTGTACCTTATGCGCTCCCGCATCAGACACCGCATCGATAAAAGAATCCATTGGATGTACAGGAACTGCCATTACCCCCACCAATATGGCGGTAGGCGGATCACAAGAGATGGTGAAATATATGACCAAAGAATTGCTTAGCTTAGCAATCCTTGCCTATATCGCATCACAAGTATTGTCCTTAGCTCCCAGATTAGCCACGAGTATTGGTGGTGGTGGCGTCGGCATCATGATGAGTGCGCGCCTCCCTATGGAGGGTCGTTTAACGCAAATGGGCAATAGTTTCCTTGCCAATTCTCGCAGCGGACGCTTCCTTGAAGGAGCGCGTGACGGATTTGCAGGATTCCTACGTGGTGGTGGTAGCGGCGGCAGTTAGTCCCTCTGAGAACCTATGGAGACTGTTCTGCATAATACACCACACTCTTAGGTGTCGTCATTCTTGGCGTAAGGCAGGAATCCAGCAACATTATATGCCCTATGGATACCAGCACATCAAAGGCACAACACATTGATAGACTTAGACAAAAGTCTCACCATAATAATATCGCACAAGAAATGATTTTTGCGCTTCTCTTTTGATGCATCAATCAGTATAACAACTATCATGAGTGATACACGATATTTTTCTTTCCGGCGCATTGGCTTCATGGTTGTGGGCTGTGTATGGTTAATGAGCTGTTCGGACGATGCAGAACGTGAGCGTCTGACGCAAGAGCAAGAGCAACGCCCCGTGGAAGATCTGTACCGTGAAGCACGCGATATGCTCGGGCAGAAAACCTACAAAGAGGCAGCGGAAGCATTTGATGATGTCGAACGCCACTATCCCTATTCTGAATGGGCAGCACGCTCGCAAATTATGGCAGCCTATGCCTATTATCGTGGCACGATGTATGATGATGCCGTCATTACCTTAGAACGCTTTTTGGAAGTCTACCCCTCTCATCCTTCCGTACCCTACGCTTATTATATGATCGGTCTGTCCTATTATGAGCAAATAGCCGATGTCGGGCGGGATCAAGGCAATACGCGCAAAGCACGCAAAGCCCTGCGCGATGTGATGCGTCGTTTCCCCAATACGGATTATGCCCGTGATGCGAAACTCAAACTTGATCTGACTGAAGATCATCTTGCGGGCAAAGATATGATGATTGGTCGCTATTATCTTCAACATAAAGAATATCTTGCAGCAGCCAATCGCTTTCGTGCGGTGATTGAGGAGTTTCAAACAACCAGCCATGCCCCTGAAGCGTTGCATCGTCTTGTGGAAGTCTATCTACTCTTGGGCATCAAGGAGCAAGCGATGCGTTATGCCTCAGTGCTAGGGCATAATTTCCCTGAAACCGAATGGTACGAACGTAGCTACAAACTTCTGGGCAAAGCCCCTCCCAAGGTTAAAAAAAAGGATTTCATCGATAGAGTTTTTTAATATTTCTATGGTACAATCCTTTGCATATGGGGGATTAACTATCATGGAAACATCATCGCGTTACAATGAAGGTGCGTTGCTCATCGCGCAAAGAAATCATGATCGCACCGTGCAGATTGTCGAAATGAACGGCGCGGCACAGCAGCATCTTGGGCTATCTTCTCCCTTAGCGAATCATCCTTTAACAAGCATTCTTGGCGTTGCGACGCAAGAATTATTGGAAGAAGAACTTGAATATGACATACACGGCACGGATCTCTTAGATTTATTAAGTAAACAACGCACCATCACCCTACGTCATGCAGATGGCAGCGAGCATCCGATAGGATTCAACATCACCCGTATGATGGCGCAAGGGCGTGAAGCGATGTTTCGTCTTATCTTCTCCCCGCGCACCCTTAATGCCATACGTTATTTCACGGATGATATTATTCATTCCCATGACGAAGCTACGGGCTTGCCTGATACCACGGCGATGATCACGATGATACGTCAAGCGCAAGAAGTCATCCGCACCCGTGAGATTGATGCATGTTTTGCCTATATTCAACTGGATAAATCCGTACAAATTTATGGATCAGAACAACGAACATCCCTCCTTGCGCATTGTGGGCGCGTGATACGGCGCAACTTACGCGGGGATGATATGGTGGCGCGCATGGGCGATGATGCCTTAGGCATTTTATTGATGGATGTCAACATGCAAAGTGTCCATTTAGCCCTACACCGCATCCATCGTATGCTTCTATGCGACCCACCGATGGACAGCAAGGGGCATATCATCGATATAGGAACGCATTATCACGCCGTATTAATCGATCAGCGTGAGGTACGCGCCCTCATCGAAGATGCACTTACGGGCTTATCATTAGCGCATAGTGCCTAAGTTGCATGAGTTTGCGTCATACTTGGCACAAGGCAGGCATCCAGTAACAACGCCTACATTGCTTTACAGAACCTAGGTTCTATTGATTTTTCGCTGATACGCTAGCGAAAATGGCAGATTTGCGAGAACCGCAACGGAGTGTACTTAAGGTACATGAGTAGCGGAAGCCTAGCAAAACGCCATTTGCTTGCCAAGCAACAGTAGAAAAAGCAACAGTAGAAAAAGCAACAGAACCTAAATTCCATCCCAAAACATCACAGCAGGCGCAGCATCATAAAGCCGTTCAAGAGTACGCAGCCCTGTTGGGGATGTCACATTGATTTCAGTAAGATAATCCCCAATAAAATCTACCCCCGTGAAATATAATCCCAAGGCGTGAAGATCGGGCGCAAGTCGCGCACAATAGGCTTCTTGTTTAGGCGTGAGTTGATGCGCTACAGGCACGCCACCCACGCGCATATTTGCTCGCACTTCACCAGATGCGGGAATACGCGCAAACGCACCCGCAACCATACCACCAATCAACACCACCCGCACATCATGTGTTGCAACCTCAGGCAAAAACGGTTGTGCAATCATGGGCAGGCTATGAGTGCGCCCGAGCATTTCCAGCAAAGCATGGACATTATCTCCACCTAATCGCAAGCGCAACACCGAATGCCCCCCCCATCCATAGAGTGGCTTAAGAATCACATCATGATGCTTTTCAAGAAAATCAAGAATCTCTTGATGATCGGCAGTGATAAGCGTTGGTGGCATCGCATCCGCATAGCGCAACGGCAATAATTTTTCCGCATGGTTACGCACTGCGGTCGGGTGATTCAGCACCCGCACCTCTTGCGGTAACGTATCTAAAAAATAGGTAGCGGTGATGTATGCCATATCAAAAGGCGGGTCTTGCCGCATAAGGATGACATCCATAGCATTCAACGGCGCAATGCGTGGCGCACCTAGTTGATACCACATATCCGCCTCATGCAGGGTCATCGGATGCAGCATCGCCCTCACTTCCCCCCTCACCTCCTCATGTGCAAGGCGTAGCGTTGTTGGATGATAATAATAGAGATCATACCCACGCCTTTGCGCCTCACGCAGCAAAACAATCGTGGAATCCCCTTTGGGGTTGAGTTGGTGCGGATGATCCATCTGGACAGCAATTTTTTTCATACTACGGATAGTAGCAATAAAATAAAGCTGTTGCAATCAAATCATAAAATAGAGTATATCTTAGATAAATTATACATAATAACCACAGAACAAGCGATGCATCTTATGACTGAATCTTTTATTATCCACGAAACTGAACATCAGGGCTTACAGCGCGCCTATACGGTGACGATTAGCCATGCCCATATTGCAGAAAAAATCAACGCCGAATTGATGCGCATTGGTCAAAAAGTCAAGATTCCGGGGTTTCGTCCGGGTAAAGTGCCACTTAGCCTACTCAAGCAACGCTACACACCAAATGCACTCGGTGATGCGCTTGAAGAAGCAGTACAAGATGCGCTTTCCGCCATTTACACACAACATAATGTCATGCCCGCGTTGCAACCAGCGATTGATGTTGTGGAAAAATACGAAGAAAACAAGCCATTAGTCTTTACGGCATCTTTTGAAATTATGCCCGAATCTCCAGATTTAGACCTCTCCTCCATCACATTACGCACCCCTATCATCCCCATCACAGATGAACAAGTGCTTGAGCGTGCAAAAATGTTTACGGATCGTCGTCGCACGTTTAACGATCTTCCAGAGGATACGAAAGCAGCAAGCGGTCATGCAGTGCGTATTGATTTCAAAGGGTTTTTGGGCGATGAAGCATTTGACGGCGGTGAAGGTAGCGATTATTCACTGGTACTTGGATCGGGTGATTTCATCCCCGGATTTGAAGATCAATTAATCGGGGCGCACGCAGGCGAGCAACGCAGCATTACCGTGACCTTCCCAGAATCCTACCATGAAGCGAACTTAGCAGGCAAAGAAGCGCGTTTTGATGTAACCATTCATCAAGTGCAAGAAGCGGTGACGCCTGAATTAGATGAGGAATTTGCTAAACAAATCGGTTTTCCCGATCTTGAAGGCTTAACCACCTTTATGCGCCGTATGATTGATCGCGAACAAGAGGGCATCATCCGCAATTATATCAAGCGTCATTTATTTGATGCGCTTGATCCGTTGTGCGATTTTGATATTCCTTCTAAAATGCTGGAGCTTGAACTTGAATCCATCATGCGTCAAGCGAAGCAAGAAGCACGCGCCAATAATGAAGATGAATCTATCGTTGATGCTGAGCGTGAAGATTATAACGCCATCGCAAAACGTCGTGTGCGTTTAGGGATTTATCTCTCCCAATTAGCAGGACGCAATAATCTGCGTATTACCGAAGAAGATATGCAATCTGCACTCTTTGCACAGGCACGTAACTTCCCCGGACAAGAGCAAAAAGTCATTGAATTCTATCAGAAAAACCCACGTGCTTTGCAAGAATTGAGTGGTCCTATTCTTGAAGAAAAAGCGGTTGATTATATCCTCGGTCTTGTGAAACGTGAAGAAGTGGCACGTACCTTAGAGGAAATTATCGCTGAAGAAGAAGCCTATGAGGAAACCTTGCGTTCCAACAAATCTTCTAAGGAAGGCGAGAAATCTGCCACGGACGCAAAAAATTCATCCGAAAAAGAGCCTTCTGCTCAGAAAAAAGCTGCATCTTCTTTGAAAAAAGACGACACTGATGCAAATGTGGTAGACGATAATGACGCTACCAAGAAAACGAGCAAAAAAAAGGATAATGCGTAATGTTCACTAAAAATGATATGTTGGATGCCTATGCGGAACTCGTTCCCATGGTGGTGGAGCAAACCAGTCGTGGTGAGCGTTCCTATGATATTTTTTCACGTCTATTAAAAGAGCGTATCATTTTTGCCGTAGGGCCCGTGCAAGACACTATGTCCACCTTAATCGTGGCGCAATTATTGTTCTTGGAATCGGAAAACCCGGAAAAAGACATTTCGATGTACATCAATTCCCCTGGGGGCATCGTGACATCAGGTCTGGCAATTTATGATACGATGCAATATATTCGTCCGAAAGTATCCACCTTATGTATTGGGCAAGCGGCTTCTATGGGGTCATTGCTTTTAACCGCAGGGGAAGCAGGGATGCGCTATGTCACGCCGAATGCGCGTATCATGATTCATCAACCTTCGGGTGGCTATCAAGGGCAAGCAACGGACATCGAAATCCATGCACAAGAGATATTAAGCCTGAAAAAACGCTTGAATAATCTTTATGTGCATCATACAGGGCAAAAACTTGCCCATGTTGAAAAATCCATGGAACGTGATAATTTTATGAGCGCGGAAGATGCGTTGAAATTTGGCTTGGTTGATAAAATTGTTGATGTTCGTACTAAAACCACGAAAAAAGACGCGTAGTTTTTGACAATGCTTTTGTCATACTAGCGATAAGCTGGTATCCATAACATAGTATTTTGCTGGATTCCTGCCTTGCGCTAAGAATGACGAATTGAATAGTTCTAAGATAGGCACGCTGACATTCATCATGTCGCCGTGCCTATCTTTTTTTTGACGGTTGCATCAACGCGCTAAAACGATTATAATCATTCATCATAAGGCTTGCCCCCTAATCTTCAGGTGTGTGTTTGGAAAAACTTGACAAAAAAGCATTAGCACGCGCCCGTGTCAAGCGTGTACAACTTATCTACCGTCAGGTTGCGCAACATCATCGTGCCACTGATCTCGCGGTTGAAGCACAGCAAGCATTTTTAGCAGGACTCCAAGAAGCATCTAGGGAAGCGGAAACGCGCCCCGATACCGTAGTATGGTCAGCCCAAACACAAATGATTCGTGATAAACTCACGGGAAAAAAACGCGCTTCTGCGGATCGTTGGAATCGTTTTGCTGGCACATCAGGTGGCGGGGGCATGGGAAGATAGTATAGTGCTTCCATTATATCATAGTGTTATAGTCGCACTTGACATAAAAAATGAGACATTTTTTGTCAAACGACTATACGCTATTTTTCGGTTGCTCGGTACACTCCATCCCAATCAGGAGCAGGAGGATGGGCGCGATAATGCTCAATCCGATCACGATAAAGCCCCGCATAATCATCCAACGAAAAGCCTAACGCGACTGCATGGCGGGGCAAATCTGCCAAATGATGCTCTGCCGCGTCCCAATGTTGCGTTCGGTAGGCATCCAACATCGCGCTATTGGTTAATGCAAGAATAGCCCAGACATAATGTTCGCGCAATATCTCATCCCCCAGCAACGCATAGATGCGTGTCGGTTCAGTTTTTCCTTTCACCATCACGCAATCCAGCTCCATGCACGCCATCATGCTAACATCTTGATAGGTGCGCTCGCCAATAATGATGGTCACTCCATAATATTTACTCAGCCCTTCCAACCGTGAGGCAAGATTCACACTATCCCCCAACACCGAATAATCGAACCGTTGTTCCGATCCCATATTCCCAACGCAACATACGCCACTATTGAGTCCCACCCCAATATTGACAGGCAAAAAGCGCGTACCATCCTCTAAACTCTGTTTTTGCCGTATCATATTAAGCTGCGCCACCGCATTCACCATCGCACATGCAGCGCGACAGCCATGCAAAGCATGTTCCTCATCATCTATCGGCGCATTCCAAAATGCCATGATACAGTCACCAATATATTTATCAATCGTGCCTTGATGGTTCAATATCTCTGCAGTCATCGGCGTTAAAAAGCTATTAATAAACTTCGTCAATCCCACCGCATCAAACTGCTCAGAAAGGGTGGTAAAGCCACGAATATCACAAAAAAGCACCGTCATTGGGCGCATTTCCCCTCCCAGCGTCAAACGCTCTGGATGTTTGGCTAACTGCTCCACCAACGCGGGAGACATATAATGGCTGAAGGCATGACGAATCTGCATACGCTCAAACTCTGATCGCATCGTCCTGCGTACAATCATCCAAAGATACACCATAATCACCACTGCCAACGGCGAAATGGGATCGGTCAATAAGCGATCATGACTATACGCCATCCAACTCACCCCTAAAGATGATGCTGCCACCACCAGCGCAAACAACGCCCCCCATAATGGTGACGCACATGAGGTAATCACCCACACCAGCACACCGCATACCAGCAAGGTGCAAAGCTCTACTGCATCAATCCAATCAGGGCGATCAAGATAATGCTGCAACAATATCTGCTCTAATAGTTGCGCGTGGATTTCCACCCCGTTCGTGACAGGGTTCAACGGTGTGGATCGAATATCTTTGAGTCCTGCCGCAGATGTACCAATCAAAATAAGATGCCCCTCAATGCGCGTTTTGTCAAACCCTGCCTCAAACAACTCCCATGCGGGAATATAGCGCGAGGCTTGATAGGGAGTATAATGCACCCACACATGCCCATGACGATCCGTCGGAATTGTCATCGCACCAATTTTCACCGACGTGATGCCAGTCTCTACGGCATCAATCATATAGGTGGATGCACCTTGCGCGACACGTAATATTTCAGCAGCAAGACTCGCCACCATCTTATCCCCCACACGATAGACAAGCGGTACTTTGCGAATCAGCCCATCATCATCAGGAATCGCATTCAGCGCACCATGCCCTTGTGAGGCGTTCATCAAGATTGGCAGGGATAAAATCGCCCCCGAATAAGGCATGGCAAACCTCAGCGGATCCTCCCCTTTATAGGCAAAACCATAGGGCGCAGGTTGCAATGAACGCCCCGTCATATCCAAAACATAGCCCATCACCGTTGGCGTACCTTCAAGTGCGTGCGCAAATTGCGTGTCAAAATTAGGTAATTGCGCCCGCATTGCCTCGCTTATGGGGATCACATCCCCCCAAAGTGGCAAAATGGAATCAGCAGAGGTATGATCCGCTTCAGCAAAAACAATATCATAGCCTACTGACGTTGCGCCCGCCTCCACTAACCGACGCTGCAACTCCGCCATATATTTTCTTGGCCACGGCCACTGACCAATTTTTGCAAGGCTTGCCTCATCAATATCAATGATCGTCACGGGCATAGGCTCATAGGGACGCGGCTCGATAGTTTGATAATGATCGAAAATTTTATTCCGCATCCACGTCATCATAGGCGGCGAGGATATATAAACCCACGCAGCACACAGAACAATGCATACGGGCATTGCTTTGCCAATCCATGAAAAAAATCGACGATAGCTCATCGTCACATCATGCCTAAAGAAGGCTAATTTTTTCATAAGAACGGTAGAATACACAAATTCATTGCATATCGTCATGCCTGCGCAAGCAGGCATCCAGCAACACTCTAGTCGTTTGACTAAAAAAGATTATCCACCGCTTGCCCTAGCCAACAACATTTTCCATCAAGGATAAGAACGTCACGCGCCCTTCAATCCCTGCCGTCAGAGGATCACAGGCACGTTCAGGATGTGGCATCATGCCAAGAACATTACCTTTTGCATTGGTAATACCTGCAATATTACTGATCGATCCATTGATATTGCTCGCATCACTAATGCGCCCTGCACTATCGCAATACCGGAATAGAATACGCTCACCATCCTCAAGCGCTTTCAACGTTGCTTCATCGCAACGATAATTGCCATCATGATGGGCAACAGGAAGCTGAATCACTTGTTGATTCTGATAGAGCGAACTATAAACGCTACGATGATGCTCCACGCGCACATGCACATTACGGCAAATAAAGCGCAAATCACGATTACGAATCAACGCGCCAGGAAGTAATTTTGCTTCAGTTAATATCTGAAAGCCGTTACAAATTCCCATGACATAGCCCCCGCGTGCCGCATGAGCGCGCACTTCCTCCATAATGGGAGCGCGTGCCGACATAGCACCAGAGCGCAAATAATCGCCATACGAAAAGCCACCCGGAAGAATCACTAAATCAACATCAGGTAATTGGGTATCTTTATGCCACACACGCTGCACAGAACCCTTGACTTCACGCCCCCAACGCCCTTCAAACATAGCGGCAAGTGCCGATTGTGCATCGCCATCACAGTTTGACCCCGGAAATACAATGACTGCAACTTTCATCATTATGCCGCATCCCTCGACATTTCGATACGGTAGGATTCCACCACAGTATTAGCAAGCAAACCCTCACACATCGCAACGACATCACTTTTTTGCGTTGTATCCGCTACGTCAAGCTCAATATATTTCCCAATACGCGCAGACGAAACACCATCAAAACCTAAATGTTTCAGCGCATGTTCTGTTGCCTGCCCCTGAGGGTCTAGCACTCCCGCTTTTAATGTCACATAGATATAGACTTTCATAATCTCACCCTTATCATTCTCATCAATTTATGTCTTAAAAAATCCCAATTTTATGATTCGACACGCTTATCATCCAACTCCGCAATATGCGCACTTGGCAGCACACCAAGACGCTTCGCCACTTCTTGATAGGCTTCCTCGACCCCGCCCATATCTTGACGAAACCGATCCTTATCTAATTTTTCACCCGTTGTCACGTCCCATAGACGGCATGAATCGGGGCTAATTTCATCCGCAAGAATAATTTTTGATCGCCCTTCTTCATCATAGATACGCCCAAATTCAATCTTAAAATCGATCAAGCGCAATCCAACGCCACGGAATAATCCATTCATAAAATCATTGATGCGCATGGACATCAACCGAATATCATCCACTTCCATCGGATCAGCAATATCAAACGAGAAAATATGGTCTTCCGTCACAAATGGATCGCCAAGCTCATCATTTTTCAAACAAAATTCTACAATAGGCATCCGCAGCGCACTACCTTCAGGCACACCGAAACGCTTCGCAAAACTACCCGCTGCTACGTTACGCACAATCACTTCCAACGGCACAATCTCAACCGCACGGATAAGCTGTTCGCGCATATTGAGGGTGCGGATAAAATGATTCGGGATACCAATTTCTGAAAGACGTAACATCAGATATTCAGAAATCTTATTGTTAATCACCCCCTTACCGCGTATTTGTCCTTTTTTTTGATTATTAAACGCCGTTGCGTCATCCTTAAAATGCGCAATCAATGTTCCAGGCTCAGGGCCTTCAAAAATCTGTTTTGCTTTACCTTCATAAATGGGAGTGCGTTTATTACTGCTCATAATCCGTGTTCGATAGTGTGATAAATTAATAACATACATAATGCCCCATTGATTTGTGGAACAACCACAATCTCTCTAGCATTTTCTCTTTAACCACAATCTGAAGCATTTGAAAAGCATAAACGCACAATCCTGCATGAAAATCGCACATTAGCCCCAAAACATCACTCCTGCCTTAAGCGTTTTGCTAGGATTTCATCGATGGTGAGGAGGTCGCGCCATTGATTATAATGCGGGTCGGATTTGAAATTATTGAGGATG
>RDZH01000005.1 GCA_004293935.1 Alphaproteobacteria bacterium | reverse complement strand
TCAAAACCTTGTTGTCGTGCCATCTCAATAACCTTGTGCTTGCAAAAACGCACTATACACAAAATTTATCAGAAAATCACGCAGTTAATAGAGTTGCCCCATATAAGGTTTCATTAGGGCATCAACCATCCATGCGCACTTTCTTCTAAGCGGATACGTGCTTCAGGAAGCATCCCATGATGCGCCTCAAACAAGCGTGTGCGTAAAAAATAGCTATTCATGATGAGGGCATCATAGACTTCACGCGCTGTTGGGCTATAGCTCGCATCACGATAATAAAGCGGCAAGGGGAATAATTTTTCACGGTACGGTTCTGCTACCTCGCGGGTAACGACTCGTCCTGTCTTCGGAGAAATATAGGCAAGATCATCCA
This sequence comes from Alphaproteobacteria bacterium, assembly GCA_004293935.1. Taxonomy (GTDB): domain Bacteria; phylum Pseudomonadota; class Alphaproteobacteria; order Rickettsiales; family UBA998; genus RDZH01. The sequence goes on along the minus strand of RDZH01000005.1, from coordinate 16,829 downwards.
CACTTCCCGTCACGGCACAGCAGGAAAGATCCAACCCATACCCCATAAAACCCAATAAATGAAACTCCATCAACGTATGCAGCATCACTGCCTGTTGTGCGTTTTGGGTGCGATGCGCCAGTGCATCATAATAATGCACAAGAAGCGTATACATCTCAGACGCAGCATCCCCTTCCCCTAGGGCTTTAAGCAATACCGCACTTGCTGCTTGCGCTGCATACCAACGCCAACGTTCACCTGCCAATAAGGCGCAATAGGGTGTGATGATCTCAGCATCCATATGCCCTAAAGCCTGTTCATCACGCGCTTGCACATGAACGGTAAGAAGATTCGTTTGCTGATAGATCGCACGCAAAGCGGGAGTCATGGCACGACGCGCCACCGCCCGCACCCGACCATGATGATGAGAGATCATATCGACCATTGCATCATCTTCATTGAGTAACGTCACGCGCAACAGGCACGCACTATCCGACCAACGCACACTCATGCAAGCGTTGCTTCGAGCGCATCCATCAACCGTACCATCTGTTGCATCCCCTGATTCCAGAATCCCGCATCGGCTAAATCCAACCCAAGAGGCTGCAATAATTCCTTATGACGTTGCGTGCCACCTGCTGCCAAAAGCTCCGTATAACGCTCTAAAAACCACGGCGCATTATGCTGAGATTTCTCATATTCATAGCGTGCATAGAGTGCGTGTACGAGGCACTCCCCAAACGCATAGGCATAGACATAAAAAGGGGAATGATAAAAATGCGAAACATAGCACCAATAATAGGCATAATCATCATCATAATCAAATGCATCACCAAGGCTTTCTTGCTGCACATCAAACCAATGCTGCGCAATCGCTTCTGCGGAAAGCTCCCCATCTTTGCGCGCTTGATGCACCCGCATCTCAAAATGATAAAACGCAATTTGCCGCACGACCGTATTCAGCATATCTTCGATCTTATCCGCCATTAAGCGTTGTTTCATGCGCGGATCGGGGGCTTGTTCCAACAAATGACGAAATACAAGCTGTTCACCAAACACCGAAGCAGTTTCCGCCAATGTTAGCGGCGTATCCGCCATCAACGCGCCATTATGTGCGGCAAGCAACTGATGCACGCCATGCCCAAGCTCATGCGCCAACGTCATGACATCATTCATTTTTCCCTGATAATTCATCAAAATATAGGGATGTTTTGAGGGCGTGACAGGGTGCGAAAATGCCCCCGAAGTTTTGCCATCACGCACATCGGCATCAATCCATTCTTCATCAAAAAATCGCTGTGCAAGTGACGCAATATGCGGTGAAAAAGCACGATACGCATCCAACACCATATTTTTCGCATCTTGCCATGGGATGTAGGTTTCAGATTCAATCCCCCAATCAATCGGCGCATTACGATCAGCATAATGCAACCGCTCACGCCCCATCATCTTGGCTTTGAAGCGATAATAACGATGCGATATATCGGCATAATGTGCTGTCACGCTTTCTACCAATCGCGCTACAATCTCAGGCTCGACTTGATTCGCTAGATGACGCTCCGCATCGGGTGTCGCAAAATGATGCCACGCATCATCAATCGCTTTATCCTTCATCAACACGTTCAATATCAGTGCAAAATTATCTTTATGTTGCGCAAATGCCTGCGCTAAGGCACTCGCCGCATCATAGCGCACCTGCGCATGGGCATCACTCAGCATGTCAATAGCGTGCGTCAGTGAATAGGATGCATCGCCTATTTGTATCTTCATGCGCACACACAGATCATCATAAAGACGAATCCATGCATGATGCGCACTGATAGATTTTTCAATAAATAATTGCTCAGTGCGTTCATCCAACTGGTGCGGTTGCGCATCACGCACATCACGCAACCATGGAAGATAATGCGCCAATTCTTGTGTAGTGAGGCACAACGCCTCAAGATGATCCCATGCCATCTGATTAATTTCAAGGGAGAAAAACACCAAATGCGTCGCTAGCTCATTTGCCCATTCTTCTATGGCTTGATAGGTTGCGATGACCTTCGCATCATGGGCATCAGCCGCAAAAAGTAAATCTCCGTAAGATGAGGCACAACCAAGATCATCGTGAATGCGCTCATAGGCAGCTATCGCAGCAGCAAGCCCCTGCCCATCCGCTCCTTGCAACTTGCCTCGCCATGATGCAGCGAATGCGAAAACGTCATCACGCACGCGCTGCATATGTTCATGAAGCTCAGGGGCATCAGGATGTGCAAAGAGATCATCCAACCGCCATGATGGCACTACATCCACGTCACCATCCCTCATTAGTGCGCTGCAGGAGTAGCTTCAGGAGTCACCCCTTCCTTTGCAGGCACATCGCTTGGTGCAACCTCAGGTGCGACAGTTGCACCCTCTTTTGGGGTAGCGTTTGTGGTAGCCTCAGGTTCTACCTTCGATTCTTCTGGGATTGACTCAGTCGCTTCTGGTGTTACTTCAGGAGTGACCGCATCCGCTGGTACATCAGTTTTTGGCGCATCCGTCTCTTGCACAGCAGGAGGAGTCATATTTTGAATGGCTTGTTGCTGCATCATAAAATATTGCTGAAACAACATTGCAAATAATTCATCAGCCTTCATTGCACCAATCATAAACGGAGAATCAGAAGTACGCACCAAAGCAAATTCCAAAGGTGTTTCCACTTTACCATTCCATGACGGAGCAATACGCTTCAAGGAAGTCACAACCAATTCTTTGATAGTGGCTGGCATGATATTCGCTGTCGTTAATGCATCAAGCAATGTCGCCGCACCTTGAGTGGATACATGCACGCGCGCCAATGGTAATAATTCCCCATCACTCAAGGTGAGTTCCCCACCGACATCTACGGAGAATCCTGTTCCCGCCAATTTCATTTGCTCAATATCAATCACACGACGCGCTCCTTCATCATGAATTTGCGCACGTTGTGTCACATCCAATGCCAAAGGTGCTAATGTTTGCGGAATCAGATCACTCGTGACGTTGCCAACATGAAATTCAGAAACTTCTTGCGCATCTTCCAATGAGTACACATAGGATGCCTCAGAAAGACGTGTCGTTGCCTTATCATTCACAATCGTGGCATCCGTCAACTGTGCTGTTACTTCATAATGCTTCATATCGCCATAGATAAACGCCCCTGAAACATGCGACAATGGTTCAGAACCCTCTACTTTTGCAGTAATATCATAGATTTTTTCTGCACCGCCCTCAGAAACTTTCAACGAAAATTGCTCATGTAGTGGCATTTGATAATAATATTTGCCATCTTCTTTATCTTTCAGCAACGCAATCGTGAACGGTTTTTGCGACACTAAATGTGCTACACGCGAAGAATTACCATAATGCACCGTCACGGGCGATGCCAATTCTACCGTAAATTCATGATAACGCTCATCTGTCGGCGAAATGATCGCGTTCGTGCTACCGAGTGTGTAATGCACCTTATCCGTTTTAATCGCAAGAGAAGGATCGCTCAACGTAATAGTTTTACGGAACAAGCCGCCTTCCGCTTCTATTTGGGCATAATCCAGCTTCACATCAATGCCTTCGGCTGCATAGAGTTCGCTAATTTTTGCTTGAAATGCCACAACATCCGCTTTGAGTTGCTTAGGATCGACCCCAGATTTATAAGCCAAAAACGAAATCACCACCAATACAATCACAAAAGCTGCGACTAATAATGATGTAACCACCCCTTGATCATCCGTCTTCTTTACGGTTGCGTCTGTTTTCTCATACGACATAGTATTTATCATCCTGACAAGTTATTTTTTGTTGCTGATGGAAGCCGCACCCGCAAACCGTCCAATGCATCGGTTATAAGAATTTGGCATCCTAGCCTCGAAGTATGTGTCAACCCGAATGCAAGGTCAAGCATATCTTCTTCATCTTCGCTTGGAGGAACAAGTTTATCAAAGAACGTGTCTTCTACGATCACATGGCACGTGGAACACGCCAACGATCCCTCACATGCACCCTCAAGGGGAATCTGATGTTTATGCGCGACTTCCAACACAGAAGTTCCGACATCCGCAGACACTTCGCGCTCTGTCCCATCGTTCAATATAAATGTTATATGTGGCATCTTCTCACTCCATAATTTATGATGGTGCGTTTATAGCACGGGAGTCACAAGCTGCAAGTATTTTTTCAAAGCTCCTCATTAGGGCAAGGCACAAAGTAAAACCTAAAAATACATCGAAGTTTTACTGCATTTTATGCTGTTTTATTATTTTTTTTCATTTTATGTAGTATTGTCACAAAACTGTAACACTATATTGCTATTATAACTTTATCGGCACATAACAAAATGAAACATCGAATAATCATTCAGAACCGTGGTAAAGCAAAAGTAGCGTTTCTGTATTTTATACCTTGAATCATCCGTTATCGATGTTGATGTTTTTTCACAACAACAATAATAATAACAAACGGAGTTTTTTATGAACAATATTATGAAACAAAGCCTAACATATATCGCACTTGCTGTAGCATTTTTCCTTCCTGAATTGGCATCAGCAAACCCAATCGGCGAGACCCTATGTAACGTTGTTGAGTGGTTCACACAAGAGGTTGGTGCTGGTATCGCAACGCTTGCAATCATCATCATCGGCGTGGGTGCATTGATGGGTAAAGTATCGTGGGGTATGGCAATCATCGTTGGTCTTGGTGTTGCCGTTGTATTCGGCGCGCCTCAATTAGTTGCCCTACTCAGCACTAACGCTGGTGGTTCGTGTGGTTGATTTCATTATGCTCTTTCATAATCTTTTGGTATAATCTGAAAGTACCATAAGAGAGAGCAGCATAATGATGAAACACAAACATGAGGGGATGAGATACCTCACCCGCAATCAGCGTCGTAGATTAGCGCAACGAGATTTAGAACGTTACCGCGATATTACGAATGATGTGGAGGAGTCCGATTTCGTCCCCTATGCTTGTTTTTTTGACGAGCATACCATCATCACCAAAAATGGTGAAGTATGCCAGACAATAAAAATTACAGGCTTGAATCGTGAAACATTCAATGCAGAAAAAGAAGCCTCTGAGCTTCGTTCCCTGATCCGTGACACATTAAAACGTCACGTTCCCAATGATTCATTTGCCGTATGGCTGCATACGATTCGGAGCAATCAAAAGATTGATATATCCTCCAACAATTTTCCTGATGAGTTCTCCCGAAGTTTCAATGAAGCATGGGTGAAAGCTAATAGCTTTGAACATCAATTCACCAACGAAGTCTATATCACCATTGTGCATGAGGGAGAGACTTCGCGGATTTTGCAACCCAAGCGGTTCATTCAAGGTTTGTTCCCCACCGCTGAATTGCGCTCACGCAATCGCTTCATTGAAAAAATACACATGGCATTAGAAGCGACCGTAAATAATATCATTGAGGATCTCAGTGAATATGGCGTGACACGCCTCGGCATTTATAAAGAAAACGGCATCTATTATTCCGAACAGCTTCGCTTCTTAGAAAAAATTATCAACTTTGTTGATCGTCCTATGCCTGTGGTAGAAATGGATCTCTGTCATTACCTCACCACAGGGGAAATCACTTTTTCGTTTAATGCAATGGAAGTCCGTAGTGCGCAAGGAAGGCGACGTTTTGCTGCCATCTTAACGCTGAAAGAATATAAAGAAGCATCGCTGGGGGTGATTGACCAATTCTTGCAATTACCGATGGAATTTATTGTCACGCAAACAGTCAATTTTGTGCGTGCAAGTAAGATATTATTTGAATATCAGGAAATTTCTAATTATCAACGGCTAAGTGAAGACCCCGATATTACCCAACTTTCTGAATTACGTAACTTATTGGATAGTAATCGCAATAATCCTAATGATTATGGCGAGCAGCAACTCACCATCTTTATTCTCTCTGATACCATCAAAGTACTTGAAGAAAATATCAAAAAATCGATTGCCTATTTTGCTAAATTTGGCATGGTATTGATTCGTGAGGATTTGAAATTTCAAGAAACATACTGGGCGCAGCTTCCCGGAAACTTCGTGTTTGTGAGCCGTATGCAGCCAACCTACACCTCCCATATTGCTGGTTTTGCGAATCTTCATACTATGCCGATCGGGCAGCAATCCAACAATCATTGGGGGGAAGCCGTCTCTACCATTCTCACGGCAAGTGGCACGCCCTATTTCTTCAATTTTCATCGTGATTATGTTGGGCATACTGCCGTGATTGGCAATGATAATGCAGGGCGCACCGTTATCGTCAATTTTTTACTTGCGCAATCCATGCGATTTCGTCCTGATTTCTATCTCTTTGATATGGAAGATCGCATGGGGGTATTGTGCGAAAAATTAGGCGGCAGGCAGATCTTCATTCCTCCCATCAATAAACCTATATCCGGCGTGCCTCAACCTTTATTATTCAACCCCTTTAGCTTACAACCTAACTCTGCAAATATGCAATTCCTTACCCGTTGGTTGAGTGTCTTGGCGCGTGCGCTTGGATACGCCCCCACGCCCGAGGAAAAACAGATCATAGAATCCACCATAACCCAAATCTATGCATTACCCACCCACCAGCGATCATTAGGGGCATTTTATGAGGCAATCAAGGATCAGACACCTTCTTATGCACGTGCCATGACCGCATGGGTTGAGGGGGGGAAATATGGGCATATCTTCACTGCGAGTGGCGAAGGTATGCTGGAAGGAACGACCCGTTGTTGTTTTTCCATCTCACGCATGATGGATGAAGTGGCATTACAAGCAACCATTCCCTCATTATTATTGCAGATACTAACCGAACGCGTTGGGAAGAAGAAAATGCCGTGCATCCTTGCTATGCATCAAAGCTGGCAAATCTTGATGCAAACGCATATTGCCGGTGATTTAAGCGGCTGGATGCAGTACCTCACCCGCTGCAATACGATCTTGCTTTCCATGATGGAAGATTTGGAGGGTGCAGAAGATGTACCACTCAGTCACATCATCGCAGAAGAATCCCCCACACATATCTTTATGCCTGAGGATGATCCTTGTGATGATTATGCCACCGTATTTGGACTGAGCAAAAGCGATTATGCCTATCTGGAAATGATGGATGTGCGGGAGCGACATTTTCTTGTAAAGCGCGGCTATGAAACTGTGGTCGGCGAACTTAATATGACAGGGATGGAGGAGTTTTTACCCATCCTCGCGGGCAATCAGTTGAGTTCCTATAATCCTTATGGTGATATACCGCTCGCAGATGAAGATGCATAGCATCTGAATGCGAATAAGCGATATATCTTAGTGAGACTTCTGCATAAGTCTCACTTCTTGTCATACCTTTGATAAGCGGGTATCCAGTAACAACAATAGTTTATGGATGGATTCCTGCATACGCAGGAATGACGAATAAAAGAAAATGCAAGCACTATAACAACGAAACCGACGATGGATAACCACGCCCCACGGCAGCGGAATATTGATAAATAACGCATTCTATGGATATTCCCGTCACCCCGCCATCGATTGCGCGCATGGATGAAGTGTAAGTGACGGTTGGTTGCGTACTCTGCAAGGTACGTCGATAGTCCCCCCCCACATAGACATCCACTTCATAGCGTTCTGATGCTTCGCTTAACGCAACATCACTGCCATCACGCCATGCACCATCCACACGATCACGGCGCACCCATGTCACAATAATATCTTGCGCTTCATTGATTGTCATACGTGGATGCACCACACTATAAGGGCGAAGTATCTTAGCGTGATAGGTGAAGGATTCCGCATCCACCTGCCCCAATGTTTGCCCATATGGCACAGTTTTATACGCCCTGCTTAAGCCCACCAATGATGCAGGCATAGGAATGGTGAGTAGTGCAGCATCCAACAGCACGCACCATTCTCCCATACCATGCTCTCCTTGCTGATGCTCTGTCCCTTGACGACCGCGCAATAGGTTTGATAAGCGCACATGCCCCGCCCCAAGCACTTCCACATGTTGAAATTGGATAATTTCCTCCCCCACCAAGAGTGCATTCGCACCATTCAGCAAGGCAAGCTCCGTGACATTGACGAACTGATGCGCACCAATGATGCGCACATCCATGCTATTAGTACGATCCATGCGATTGCCTCCCGTCCAATTCCCTAGCACACTCACAGCGCGACCAATCACCGCAGCACGATCCGTATCGGCAAGGCGTACATATTCCTGCATCATGCTGTCACGATACACCACCGCACCACGCCATCCTTCATTCAGTGGGGCAATGGCAATGCGCAATGGGCGTTCTTCTGCTGCATCACTCGGGAGTGCAGGAAGGTCTAAAAAGCGCACCGCAAGTTGCACTGGTGGTGGCACGGCGTGCGTGAGTCGTATTTCATCTAAGGTGCTACGCGGTGCTTCACGATAGAGCGTCACCGCTTCTGAGATCGCCTCAACCTCAATTCTTCCCGCATCATAACGTATATTTTTAATACGCATCTGATGCACCATACCCGCTTCTTGCACGGCAATCACATCATTAGGCTCTAACATCGCATAACGCATTCCCAGCATAAAACGATAATGCGTCCGCCCCGCCCAATAGATATGCATATGACGTTGTGCGATAATGCGCGCTTCAGTGGCTGATAACACCACAGGCAATGCAATGCTTACCGTATGATTGCTACGGCTTGCATGGCGCACGGCATGTTGGCTAGAGGTAAGGAAATTCCGAATACGTTCAATAAAGGCTACCTCAACACGCTGTGGCAATTCCACTTCTTGTTGGCGCGTTTTTTGTAGCATCCCTGATCGTGCATCATTGCCATCCACCACTAAATCCGTTTGCGCAATCGTGATGTTGCTTGAGCTTCCACGTGGCACAAACACTAATTGCGATCCGCGTTCCACCACATCAAAGAAATAACACGCCATCAATTCTTCAATAAAGCTACGCGCACTACCTGCATTCGCAATCATATAGCCATCCACACGCTGATTCAAACGGCTTACATCAATCTGTGCATCGCTTAACCCTGCTTTTAGGCATAATTCGCGCACAATCGCACCAAGCCCCGACATCCCAAACTTGCCTGTCACCCAATGCCCATACGCCCATACGCCACCATCTGCCCACACATTGCGTAAATCAGGATAATAAGGAAACGGGCGTGCATCCCACGTCCATAAGAACATATGTTCCACCATCGCCGATCCTAGCCAGCGCGCTTGCGTCCCCGTAATGCCCATACGTTGCGCCCGAATATCGACCAACCCAAGCGACTTACGCGGAAAAAAACTCTCCACACTCGCAGGATCATAAAACACATTTGGTTGATTGGTCGCCCCATCAACACTTGGAAAACCATATTCAGTGAACCATATTTTTTTCGATTGCGGTATCCATGCAGTCGTCACGCCATTGGGATTGACATGATTATTATTCCAAAACCATGAAAGATTCTTCCACGCATAGGGCGCAGCAAGTGGTAACGGCAAAGTGCGTCCGCTATCAGCATAATAATAATCATAGCCTTCACCACCGTTCCAGCCATCGATCACTTGTTGCACATCATAACCCATGGTTGTTTGTGGCGCATCAGTGAGCGGGAAATAGGCATCAATGCCTATCATATCAATATTGCTTGATGCCCATAGCGGATCAAGATTATACCATCCACCCGTCGTGTGATGATATTCTGACCAATCGGCGGCGTAGGTGATTTTAGTATTTGTTCCCATAATGCTACGCACTTGAGCGGCAAGATTCACCAACGCATCCACAGCGGGATAGACTCCTACGGATGCACTCACGGAAGTTAATCCTATCAATTCTGAACCAATGACAAAAGCATCCACTTTTCCTTGCCCGAGTGTGGCATAATGGGTAATGAAGGCATTATAGCCCTGCGCCTTTGTAAAAAAATTAGCAACATTCGTTGCACTACCCGTCACCCGCCCACGCCACGGCTTGCCCTCCACATCCATAAAGAACATCGGATACAGCATCACCTTGTAGCCACGAGCTTTGAGTTCATCAATAAGGCGTAGCACGCTTGTATCACTCGGAGTACCGCCATAACGTGGCACACCATCGACAATCGTCATCGGACGGGCGGTGCTGCGATTATACCCTGCACAATGCCATGCATCGGGTTGCGTGATTGCCCCGCTGCTATATTCCACGCACGGCATCAGCGTACACGCGCCTGCATCAAGATGCGTACCAAACCATGTAACAATCACACTCACCCATTCAACATTCGGACATGTCTCTTTGAGCTGATCCAGTGCCAACAGCACATTACCGCCACTGCGTGACGTATGCTTATTGACGGATGTGCGATATTCAGATTGCGCAAAGCCTATACCAAGCGATTGCCCCCCTATTTTCGTTTGCACCACCGTATCATATACAAACTCACCCGATCCGGGGATAATCGTCATCGCAGTGATCATCTCCTCTGTTGATTGCGTGCCGTAATCAGGCATCTTGGCAGGGCGTTTCACCTCAAAAGTGAAATTAGGAATACGGTTGCCATAATCCGCCAAGGGGAAATCCTCGATCACCACATAGGCTAAACCACGATAAGCAGGCGTTGTACCCACTCCTTCAAAAGCCTCAATGATCGGATCGGGCAGTTGATCTTCTGTACCATGATAGATGCGATATGTACCTTGGCTTAAATCCAATAATTGCGCATCCGCCCACGCACGGGTGATGGATTCGATCACCCCGCTACAGAGCGCAATAGCGAGCGTGACTGAATAATGATAGCTGGTGCTTTGCGTCTGCACCCCTCCCCCGCCACCTTTGCCACCTGATGATTGCGTACTGACGGCACTTATTTCCTTGATCGGGCGCGACCAAATGACATTACCTGCCACACGCATCGTACCATAAATGGACGGAATGAACGCCCCATAGGTGGATACCTGCACCGAAAGATCATGCAACCTGCGCCCTTCAACATAACGCGTTGGCGTGCCAAAAATAGCATTATCAATCACTCCGCCTACTTGTGATCCGATGGTTGCTCCAATCATCCCCCCAATCGGACCTCCAATAGCACTCCCTACCACCGAACCTGCTGTACTTAATACCATTGTTGCCATTGCTTCGCTCCATCATGCGTGAATCATGCACCGATAAAAAGCAAGAATATGCTTATCTGGAAGGGAGAAAAATAGAGCATGGTTCGATTGATGCTTGCATTTAAGGCTTAATTCGCGTAGTTTGCATAGCGTTTTGACCTTGAAGGAATGACATCATGCCGAATACGCTGGAACATCGCTGCATTGAACGCGGACTCAAAATGACCGATCAGCGACGCATCATTGCGCGTGTACTTTCTGAATCCTCGGATCATCCCGATGTTGAGACTCTTTATCAACGCGCTAGTGCGATTGATCAACGGATCAGCATTGCCACCGTCTATCGTACCGTCAAACTACTTGAAGAAGCGGAAGTCATTGAACGGCATGAATTTGGTGATGGCAAAGCACGCTATGAAGAAGCATCGGAAGAACATCATGATCATCTGATTGATGTGCGCACGGGAGAAATCATTGAGTTTAACAATGAAGAAATTGAGAAGTTGCAAGTTCTTATTGCGGAATCATTGGGCTATCGTTTGGTGGGGCATAGGCTTGAATTATACGGGGTGCGCCTTGATACTCCAAAATAAGTAACACACCATGATAATAACACCATATTTTTCTGTGACTTGGTGATAAAATTCACAACCAAGCTAAAAAAATATACATATAGTCACAAAATTGTAACTGCCGACTGCTATAGTCTTTTTTATGTCTGTTTCTCAAGCCTTAATTCCCCATTCCACCATCAGCGTACCTGAAGGCGTGCAACGATTTCCGATGCTTGCCCCTGATGAACAAGCACCATCAAAAAAACCAGTTTCAGAATTTAAACCCGTTTTTTCTGAACATGCCCTCTATGACCCGATTGAACCGAATGGCATCGCAGGTTTTAATATTGCCAGTGCTAAGGGCTATTATGCCGTCATGCGCACGATGCATTATCTGTGCGAAGCAGTAACTCCCATTGGAACATCCCTGATTGGCTTCCTATTGAACCGCCCCGGAAATGGATCATGCGCTGAAAGCAAAGCGGGAGCGTTCAAAAATTTTGACGCTTATCTCAAAATAGAAGCTATAGGTTTAAGCGCGATTGCCCTCAGTTATCTGAAAGATCAATATGATCATCTCAAGAAAGATATTGCCCCTGCCCTTGCCCTAGAATTTGGCAAACCCACAGAAGATATTCATTTTAGCGATATTTTATCCAGCAAAAATCCCATCGTTTCGATTGAAGCGCACCGCTTTATGGCACGCACTGCCTCGCGCTTGGCGGGATGTCTGCCTTTTGCCGTTGGGCTTCCCCAAGGGGATGGGATAGATAATCGCTTACGCATCGCCCCCGGATTGTTCGGGGTCGCTACGAATATTTGGCTTGAGCGCACCGCCTTTTATGCGAAAACGCCTTATGATTATCTGATGGATAGTATCAGCGATGTGCAGAGTAATATGCTCCATAGTGAAGTCACGGCGGAACAAACCGTTGCGGTATTTCAGCGCGCTTTGCAGGCTATGCACCAACATCGTGGGCGCGAGGGATTACAAATCCATGAAATGCAAGCACTCCATCCTCTTTTGTTGCAAGCAGCGCATGATGTGATGGATCGCAAAATTGGCATTGATACCATGATCGCTGTGATCGGTGGGGGCATCATTATTCCTGATGATATAGAACAATCAGTCAAAAACTATGAATATATCCGCACGCACGGTCTTGAACATGCCATTGATCGCTCCATAAATCGCCGCTCCGCTTGCCCCAATAGCCCTAATTTATGGGATCACGTCAATGACCCTGCGGAAGTCGAAGATTTAAGCAACACCCCTCTCTCTGCACAGCCCGCCCGCATCCATTCTGCACGCGATCGATCATGGCAACGGGAATATTTCAACTCTGCCTTCCCCGGTGCATCCTTTGGGATTTAGAGCCTGTTTACAAAATAGGCTTAGGCGAGCGCATCGCTTCCGTACCGTCTTTGCGCAATAAAATCACCATAAATTGCTGAGGATTCACATCAAACGCCTCATAAAAATAAGTGGCAGGCATATGCGGCAATGTTATACCTTTACGCGCCACCGAGTGCATATGGGCAATATCATAAACGACATAGCGCGCATCATCGCGCACACTGCGCATTTGCATCTCATAATCATCACGATGCGCCTCGTCATGAAACACCAGCATCACTTCATCTTGCCATAAATGTTGTTCCATTAAACTTTGGGGGCTATCCTTTGATTTCTCACTAAAGAACATCAAAGCCAGCACACACGGGATACTCAAAAACAATATTAATCGCAGCATAGGCGCACTATAGACCTGATTTCTTACGTGTCAACACGCTTTCATAATATACGCCCTTTTTGGCATAATAATCTTGATGATAATCCTCAGCGGGGTAAAAAACGGTGAGCGGTTGGATAATCGTTGCAATCGGCGCAGAAAATACCCCGCTTGTATTAACGCGCTCCTTTGATGCTTCTGCTATCTGACGTTCTTCTTCTGTGGCGGGCATAATAACGGAGCGATATTGCGGACCAATATCCACCCCTTGCCCGTCTTTTTGCGTTGGATTATGCATCATCCAAAAAGCATCAACCAACTGTGCATAACTGACTTTTGCTGCATCATATTCAACGCGCACCACTTCAAAATGCCCTGTATTTTTGTTGCACACCTCTTCATAGGTGGGATTATGCGTTGTTCCCCCCGCATAGCCTGATTCTACCGCACGCACCCCATCAATCGCCTGAAATTCCGATTCCACGCACCAAAAGCATCCCGCGCCAAATACTGCAAAAGAAGATTGTTCCTGTGCCATAGCAGACCACCCCATCATCATAATCATTATAAATATAAAATATCTCATATACTGCCTTAGCATACTAATTTTTCAACGCACATACAATGGGAAAATATCGCACATGACGATGCGCTGCAATTCCCCCCTAGACAAGCACGATGAGAATCGTTACAACGAACAAGATCGTAGAACGAATGATGGGAGCATACTATGTACAAATTTATCGTAGGAATCATGGCAGTTTCTTTGTGGTGCGCAACCCCAGCACACGCCTCACAAGAAGATGTCCAACGCGCCTTGCGTCAAGGATCATGGGATAAAGCCTATGCGTTAGCGCAGGATAATAACGGCGATCGCTTCACTAAGAGCTTAGCGACATGGTATTATCTACGTTTTAGCTCCATCGTTGCCCCTTTTTCGACCTATGAACAATTTTTGCAGCAACATCCTGATTTCCCAAATCGATCAGAAATGCACGGGCGCATGGAGATTGCCTTTCTCAATAGCGACCCATCACTGCAAGAAAAACAGCAATGGTTTAAGAAATATCCTCCGCAAAGCAGTCGCGCTAAGGCACTCGCAGCCGATGCACGTGGCAGACTAAGTGGCAAAGAATTCGCTTTATGGTGGACTGAAGGAGATTTTTCCGTATCAGAAGAACGCTATCTTTTGCAAAAATACCGCAACCAATTCACCGTTACGATGCATATAGAGCGCACCAATCGCCTTTTATGGGAAGAAATGGGCGCAGCCGCAGAACGTATCATCCCCTTGCTTCCCAGCGATCAACAAAAACTTGCTTATGCACGCATCAAATTATTTCGTAGATCAGGTAATACTGATAGCGTGATTGCCTCAATTCCCGCCAACTTGCAGATGCATCCAGCGATTATCTATGAACGTATCCGCTACCGCGCTCGCTCTGATAATTATGCAGGCGTTGAAGAATTATTACTCCGCGCACCGTCTAACCTTCCCTATGCGCATCTATGGTGGAGCTATCAAAACCGCGTTGTGCGCGATGCTATCGAACAACGTCGCTATGCTGTCGCTAAAAATATTTTGGATAAACACAGCCAAACACGCACCTTAGAACGTGTGGAAGCGGAGTGGATGCGGGGATGGCTCTATTTTGCTTTTTTCAAAAATTATGCCCCTGCCGCTGGTGCTTTTGAACAAATTTATCACAATGCATCACTCCCCATCAGCCGTTCACGCGGGGCGTATTGGGCAGGACGCGCCTATGAAGCAGCAGGCAATTCACCCAAAGCACGCACATGGTACAAACTGGCTTCGCTCTATCCCACAACTTTTTATGGGCAATTAGCGCATCAACATCTTTATCCGAAAACTCCTTTGCCACTTCCTGATTTCATGCCCCCTCGGGAACAAGAGATACAGAATTTTGTCCGCAATAATCCGCTTGCAGGGCAGTTTCAAGCCTATGCTCGTGCCAATGCCGCTGATTTACTCTGGCCTCTCATTGCTGCGGAGATTCAAAAAAGTCATGATCCCCATTATATCGCGCATTTCTCAACACTCGCACGCATGATGAAGGAATACCCACTTTCCATCAAAATTGCCAATGAAGCGATGATACGTGGCATTTATCTTGCGGAACTTTATCCTGTCTTTCCTATGCCTGAGGGCATCGCCATTGAGCCTGCCTTTGCCCTTGCCATCGCACGGCAAGAAAGCCGCTTCGATGCGGAAGCAACCAGCAGTGCCAATGCAAAAGGCTTGATGCAACTTTTGCCTTCCACAGCGTCACGCGTGGCACAACAACATGGTCAGTCCTATCATGAAGGCAGATTATTTGATCCCATCTATAATATCAAACTCGGTTCTTATTACATGCATGGTCTATTGAATCGTTTTGATGGCGCGAAAATCCTTGCTATTTGCGGCTATAATGCAGGACCCGGGCGACCATCAGGATGGCAAGATCGCTTTGGCACGCTCTCAACAACTTCCTTCACGAATACCATTCAATGGATGGAAATGATCCCCTTTGGTGAGACGCGTAATTATGTGCAGCGTGTGCTTGAAAATTATCACGTCTATAAGCATATTTTGCGCACAGGCATACGCACCCCCTTGCGTGCTGAAGAAACCCTTATCCAACGAGACTAATACACATTATGAACCACAACCCGATTATTTGCGCCATTGATACAACCGATCACGATCATGCTTTGCATGTGGTGCGCCAAGTCGCACCCTATGTCGGAGCAATCAAATTAGGGCTTGAATTCTTTGTTGCCCATGGTGCGCGGGGCGTTCAAGCATTTGAGGCGTGCAATATCCCCATTTTTTTGGATTTGAAATTTCATGACATCCCCAACACGGTTGCCAAAGCCATTCACGCCACCGCAGGGCTAAACGTCTTTATGATCACCGTCCATTGTGCGGGTGGCATTGCGATGTTAGAAGCTGCTCGTGAGGCTGCCCATCATAGGGCGCAACAACATGGCACACCCTATATTGTTGGTGTCACCGTTCTCACTAGCATGGATCAGCAGGATATACATCGCTTAGGGATTGCTGATTCAGTCGAAGATCACGTCCAACGCCTTGCCCTCATGGCACAACAAGCGGGATTAGACGGTGTCGTATGCTCCTCGCATGAAATTGAGATGCTTCGGCGTACCCTTGGATCAGACGCGCTTTTAGTCGTGCCGGGGATTCGCCCTATGGGTAGCGAACATGGCGATCAAAAACGCGTTATGACCCCGCAGCAAGCCCGCACTCTTGGCGCAAACTACATGGTGATTGGTCGCCCCATCACGCACGCCCCCGATCCTGCATCAGCCGCACGCGATATTATGCTGAGCTTGTCATAAAAATGACATAAAAATAGCGTACACTACACATGTTCAGTCCCATCAACTTATGGATTGGATTAATGTTGAATAGATGGGGTTTTTGGTCAAATTCTTGAACGAGTTTATCGTAGGGTGAGATAAATTTCA
>RDZH01000019.1 GCA_004293935.1 Alphaproteobacteria bacterium | reverse complement strand
GAAATTTATCTCACCCTACGATAAACTCGTTCAAGAATTTGACCAAAAACCCCATCTATTCAACATTAATCCAATCCATAAGTTGATGGGACTGAACACTATGACACATCAACATGGTAGTGCAATGGATGAGCAAGATAGATGCAGCACATGGGTGTTTACACGATAATCAGGGGGTATTGTTTGCAGAGCTGCAAACATATGAATTGCCCAGTGGTGCAACGATACTATGTGATTTTACGGATGGATTAGCGCAGCAGCAACTGCTTGCCGAGATTGATGCAGGGATTTGGCAGCATGATCTGCGTCGCCGTGTTCAGCATTATGGTTACCGTTATGATTATAAAGCGCGCAGGGTACAAGCAGATATGTGGCTTGGTGTAATGCCAGCATGGCTGCAAATATGGTGTGAGCGTTTATGTGCAGAGGGTATATTTACCACTATTCCCGATCAAGTGATTATCAATGAATATCAGGCAGGGCAAGGGATTGCCCCCCATGTAGATTGTATTCCCTGTTTTGGTGAGGTGATTGCCTCATTAAGCCTTGGATCAGCATGTGTGATGGATTTTATGCACGCAGATAGCCATGAGAAGCGTAGCGTGATGTTGCCCGTGGGTAGTTTGCTGATATTATCTGGTGAGGCGCGTTATAGATGGAAGCATGGAATTTCTGCACGAAAAAGCGATATGTGGCAGGGTAGTAAACATCCACGCACTCGCCGCATATCACTTACATTTCGCAGCGTCATTGTGTGATGATGGCTAGATCAATCCGATTCCTTCCAGCAAAAAATCTACTGTTTGGGAAAGCTGCTGCCGTGTTAATGCTTCCAGATATTCCTGTGCAGATAAGGGAGGGGTTTTGAGTCGCGCCCTGACCAGTTTTGCTGCTTCTAAAACAGACGTAGGGGCAAGATCAATCAAGTGGGCGATAAATTCATCGGGGTGCTGGGCTTCTATTTCATAGGATTCCAGTAGCTTTGGTGGGAAATCTTTCAAATTATAGGTGTCAGGACTCGTGAGGTTGCGGTTCAAATGTTGCTCTAAGGCTTGGATAGGCGTTTGGTGATTCAAGCATCGCAAATGTATCTGATGATTATAATGATGGCAATAATTTTTTAGCGTTTGATGCATTCCTTTGCAGAGGAAAATTTAGTGGTGTTCAAAATCTACTGGATTATACCATTAAATCGCTCGACCATAGCATTGGTTTGCGGAGAAAACGGCTTGGTTAATCGATGTTCTATGTTATTGTTTTTACATACAATATCGAAATTATGATTGCCAGTTGGTGTGCGCTCACCTGTCGCACAAAAACGGTCAGTGAACTCTTTGCCATTATCGGTTAAAATAATGGTACGAAGATTGCCAACACCATGACGATGCAATAAGCGTTGCAACGAAGATCGCACCATGTCGGGCTTCATAAAATGGCGCACAAAAACCAACAGATCATCGACGGTAAGCAGTAAATCACGGCGTATTTCCGCCACTATTTCCTCCTGCCACAAGGGTAGCGAGGTCTGCATCTGGTGCGGGCGCGAGCTTGCATCTAGCGGTGAATCTTCCCCACGTTTTCACCATTTTTGTATGGTTTTCACATTAAGATTCAACTTTTTAGCGAGCGCAGCATGACTGAGAGGAGATGCGCAGATAGCTTTGCGCACGGCTGGTGTTGTGCGTGCATTGCGGTGCAGACGGAGTTCCATAAAGATCGTTTCTTTTTGGTGAATGAGTGTTCAGGATAATGACTATCCAACCATTCGCCGCCAAGTGCAACAATATTTTTATAAGAGCCGTAACCTAGCGAGTCCTGATAATTATGCACTTCATTGTAGAATCTGCGAATTTTCTACTGCAAAGGAAGTGCATCAAACCTTAGAAAATTATTGCCATCATGATCATCATCAGATACATTTGCGATGTCTCAATCATCCGCACGCAAGGGAATAAGTAATATTTATGAAAACACTGACTATGATGTTATGCCACACAATTTTGGGGATGTGTTCATTCGCACATGCGCAAACGCCACCAAACGTGACTGAACTCATAAATAAACTGCCTGAAGAGATGATGCGCGCCCTAACTCATAGTCAGAGATATGAAGAATATATGTCTCAAATGGTACAAATGTTTCCGCACGATACAAAAAAAATCGATAAGGATTATGTTCAGATACGAAAAACTTTGCAAGAAGCGTCTTTGAGAGCGCAACGCGTGCAATATGTCCTTAGCATGGATATGAATAATGATGGGGAAGTGACGCGTGATGAAATGAAGCAATCATGTGCAATCAATAGTGGCAATCATTGTAACGGTATCAATGAAATCCTAACCACGGTCGATGGCAATAACGATCAAAAAATTACATACCAAGAAATGCGTACTTTATCCAAAGATGATCTGCGTATGGTAGAACATCAACATGCTACATTACACACTCTATTAACCAATGAACCAAGTGGCGATGGCGTGCTAACGATAGACGAGCTGCGCACTCAAGCGGATCGTGCATTTGCACTGGTGGATACGGATCATGATCGCCTTATATCAGAAGATGAAAAGAGGGTATGGGAAGTAGTTTATAATAAATATCAACGGATTCGTGAAGCGAAAATTCCTGATTTTGTACTAGATCCACAGGATGAATTACATGTCGTTGGAATATATAACGCAGCATCACAGAGTTCAGAAGGTCAACCTGCCGCTGCTGAAGTGCCTGTGCGAGTCAATCGCCCCAATCAGAAGGTAACTTTATTGCTTACTTCCTATCATCCTGTGCGTTGGAAGATTCAAGCAGAAAAGGGAACGACCATCTCTAAGATTTTTTTTGGCGCACATGATCTCAAACGCACCGAAATTTTTGTCAATGACGAACCATTTAAGAGCGCGCACCCTATCAATGTTCATTATGCCTATGATATAAAAGGAATTAATTTCCGCACCATGTTACGTAGTGTGAAGGCATCCACACAGCGTGATAAGA
The DNA here is from genome assembly GCA_004293935.1 of Alphaproteobacteria bacterium. Lineage (GTDB taxonomy): Bacteria > Pseudomonadota > Alphaproteobacteria > Rickettsiales > UBA998 > RDZH01. The sequence continues at coordinate 78,970 of RDZH01000019.1, read as the reverse complement.
TTGAAAGTTTTCATGGATCATATGCAGCACCTGCGGAGGGCTTCACGATCAGCGAACTATCAGATGACCCTGAATTGCGCTATGATCGGTTAAAGGTAGCTGCCCCCAACGCATTGCCCGCACTCACTATATCAGGTTCATTAGAAGGGCAATATGGCGAATATAAAATCTCTGGTGCGCTGGTGAAAAAACTTCCCCATCAACTTCAAAAATCCGTCTATGTGGCGGATGAAAAAAAATATTATGCATTAGGTGATGATGGCATCGCGGTTTTTGATGAAGAAGGCGTGCAAGAAACGACCCTTCCTTTGAGTCTTGATGTGCCTGAGCCGAGTCATCCAAGCACCTTAGCCTATAATCCGAAAGATAAAACATTGGTTTTTTTTACGCTTGGAGGGAATTTTTATAGCTACCATATGCCATCGAAAAAATGGTCCGTAGTCAAACTTGAACATCTGGATATAAGCAGTCTTTATTATGATTCAGCAACGGGAGGATATGTTGCCGTAGTAGAACACCGTCCTTCTTTTCTTTTGCATTTAGATCAGAAGGGAACATTGATAAAGCGTGAACCTGTCGATTTTGCAAAATTTCAAGGAATCTACGATATTTTTGATGTAGGCAATCGTCCTATGGAACTTGCGGTGATACCCTTTGCTGATTATTATGTCTATGTAGCAGGGTCTATGCAGCGTGTTTATGTAGCGGATTCTATGCAGCGAGTTTATGTGCAGAATAGAAAAACAGGGGATGTGCAGCTTGCCTTTGCAGCGGAGTAGTGCTTGCCCCCACCCAATCATCTGCGGTTTTTCATTGAAAAACCTTGATTCTTGGACTCCCCCGCAGGCGGGAGAGTAAACCATTACTATCTCATGAGAGGTGGTGAGGTATATATCTCTTGACGTGGGATGGATTTTACCTTAGAAGGGGGACTTCCCTTTGTTTACACTTCATTTTTTTGAGGTACCGATTTTTTTTAGATAGTATCTCATGATCATGTAAGGTGTAGATAGCGGGATAGGTTCATCATGATAGTTTTATGCCATGCTCCCCGAATTTTTTCCATCCGACATCACGTTAGATTTCCATAATTCAATCTTTGATAATGCAGAGATTGACATCATGGCTGCATATATTGCCTTTTATCTTGCACGCCATGGTGATGATTGGTACGTTATTGATCGCGCCTCATTTCTTGAGCAGGTTGATAGCTATCAAACGATGGAAGTAGCGGTTTACCGCCAGCCTTTGGGAAATGATTGTGTACGCGATCGCGTTCTTAGGGCATTAGAAACTTTGCAGAAGGAAGGATTTATCACCGTCCTTATGTCGGGTAACTTTTTTGTTACGTGGAAATTGCTTCGATTTTATCGGTCTTATGTGAATAAGGCATCTGCGAAGTAGTTCTTCTAAAAAAAACATTTTTTCTCCGCTTCATGCGGAGTTTTTTTTGCTCACATTAGCCATTGGCAATATGCGCATGAGATGCTATAAAAGTGCGCATGATAAAAAAATCGATATTTCTTTCTTTACTGGTCTGTGCGGTCATTGCGGTGTTAGGGGCGTATATAGTTGCGCGTCCATCTGATAATCGTGATGCTTCCGCAACAGGAGATGCACTCATTGGCGGTGCGTTTCGCTTGGAGGATATGCAAGGGAAGATCGTCACTGAATCGATTTTGCATGGGCATTATAGCCTTGTCTATTTTGGCTTCACCTATTGCCCTGATATTTGCCCTGCCACCTTGATGCATCTTACGCACGCGCTCGAACAGATGCCAGAATATGCGGATCAGATTCAACCCATCTTCATCACTCTTGACCCGCAACGTGATACGCCTGAAGTGTTGCGTGCGTATCAAAGCAATTTTCATCCCTCACTGATAATGTTGCGTGGTACGTTGGAACAAACCAAGCAGGTGGCAGACGCGTATAAAGTATTTTATCAAAAAGAAGGTTCGGGAACGGACTATAGCATGAATCACACAGGCTATGGCTATGTGATGGATACACAGGGGAAATACATCACCCATATCACGCATGACGATGATGCCAAGACGATAGAAGCAACCTTACGGAACGTTATGGTTGACCATAAAGTGCATCAGCGCGTTCCTTAAAGGCTGCAACCATCCGACGAGTGGCACGGTGAAATAGCGTTCCAATAATCCCCTCAAGCAAGCTACTTTTGAACGCAAAATCAATGCGAAAATCAATCAAACATCCATGCTCATGGGGTAGAAACTGCCATGAATTCGTCAGATGATGAAAAGGACCGCGAATCATCGTCACGTCAATGCTCATAGTCTGTTCATTGCCCACTACACGCGATACATAGCTTTCGCGCACATGCTTAAATGCAATCATAAGTTCAGCGATGAACCCTTGCTCATCCTGCGAAAGGATGCGAGCAGCACGACACCACGGGATAAATTCAGGATAATGCACGACATCCAGCACTAGATCATAGAGCTGTTGGGGCGTATAGGGTACAAGTTCCTGCGTATGATGCGCGGTCATGGGCGGATACCTACTTACGAGGCTCGTTGTGTCGCTAAATAGGCTTCACGGTTGGCGCGCAAGCGTGCAAAATCTTCACCCGCATGGTATGAAGATCGGGTGAGGGGGCTTGCAGAAACCATCAAAAAGCCTTTAGCTTTAGCGGTGCGGGCATAATAGCGGAAAGTTTCAGGGGTGATAAATTCCTCCACTTTGGCATGGTTCGGTGTTGGCTGCAGATATTGCCCAATCGTGATAAAATCCACATCAGCAGAACGCATATCATCCATCACTTGCAATACTTCTTCTTTCGTTTCACCAAGCCCCACCATAATGCCCGATTTGGTGAACATGGACGGGTCTAGCTCCTTCACGGTTTTGAGTAAATGCAATGAATGGAAATAACGCGCTCCCGGACGGATGGCTTTGTAAAGGCGTGGTACGGTTTCAAGATTATGGTTATAGACATCAGGCTTTGCTTGGACTACCTGCTCGACTGCCCCATTTTTTCGCAAAAAATCAGGGGTGAGAATTTCTATAGTGGTATTGGGGGATGCAATGCGTATTTTTTCAATGCACTGCACAAAATGGGACGCGCCACCATCATCTAAATCATCACGATCAACGGAGGTGATCACCATATGGTGCAAGCCCAGTTCGGTGACGGCGCGTGCTAGCTCGTCTGGTTCATGCGGATCAACTAAATCAGGGCGACCCGTTTTGATATTACAAAAAGCACAAGCGCGGGTGCAGGTGCTACCAAGAATCATGACGGTTGCGTGCTTTTTGCTCCAGCATTCACCAATATTGGGGCAGGCGGCTTCTTCGCATACTGTGTTCAATTTGCGCGCCCGCATGAGATCACGCGTATTTTGATATTCCTTAGAGACGGGAGCTTTCACCTTAATCCATTCAGGCTTAGTTAGGCGTGTGGAACGTGCAGCAGGTTCTTCAATGCGCACATCATGATAAGATTCAGACATAATCAGCTCGTTTTTTATTTTTTATATCAATTTATGATTGTAATGTAGCAAACATCTGTGATAAAGCAATAAGAGAATCAAAGAATAATCGAATTTTTCCGAAAAGGATTTTTTTATGGCACGTGTAACAGTAGAAGATTGTGTAAAAATGGTCAATAATCGTTTTGAGTTGGTGGCACTATCAGCGCAACGTGCTAAGCAAATTGCGTCAGGCGCAGCACTCACACTCGATAGGGATAATGACAAAGATGCCGTTGTCGCACTTCGTGAGATAGCTGAATCTACCGTAGATTTGGAAATTTTACGTAAAGAATCCATTTCTTCTTATTCCAGCTATAAAATGTCTGAATCGATGGCAGCGCGTCAGGAAGAAGAAAATAGCCTTGCGGATGAAATCCACGAGACCTTTAGCGATATGCGCTCTTTGCGTGATGCGCGTGATGATGATGTTGAGGAAGAATTTGAAGATGCTGGTATGTCGTTCATCGATATGGACGAAGATGTTCAAGATTAAGCATCTTTTCTTTTGTGTATCAGAAACTCATTGCCAATACTGAACGTTATGGCGCATCCGTCACTATGCAGGACGCATGGAAGTTTCTTGCACTGTTATTGATGATTATTGATCATGTGGGATTTTATTTCCACCCTATGCATGAAGAATGGTTTCGTGCTATGGGTAGGCTTTCTGCTCCTATTTGGTTCTTTTTTATCGGCTATGCACCGCCATCGCTTAAGCGTTCACGTGGAGTGCAGCGAGAATTATGGGTGTTGATGGGGGTGATGCTGGTGGCAGATATGCTAATGGTGCAGCCCTTATTCCCATTATCGATTCTGCTTTCCATCGTGGTTGCACGTTTTATGATGCATCATTGGTTTGTGAAACAACAAGCGGATGTTCTTTTTGTCTGCGTGTTTCTTGCTAAATGTCTGATATTAATGCTGCCTACGATGATGATATGGGAATATGGTTCAGCCATCTTTGGCTTTTGTGCCTTGGGCTATTATGTAAAACGTGGCGTTCCGCCTCCTGTTGTGCTTATCCTTGCTATTGGTTCTGTGGCGATCTATATGCTGCAGCAATATATACTCTTTCCCAAGATCGCCATCTATCAATGGGTGATGATTGCGCTTCTATTGATCGGTGGGCTTATGTGTTTGCGGCATATGCCCCATGCCACGCCACACGCATGGCTACAACAACCGCATCTATCCTATGCAGTACGGTTTTTGGCGCGCAATAGCTTATATGTGTATGTGGCGCACTGCGTGTTGTTTCAGATCATCGTATGGATGCTGCATCCACCGCAATCATGGCGTATTATTGCGTTCTGAAGTTTGCGCCTGCATGGCAAAGCGTGCTTGTTCGGGAGCGCGTGCGATGATCATGCCAGAGCCAAGTAAACCACGTCGAACGCCTTGTTCAGGTTCGGGAAATAACCATTCATCAATGATGATGTCGGGCATAAGCTCGCGGCATTGTGCGCGCAGCAGCTCATGACGCGCCGCAGGAAGAATGGGATACCATAGCATCAATGTGCCTTCACGCCATTGTTTAGCAATTTTATGCAGCAACGGCGCAAAAGTAGCATATTCTTCCTTGCACTCATAACTCGGATCAATCAGCATACCACCATGCGTGCCATGCAACGGAAGGGTGCGGTGGATGAGATGCACCATATCTTCATGATGCAATGCAACATTACTATATGCCTTCATGGTAGTGCGCAGTGCGGCATATTCCGCAGGGTGTAATTCCGCGCATAAGAGTTTATCCTGTGGGCGCATCATCATCGCTGCCAGCACACTAGAACCCGCATAATAACGCAATGTTGGGTTGCCATCCCGCGCAGGATTGACTTTACGCTGTAATTGCTTGAGGCGTATCCATGTTGGATCAACAAGATGGGACTGATCCCATAAATGCTTGATGCCGTGGGTTGCTTCCTTAGTTTTGTAGGCAGCATCACTCTCTAAATCATAGATGCCACGCCCTGCATGGGCATCGATCCATGTGATGGGATTGGGGAGCGCACGCAGCGCATCCAACACCGCCACCAGCCAAAGATGTTTATGCACATCGGCGCGATTTCCTGCATGATACATATGTTGATAACTAAGGCTCATAAGATCGCTGTTCCGTAGAAAAGTTAGGCACGCACTGCCCCATCGCTAGCAACTACATATTTGTAGGTAGTAAGCTCACGCGCGCCCACGGGCCCACGGGCATGAAGCCTACCTGTGGAAATACCAATTTCAGCACCCATACCAAATTCACCACCATCAGCAAATTGGGTGGAAGTATTGTGCATCACAATCGCGCTATCTATTTCATGCAAAAATTGTGCTGCTATGTCTGCATCTTCTGTGATGATGGCATCGGTGTGGTGTGATCCATAATGGTTGATATGGGCAATCGCTTCATCAAGATTCGCAACAATTTTAAGGGAGATGATGCGATCCAGATATTCTGTTCCCCAATCTTCCTCAGTGGCAGGGATAAGCCGTGCATCGATGGCACAAGCTGCTTTGTCGGCGCGTATCTCAACGCCGTCTAATTGGTCAATAATCAAGGGAATCATACGCGGCGCAAGGGCAGCATCAATCAGCAAGGATTCGGTCGCCCCACATATGCCCGTGCGTCGTAATTTACCATTATAGATAACGCGCAAGGCTTTCTCACTATCGGCTTGTTCATGCACATAAATATGGCAATTACCATCAAGATGTTGAATCGTAGGAATATGGCTATCGCGGGCAATACGCTCAGTAAGGCTTTTGCCACCACGTGGAATGATTACATCAATCCATTGCGTCATCCCCAGCATGATGCCTACTGCGGCGCGATCTTGGATGGGAACATATTGCACCGCATGTTCGGGCAATCCCGCACGGCGCAAACCATCATGAAGGGCGCGTACAATCGCTTGCGATGAATGAACGCTCTCAGATCCGCCACGTAATAGCACCGCATTACCTGCTTTAATGCATAATGCCCCCGCATCGGCTGTGACGTTGGGACGTGATTCATAGATAATGCCAATCACGCCAAGAGGAACGGACATTTTGCGGATGGTTAAGCCATTAGGTTGCTGCGTTTGATCTAAAATTACTCCGAGCGGATCAGCAATGGCAGCAATGGTGCGGATGCCTTGTGCCATGGCGTTGATGCGTGCTGCATCTAAGTGCAGACGATCTATCAATGATGCAGCAAGATGTTTTGCTTGAGCATCGCGCACATCCTGTACATTCGCGCTAAGAATCTCTTCTTGATCCAAGATCAGGGCATCCGCCATAGAATGCAAGGCATCGGTGCGTTGCAGCGCTGAACTTACGCCAAGGAGGCGTGCAGCATGGCGGGCTTGTTGCCCTAAAAGCTGCATCACCTCATGGAGCTGCTGTGCGTCCATCATCCTGCAAGCGTCACGATTTTTAGCGTATTGGTACTACCTGCCACACCAAAAGGCGTTCCCGCCAACATCACCACATGTTCACCTGCGCGATAATTTAATGTGTTTTGCGCGAGTCGTTCTGCCCAAGCAAGCATATCATCAGAACTACGGAACTCCGCTGTTTCATTGATGTTAGGTGAAAGAATGGGCGTGACTCCCCAGACCATCGTTAATTGACGTGCAACGGATTTATGTGGAGTCAGCGCATATAAAGGCGTGCGAGGGCGTTCACGTGATGCAGCAACGGCAGTTGTGCCACTTGCAGTGAATGCAAAAATAGCACGTGCTTCCAAAACTTCTGCAATATCGCTAGCGGATGCGCACAGAGCATGTGCAGGTGTACCAATCCATTCACCATGAGCAGCATCTAACTCATCCCAATAAAATTCATCGGCTTCCACCGCACGAATAATGCGATCCATCGTGGCAACCGCCGTTGCAGGATGACGACCTACCGCAGATTCAGCACTCAACATCACCGCATCAGCACCCATATAGACAGCCGTTGCAACATCAGATGCTTCAGCGCGTGTGGGAACAGGGGAATCCACCATTGTTTGCAACATTTGTGTGGCAATAATGACGGGCTTGCCTGCAGCACGGCACGCACGCACGATCTTGCGTTGTGCAGCGGGTACTTGCTCAGTCGGCAATTCTACGCCCAAATCACCACGTGCTACCATTACCATATCGGATAGAGCAACGATCTCGTCAATAGAATCCATCGCAAGAGGCTTTTCAATTTTGGATAAAATCAAGGCGCGTCCTTGCACCAAAGCACGGGCTTCAGCTACATCTTCTGGGCGTTGTACAAAACTTAGAGCAACAATCTCTACCCCTTGCTCAAGAGCAAAAGCTAAATCCTTTTTATCTTTTTCCGTCATCGCAGAAATAGGAAGCTGGCGCATCGGCACATTCACGCCTTTTTTCTGCGTCAAATATCCACCACAATCGACCCGCGCTACAGCACGCACATCACTTTCTTTGCTTATGATAGTGAGTGCCATCAAGCCATCATCAAGTTTCAATTCGTCACCCACTTGTAGTGCGGATAAGATTTCAGGATGTGGCAAACGAATCAAGCCATCGCGCCCCGGTTCTTTGCTCACTTCTAGCGTCACTTCTTGACCATAACGCAACTGAATTCCCTCGCCTTCAAATGTACCTACACGGATTTTTGGCCCTTGCAAATCAGCAATCATTGGCACAAAGCGACCGCTTGCTTCTTCCGCTTGACGAATCATTTGGATGCGCGCTGCATGTTCGGCGTGTGAACCGTGCGAGAAATTGAGACGGAAGCATGTTGCGCCTGCGTGAATTAATTCAAGAGGATTGCTTGCTGGCCCTATCGTGGCAACAATGCGGCAATGACGCTCATACGTAGCAATATTTGATTGAGTATCCTGCATGTGCATGGCAATAGATGAGGATGAGGAAGCAAGAACGGCAGAAGCATTAGGCATAAGGACTCTTTTTGAAAAATGATGAACACCCTATCTGTAAACGCTGTAGTAAAAAATTACAAGCACATAAATTAAGGATAGATGCAGTGTATCGTCTTTTTGATGATTTTGTTGTCAAAAACCTGCGTGCGTCTTGAAATTAATCACTGCGCACCACAAAACAATCCCTCCCTTTGCTGCTTAACCTCGTGCAGAGCTGCACGGCTTCAGGGTGCGTAAGGTTTTTTAAGCGGGCGCGATGAAAGTGTGACGTAGCATTTTGCGCATATTCCACCGAACTACTAGCATTTGTTGCTGACACTCCAAGAGTGCGCACAGTTTCTGCAAGTGCTTGTTGCGCGCTTGTGTTATCAGGGAATACACCAATTTGCACCGCCCATTCTTTACCTTCTTGGATAGGCAAAGGAGCAGGGATGGGTTGATCATGATTCAAGGTAGCAAATTGATAATCAAGTGTGTTTTTGGGAGGAGCTGTAGTGGTTTTGGGTGCTGTAGGCTCGATAATCGGCACGGATACAATACGTTGCGGTGTCCATATTTCAGGAGGCGTAGTACGCGGCTCTTCCAGATCAAGGCTTAATCCGAAGCTGTTTTTAGCAGCGCGTGCGGCATCATTAGAAAGGTCGACGTGTATTTCACCACTAGGTTGCTGCGGTTGCGGCTCTTCTTTGCCAAGCACCTGCGTGATTAAACGCTCCAACATATTACGCTCTTTGCGTGGGCTAATGCGAATAGGCGGTTGCGCCGCAGGTGACGCGATCATTGCCTGCATAGGCGTATGTGGTGCGGGGATAGGAGGGGCAGACGCTTGCCCAAGTGCATTGCTCGGTTGCGGTTTGAAAAGCGGCTTTGGTGCAAAGAACGATGTTGCATGAGGAGCATAGGCGATAGGCGGTTCGCTGGGGACAATGCTCCGTCCACCACGCTCAGCAGCAAGACGGGTGCTGGTTTGACTCAGCATTTTCACCATACGATTATCACGCTCTACGGCAGAATTGCCACCCATCACCACACCCACCAAATTCACGCCATTGCGTCGGTATGAACTGACTAAGTTGAATCCAGAGGCGTTGATGTAGCCTGTTTTAATTCCATCCACCCCTTGCAAACGATTCAGTACACGATTATGGGAAGTATAATGCCTACCACGATAGGAAAATTTTCGTGTGGTGAAATAGTGATAATATTGTGGAAAGTCCCGTCGAAGTGCCGCACCAAGCAATGCCATATCCATTGCTGTCGTCACCTGCCGTCCATTAGGCAGACCATGAGGGTTTTTGTAGATGGTATTTTTCATGCCTAACTGACGGGCTTTGTTGGTTGCCATCTGTGCAAATTTGCTCTCACTGCCACCAATATGTTCTGCCACAACCACGGCAACATCATTCGCGGAACGTACCACCAACGCTTTGATCGCTTGCTCAACGGTGATGCGCTCACCTGCTCGCAGTGAGATATTGGTTTGCGGTTGCGACGCTGCATAACGTGAGACATTCATGGAGGTGGAAAGCCTAACACGCCCCATGCGCATCTGTTCAAATAGCATATAGAGGGTCATCATTTTGGTGAGTGACGCTGGATAACGTTGCGCATAGCCATGTTCATGATAGAGTACTTTTTTTGTGTCTGCATCATACATCAGCACCGCATGACGGGTGGCTGCAAATGACGGCGCAGCACATGTGATTACCATCATACTACACATCAGCAACCATAGCGCAACCAAGCGAATAGGGGAACAAATAGTGCGATTATTAGGTGAGGTCATGTGGCGTTAGTCCTAGTCATAGAGCGAATGATTCCGTACCATAAAGCAGGTTGCTTGCCTTCGCAACTACTATAGCATTATTTCTGCGTAAGTCATTGAAAAAAATGATATTTTTTATTCTTCCGCGTAGGTTTGCTGGTGTTGCTCTGTATTACGGATAAGGGCAGTTAAATCACTTGCGCCGAACGCCATGAAATCAACATCCAAATGCGTTGCGCCCATATGTTGATAAAATCCGCGTGCGACTTTGTTTTCGCTCAACATCGTCCACGACATCCACTCGCATGGATCATTTGGGTTCATTTGCACAATATGCGCAATCAACCGACGCGCTAAGCCCCCTTTGCGATATTCAGGGCGCACATAAATATCACTTAGATGCAATCCCGGTGTGGCAGAAAGCACATCAAAACCACGATAGGCGATTGCTACCCCTACCACCTTGTGCGCTCCGTGTTCTTTAGCTTCCGCTACCGCAACTTTGAGGCGCGGTGTACCTCGTAATGTTTGCTCAATCAGTGCCTCAGGGCGCACGAAGGATCGCACACTCTCCTCATAGGCAAGGGCTTGCAGCATTTTGCAAATGGGGTGTGCATCCTGTTCGATGTTGGCATCACGAATGATGATCATAATGTTGCCCCTTTAATACGTTGTAAACTCTCATTTTTGCCAAGCAACTCCATCACACCAAACATAGAAGGGGATGCATGAGAACCAGTTATTGCGGCACGGATGGGATTCATCACGCCACCGAGTTTTTGTCCGACAGATGCACCATAATCGGTGCAGCATTGCTGAATGGATGCTGCATCCCACTGCTCCAATAGGTGCAGTGCATCATGAACGCCGCAAAGAATATCTCTATGAGTGGCAATGAGTGCGTGTGCTTTTTCAGAATAATGGGCGGGGGCAACAAAGTAAAATGCGGCCTGTTCTGCCAGCTCCACCAAGGTATGCGCACGTGTTTGTAGCTCAGGCATGGCAACGCGAAGGCGTTGTTGTTCTGTGGCATCTAAGGCACGCCCAATATGCTGCTCAATGAAGGGCTGTGCGAGCGTGAGTATGCGATCCAACTCCGCTGCACGCAGATAATGGGCATTGATGTGGTTGAGTTTATCCATATCAAAGCGGGAAGGTGATTTGCCGAGTCCGTCTAAATCAAACCATGCAATCGCTTGTTCATCTGAAATAATCTCATCATCCCCATGCGACCAGCCAAGGCGCAGCAAATAATTCCGCACTGCTTCAGGAAGATAGCCCATATCACGGTAGGCATCAACCCCAAGCGCGCCATGCCGTTTAGAAAGTTTTGCACCATCCGCCCCGTGAATGAGAGGAATATGCGCTAATTGTGGCAATGTCCAGCCCATCGCATCATAAATCATGGCTTGACGAAAACTATTCGTGAAGTGATCATCACCGCGAATAATATGCGTAATGCCCATATCATGATCATCAACCACAACGGCAAGCAGATAGGTGGGTGTGCCATCGGAACGCATCAGCACCATATCGTCTAAGTCGCTATAGGCGACGGTAACACTTCCTTGCACGGCATCATGCAGGGTGAGTGATCCTTCCTTGGGGGCTTTCAGGCGGAAGGAAGGAGAAATCCATGCGGGTGTATCCTCCCCAAGGGGTTTATCGCGCCAACGACCATCATAACGGTACATTTCACCACGGCTTTGTGCTTCTTCGCGTGCGTGCGCTAGTTCTTCCGCACTCATATAACATGCATAGGCATGACCGCGATCTATCAGTTGGCGCACCACCTCTTGATGACGATCCACGCGGGAAGATTGCAGCACCGCTTGTTCATCTTCAAGCAGCCCAAGCCATGCAAGCCCCTCATGAATCGCACGAATAGCATCATCAGTGGAACGTGCTTTGTCGGTATCCTCGATACGTAACAAAAATGCACCGTCATGATGGCGGGCAAAAAGATAATTAAATAAGGCAGTGCGCGCACCGCCAATATGAAGGTAGCCCGTTGGTGAGGGGGCGAATCGTACTCGTATTGTCATGACCCTATCTTATAAAGTATTTTTGCATCATCCGCTAGTGTTTTCTTGTTAACAGTTTCTTTTAATATTATGGAGTATACCAGCTAAACACAAGAAATACTTGCATCTGATGCGAGGAATAGTTACATTGCAATTTCAAACCATTTATTTGCTCTATGGATGTACTATCTATGACACAAGCACATGCTTCTAATTCCCCTGTGATCCCATCGGAATCATCTATTTGGGAACAATTTGTCGATTCACAATATCTTTTTGCAGGCAATGAGCTGTTTATTGAAGATATGTATAAGCTCTACCGCGAAGACCCTGCCCAAGTGGATGCGGAGTGGCGTGCATTTTTCGGATCATTGAGCGGATCGCAAATCATGCCACGTGCCTCATGGGTGGAAGATCATTCGGGCGTTGTTGGTGTGCTTGACCCCGAAGAAAAGAAAGAGATTGCCAAGAAAGAAAAGCAGATTGTGGCACAAGATGATACCGCCATTTTGCACTCCATTCGGGCATTGCAATTAATTCATGCGTACCGCGTGCGTGGGCATCTAAAAGCCAATCTTGACCCATTGGCACAGCCAGAGAATAAGGATCGCTCGCACCCTGAACTCAATCCTATGAGTTATGGCTTTGTACGCGAAGATTATACGAAAGAGATTTATCTTGGTGGTACGTTGGGCAAGCAATCTGCAACACTTAATGAGATTATTTCGATTTTGGATCGTACCTACTGCCAAACGATCGGCGTTGAATTTATGCATATTCAATATCCAGAGCAAAAGCACTGGATTCAGCAACGCTTTGAGCAAATGCAGGGTAAGCCTCATATTAATCCGCAATCGAAGAAAGATATTTTGCGTGAATTGATTGAAGTGGATGCGTTTGAAGAATTTTTGCATACGAAATATCCGGGCATGAAACGCTTCTCCGTGCAAGGGGGCGATGCCATGCTGCCCGGTATGCAAGAGGTGATTCATGTGGCATCACGCCTTGGTGTGGAAGAAGTGATCGTGGGGATGCCGCATCGCGGGCGCATGAACGTACTCACCAACATCATGAAAAAGCCATATGTTGAGATGTTCTCGCTGTTTCATGGTAATGCTGATTTCCCTGAATGGGTGAACTCATCGGGCGATGTGAAATATCATATTGGTGTGTCGGCGGATCGTCCTATGCCACACGATAAATCCTTGCACTTATCACTTACCGCGAACCCATCGCACCTAGAAGCGGTGAATCCCGTTGTATGCGGTAAGGTGCGCGCCAAGATGGATCAGCGTGGGGACACAGAAAAACGTAGCGTTTTGGGCATATTGCTGCATGGCGATGCTGCATTTGCAGGGCAGGGGATTGTACCTGAAACTTTGTCGCTTTCTGAATTGCGCGGTTATCGTACAGGCGGAACATTGCATATTATCGTCAATAATCAGATTGGCTTTACCACCAGCCCGAAATATTCGCGCTTTACGCCCTATCCATCGGATGTGGCAAAAATGGTACAAGCGCCGATTTTCCATGTCAATGGGGAAGACCCTGAAGCAGTGGTGTATGCGTGCCGTTTAGCAACAGAATTCCGTCAAGAATTTGGGCGCGATGTGGTGATTGATATATTCTGCTACCGCAAATATGGGCATAATGAAGGTGATGAGCCAATGTTCACGCAGCCACAAATGTATCAAGCCATCCGCCAGAAAAAATCTCCTGCACGCATGTATGCTGATGTGTTGATTTCTCAAGGCACAGTGACTGAGCAGGATGTACAGGCGGAATATGCGCAATTTAATAGTTATTTTGAGCAGCAATTTGATGCAGGAAAAAACTATAAGCCAAACAAAGCCGATTGGTTGGGCGGGGCATGGTCAAATCTTGCCGAAGCCGAAGAAGCAAGCAAGCGCACGACCCCTGACACAGGCGTGGATGTGGATGTGTTGCGCGATCTTGCCGCCCAAATGGCGGAGATACCGCAAGGTTTTAACGTCAATAGCAAGCTGAAGCGTATCATCGAAACACGCACCAAAGCGGTGCTTGACGGCAAAGAAATTGATTGGGCAATGGGGGAGCATTTAGGCTTTGCAACCTTACTTCGTGAGGGCTATCCCGTGCGCTTAACAGGGCAAGATAGCTGCCGTGGTACGTTCTCGCATCGTCATGCAGTGTTGGTGGATCAAATCACGGAGGAGCGGTACACGCCACTGAATAACCTCAAAGGCGTAGAAAAACATATTGAAGTTGTCGATAGCTCTCTTTCAGAGTTTGCAATCCTTGGCTTTGAATATGGCTATTCCCAAGCTGAGCCGAACGCCCTCACTTTGTGGGAAGCGCAATTTGGTGATTTCTGCAACGGTGCGCAAATCATGATTGATCAATTCATCGCATCGGGTGAAATTAAATGGTTGCGTATGTCGGGCTTAGTGATGTTGCTGCCTCATGGCTATGAAGGGCAAGGGCCGGAACATTCATCCGCACGCCTTGAGCGTTTCTTGCAATTATGTGGTCAAGAAAATATGCAAGTGGTGAATTGCACTACGCCCGCTAACTTCTTCCATGTATTGCGCCGTCAGTTGCATCGCAATTTCCGTAAACCATTGATTGTGATGACACCAAAATCCTTGCTTCGTCATAAGCGTGCTGTCTCCACCATCGAAGATTTTGCACCGGGTACACGCTTTGAAAAAGTCTATGGTGAGCAATACCCACTGAAAGAAGATGCGAAAATTCGCAAAGTACTAATCACTAGTGGTAAGGTCTATTATGATCTGTTGCAATTCCGTGATGATCGTGGCATTGACGATGTCGCGATTATACGCCTTGAACAATATTATCCATTCCCGCACAATCAACTGAAAGCGGTTGTGCAGCGTTATCCGAACGCATCCATCGCATGGGTGCAAGAAGAGCCGAAAAATATGGGCGCGTGGACATTCGTTGCGCCATATATTGAGGATGTATTGTTGGATATTGGACGCAGTGATCGCCCTGCTTATGTTGGGCGTGTGATGGCTGCATCACCTGCAGCGGGATATTTGAAGATTCATAATCGTGAACAACAAGAATTGGTGTTGAGTGCTTTTGATGTAACCACATAACTTCGATGATATGTCACAGAAGAAGAAAAATACTTCTTTTTGTGGCATATCATACCAGTTTTTCTTGTGTGCAAAAGCACAATAACGTAACTATAATAAAGTATTTTTTCTGGAGTTTTATAACATGTGTGCTGATATTGTTGTGCCTTCGTTGGGTGAATCTGTGAGTGAAGCGACCATTGCAAAATGGTTCAAGAAAGCAGGTGATGCTGTAAAAAAAGATGAGCCATTGGTAGAATTAGAAACCGATAAAGTATCGATGGAAGTCAATTCACCATGTGATGGCGTGTTGGAATCCGTGGCAGTACAGCAAGATGCAACGGTGAATGTGGGGACGCTTTTAGGCGTGATTCGGGAAGGTGCGGTGGCATCCACTCCTGCTCCTTCTGCCCCTGCATCTGCAGTAGCAAGCACTCCTGCAGCGGCAAAAGATGGCCCGGCAGCAACGAAAATGCTTGCAGAAAATCCACAGATTGCGCGTGATGCTGTGGTTGCCACAGGCAAAGATGGGCGCGTCACGAAAGGTGATGTATTGGCCGCAAAAAATGTTGTGCCGATGGCAGCCGTGCATAGCGAAGAGCCGAAGCCAAAAGGTGAACGTGAAGAACGTGTGAAAATGACGAAATTGCGTCAAGTGATTTCACGCCGTTTGAAGGATTCACAAAATACCGCCGCCATTCTCACGACGTTTAATGAGATTGATATGTCAAGTGTCATCGAGTTGCGTTCACAATATAAGGATGATTTTGAACGTAAATTTGGTATTAAACTTGGCTTTATGGGCTTCTTTGTGAAGGCTGCCGTCAATGCATTGCAAGAACTACCTGAGGTGAATGCACAAATTGATGGTGATGAATTGGTCTATAAAAATTATTATGATATTGGCGTTGCCGTGGGTACGGAAAATGGACTTGTCGTTCCTGTCATCCGTGATGCAGATAAAAAATCACTCTCTGAGATTGAGGGAGATTTAGCAGCAAAAGCGCAGCAAGCCCGCAAAGGTACGTTGGCAATGAAGGATTTACAAGGTGGGACATTCACCATTTCTAATGGTGGGGTGTATGGTTCATTGATGTCTACTCCGATCATTAATCCGCCACAATCAGGTATTTTGGGGATGCATAAAACCGAAGAACGCCCTGTTGTGGTCAATGGACAAATCGTGATTCGTCCAATGATGTATGTGGCGTTATCCTATGATCATCGTATTATTGATGGGCGTGAGTCCGTAACCTTCTTGAAGCGCATTAAGGAATCGATTGAAGACCCGCGTCGTTTCTTGTTAGGATTATAGTTTAGAGGCGAAGGTTGGCTTTGTTGCAAAGTCAACCTTTCTATCTTAGCTGGTTTATACTATCTTGTACCGCTTTACGCGCTTTTTCTCTATCACTCGCTGAGCAGGGGTGATCTTTAATCGCAGCACTGCTTATCCCATGCAATACTCCAATATAGGTCATTTGATCTTCTGTGCGCCCCTTAGCGCGTTCATGTGCCATGAGTGCCTTAAAATGGGGCTGCCAATCAAGACCACATGCTTCAGCACGCCCACTAATGACCCCATAACGCAGTATCTGTTTTGCCTCTGCATCAGCGATACTCATCGCCCACGCACGATGCGCAGTATCAAAATGTGGAAACGATGAGTGTTTTTAATAAGATATACCCTTAATTTCATTTCAAGGACTCCACTCCTTGAAATGAAATGGGTATATATAGGCTTCTTCCTTGTTTGCTCCTTCCTTCCACGGTTGCGCAAACTTCGCTTCCCCTTGCCACATCGCTTTTTTAACCAGTGTAATCATTTCATTATGAACATCATCAATATTTTTTGCACTCACAATAGTTGGCGCACATATAGTCGTTTGACAAAAAAATTACTCATTTTTTATGTCAAAAAACGACTATAACACTATGATGTATAGTGCTTTTTCCATTATATACTTGCCGATTAATCGGTAATAATATAATGGAAGCACTATAAGATGCACAAAAAAAGAAAAAGTTTTTTTATAGTCATAGCATAACCCTTATAGTTGTTTCTAAAAATGCGCACCAAGCACCCATCCCAAACCAATGAGCAACAACGCAATAGCTACATATTGTATCCATGATGGTTTCTTGGTGGTATTGGTATATTCCTTATTCCCCACACGCTCCAATGCCGTATGAAACGATTCCATAAGCTCGGGCAAGCGTTTAAGTTGCTGTAACGTATCATCAATCTTGGCGCGTGCCATCGCAGGACCACTGAGATTCTGACGATACCACGACATAATCAACGGTTCAGACATACGCCACATATTCATCGAAGGATTCAGCGATCGCCCAATGCCTTCAGCAAGCATCATGGTTTTTTGCAATAATAATAATTGCGGTTGCAGGCGCATTTCAAAGGTCTCAGAGAGATGGAATAATTGCGCAAGCAACCGTGCTACCGATATTTCATCAAGATTTTTTCCCAAAATCGGCTTACCAATCGCCATACATGCCATCGCAAACTGATCCACCGATTTATGCGGTGGGATAATCCCCAATTCTGCATGAATCTTGGCTACTAAATAATAATCCTCACGCAAAAATCCGCTTAATACTTGTGCCAGAAACACACGATTTTTATAATCCAGCCGTCCCATAATCCCGAAATCGACAACGGCAATGCGCCCATCATCCATGATGAACAGATTCCCCGGATGCATATCCGCGTGGAAAAATCCATCACGAAACACCTGCACAAAAAAGGCATTAGCCGCATGTTCTATAATGAGGTTGAGATCATGCCCATGTGCGCGAATTGCCTCAACATTATTTCCCGCAATGCCGTCAATACGCTCCAGCGTCAACACACGAGAAGTCGTGCGTTGCCAATCAATCTCAGGAACATAAAATCCTTCCTCTCCCTGCATATTTGCTTTTAGTTCTACCGCTGCTGCAGCCTCATAGCGTAAATCCAGTTCCATATGCACGGAATCTTCCATAATCTGCACCATCTCAATCGGGCGCATACGCCGAAATTGCGGCATGGTGCGATCCATAATACGCGCCAACCAGCGAAATAACGCAAGATCACGCTTAAAGCGCACTTCGACATCGGGGCGCAAAATCTTCACGGCAACGCGTTTGCCCTCTTTGGTGATGGCAAAATGTACCTGCGCCATGGATGCGGCTGCAACGGGTATATCTTCAAAATGATCGAATAATGCGTTGATCGGTTTTTCTAATTCTGCTTCAATGATACTGCGTGCCACATCCGAACCAAACGGCGGTAGGCTATCTTGCAGCAAGGCTAAATCCCGTGCAAATTCCTCCCCAATTAAATCTGAGCGCGTGGATAATACTTGCCCTAATTTAATGAAGGTTGGCCCTAATTCCACCAAGGCAGCGGCTAAACGCTCACCTCTGCGCCCACCTTTATGTTTAGATCGCCGAAGTGAGCGTGCATAAAACCGTGCCAGAAGCGGGTAAAACGGCAAGGATTCGCACATAAACAAGGCATTGTGCTGTGCCAATACCCGCCCAATACGCAACAACGATGCTAGATTATGGAGTGAATGGGGCATAATTTTTATCTTCTACTCGGCAGATTGTATAATGTTTCAATCGTTAACTCACTCACAGGATATACATGTGCGAGCGATTGCAAAAAGGATCGGTTATCATAGATTTCATCTGCAACAAACAAGATAACGCCTTTGTGTACCACAATCGTATTTGCTTTCGCTTCATTCAAATCTAGCCCTAGGGTCACTTGAATCAGTATATCTGCATCACTTTCATCGGCTGTGTTGGTAAATTGCTTGTACCGTTCCCTTAAGGTTCTTTTTGCACCAATACCATAGGTGCGTGTTCCACCCGTTGGTTGTTCCAGTGAAAAAATAAGATCAAATTCTCGGCTGATGTCGTGGCTATCATGTGCTTTACGGATAGAATCACGCGGAATACCGATATGCACCAGTACATCTTTTAATCGACTTTCGTAGTTTGAACCGCTTGCGGAGGTAATGGATTGATTCATTGTTTCTGTAAACATCAGCATAAACATCTGATTGGGTTCTAGCCCTGCTGCTTGCAATATACGCATATCCTGCACAAGGCACTCTAAGAGATGCGATGATTGTTCTGATAAGAATGTATGTTCGCCACGTTCTATTTTTTGAAAAAACAATAAAACCAGCAATGCGCCTTGCACTCGCGTATTATACGGGTTAAATACGATGATGTTATCATAGTCTAAGGATAAAGGATGCAATTCTGCTAAATCATAAGCAATCGATGCATTCTTCAATTTTGCTTCCGCTAACAACACGTCTTTGATGATATAAAGGCGAACGCTAAATGCGAATAATCGTATATCCAATGAATGTTGGATATGTTCGATCATCAAAAGAAATATCTCCTGCTTGTCACGATTGGTCACATGCTCTTTTACGTATATTTCCAATAATTCGCGTACTTTATCTGTGGAAGCACTTTCGTGTCGTATTAGCTGTTCAAGCAATATGCGTGTGTTTTTATCCGATAATTTAACCTTCACAAGATATTTGAGGAAAAAATAACAACGTAGATTGATGGAAAACACATCATCATTTATGGCAAGGCTCATAATGCAGTCCCCCTAACACTCAGTGCAATCTGCTGTGCGATGGCACGAATCACAGGTACAGCAACGCTATTGCCAAACTGTTTATAGGCTTGCACGTCACTCACAGGAATAATAAAATCATCAGGAAATCCTTGTAATCGTGCAGCTTCACGGGGAGTAAGTTTGCGCGGGTTTTTTCCTTCTTGTGCAATCAGAATCTCTGAACCGTCCTTATAATAACGCGCAGAAATCGTGCTTGTATAAGGCGCGTCTGCATCAAACAAGGCATAGCCAAAGCCATTGCCTTTTGCACGATGTTCTTGTTTGCGCCGTTGATGCCCTGCCCATAAGCGATCAGAAATCGTATATTTATCATCCACTGTATCCTCTAAAATCATCCCAACGCGTGTAGGTGTTTTGGGGGGATGGGGAAAATCAAACGGCACAAACCCTTCAAACGCCACAATGTAAATGCGTTCACGGTTTTGCGGCACACCGAAATCTTTAGCATTCAGCACCTGCGCATAGACGCAATAACCTAAGTTCTGCAAAGATTGTTTCACTACAGCGAAGGTACGTCCTTTATCATGCCCTTTGAATCCTTTGACGTTCTCTAACAAAAGAACCTTTGGTCGATGATGCGCAATGATACGGCACAGATCAAAAAACAATGTGCCACGTGTATCATCAAAGCCTTTTTTATGCCCAGCTTGTGAAAACGGTTGGCAGGGAAAACCTGCTAAAAGCAGTTCCATTTTGGGTATATCTGCGGCTTCAATCTGCGTAATATCCCCATGCGGAAGATCACCATAATTTGCTTTGTATGTCATTTGTGCGTGCTTATCCCATTCTGAGGAAAATACACAATCTGCCCCAAGTGCATCGAATGCATGACGAATCCCCCCAATCCCTGCAAAAATATCCACCATATTCCATCCCGCAAAGGGAGATGCGCCTAATTCTGGAGGTGTTACCATACTCAAAAGACTTGGTTGAAAAAACTGTGATGTGGTGAATAATTCGGGGTGTTGCATAACGTAACTCATACCTTCCAGCCAGAATACATCACCACCAACCCGCCACTCATCGGCGTTGCTTGCACGCGAGCAAACCCTGCATCACGCATCAACTGCATGAACGCTTCAGGCTTGGGGAATTGCCGTATGGACTCCACCAAATATTGATAGGAGGCACGATCATCAGCGATTTTTTCACCCAAAGCGGGAATCACACGGAATGAATAGGCATCATAGATACGCTGCAACCATGAATGTGTGGGCATAGAGAATTCCAAACATAAGAAATGCCCCCCCATTTTTAAGCTACGATAGGCTTCTGATAATACCTTGTCGAGGTAGGTCATATTGCGAATCCCAAAACTCACCGTATAGGCATCAAAAGAAGCATCATGGCATGGTAATTCTTCAGCATTAGCAGGAAGCCACGTCATGCGGCGTACATCCATGCCTGCATCAATGGCACGCGCACGCCCAACTTTCAGCATTTCTTCATTAATGTCAGAGATGGTCACATGGCATCCGCCACGCTTTAGAAAACGAAACGCAATATCCCCCGTGCCACCCGCGACATCGAGCAGATGCATGGAGGGGGTAGGGCGTACCGCATCGATAAGGCGTTGCTTCCATAGATGATGCATCCCCGCACTCATTAGATCATTCATTAGATCATAACGGTTCGCCACGCGATCAAATACCTCGCGCACTTTCTCATGTTTATGCTGCTGCGCTACTTCTTCAAAGCCAAAGTGCGTTGCATGAAAATCGGTTGTGTGATGGGTGTTGTTCATGTTATGTCATGTGCCTTCATTTATATTGTATACTGCTCTTAGCCACGCTTTCAAATGCTTGACCCCTTGTTTCGTATCATCCATTTTATCAATGGTAATAAAATCATCTGGTTTGTGATACCATGATTTCCATGTGCCAAACTGTGCTTTACTTTGATGATGTCTAACATCATATTTGCCAATATAATCTTGCTCTTGCTTTGTTTCAATAATCTCTTTCGCTTCTTGCATGAACGATGCATATTCTTGTTTCAGATTAGTAATCATAAAATCTTCTAACATCCCATCATCCTGATTATTTGGCATAATCCATAATCCTATGGTGCAATAATCTGAATCTGGATGGTGCGTTATCCATCCTGAGCTATGTTCGACACGGCTAAAAGCAGGATAACCATGCGGAATTATCCTGCTTTCTACTTCTGCTAGAGTATCCGCATAACCTTTGCCCAGCATCCCATTATCTGATGTTGGATAGTCTGCATCGATTACGATGCCCAAATGAGTAACAAACCCTTGCGTGCTACTTCTTATTTCTTTCTTTAATGAATTTGTTAAAATGTAAGGTTTTCCTCGCACTGGTTGAACATTTACAGCATTTACTTCAAGTTTTTCTTTAGGCGAAATAGCAATTTCTTTCTGTTTTTTTTCGATCATGGCATCCAGCAATGAACGTAAAAAAGCAGCATCACTCATCCCTTCTACGAGTAGCCGTTTTTTAGTAGTCTTCATCCGCGTACTTCCATTCCAGTCGTGACATAGACATCAAGATCTTCCTCACTATAAGGATTCGATACTAACTTTCCTGATCGACTTCTGCCCAATGAAATCAATATCCCTTCTTCTTCCCGTGCTTGAGCAACGTTATTGAAATTTTCAATAACGTCTTTGCTATGTGTCGTTGCAAAAATTTGCATATTAT
This sequence comes from Alphaproteobacteria bacterium, assembly GCA_004293935.1. Lineage (GTDB taxonomy): Bacteria > Pseudomonadota > Alphaproteobacteria > Rickettsiales > UBA998 > RDZH01. The sequence continues at coordinate 56,393 of RDZH01000019.1, read as the reverse complement.
ACTGTTTGGCAAGTTCAAACAGCCATTCCCACACTTTTTCTTGGATGGAATAATGCAAGCCATTTTCTAGTTCATCAATGAGGAGGATGCCGTCTTTGGCATCATAGGCATGAAGTGCGATTTGTAAGATGCGCGATACGCCTTCACCCATGCTTTTAAGGGGGAAATAACGGGGATCACTTGTGACTTTGACATCAATAATAGTTTTTGTTTGTGACTGTGGTGAAAAACCAGAAATTCTATCAGATAAAAGATTGTTTTTGCTTTCTATGGTGATGGTGCGTGTTCTAATATCCTCAATATCTTTATGAATGATCTGAAGTATTTTAATGACTTTAGATAGTTCTCCATCTTTTGCAATGCCTCCCAACTGTTCTGCTAGACCGAAATTTAAAAACGTATTAGATGGAATAAAATTACAGTTCATGAAACCAGAAATTGACTTTGGCAGAAATGCAGCATCCTGTTTATAGGAAATACGAATAGCTTTCTTCAAAGACCTTTCTTTGTGCGAATCCAATTCATTTTTTCTGACAATGTTCTTCTTGATACTAATCTCATCTCCGTCATCGTGTGATTTGGTGGAATGAGTAGTATAATAGTAGGTATCTGCAATTTTCAAAAGATTATTTGATTCAGCATGTTCCCCTATTGCGATAAATTCGTTCTCATCATCAGAGAATTTCCGACCATTGAACAAAACTTCAACAATGTCGACACAGTCATTTTCATCCAGTTCATCGGCAACTTCTCTATTATATTCATCATGTGATGATGCGATGTACCTTAAGACAGCTTTGAGTCCCTTAAGTGCAAATACTTCCAACGCCTCCAGCACCGTGGTTTTGCCTGAATTATTCCCTCCCACCAGCAAATTCACATCCCCAAGGCGATCAATGGTGAGTTCATCGAGGCAGCGAAAATTCTTGACGTAGAGTGATTCTAAATGTTTTGCCATGGGTACTATTCCTGCGTATGTGGGTAAGACACGGTGATGCATTGGTTATACTATAGCACTATAGGAAGATTCAATGCCAAAAGATAAACAATGCCTCGTCATAATCTGTTAGGAAGGCGTATGTCATTCTTGCGTCCATGATGCATCAATTATTTTACCTCAAAAGTGAAGGTGCGATCAAATAATGTTGTACCCTTGCGCGATGCGCTCACAATGCCTTCATACGTGCCAACCGCCCATGCATCCTTACTTTTTTTCTTGCCGATAAAATCCAGTGATTGGGCTTTGAAACTGGTAAATTTCGTGCGATTTTCGACCATGGTTTCATCATTAGGGGCAAGCAGGATCATGAACAATTCATCTCCTTTTTTTAGACCATAGGTAAGCACCCATAGCACAAGGGCAGGGGCTTCAGTGGAAAATTGCGTGTGACTATGGCGTGCCATAAGCACATCATTTTTTGCCACCACCTGACTTGCTGCACCCACGGCTAATACACCCGCATCATTGATGTTGAGATGCTGGCGCGCTTTATCGCTCCATAATTGCTCTTGGCGGACAGAACATCCTGTCTCTATTGGCTGCGCATTAAACGGATCAACAATGATGCCTTGAGGATTGCGCACTTGCAGATGCACATGCGGAAATTCGGTTTGTCCTGAAAGCCCTATCTGCCCCAACACATCCCCTGCCTTCACCTTTTGTTGAGGCTTCACCACAATGCTATCTTTACGAAGATGACAATACGATGTTTCCCACCCGCCTGCATGACCTAGGATCACAGCATTACCGCATCCTTTGGGATCATGTGGATCATCGCTGGTAATGATGCGATCTTCCTCGCCATCCCGCATCCGCAATACTTCACCATCAGCACTTGCGAGTACCTCTGGCGATTTTTTGCTCATATCGATGATGCCGGTGCGTATATCTGTACCCGTATGCCCATTATAGGACAAAGGACGGCAACGGAAATCATGATGCAGATCACCTTTGCCTTGATCGACATAATTTTGAATAAAGCAATCCTGACCAATAGTGCAACGCACAGGTATTTCTAGGGTAAACGGAGCAGCGTTCGCAAAGGAACTTACAAGCCATACGCAACAGGACAATAATAATCTACGCATAAATAACCTCAAAGAGAAAATGTCAACATGATAGGGATATGATCGGAAGGTTGCTCCCAATCGCGCATATGGGGGAAGCTCTCATAGGCAATGCACGCATCATAAAGATGCGGACTTACCCATATATGATCCAGCCTGCGCCCACGATTAGATGCCTTCCAATCTCGCGCACGGTAGCTCCACCAGCTATAGAGCTTCTCTGTGTGTGGCACAAAGTGACGAGCAACATCACGCCATGCTCCAGCCTCACGCCACGCATGGCAATGTTCTATTTCAATGGGCGTATGGCTTACCACATCCGATAATTGTTTATGCGACCATACATCATGTTCCAGTGGCGCAATATTAAAATCCCCTACCAAAATGCTTGGTTGCTGCGTCATGGTGGCAGCGCGTCGCGTCATTTCTTGTACGCATCTGAGTTTCTCTGCAAATTTAGGATTGAGTGCAGGATCAGGAATATCTCCGCCAGCAGGCACATACAGATTATGCACATGAATGCCATTATCCAATGCTGCACTAATATGGCGCGCACTTGCATCACCCACCACATCCCAGATCTCGACATTACTCAAAGGAATGCGGGAGGCAATCGCCACACCATGATAGCTTTTTTGCCCACGAAAGACGCAATGTTCATAACCCAACGCACGCACAGCATCAAGCGGAAAAAGTGCATCTTCCACTTTGGTTTCTTGTAAGCAGATAATATCGGGGCGCGCTTCATGCGTCAGACGTTCCAGCAAAGGCAAGCGTAGGCGCAATGAATTAATGTTCCAACTAATAATACGAAGTGAGTGTGTCATGTGTTTCTTATAGCATTGTTGCGTCTGGATGCCATAAAAAGATTGCAATAGTTGCGTTTTTTTTGTAGAGCTAGGCGGTATAACGAAATTTTGGAGTATGTGCGTGAATATTGATCAAATATCTGTCGGGAAGAATGCCCCTGAAGAAGTGAATGTAATTATCGAAGTGCCTATGGGTGTTGCTCCGATTAAATATGAATTTGACAAAGATGCAGGTGCGCTCATGGTAGACCGTTTTCTGCATACCGCCATGTATTATCCGTGCAATTACGGATTCATACCCCACACGCTTTCCGGTGATGGCGATCCTGCGGATATGTTGGTTGTTTCTACTGCGCCTGTGGTGGCGGGTGCGGTGATCCCTGTGCGCCCTGTTGGGGTGCTGGTGATGGAAGATGATGGCGGGATGGATGAAAAAATCCTTGCTGTTCCCACTACAAAAATTTTCCCATTCTATGAGAATATCAAAAACTATACGGATTTGCCGCAAATTTTGTTGGATCAGATTCAACATTTCTTTGAGCATTACAAAGATTTAGAAAAAGGCAAGTGGGTGAAAATTGTTGGCTGGAAAGATAAAGAAACTGCTGTTTCTCTCATCCGTGAAGCGATGGAACGCTATAGACTCGGTTGATTTTTCTACTACTGCTTGCTGCAAATGGTGGTTTGCTGCGCTTCCGCTACTCATGTACCTTAAGTACACTCCGTTGCGGTTCTCACCAATCCGCCATTTTCGCTAGCGCATCAGCGAAAATTTAACAGAACCTAGTGCTTAAATGACAAATGATCCGTGGCTTCCTACCTTTTTTGATCCCATCCCTTTTGCTGCTGTGCATCAGGGTGACTATTCCGTTGTTGTAGCACAGACGGCAGAAGAAGTGATCGAGGCGCAACGCCTGCGCTATGAAGTCTTTTGTTTGGGGCTTGGGCTTGGCATGAGTGAGGAGAAGCAACGCCTTCAACGTGATGGCGATCCCTTTGATGCCGTATGCGATCATTTGTTGGTACGTCACCATGGTGCAGAGGATGCATCACCGCGCATTGTTGGAACATATCGCTTGCTGCGTGATGTGCATATGCCCAACATTGGGCGTTATTATTCTGAAAGTGAGTTTAACATTGATTGCCTCAAAGCCTATGATGGGCATATTTTAGAATTGGGGCGTTCATGTACCCATCCTGAAGTGCGTAGCAAAGTAGCGATGCAACTTTTATGGCGTGGTATTGGCGAATATATTATGCATCATAACATTGATGTGATGTTTGGTTGTGCAAGTTTTGCAGGGGATGATCCATCCCAACATGCGGAGGCCTTATCGTACCTCTATCATGAACATCGCGCCCCAGAACATCTACGCCCTCGCGCTTTGCCTGAGCATTATGCCCCGATGGATAACATCCCTGCGGAGCAGATTGATAAGAAAAAAGCCTTTTTCGCTTTACCCCCTTTGATTAAGGGATATTTGCGCATTGGTGGCTGCGTTGGGGAGGGGGCGTTCTTGGATCATGATTTTTCTACGACAGATATTTTAATCGTAGTGCGCACGCAGGGAGTGGGAGAGAAATATATGCAGAAATATGCACCAGATAGTATTGCAGGTGGCGGTGCATGAGATCGGTTCGTCGCGTCAGTAGTTTTTTTGGGGTGTTTGTGTATGTCAGTTTTTTTTGGATGTGCTTATCCTTGCTTGGAATAATGGGCTTAAAAAAACAGCGTCGTGCATTACAGATTTTTACCTTCCGTCATGTCCTCAAGATTTGGCATATTAAACTTACGATAGAAGGCACGCCTGCGCCTGCGCCTGCGCTATGGGTTGCGAATCATTGCAGCTACCTTGATGTAGGGATCATTGGTGCGATTGATTCGGTACGCTTCACGCCTAAAAGCGAAGTGCGTCGCTGGCCTGTTATTGGGCAAATGGTGCAAGCATTCGATGTGATTTTTGTTGACCGTACTCCCTCAAAATCCAAAAAAGCACAACAAGATTTGCTGGCTGCTTTGCGTGGGGGGGATCGTATTTGCGTTTTCCCTGAGGGGACAACCAATGATGGGCAGAACCTAAAACCCTTCAAGCCAACGCTTTTTAGCCTTGCGGAACAATGGGATGGTGATACGCCTTTAGCCGTACAACCTATTGCGATTGCGTATCGTTGTGCCGATGGTGCGCCCATTACTGCGGCGCAATGGCCTCATATAGCGTGGTTTGGTGATCAATATCTCATATCGCATTTGTGGATTTTTTCTGGATTTAAGCGTATTGATGTGGTGGTGCATTGTTTGCCGCCTTTGCATCTTGGTGAACATTATGAACATCGCAAAGCCTTAGCACAAGCTGCGTATGATAGCATTGCACAACATATGTCATGATGCCTTCTAGACAAAATATATATTGCTCACTATATTCATTTTTACTAACGATAAGGAGTTAAAGCATGACACAAGAACGTAGCCATAGTGATGAATTAGCGTTGCGCTATTCCGTGATGATCAATCTAATACGTGGCGAAAATGTCGAAGGCACTCCCATTTTTGCGTATGTAGCAGTGCGTGGCGATGAGATGGATGCGTTTATACGGGCGCAATCCTTACCCAACGGATTTGATCCGTTAGAATTTGGTGTGATCATTGAATCCGGTGAAGGTGAACCAAGCGAAGAAATCAGAGCGCGTATGTTGGAAGAATATGGCTTTAACCATGATCAAATGCTTGAATTGCCAAAACTTCCCACTCCCGCAAAAATAGACCATAAAGGATAATATATGAACCATTCTCAATCATCATCTGATGCTTCATGGCACGCTACGACTATTTTATGCGTCCGCAAAGGCGATAAGGTTGTTATTGCAGGAGATGGGCAGGTAAGCCTTGGTCATACTGTCATTAAATCCAGTGCCAAAAAAGTGCGTACCCTTGCAGATGGCAGCATTATCACAGGATTTGCAGGAGCAACCGCAGATGCCTTCACGCTCTTTGAACGCCTTGAAGCGAAATTAGAAAAACATCCAAAACAATTAATGCGTGCTTGCGTAGAATTAGCCAAAGATTGGCGTACTGATCGTTATTTGCGTCGTTTGGAAGCGATGATGATTGTGGCAGATGAACGCACTACCCTCATTTTGAGCGGTACGGGTGATGTGCTTGAACCTGAAGATGGCATCGCTGCCATTGGATCGGGTGGGAATTATGCCTTAGCAGCAGCCCGCGCATTGTTGGATGTGGAGGGCATGAGTGCGGAAGATTTGGCACGTAAAGCTATGAAGATTGCAGGTGATATATGCGTCTATACCAACCATCATTTGACATTATTATCGTTAGATGCGGTAAATTAATGTAACATACGCTTATTTTGTCATGAAATTGACATATTTTGTTGCTAGATTATTGGTATAGCACAAGGAATGCTTATATATGAAGGCATTCTACATTGAATCATGATGGAGCATTATATGACAGAAAATAAAGATATTCAGACCATAGCTGGTATAGATGTTGAAGTAAAAAATATTCGCGGTGGGCAAGGTACGATCTATAAAGATAGACAAACTGGGCAAGCAATCGATGCGAAAGCAGCGCAAGAAAAGTTCGCGCAAGTAGAAAAAAACATCCAAGCGCAAGTAGATGACTATATTAAATCTAATTACGAAGCAATAGGTGGGCGTGGTGGCGTAACAAATTACCGATCAAACACGGGCGAAGTAGTCGAGCATACGCAAGTTGATGAGCTAAAAGATTCTTTATTCAAGAAAATAGCTGCGGAGCAAGCAAAAAATCATCCACAAGAAAAGGTTGCAACGGTCGCGCAAGAAACTGTTCCAGCGGTAGCACCAAAAAATGTTGCACCAGCAGAAATCAAAGATCAAGATCCTGTGCATATATTGGCGGGTATTGCGGAAGAAAAAAAGACCGTGCGAGGCGGGGAATTTAGTATCTACAGAGACAGGGAAACAGGAGAAATTTTGCAAGATTCTGTTGCAAGGCAACGTATTGAACAAGCTAAAGCACCACTAAAAGAAAGTGTCAACAAAATTTTTGCTGAGACCCATACTGAATTAACTGGACGTTTTGGCGCGGGTTCATTTAAGCATAACGAAACAGGCGCGATCGTTGCTCGTGGTGATGTTGAGAAAGTGAAAGAACAAATGCTTGAACAAGCAGCAACTGCGAAAATTGCAGAGAATAAGGCACAAATAGCGCAGGCAAAAACTCAGGATGAGTTGAAGGCATTAGAGACGCACGCTGTAGAAACTAAGAAAGTGATTGAGGGTGATACGCAACGCACGCTTGTAGGTGTGGATGGCATTGTTAAAAAAGGCGAATATATTGGCCCTGACTCTGACCCTCAAGTCATTGCAGGCATACAAAGGCAACTTGGTTGTGAATCAAGTGGTATTTGGTGTGAAAAAACCGTGGCAGCTATCACAAAACTTCAGAAAACTCTTGGTGTCGAGCCAGATGGTATTATTGGCCCGATTACATTACAAGCAATGCGCGAGAATCCTGTTGTTGTTGCAGCAGCACAAATGAAAGGTGCTTTTGAACCACTTATTGCACAAAAAGAAAAACTTCAGGGTGAGGCTGATGTTGCAAGCGTAGCCCCTCCTTCGGCAACTCCAAAAGTTGTCACGCCTGTTAAAGCGACTGGGCAAGAACGGTTTGTGTAACATTGTGGATGCATAGATTTTGACAAAGAAATCTGATGCTGCACTGTGGGGGTGCATTCTATCCCCCCTACCCAATCATCTGCGGTTTTTCGTTGAAAAACCTTGATTCTTGGACTCCCCTGCAGGCGGGAGAGTAACCCATTCCTATCGCATGAGGGGGGTGAGATGATTCGCAATAAAATTCGTCACTCTTGACGTAAGGCAGGAGTCCAGATAACCATTTTGACTGGATGCCAGCCTTACGCCAACTATGACGGAAACTACGATGTATGATGAACGTGCCAAGAAATGAACAATCATGCCAATAAAATACTTGCATCTAGGATAGAAATAGTTCATCTTTTTGCGCATGACGATATTATCCTCTTATAATCCCGCAACGGGAGATGAGATATGGCGCGGTGATGAAACGCCATTATCTGCGATGAATGACATAGTGGATCGTGCGCGCACCGCATTCACGCCATGGTCGCATACAACACTAGACGAACGTATCGAACTCTTGCAGCGTTATGCAGAACGCGTGAAAGCACGCCGCGAAGAAATTGAACATCTTATTGCTAAAGAAAATGGTAAAGTGCTGCGCGATGCGAAGGCTGAAGCAGGGGTGATGATCTCTAAGGTAGCAATTTCCATCGAAGCATATCATCAACGCACAGGCGAGACGAATAGCACTATGGATGGTGGCATACAACGCCGTGTGACGCATCGACCGATCGGTGTGATGGCGGTGTTTGGACCATATAATTTCCCCATGCATTTACCCAATGGGCATATAGTACCCGCATTGCTTGCAGGCAATGTCGTGATTCTTAAACCTAGCGAACAAACGCCTGCATGTGGTGCGCTGATTGTTGAATTATTCCATGAAGCAGGATTCCCCACAGATGTGGTGCAGTGTGTGCAAGGGGGACGCGCACAAGGAGAAGCATTAGTGCAGCATCCAAGCATTTCTGGGGTATTATTTACAGGCAGCTATGCCACAGGCAAGGCAATTCATAAAGCCTTAAGCGGACGACCCGAAGTGATGTTAGCACTAGAGATGGGGGGCAACAACCCGCTTATTGCGCACCATGCCGATGATGCGTACAAAGCCGCACAACTGATTGTGGAATCCGCTTTTGCATCGTCGGGGCAGCGTTGCACCTGTGCGCGCCGCTTAATTGTACCTGTAGGAGCGCAAGGGGATAAGGTGATTGCAGCATTGCAGGATGTAACAGGGCGTTTAACCGTGGGTGATGCCTTCGCTACCCCTGAGCCTTATATGGCAGCACTGATTAATAACACACAAGCCGATGCAGTATTAAACGCGCAAGAAGCACTCATTGCACGTGGGGCAAAACTCTTGCATAAGGCGGAGCGCACCATTGCGGATCGCCCGTTCCTTACGGCAGGATTGCTTGATGTCACGGGCATTGACGGCATTGAAGATGAAGAAGTATTTGGCCCGTTATTGCAGATTATCCGCGTGGCAGATGGCGAGGAAGCCGTGCGTGTTGCCAATGCTACCGCTTACGGACTTTCCGCAGGGGTGATCACCGATGATGATGCCTATTGGGATTATGCCTATCGTCATTTGCGTGCAGGCATTCTTAACCGCAACCGCCCAACTACGGGAGCTGCAAGCAGTTCTCCGTTCGGTGGGCCGGGGCATAGTGGGAATTATCGCCCAAGTGCCTATTATGCAGCGGATTATTGCGCCTATCCCGTGGCAACACTTGCCACAGATGCGGTGGAAGGTTGCCCCCTAATAGGGCTATCTACTTAATATGCACTGTACGATTCTCACGCTGGGAAAATGGAAAAAGCAAGCACGCGAACGTGAATTATTTGAGCATTATGTGGCGCGTAGTCAGTGGAAGATTATGCTTAAAGAATATGAAAGCACGCATTATCCCACACGCGCACAACAGCAAACGCATGATACGCAATTATTGCTCGATGCTGCAAAAACCTTGCGTGCTGAGCAGATCATCGTACTCGATGAAACAGGACGCACTATGACAAGTTCCCATTTTGCACAGATGCTTGGGGGATGGCGCGATACGGGAACGCGCAACACTGCTTTTTTGATTGGTGGTGATGTCGGGTTGGATAAAACCATGTTGCCTTCTTCGACGGTGATGTTATCCTTCGGGGCGATGACATGGCCGCATCTATTGGTGCGTGGGTTGCTTGCAGAGCAACTCTACCGTGCGCAGTGCATCCTTTCAGGGCATCCTTATCATCGTGAGGCATAGTCCTATTGCAATCATTGCCCTATGTGGTATATACTTATCATTATGTCCGATCGTCACGCCTTACTCCCTTTAATTATTGCGAAATATGAGCAGATTAACATGCTGGAACGGCAGCATCAAATTTATGGGCATGAGGGGGATTTTCGTCCGCGTATTGATTATTATCATGATGCGGTACGCGCCCTTGGCAATGATTATTTGAACGGACTCAGCAAAGATTCGCGTCTTTCTGCTGAACGGCTTGCTTATGATATTGAGATGCTACGGTTGATTAGTAGCCGCCCATTGGTGGCGGGCAGGGGGGATCACCATTTTTCCGTATCCGATGCCCTCACAGTGTATCATCAACATCATGCTGAGCAACGTCCTGATCGGCAAGTAAAGCAACAATTAGGGGATTATTATAAGGATTATACCGTCTATTTTGCTGCGATCATGGTGGATTTCATGGAAGATAACATCCGAGCGCGTAAAGAAGAATCGAATGTGATGCTGGAAGATTGCTACCGTCTTGAGCAGATGCTCAAACAATTTGCCCAAGGAACGATTGGTGTGCAGCAAGTCATGCGCGGTGCGCAAGAATTGGAGCATGAAGGGTTGAAGCGCAAATTAGTACAGATGTTGGCAAAAGGCGCACCAAACAAATCGGAAGTGCAGGGGGCAATCGGGGCAGTGCAACAGACGCGTGAATATATACGCAATGATGTCACAGAGATGAATAAAGCAGGGATGCGTTTTGCAACTAGCCAACTAATGGTCTATGAACAATCACGTGACATGGTGAAACGCATGGCAGCACAAGGGCTGAATATCGTTGGTAAACATACGGGGCAAACTATCGGTGATCAAGATAGAGGGCGAGGCAATTCAGGACGCGATTTTTAACAAAGCACTAAGAGGATTCGATGCCTAGGGGGGTTAAAAAACAACATCTTCCAACCAAGATATGCGCACGTTGTGGCAGACCTTTTGCATGGCGCAAAAAATGGGAAAAAGCGTGGGATGAAGTCAAATATTGTTCAGATAAATGTAAGAAGACGAAGTGTGTATGAAAAAGAATATTGCGATTATTGGTGCAGGAATATCAGGGCTTACGCTCGGGCAAAAACTCAAAGAACATGCTCATGTTACTATTTTTGAAAAAGCACGCGGTGTCGGTGGGCGTATGAGTACGCGCTACGCCGATCCGTTTTATTTTGACCATGGTGCGCCCTATTTTACGGCACGCACGCACGAGTTCCAATCTTTTTTGCAACCCTATATCGAAGACGGGTTGGTTGCTGAGTGGCATGGCAAAGTCATTAATTTGGAACTCGGAAAAAAAGCGACAAAACGCTTATGGTTTGAACCTCATTGGGTGGCTACACCGAACATGAATAGTGTATGCAAACAATTAGGGCAAGGGCTTGATGTGCGGCTTTCTTGTGAAGTCGCGCCACTAACGCGCAAGCAGTCAGATTTTTGGGAACTGCAGGATAAACAAGGCACGCCTTTAGGTGCATATGATTGGGTGATTTCCACCGCTCCGCTTGCACAAACACAAACCTTATTTCACACCGAAACACCGCTTCATGGCGCGCCTATGCATGGCTGTTATTCATTGATGATTGGCTTTAACAGACCATGGAATAAGCAGTGGATTGCAGCAAAAGTACGCAATAATCCGATTGAGTGGATTATCATCAATTCTACGAAGCCACAGCGGAATAAGGACGTTACCTCTATTCTTGTTCATTCAAGCAATCATTGGGCAGATGAACATAGTGATTGCGATATGCAAGAAGCACAAAAAATGCTGGTAGAACAGTTTATGGCTCTCACAGCCATTGATAGTGCGGGTGCAGATTATCTCTCGACGCATCGCTGGAAATATGCGGTGATTGAGGATAGGAAAGGAGATATGTGTTTTTATCTTGATGCTAGGCACGGCATCGCCGCAACCAGTGATTGGGCATCAGGATCGCGCATTGAAGAAGTGTGGCTGAGTGCTAATCGGTTGGCGGAGCGTATACTAGCAATTTAGACGCAATCTTCAAGCATAACTCGCTTGACTTTAGTATAGTTTTAGTATCATATGGCGCGTTTTATGTATATAACAAAGTAACGCCACGATCCCTTATGAAAAAACACATTATTACAGCCCTTGCAACATGGTTTTATTCAGGAAAAATGCCGTTTGCATCAGGCACATGGGGTTCGCTTGCTGCCTTGCCTTGTGCATGGATTATGCATGATATGTGGGGTGCGCATAGTGTATTTTGGGCATCATGGGGTATCTTTTTTGCTGGAATTATTATTTCTGATCAATACCTTAAACTTGATTGCGCCACCAGCAAAGACCCGAAAGAAGTAGTGATTGATGAAGTGGCAGGTCAGTGGCTTGTGCTCTCTATTATGCCATTATCGATCACCGCCTATGCTATCGGATTCATATTATTTCGCTTATTTGATATAACGAAGCCTTATCCCGTATCATGGGCAGATCGCAAATTATCTGGCGGACTCGGCATCATGGTGGATGATATGCTTGCTGGAATCTACGGAATTATTCTCTTTTTCATGTTAGAATTGCTCTGCCAAATGCATTATAATAATGATATATTCTTTTTGCTCTATAATCTTGTGCCATAGTTCCTATAGTTATAGCGCGACCTAGCTGATAGGTTCTTTAACGAACCTATCGCTACGCGCTATCAATTTCACTTTCCATAATAATCATTATAGGATAATTCCTCATGGGTAAGTTCCTAGTTTTTCACTCCCCCATCAAAGATTGCGCTCACCACAGCTTGCGCTGCAATGCCTTCACGCCTGCCTTCAAAACCTAAGCCTTCTGTGGTGGTGGCTTTGACATTCACACACGACGTAGCAATGCCAAGCATCTGAGCGATTGCCTCATTCATTGCTACTTTATGGGGGGTGATTTTGGGTGCTTCACATAGAATCGTCATATCGGCATGGGCTATTCTTCCCCCGCGCATGGATAATTGCCGCATTGCTTCATGCACGAATATGCGCGAATCCATCCCTGCAAAAGCGGGATTGGTAGGCGGAAAATGATCCCCAATATCCCCCGCGCACGCCGCCCCTAAAATGGCATCAGTAAGGGCATGTAACAACACATCCGCATCAGAATGACCTGATAAATAATGCGTATGTGGGATTTTTATACCCCCTAGAATAATATGGCGCGCCTCAATCGGCACATCATCATCATAGGCAAGCAAACGATGAACATCATAGCCCATGCCTGTGCGTAATGTGGGATAAGACGGCATAAGATAATGCTGTGCGCGTTGCATATCTTCTTGGGTGGTGATTTTGAACAAAGCATTGTCTCCTACGATGGTGGCAACCTTCACGCCTGCTTCTTCACACAATGCCGCATCATCTGTTGCATTATGGTGCAATGCGTGATCATGTAGGGCTTTGATGGTGGCATAATGGAAGGCTTGCGGGGTTTGTACCGCGACTAATTGGCGACGATCTTCCGTGGTTATCACACACGCATCCGCATCGATCCGCTTCATCGTATCGACTAGAGGAAGCACGGGAATCACCGCATGATGGTGCTGCAATCCCTGCACCAGACGATGCGCAACGGCATGAGTTAAAAACGGACGTGCGGCATCATGAATCAAGATGAACTCGGGCGGATTATGCGCAAGCGCACATAACCCCGCATACACAGATGCTTGACGAGTTTCCCCGCCATCAACTCGTATATGTTCGGGCAGAACAAGAGATGCATAATAATCATGATGTTGAGGGTGCGTCACCAGCACCATGCGTGCATCAGGCAGGGCATGATGTGCATAATGCATCGTATGTTCTAGCACGGTTTTCCCTGCCAAAACATGATATTGCTTGGGCAAGTGCGCGTCATAACGCGTTCCTGTTCCCCCTGCCACGATAATGATTGCGATGGTTGGATTCATTCTATGCTAGCACCTTTGCTCGGTTTGTAGTATATAGTGTGATAATATACAACTTTTTTCATGATACATACTATGGAATCGACTCATTTCGCTGAAACCATCACCCCTACCCCACGCCTCGCTCCTATGACGATTGGCAACACTATCCGTATTGAACATCCTGTGATTCTTGCCCCAATGACAGGCGTATCGGATCTGCCTTTTCGTCGCCTTGTCAAACAATTTGGGGTGGGCATGGTCGTATCGGAAATGATTGCCTCAAAAGCAATGATTTTGCAAACGAAAAATTCCTTGCGTATGGCGCAGCGTAGCGAACATGAATATCCTATGGCAGTGCAACTTGCAGGGTGTGAACCTGAAGTCATGGCAGAAGCTGCCAAGCTCAATGAGGATATGGGTGCGGATATTATCGATATTAATTTTGGTTGCCCCGTGAAGAAAGTCGTCAATGGCTTTGCTGGCTCTGCCCTCATGCGCGATGAACCGCTTGCAGCACGTATTTTAGAGGCAACGGCAAAGGCAGTATCGATTCCCGTCACACTAAAGATGCGTATGGGGTGGGATAGCAACAGTTTGAACGCACCGCGTTTGGCAAAGATTGCTGAAGAATGCGGGATTAAGATGATCACGATTCACGGGCGCACCCGTTGTCAGATGTATAAAGGTCATGCGGATTGGGGCTTTATCCGCTCAGTGAAAGAGGCTATTTCGCTGCCTGTCATTGCGAATGGTGATATTACGAGTTTTGCGGATGGTGATGCTGCCATTCATGCATCGGGTGCAGATGGCATCATGATCGGACGCGGTACCTATGGTCGTCCGTGGTTTCCCGCACAGATGATGCAGTATCTTGCGTCAGGGGAAGTACCCGCTGATCCGACATTGGCCATACAATATGCTACCTTACTTGGACATTTAGAAGAAATGCTGCATCTTTATGGACGTGAGGGAGGGTTGCGTATTGCTCGCAAGCATATTGGTTGGTATTCAACAGGGCTACCCAATTCTGCTGAGTTTCGTCATCAATTTAATCGTTTCAACGATGTTGAAGAAGCTAAAGAGCATTTATGCGCCTATTATGAAGCATTGCTTGCACAAGATTATCAACCCGCTCCTCGTGGTGCAGTGGCATCGGATGCAGAAGAAGATTATGAATGTGCAGCGTGAATCAAAGGCGTACATGCTAGTTTCTGGATACCCGCTTATCAAGGGCATAACAAGAACCTAACAAACCTTGTCATGCTTGGCGCAAGGCTGGCATCCAGAAACAATAGTATCTTTTATAGATACCCGCTTATCAAATATGCGATTCCAACCATTCTTTCAGTTGTGTTTTAGGCAATGCCCCAACTTTTGTGGCAACCGCTTGCCCATTTTTGAATAAAATCATCGTAGGGATACCGCGCACACCATAGGTGGAAGGTGCTTCAGGGCTTTCATCGATATTTACTTTAGCGATTGTCACTTTGCCACCGAGTTCTTCAGCAAGCTGATCAAGGATGGGTGAGAGATTGCGGCACGGACCACACCACTCAGCCCAAAAATCGACCAATACAGAACCATCCGCTTTCAAAACATCTTGTTGAAAACTATTATCAGATACGTGCTTAACAGACATAATATTCTTCCTTATACTTCTTACCGTTACATTGCTATCATAATGTTATATATGTGAACTAAGCGCATCATGCAAGTAGCTTTTTCTATATTATAGCCGTTTACCATGCGTTATGTAGTGTACAAATGCAACACTCCATCGCGCACACACATAGAGGTTGTGCCACCTAAAAACGCATAGGCCTCATGGAAAAACATGTCATAACGCCAATTATTGGTTGGTAGCTCCAGAGGTTCACCATTCACCAAAGCATCCATCATTTCTCGTGAGCAGAGCAAATTAGGGGAGACATTATGCTCCTTCGATTTGATTTTTAATAATAATTTTAGTGCATCGCGTAGCACTAAATCCTCCGATTCTTCACGGTAGAAGGTTTCCTTAGGAGGACATGCATCCGCACTCAAAAGATTCACTTCGTGCAGAATCTGCATAATTTCATGGAAAGGTAGGTTACGATGCAAATTGCGCACATGACGCAATTCATCCAGCGTAGTAGGATTAGTGAGTGCAATTTCTTGCAACGTATCATCATGCATCACGCGAGAACGTGGAACATCTTTGCGCATAGCATAACGCTCCCGCCACGCTGCTAGCTTTTGCAAACGTGCGCGATAATGAGGTTTTTTATCCCGTTTGCGCAATTTTTGCCATGCTTCTTCAGGGTCTGCATGGTATAGGCTGCGATCATAAAGATAGGCTGATTCATCATCCACCCATGCGGTGCGCCCTTTCGCTTCTAATTGTTGACGCAAGATAGGATAACATTCCCGCAAATAGCGTACATCATCCAGAGCGTAATTATATTGCGCTTCGGAAAGTGGACGCTTGCTCCAATCAGTAAATTGTTGGTGCTTGCTGATACCAATCCCCAAACAATAGCGCACCAATGCCTCATAGCCTATTTGTTCACCCAAACCTAAGATCATCGCGGCAATTTGCGTATCAAAGATAGGGGCAGGAACGATCGGCATATGCTGCACGAAAATCTCAATATCTTGTCTGCACGCATGTAATATTTTGGTGATATGTGTCTGCGCTAAAAGATCATAGAGTGGTTCTAAGGATATATCCTTTGCCAAGGGGTCAATAGCCACAGCTTCCCCATCATCCGTAATTATCTGAATCAAACACAGATGCGCATAATAAGTGCGCTCCCGCAAAAACTCAGTATCAAGGAATAAATGCGCGCTTTGTGAGGCGTGATCGCAATAATTGGCTAAATCTTCAGTCGATGAAATAAACATAAACGAAGTTATTTATAGGAAACTTAAACAAATTGGAAGTGAAAAATGCTTTATATACAGTTTTTTTACAAAAAGTTCTTGGTGAGATCGAAAAAAAATGATATAGTATGCTGGTCTTGTAAAAAAAGACATTCAATTTAAGTAATGTTATTCAACACATTAGGAGTTTTACTATGAGCATTGATTCACACATTGAAAATTTGCAACAGAAGCGCACAAAATTGAAAGTTGCCATTCACGAAGAAATGAAGTCTCCCCATTATGACGAACAACGTGTCATTGAGATGAAAAAAGCAAATTTGCGTATGAAAGATGAAATTGTCTCACTATTCCAAAAACTTGAACTAGCTTCTTAAAGGAGATTTTGCCAGATTTTATTCTCTCCCCTTATTATGTATGGGGAGTACATATTTCGAGTTACCCATAGGTTCTGTTGCGTTTTCGCTGATGCGCTAGCGAAAATGGCAGATTTGCGAGAACCGCAACGGAGTGTACTTAAGGTACATGAGTAGCGGAAACACAGCAAAATGCCATTTGCAGCCAGCAGTAGTAGAAAAATCAACAGAACCTAGTGATTGAGCTATGATAATATAGCGTATATAGTCGTTTCTTGACATAAAAATGACTCATTATTTATGTCAAGCGACTATAATGTTCAGTGATAGAACATCCCCCTACTCCCCGTAAGGTCATCCATAAAACCGACAGTTTGTCATGCTTGGCGCAAGGCAGATATTTGGATTCCTGCCTTCGCTGGTATGACGATTTATGCAGAGGTCTCATCATATAAATACCCCCCTATTCTCTCATTGCCTAGGAGGAAGTGGACGAAAAGTTGTAGGCATATTTCTATAAGGTGGTTGATTATTCGTATTGGGGCTTTGCTGTGTACGTGCGTTATGCTCATCGGGATAATCATGATAATCATCCTCATAATCCTGATCATCATAATCATCGTGATCATGATCATATTCATAATCTTGGTTATCTTCATAAACATCCAGCGCATCCTCATCCGCATAGATGTGGTTAGAAGGCGGCGGTGAACTGGGGGGAGATATGCGTGCTTGTACAGGTTGTCGGGCGATAGCGGGTTCGTGCAACGGTGCAATCACGGAATTATTTTGATTTTGTGAAGCATTTTGGGATGGCTTTTTCGGTCGTGGTTGATCCCGCACGGTCAATGATTCTGGATTGTTTGTATGAAACTGCGCCACCACACGCCCGCCACTGTCTGAACCATAGGAACAGGATATTTCAACTTTTTCTGTTCCCGTCTTTTTTTCTAATATGGTAGCATCGCGCTGCGTGATGTAATAAGCGTGCCGCCTACATTCTTTAGCACAACTTTGTTCATTGGTTGCCGCTTCAGCATCATCAAGCGGGGCGCGAGAAAAATGCAGCATAGCGTTATTTTTGGCATGGTAGCTACGCGCAATGATGCATTCTGCACTATATGCGATGTTGGGGATGCAACTCGACAATATTAGCATTGTAGGAATAAAATAGCGATTATATACTTGTTTCTTCATAGACTTTATTATACATGAAAGATAAACAGGAAGGAAGCACCAATGCGCACAGCCACCATTGAACGTATCACAAAAGAAACAAGCATTACCGCCACTGTTGCTTTAGATGGAACAGGAACGTACAACATCCATACGGGGATTGGGTTTTTGGATCATATGCTGGAACAATTATCCCGCCATAGCCTCATGGATATTACGCTTCATGCACAGGGTGATTTGCATATTGACGGGCATCATACCACGGAAGATACGGGGATCGTGCTTGGTCTTGCGGTAAAAAAAGCATTGGGCGAACGCAAGGGCATTGAGCGTTATGCTCACGCTTATATTCCGATGGATGAAACGCTCACACGTGCAGCGGTAGATTTATCAGGGCGACCTTATTTGGTGTGGAATGTTCAATTTACGCAAGAACGCCTCGGATCGATTGATACGGAATTATTTCGTGAATGGTTTCAGGCGTTCACCTTTGCACTCGGGGCGAATGTGCATATTGAAACGCTATATGGTGTGAATAATCATCATAAAATTGAATCATGCTATAAAGGGCTAGCACGCGCATTGCGTGGTGCGATGCGCCTTGATATGCAGCAGCTTGATGCCATTCCTTCAACCAAGGGAGTATTATAATATGGCATTCTTTGGTTCTCGTATGCGGATTTATTCTGTACTACTTAACCCAGAGGAAAAAAATAGCTTGGAGCAAGCGCATTTTATTCCCGAAGGATTTTGTTGGTATGCTTTTTTATTTTCGGGCTTTTGGGCAGGTTCGCACCACGCATGGAAACTTGCCGCACTATGTTTTTTGTGCGTCCCTTTTGGTGAGGTGATGGGCTATGCTTTCGGGTTTCATCCGATGAGTATTATTATGATCAATCTAGGATTTCGGATGCTGTTAGGCATGATGGGCTATGATTGGTTGCGTCAATATTATCAAAATAAAGGCTGGATCGTTAGTGATGTTATTGTGGCGTACAGCGAATTAGAGGCGATGCATCGTTATTATGATCGACACATGCCTTCTTCGGCATTGATGGCAGGAGGGCGCGTATGATCGATGTGAACCATATTGCTATCATCGATTATGGTGCAGGCAATCTTCATTCTGTCCATGCTGCCCTACGGCGTGTTGCCCAGCCAGAAGATCGCATCATGGTCACGCATGATCCTCATGATATTGCCCATGCCACCCATGTGATTCTTCCGGGCGTTGGCTCTTTTGGCGATTGCATCACGGCACTCACGCAATGCACGGGTATGATTGAGGCGATTGAGCATCATGCGCGTGTTCTCAAAAAGCCATTCCTTGGGATTTGTGTGGGGATGCAAATGTTGTTAGAGCGTGGTCATGAACATGGTGTCCATGCGGGGCTTGGATGGATAGAAGGTGAAGTAGTGATGCTGGATCGCAGCGATCCCTCCATGCGCATTCCGCATATGGGGTGGAATGAATTGACGGTTCACCGCCCTCACCCCCTGCTTGATGAAATCGTCACGGGCGATCATGTTTATTTTGTCCATAGCTACTATGCCCGCCTTGCACGTAACGACTCTTTAATCGCTTCCACCTATTATGGCACACCCATCCCCGCTATGATAGGCTATGAGAATATCATAGGCGTACAATTTCATCCTGAAAAAAGTCACAAAATTGGTGCGAAAATACTGGAAAATTTCTTAAAAATGAGGTAGTATAATGAAGTATATGACAAATAATGCTGTAAAGATTACTTCAAAACCACAGATTCGCGTCGGTGTCATCACGGAACTTGAGTTGGATGACATTGGCAATTTGTGCGATGCAACACGTCAAGCCATTGATGATGGCATTGGGTTTAACTGGATTACCTCCCCCTTGCCCGAAGTGCTGGAACGCTACTGGAGTGGCGTGATTATGGTGCCTGAACGCATCTTAATTGGGGCGTGGCTTGATGGCGTATTATGTGGCTCTGTGCAAGTGGTGAAGCCGTGGAAATCCAAGGAAACATCATCCTTTTGTGCGCAGATTGAAGCGCATTTTGTCGCACCATGGGCGCGGGGTCATGGTATCGCACGCCGATTATTGGAACAAGCAGAACGCGAAGCAATGCATGAAGGCTTTACCGTGTTGCGCTTAAGTGTTCGTGAAACACAAACGGCAGCTATTGCCCTCTATCGTGAGCAGAATTATTGTGAATGGGGTATATTACCATGTCACGAGATTGTCGGTGGCACAATGATTGCGGGAAGGTATTTTTACAAAGCACTCCCTAATGCTTCATCTGTAGAATAAATATCGATGCACCTTCATAATTTTGTCACAGAAATAGATTATAACTAAAGATATGAGAATCTATCTTTGCCTATGTTCTCTTAAATATTAACCTTGATAGAGTGTGCTACACCCATGACAGAAACCCCAAATCCTGCAAAAACTAATGAATCAACGCAAAGCACTGATGGCAAGGCTGAAAAATTTGATTTCAGTATTCTTCATGATGCGATCGATTGTTTTTTAGAAAAGAATAAAGCAGTAGCTACGGAGAAAACGCCTCCTGCGCAAGAACCTGCTGCGAAAGAAAAAGAAAAGGAGAAAGAGACTCCTGTTGCTGAAGATAAAAAAGCAGGTGAAAAAGCAAGCACCACTTGCGAAACGCCAACGCCTCCGACCAAAGAAGAAAAAGCGAAAATGGAGGCTAAATCAGCAAATGTCGATGTGTCTATCGATAAGATTGAATCCAAAGATGATGATCGCGCATTTGGCAAACAAGTCATCCGAGTTCTTCGTGATGAACATCCAGATTTGCAAACTACTTCTCTGCTTACCGATGCAGATGTGCGTGCAGCAGGAGAAAAGATGGGAGTCATTGGCAAAGATGGTGTCATCAACAAAGAAACATTAAAAGCACAAAGCACAGAACGTTGGACGCGTCCTGATGCGCCAAAACATGTGCAGGATATGAGCAAAAGCGAGCGTTATTATGTAGCAACGATGCTGGTGCAAACAGGGTTTTTAGAAGGGAGCAATACCGAGCCTTCGGATAATGCGATGGTGAATGAGAATTCCTATTTCCGTCATGCAGCACTGCAAGCCGGTGTCATTAACAAAGAGGGGGTTATTAATCCGACGACATTAAAAGAGTTGGATGAATATCATCTTGACAGTCAGTTGGTGAAAATTGCTCAAACAGAACCTTCCATACCGCCTAAGGCATTAGAAGAAGCGCGTGCTGCTGCCTCTAAATGCAAAGCTGTTGAACCTGCAAGTAGTTCTGTACCTACATCAGCGACACCGCCATCAACGCCACAAGCCAAGCAATGCGCAACTCAATGCGCTCGTTAGCCTTCGCATTTCGTGTTATATAGTCGTTTGACAAAAAATGCTTTTATGTCAAACGACTATACGTCTCAATGAGATACCCCCCCCTCATCATGGTTAGGCGATGAAAAAGCCGTGGACTGAAAAAATATCTTCTAAAAAAACACCATCAAAATATGATCGTATACCTGCGGATCAGGCAAAGAATGTTGCGGATTATGTCACAAAAAATGGTCTAGGAAACAGCATTGAGGCATCCAAAATCTTCATTGAGAACGGATTAGAGCATCTTGCCAGTGGCGCATTACAAAGCATGGCACTGAGTGAATTTTTAGTCGCACTCTCCCCTTTTCACTCCCTCGCATCACGTGAATGCATCCCCCATAGCAACCGTGAGGTTGAGGATATGGCACGAGCAGCCTACATGCTTGCTTATGCGGTGGCAACCTTAGAGGGCAATCAACCGTTCAGAGAGGATCGCGCCCCTGTCGATATGTATTTAGAGAATGATCGGGCTAAGGATAGCTTAGCCATACATTATGCAACCAAAGCGAAACTTATTCTTGGTGATAAGCACGATCTTTTTGGAGATAAGACGGTTGAATTATTTAACACCATTGTCAACCGCATCGAAGAACATCGTCCAGAGATACGAAAAAGTTTTTTAGAACAAATCATCCTTAGCGATCGTGCCGTTCCTACCTTAAAAGGGCGATAAAGTCTGCTTATGCTTCATCTTACCACCCTTCACATTATGTAAATATTTCACGCTATGCATTCGGTCTTATGCTCCCCCGCCTGCGGGGGAGTAAATCATTCATGTCTCATGAGGGGTAGTTAGATGCTTCGTAAAAAATACTATGCAATCCCATAAATAATATGGTATAGCTTGATGATAACATCTATGGGGGATATTACCATGACACATCTTACAGTCTCTATGCCTGCACCTGATTTTTCATTACCCAATCACGCAGGGGAAATCATATCACGATCTGGATTGCAGGGTTCGTATGTGGTACTTTATTTCTATCCCAAAGATGATACGCCGGGATGCACGACAGAAGCCCTAGATTTCACGCGCTTGCATCAAGAATTTGCACAAGCAGGTGCTGTCATCCTTGGCATATCGAAGGATTCCACCGCCTCGCATTGCTCCTTCATTGAAAAACATAGTTTGAACGTCATGTTGCTTTCGGATGAAGAAGGTTCGATGTGTGAAGCCTATGGCGTATGGACTGAAAAAAGCATGTATGGCAAAAAATATATGGGCATTGAACGCACTACTTTGTTGCTGGATAAAGACGGAGTGATTCGTCATATCTGGAACAAAGTCAAGGTAACGGGTCATGCGGAGGATGTATTGGAAAAGCTACGTACTCTTGCCCAAGCCGCTCATGCAGCATAAAGGGAGGATTGTCGATGCGCATTCTTATCTTAGGAGCAGGTATTACTGGTATCACTGCCGCCTATACACTTGCATCACGTGGTCATGAAGTCGAAGTTGTAGAGCAAGAGCCTTCCGCAGCCATGCAAACCACCTTTTCTAATGGCGGGCAATTAAGTTATTCTCATGCACAGCCATGGGCAAACCCCGCTGTATTTAAGAAAGTCTTTGGGTGGATGCTACGCGATGATGCGCCTTTAGTATTGCGCCCAAAAGCTGATCTCGCAATGATACGCTGGATGATGCACTTTCTTTTGCAATGTCAACCTGCTCGTGCGGATGAGAATTGCGAACGTATGTTGCGCATCGCGCTTTATTCGCGCAAAAAAATGCATGAGATTGTTGCGCAAACCAACATCGAGTTTGATTATCGTCAACAAGGTATTTTGCATATTTTCTCCGATCAAAAATCATTAGACGGCGCAATCAAACATGCGAAATTCCAAGAAAAACTTGGGTGTCATGAGCAGATTTTATCACGGCAAGAATGTTTAGCCAAAGAACCTTCCTTGCAGCAAGCGCATAAGCAGATTATTGGCGGTATTTATTCCGATAGTGATGAAAGTGGGGATGCGCATCTGTTTACCCAACGTCTTGCCCAATATTGTGAGCAGCATTTAGGGGTGCGTTTTTCTTATGGCGTGACAGTAAACAAACTTCACGGATCGAAGCAACGTATTACCTCTATTGCGACATCCCAAGGAGAAATGCGCGCCGATGCGTATGTGTTGGCACTCGGATCATACTCAACTCTTTTAGCAAAACAGATTGATATTCATCTGCCGATTTATCCGATGAAAGGCTACAGCATTACGCTGCCTGCATGGAAAGATGCGCCTGAGGTGAGCATTACGGATGATGAGAAAAAGGTGGTATTTAGTCGCCTCGGTGAACGGGTGCGTGCGGCGGGAACGGCGGAGTTTGCTGGCTATAATACAGCGATTCGCCCTGTGCGCATTGAGCAGATTTTTAGCTCGTTTCGTGATTTATTCCCCCATGTTCCAACCAATGGCGCGGATGAATGGGCATGTATTCGTCCACAAACGCCTGATGGTCCGCCTCTCGTAGGGCGCACGCCTTGTGCTAATCTCTATTTACATACGGGACATGGAACATTAGGGTGGACGCATGGCGCGGGTACGGCATATTTATTAGCTGATATTATCGACCAACGCGCAACGGAAATCCGTTTGGCAGGCTATGAACTTTCTCGCTACCGTAAAGCAGGGTAAATTATGAATGCAATCACGAGTCATTATCATGAATGTACGATTGACGGCTTAGAGCCTGTATGTTTGCATTATCGCACCGCAGGCGACCCCAAAAATCCTGTGATTTTATGCATTCATGCCCTCACAGGCAATGCTCATGATTTTGATATTCTCGCACAGCAGCTTGCAACGGATTATTATGTGATTGCACTTGATATGCCGGGGCGTGGCAATAGTACCCATCTGGAGAATAAGGATTTTTATAGCAATCCGCATCATCTTCTTTGGACGTTTCACTTGCTTGATGCGTTGCACATCGATCACCTTTTCGCATGGATTGGGGCATCGATGGGGGGGATTATGGGCATGATGGTATGGGCATTTCGACCACATTTCATGGATCGCCTCATGCTCAATGATATTGGTGCTGTTTTGGCACATGAAGGATTGCAGGCGATTATTTCTTCAACATCTTCCCCGCTGCCAACGAACGATCCGCAGCGATTTGAAGCATTGATGCGCGATTATGCGCAGCCTTTTCATATCACCGATGAGGAACATTGGAAGCTATTTTTTGCATCGCGTGTGATGCCACATCATGAAGGAGGGTGGCAATTAAAGCGTGATCCTGCCGTGGTTGAACCACTCAAAGCATGGATTCATGCCACGCCTATGGCACAGGATATTAGCTTAGAAGCCGTGTGGGAACAAGTGCAATGCCCTACCCTGATTTTTCGTGGTGAAGAATCCTTATTATTTCGTGCAGATACCGCCGAGGCGATGGCAGCACGCACCGATATTCCTGTGCGGCTCTATACAATACCGCACGCAGGACACATGCCGAATCTAATGGATGCCTATCAGTGCGCCATGATACATGCGTGGTTGCGTGAACCATTATAATATGCTAGCGTGAACGCTATGAACACAATTCTTCCGCCTCATACTTCCCCCATTCCGAGCCGATCGAAAGCATCGCGTCCACGATCGGGCGCACGTCATGCATCCTATGAGGAGGTAGTCGATGTCATGCCACCCGTTGGGCGCGGTTTTACGGTTATTCCCAATCCAGAGGTGCTTTCTTCCTTGATAGAGCGTGCCTTATTGGCGTTGCGTGAAGGCAAGTTATGGGATCGCGGTTCAATTCTTAACATTGAGGTATAATAATGACGTTTTCTTGGGACGATCCCTTTTTGCTGCATGAACAACTAACTGATGATGAAAAAATGATTGCGGACATGACCCGCACTTTTTGTCGCAATGAATTATTTCCCCACATCATCGAAGCAAACCGCAAGGGCTATTTTGATCCAAACATTATGAAAGAATGGGGCAAACTTGGCTTGCTGGGATCAACCATTGAGGGATATGGCTGTGCGGGGGCATCGCATGTAGCCTATGGCTTGGTGGCGCGTGAAGTGGAATGGGTAGATAGTGGCTACCGTTCCGCATTATCCGTCCAATCAAGCCTCGTGATGTATCCTATCTATGCGTTTGGAAGTGAACAACTTAAATCACATTATCTTCCAGAACTTGCACGTGGTGAACTGATTGGATGCTTTGGTTTAACAGAGCCTGATCATGGTTCTGATCCATCGTCAATGCACACGCGTGCCGTGAAGGTTGAGGGTGGCTACAAGTTGCACGGTTCAAAAACATGGATCACCAATGCACCTATTGCCGATGTGGCAATCATATGGGCAAAAGTTTACAGCGATCCTGCATGTGCGGATGGAACAATCGGCGGGTTTGTCATCCCGCGTGCGACAAAAGGCTTTGAAACACCGCGATTAGAGGGGAAATTATCGCTCAAAGCATCGGAGACGGGTATGATTATGCTCGATGATGCATTCGTGCCTGACGATCATCGCTTGGATGTGTGGGGCATGAAAGGACCATTTTCTTGTTTGAATAAAGCACGTTATGGCATTGGTTGGGGTGCGCTTGGTGCAGCAGAATTCTGCTTGCACGCAGCACGGGATTATACGATGCAGCGTCACCAATTCAACAAACCCCTTGCTGCAAATCAGCTCATTCAAAAGAAATTAGCCGATATGATGGTCGATATTGCGCTTGGATTGCAGGCATGTTTGCGTGTTGGGCAACTGATTGATGCAGGGCAACAAGTGCCTGAAATGATTTCAATGATCAAGCGTAACTCCGCAGGAAAGGCCTTAGAGATTGCCCGCATTGCCCGTGATATGCATGGTGGTAATGGTATCTCCGATGAATATCATGTGATGCGTCATGCGATGAACCTAGAGAGCGTCAACACCTATGAAGGCACACACGATATTCATGCGCTCATTTTAGGGCGTGCCATTACGGGCATTGCAGCGTTTTAGGTTTGTGGCATTGTTCGCATGATATAATTGCCGATCAATCGGTAATTATATCATAGAAGCACTATCTGCCACGTTCTGAAGCATTTTTTAATCGTTCTTCCATGATTTGTGCAAGATGTGGGTAATGTTCACGCCATGCTTCCCCTTGCTCATAAGATTCAAGAGCTACATCTTCTAGTGCAGAATCCATCGCGCCGATCAACTCATCCTTGCCTGTAAAGCCCGCAGCCCATCCTTGCGCTTTTGCTTTCAGTATCTCTTGCGGCATATCGATGGTAGGATCGCCTTCTTTTGCTTTTTCAACAATAATCTTTGCAGCAGCATATTTAACGACTGCCACATCATAAGCAACATCTACTTTTTTAGGCAAAATTTCACCGCATAATTTTGCACCATCTTTTGCCCAAGTCACAATATTACTGTCATTGATTAATGATTCATCTTTATCAATCCCCCAATGCACTGCTGCCAATGCACGGTTAAGACGATATTGTTGTTGTGGTAAAGCGGCTTCTGCTTGTGCTTTGGCTGCAGCAATGCTATCGCGCTGTTCCTGTAGTGCTTGCTCTTGTTCCTGTTGCGCTCGTTGCTGTGTTTTTTCTTTTTCCCGTTCGGGTGTTATCCATCCCACTGCTTCCGCTGCTTCCTGATCCGAGAACCGAGCGAGTAATTTTTTGCCTCCCGCCCCTATGGAATGCACTTCAATTATTCCATTACGTTCTTGCATAGCAAATGCATAATCTTTATGAAATTCATCTCTGCTTGGCATCTTCGGTGGCGTAGCAATGCTATAGCCTGCTTTTTCTAAAGCCTCGGGTGATGCATATACTTTATCATCGATTGGGAACATATGCGGATCATACAGCACAAAACGATCTGTAGGTTGTGCATATTTCTCTGTTGTGATCGCATGAACCATCAATTTACCAGTTTTATTGTTGGGTAGTGCCGCAAAATATTTGCCATCTTGTTCCAAAACTATGGGATCAGGGTATTCGTTCTGTAATTGTTGATATGATTGTGCTGCATATTCTTCATATTCTGCTTTTGGGGCAAAATCTTTTTTGTTGTATGACAAATGTTCCGTGCATCTACCCCAGTTTTTTCTTTCTTTTAATTCCCACATGCCGCTTACTGAAAGAGTGAGATCATGTGTATCATTCCTAAACTCACGCTGATCTTTAGGAGTATTGACTAAATTCTTCAAACGCCGATTAATATGGGGGGTTTCTGTGACGTTAAGAACATAGAGTGCAGCAGATATTAAATCTTCCTTAGCAATGCTATTGAGGGTAATACCTTGCGCTTGTAGATTTTGTTGACGTTCGTAACATATCTCCCCTCTCTCTGGCTGATAACTCTGAACATATATGCGCATATCTTCTGGTCGTTCAATCTCAGTATATAATGTTGCAAATGCCTTCTCACGCATATCTTTTCTGACACGCGCTATTTCTTGAGCGAAACGCTCTTTAGCATCGGGCAGCAACTGTTCTGCTTCTTCCAAACGATGCACACTGGCGAACGAACGGGCTAGATTTTCTACCGTGAATTGGTCATCAGGCGCGACAAATGGAATGCTATCAGGATAGTCACATCCATCTCGTCCATTACTAATGCGTTCTCCGCAGACAAGCATTGTCGCACCATCATACCATTTTGGGTTACGGCTTGGACCATTAGATGTGGACGTAAGGAGCTTCCACTCATTACCATCACCATCAAGAACCGCTTCATCGCTTAGATAATAATGATCAATACGTTGGCGGTGTTTGTTCGTTTGAACATTGTCTTGTTTAATGAAACTAAAGGATGTATTGTGCTTTTGCATGATTTTTCTCACAGTTACTCAAGATTATACACGACATATTCTGAATTTTCTGCTAAAAAACGTCTGTGCGCACATTCTCCCCTTAAGACCGCACTAACAAATCATAATCACGCATTAGCTTCTTCGTCACTTCGCCAACACCAAATTGATGGTTATCAATCGAGGCAACGGGAGTGATTTCCGCTGCCGTTCCCGTTAAAAACACTTCCGCAACATCCGTCAATTCTTGCGGTTGAATATGACGCTCCACTACCTTATGCCCTGCTTGTGCAGCTAGCCCCATCACGGTACGGCGGGTAATGCCGTTCAAGAAGCAATCGGCAGTAGGTGTATGAATTTCACCATTTTTCATCACAAGGAAGATATTCGCGCCCGTTGCTTCCGCAATATAGCCACGCCAATCAAGCATCAATGCATCATTATAGCCCTCTGCTTCCGCTTGATGTTTGGACATAGTACAGATCATGTATAAGCCTGCTGCTTTGCTATGCGATGGTGCTGTTTGCGGATCAGGTCTGCGCCATGTAGCGGTTTTTAGGCGCAAGCCCTTTTCCTTCATCTCTGCACCGAAATAAGCTGCCCATTCCCACGCTGCAATCGCCACATGAATACGGTTATTGCGCGCTGAGATCGCCATCATGTCACTACCCGACCATGCCACAGGGCGGATATAGCCATTGACGACATTATTCTTTTTCACCACTTCAAGGCACGCTGCATTCAGTTCTTCAACGCTGTAAGGAATGGTAAAATCCAACATTTTAGCGGAAGTCTGCAAACGCTGCGAATGTTCAGTGAGCTTGAACGGTTTGCCATGATAGACGCGTAATCCTTCAAACACCGAACTAGCATAATGCAAGCCATGCGATAGCACATGCACTTTGGCATCACGCCATGGCACAAGCGCGCCATCCAACCATATTTCCCCATCACGATCATCAAACGGTATCATAGCCATAGTCATTTCCCCTTATTTTTTCTCTTTTTTCATCTGTAATTCTGCATCTTCCACGCTGCTAAACTCGATCAGCAAATCATTAGCGCGAACATTCTCGCCCTTCGCGACATGCATTTTCTTCACAAAGGCATCATGTTCGGCACGGAAGATATTTTCCATTTTCATGGCCTCGATGGTGAGCAGTTCCTGCCCTGCAAACACGGTATCCCCCTCTTTCACTGATACGCTACGCACCAGACCTGTGATCGGTGAGGTGAGCTGATTACGGCTATCATTATCAGAAGGAAGCGGCATATGCACGGACAATTCTGCCACACGGGGGGTGCGTACTTTCACTTTAGCTTCCGAACCGCCATAATGCAGTTCATAGCCCTCAATAATGCGCTTAAGCTGCACACTCACAGGATTATCATTCACCGTGCCTTGAAATAAGCGTCGCCCTAATTGCCAACTGGATCGCACGGTTGCAACGCCCGTGCCAAAGCTGATGTCATAGCCACCTTCGACTTGATTCGCAATCACGGGATAATCACGCCCATCAAGATGCACAACCCAACGCGCACCAATGACACGGCTATGCCCTGCCACTTGTCCGCTAATCGATGCTTCACGGCGAATATCCGTCAAGAACGCATGAACCCCTACCCCAATAAAGACGCGCAATGCTTCCTCAGTGAGACCGCTCGTTGCATAGCCTTCGGGATATTCTTGTGCAATAAAATTGGTGGATAAATCACCGTTCGCAAAACGTGTATGCGCAAGAATCGATTGTAAAAAGCTGATATTATGCGACACACCTTCAATCACAAAGGCGGCAAGTGACGATTTCATGCTGTCAATCGCTTGCGTGCGTGTGGGGGCGTGCGTACATATTTTAGCGATCATGGGATCATAAAACATGCTGACTTCACCACCACTATACACCCCTGAATCGATGAGTACCTTATGATTTCCTTCAGATTCTGGTTCTTCATAACGTGTGACGCGTCCAATCGAAGGCAAGAAGCCACGGCGCGGATCTTCCGCATAGACACGGCTTTCAAATGCCCAACCATTGAATTTTATATCACGCTGGGTGAAGCCAAGCGGTTCTCCTGCAGCAACGCGGATCATCCATTCAACAATATCAATGCCCGTAATAAGCTCGGTGACGCGATGTTCAACCTGCAAGCGCGTATTCATCTCAAGGAAGTAGAAATTCTTTTTGTCATCAACAATGAACTCGACCGTTCCTGCCGTCCAATATTCGACACGCTTTGCTAATGCGACCGCCTGCTTACCCATTTTAAGACGCAGTGGCTCATCAACAAACATACTCGGTGCTTCTTCAATCACTTTTTGATGCCTACGCTGAATCGAACATTCACGCTCACCTAAATGCACAATCGTTCCATATTTATCCGCCAAGACTTGAATCTCAATATGACGCGGATTATCGAAAAACTTCTCAATAAACACCCGTGCATCACCAAAGCTGGAACGCGCTTCACTGGAGGCTAGGCGCATACCGTCTTTCAATTCTTCATCAGAACGGGCAACGCGCATCCCTTTGCCACCGCCACCTGCTGCCGCTTTGATCATCACTGGATAACCAATACGTGCCGCTTGACGCTTCGCATCAGTAAGATTTGCTACGGCATCAATCCCTCCGGGAACAACATTCACCCCTGCCCGCTTCGCGAGTTTTTTGGATTCAATCTTATCCCCCATAGAGCGAATCGCAGAAGGAGAAGGACCAATCAGCACCACACCACGTTCAGCGAGCTTATCAGCAAAATCAGCGTTTTCTGAAAGAAAGCCATAGCCCGGATGCACTGCTTGCGCACCTGTTTGATCAATAGCAGAAAGAATTGCCTTGACGTTGAGGTAACTCTGTGCAGAAGGGGAAGGGCCAATATAGACCGCTTCATCCGCCTCTTTCACATGGCGTGCGTTCGTATCCGCTTCAGAATAGACGGCCACCGTTTTAATGCCCATCTTTCTGCACGTATCCATAATACGCAGTGCAATCTCACCGCGATTTGCTATCAAAATTTTCTTAAACATAGTTCTTCTATATCCCAGCTTGCGCACTTGTGCAATCCCTTTACGTATGATATGAGCAAAGAAAATGCACCTTTTATTCTTTTCTCAATGAGTATCGTGATAAAGTTGCGCACCAATATTCACCATGGAGGGTGTTATTATGATTAAAAAACAATATGATGTAGTTGGAATTGGCAATGCTATTGTGGATATTCTTGCCCATGTGGAAGAATCATTCTTGAAACAACATAATATGGAAAAAGGCGGTATGCAGCTTGTGGAAAGTGCCACCATCATGCAATTACATGCACAAATGCCTGAAGCTCGTCAATGTTCGGGCGGATCGGTTGCCAATACGATTGCAGCTCTTGCTGATTTGAATATGAAGGTAGGTTTTATTGGTAAAGTCGGAGCAGATGATCTTGGGAAGGTTTTTATCGATGATCTCACGCATTTAGGCGTTGCGACTACCATCGCGGTTGCATCACCTGATGGCGCACCAACGGCGTGCTGTGTTATTTGCGTCACACCTGACGGAGAACGTACCATGAACACCTATATTGGTGCAAGTGCTGATCTCATCCCCAGTGATGTGCATAGCGATCTTCTTGAACAAGCATCTATTCTCTATGTTGAGGGCTATCTTTGGGATAAACGCCCTGCTCGTGAGGCGATTACCTATGCTCTTGAAAAAGCGAAAGCGGCGGGTGCGAAAATCGCTTTTTCTTTGTCGGATACGTTTTGTGTGGATCGCCATCGTGAGGAATTTTTGCACCTTATTCACAATTATGTCGATATTGTCTTTTCCAATGAAGATGAAGCCTTATCGCTCTTTTGTCTTGCGCAAGCGCATGAAGCAGCAGCAGATTATCTGAAAACGCCCGTGGAGACGTTCATTATCACCCGTGGTTCACAACCTGCATTGATAGGGCATAAGGGTGTCATAACAGAAGTACACGGTGTGCAGATTGATCATGTTGAAGATGCCACAGGTGCAGGCGATCTGTTCGCTGCAGGGTTTCTGTATGGTTTAGCGCATGAACAGGATGTTGAACAATCGGCGCGTTATGGGCATATCTTAGCAAGCCATATTATTCAACAGATTGGTGCGCGTAGCAACGAATCATTACGTCTGGTGCTTCAACAATAGATGTTGTTCTAAGGTGATAGGTGCAGCACCTATCACCTTACACAGGGTTGTTGAATTAATTGCTCACTACCTGCCAACGTCCGTCAGGTTGACGACATGCTGTGCCATATCCATTAGAAATCTGCCCACCTATATTGACCGTTTGTGTATATTCACGGCAATATGTTCCATTGGATGGGTAATAGTTAGAGGGTGTAATGCTTCCCGAATGCCCTGATTGCGGATTTTGCCATGGGAAGGATTGCCCCGGTTGTCCCGTATTTAGTGCTTGTTGTGACGTTTGGTTATAATACCCCATATCGGCACGATCAAGTGATTTACCCACTTCAGAACCTAAGCCCGCACCAAGCAATGTGCCAATCGCAATCGCAGCGATATTGCCGCGCCCTTTACCAATGTTAGAACCGATTGCAGCACCGCCTGCAGCACCCGCAAGCCCACCCAGCACGCCTTTATCGATCCCCGATCCGCCATGCGACCATCCCGGCTGCCCTTGTTGAGCGCAAGAAGAAAGAAGTATAGCCACACTCATACAAGTAAGTATTGTTTTCATAATTATTTTTTGCTCCATAGATATTAAACACCAAGAACTATCCAAGAATATTTTGGAATAATCTCTTTGTATTATGAAGTGTAGCGATTTTTTATTTTAGAATCAAGTGCGATTATTGAAAGTTTTTCCTCTGTCATGGCAATGCAACATTCCAAGAAAAATATCATTTTTTATTGCAGCGCGACCTTAGGAATTCCGTGGGGTAATAAAAATATATAATGAAAAAACAAATAGATAGTCGGTAGTTTTATTTTAATCGCACTGCCCGTATTTTAATCTTTTATCAATAGATGTTGTGGTAAACCATTGGGTATGAAGTTCTTGATTGGTTTTGCGACAGTTATAGGTTGTGTGCTTGGCGGCTATGTCATGCACAATGGAAATCTTGCCGTTTTATGGCAGCCTACCGAGGTGATTATCATCGTGGGGGCAGCAGTGGGGGCGTTTATCATCGCCAACCCTAGCGCGCTCCTAAAGGTGATATTAAAAAGCCTCAAAAAGCTGCTCAAAGGTATGCCTTACCGACAAAAGGAATATCTTGAATTGCTGGTGATGCAATATACAGTATTCAAAACGATGCGTACTAAAGGTATGTTGGAGATTGAACAGCATATTGAGCATCCGCATAATAGCGCACTCTTTAATAGTGCGCCTAAATTTGCAAAAAATCATCATGCGGTAGATTTCTTCGCGGATTATCTGCGTATGATGACGATGGGTGTTGAAAATCATTATGAGCTGGATGATTTGATGGATAAAGAAATTAATGCGCATCGTGAAGAAGCGAAGCACATTACCCATGCGCTTACTTCGATGGCGGATGGTATGCCCGCTCTTGGTATTGTGGCGG
This sequence comes from Alphaproteobacteria bacterium, assembly GCA_004293935.1. GTDB lineage: Bacteria > Pseudomonadota > Alphaproteobacteria > Rickettsiales > UBA998 > RDZH01. The sequence continues at coordinate 22,597 of RDZH01000019.1, read as the reverse complement.
CGGTACTTGGGGTGATTATCACCATGGGGAGCATCACAGAACCGCCTGAAGTATTGGGTAAATTAATTGGTGCGGCACTTGTGGGAACATTCCTTGGTGTATTGATTTCTTACGGTATTATTGCACCGATTGCCAATTATGTTGGCAGTGTTCTGGAATCAGAAGTGCGTTATATGGAATGCATCAAAGCAGGTTTGGTTGCCTATGCGAAAGGTGTAGCACCCGCTGTGGCAGTTGAATATGCACGAACGAACATTGATGTACTCTATAAACCGAAATTTGCTGATGTTGAATCAGCATGTCAAAGCATCTAAAAACTCATAGAGCATTACTCACATGGCTGAATTGGAACAAACAATCATCATTAAAAAGATCAACAAGATTGAGGGCGGTCATCATGGTGGCGCGTGGAAGGTTGCTTATGCCGACTTCGTAACGGCGATGATGGCGTTTTTCTTGCTCATGTGGTTGCTCAATGCTGCGGAAGAGGAAACCTTAGAGGGTATTGCGGATTATTTCAGCCCCACCATTGGACTTATCGATCAAGAAGGTATCGGCACGAAAGGTGGTAAAAGCGAAGTGATGGATGGCATCCAAAACACGAATACGGGAACACCTAGTATCGTCATCGGACAACCGCCCCAAGGTGTAAAACCGGGTGAACCGACTAAAAAATCTGTTATAGAATCTCCTGAAGGCGAACAAATGCTTTTTGATAAAGCAGGTAATTCATTAAGTGAAATGATGCACCAAGACCCTACGCTTGCAGATTTAGGGCAGAACGTGATGATGCAACAAACTCCTGAAGGGTTGAAAATCCAAGTAATGGATACAGAAAAACAACCAATGTTTCGCCCTGGTCGTGAATATCTGACACCAGCGGGTGAACGGTTACTAAGCGCGATTAATGCCGTGATACAAGATTTGCCCAATTATATCTCCATATCTGGGCATACCGATACTCGCCCCTATAATCGTCGTGTCAACTATTCTAATTGGGAACTTTCAGCGGATCGCGCTAATGCAGCTCGGCGTTTTCTTATCTCTCATGGGATGATTCAAGAGCGCGTCTCTAAGGTGCTTGGGCGTGCGGATAAAGAGCTATTTATCCCTTCAGAACCCGAAAATCCGAAAAATCGTCGTATCGAAATTATCTTGCTTCGTGGTGAGCATATCGCCACACCATTGATGGATCGCCCATCAGCAGAAAGTGCGAATCCATTTGCCAACCCACGCCCTAAAGATAATTCCTTGCTGGAATATGAGCGCAAAAAGCAAGAATTGGAAGGAGGAGGCAACTCGTTGTTGAATAAAGAGCAAAATGCGAACCCCGGTTCAACTGCTGTGGATGTTGTTCCTGATACGGAAATCAAGGATAAAGAATCAGAAAAAAACCCAGATGATCAATTTGTTCCTTATTGAACCGGGCAGCTCTATTAACCGTATGATTTTCTTATAAGTTTTGCGTATAATACTTAGACGGTTCTGGTGATCCGTTCGCATTTTTGGCGCGTCATATGGGCTGGTGTGGTTTGCGCTTGGTGATGTCTGGTCTACGTTTTGATGCTACCATGAATGGTGGCAAAGTCGGTCGCCGTCCTTTGGATGCGGTGATGATGCGATGGAATATCAGATCAATGATCGCTTGAACTTCAAACGCTTTCTTGGATTGTCGGTGACGGAAAAATCACCTGATGCGAAAACGATCTGGTTGTGGCGCGAGCGACTCAAGAAGGAAGACATAGAGCAGCAGATATTTGGCTGGTTTGCAGGCGAGTTACGCCGTCATGGTGATGCTGCGAAAGGCGGGTACTCTAAAGAAAATCTAATTATTGGCGTTGATAGAGATGCCGCTTCAGTAAATGCAAAGGTAAGTCCACCTGCTCGATTGCTTCCTAAAGATGTGGTGTTTGGATTTGCTTCTGGATCAATGCGCAAGAGGTACGCTGGCTGGAAGGTATCAGGATTGACATCCGTGGATAAATAAAAAGACGATGCTTCGGTAATCACGAGGTTGGGATTATTATCATCTTGTACGAAGTTTAGGTTACCATAATTGCCCCATACCCTCATTGCCTTGATTACCGCTGTTTGTTGGTCTGAGGGAATGAGGGAAGGAATCTGACGAACAGTTGCATTATCAATGTAATTGTTCCATTGCCCAGTGTGAAAAATGGTATTATCCGTATCCAACGAATAGCGAATGGTTGCCCCTTGTCCCGATGCACCTGTGAAAGAATAAGTGCCTTTGATGCCGAGATTATTAAATAAAATTCTGTAGTCTTGATTCAAACCTAGAGCATCTGGATTCCATTTTATTAAATCTTGGATTGGTTTATCTTGGGTGGAAGTAGTGATTGTCATGGTGTTTCCTCGCCGATTCAACACTGAAATGCGCCACTAGGTTTATGTAAGAGGTAAGCTACCTGATATGGAGTATTAATACATAGAGCAAGCAATTTTTTCATACGTACCATCTTATCCATAGTTTTTGCCCTACGCAATCGCAAAGAAACGATCTATTGCAATCTTCATCAAAGTGTCACACATAGCATCTCAAAGGGAAAGAAGATTGCGATTTCAAGAAGCATCATTGTATCACATTCACCCATCAAAAAGCTACGTGATCAACCGTTCTGACAAGAACGGGTAAGTGCGCCATTGAATCAATGGACCTACTATTTGCTTGAATGTGAGAGAACACAAAATTAACGAGATGTGGTGAAATCACTCACCATTCAGGCATAGTTTTTTCCTAATGCCAAGGGTTGGATTTGAGCGGTGCTAAAATCGCACCAAATTTTGGCTACACGGTGCGAACGCTTTATCTTGCCCTACGCTTTTTTCTTTCATCCCCGCTAGATTACGGGCAGTAGGAATGAGGAAAATTAGCCATTATAGACGCATGTAGAGTGCCATAAAAAAAACCTCATCGTGGCTAAAAATGGCATTATGGGGCTATCATCACGCACACCTCACCACATGCCAAATCTAATTTATTGAATGACCATTTCAGCATGATGATCTCTTAGGCGTGAACGAATGCTATTTTCTTGAATTGGTCCATTGAATCAATGGCGCACTTATCCGTTATTTCATAACGGCTGCCAAAATAGATTTTTCGATGGGTGATTAGGAACAAAAAAACCATGAGAAATTTCGCCTATTCAACAACAAAGAACATAGATTGAACATGAACATTTGTGCATAAAACATAGTTGCGGAGTGCAAAAAGCTATGTTAAGGATAAGGGGTATGACAAATTCACGAATAAAGTTACTATTGATATTGTTTTCGCCTGTATTCATGCTGTTTGGCTATCTATTTGTGGTAGGAGTAATGAACTATAGTGGCTTTTGCTGGGCAGAAAAACGCTGGCTTAGTGATGAGGAATATATCAGGGCTGCAGCGAGAGATGTGCAAACTGGCGGAGTTAGTTATAATAGCATAGAGTATAAGAGCGGTGATTATAATTTCCCTGCATCAATGGGAAAGCTAACTGAGTATACCAATTATCGTGACCCAGAATCATGGAATTCATATCCCAAGGGTGGTTATAGCCCCAAAATAGATGTGATGTTAAAACTGCAAATAGAAGATTTTTTTCGTCAATATCCTCAGTGTTGTACTATCGTAAGCAGAGATGATCCACGCTTCATTCGCGAAAAAAGTTTTTTAGAAAAAATCTATGGCATTCGCGCTGCCGTGGTTGAGGTAATTAGTGATGTGAAACTTATCCACATGACAACAAAAAACGTGGTGACACTAGAAGATTATAAAGCCTATGTAGCAGTTGAAAATTGCGGATCAGCTAGCCAATATGCAATTATAGACTAATTGTCAAGACCCATTAGGTTATGGTTCATACAAAAATATTGTTGCACTTGGCGGCGAATGGTTGGATAGTCATTATCCTGATCACTCATTCACCAAAAAGGAACGATCTTTATGGAACTCCGTCTTCACCGCAATGCACGCACAACACCAGCTTTACGTAAAGCTATCTGCGCATCTCCTCTCAGTCATGCTGCGATCGCTAAGAATAGGTAATTATAGTGTCAAAGCACTATATGAAGCCCGACATGGTGCGATCTTCGTTGCAATGCTTATTGCATCGGCATGGTGTTGGCAATCTTCGTACCATTATTTTAACCGATAATGGCAAAGAGTTCACTGACCGTTTTTGTGCGACAGGTGAGCGCACACCAACAGGCAATCATAAGTTCGATATTGTGTGTAAAAAAGAATAGCATAGAGCATAGGCTAACCAAGCCGTTTTCTCCGCAAACCAATGGTATGGTCGAGCGATTTAATGGTATAGTCCAGCAGATTTTGAACACCACTAAATTTTCCTCTGCAAAGGAATTGCATCAAACGCTAAAAAATTATTGCCATCATTATAATCATCAGATACATTTGCGGGGCAATCTAACCCTCATGTAGAACGGTTGTCGCATCATGAATGGCGGAGTGGAGAACCTTCTAATTAAAAGATTTTTCATTCCAATAAGTTTCACTAGTATCACATATTATTTTGATATTCAATGATATATAGAGCGTTCCGTTCTTTTCTATTCCGTTGACATCCACATGATTATGGGGGTATAAGTGGGGGTATAAATTACCGATGATGGATAGAAATCATGACGCAACTCAGTGATGCAAAAGTACGCAATGCCAAGCCAGAAGCAAAAGCCTATAAACTCACCGATGGGGAGGGATTATTTTTGCAGGTGATGCCGAACGGTAGTAAATATTGGCGCATGAAATATCGCTATGCAGGCAAGGAAAAACTCCTAGCTATAGGTGTTTATCCGCATATCACTCTATCCCAAGCACGCGCAAAGAGAGCAGAGGCAAAAGCCCTACTTTCTCAGAATAAAGACCCCTCCCTAGTGAAGCAGGAAGAAAAGCAGGAACGTCATGCACGCGCTCATAATAGTTTTGAGGCAGTAGCGCGGGAATGGCATAGTAAGAAATCCGTTGCATGGGATGAAAAGAACGCATGGATTATCATGCGCCGACTAGAAACAGATATTTTCCCCAAGATAGGCAACCGACCGATTAGTGATATTACTGCCCCTGAATTATTGCGGGTATTGCGTGTGATAGAAGCACGCGGGGCGCATGAAGTGGCACACCGTAATGCACAAGTATGTGGGCAGATATTTCGTTATGCGATTGTGATAGGCAAAGCCGAACGCGACCCAGCAGCAGACTTAAAAGGCGCACTCACCACCCCGCAACAAACGCATTTTGCACATCTTCATGCAGAGGAACTCCCCGCTTTTATGCACGCGTTGCAGCATTATCATGGTGACCCGCTTACGCGCCTAGGCTTGTTGATGCTGATTCATACAATGGTGCGTACCACCGAACTACGGGAAGCACGGTGGGAGGAGTTTTTGCTGGATAAAGCCGAGTGGCGCATTCCCGCACACCGTATGAAGATGAAAGAAACGCACATCGTACCGCTCACCCCGCAGGTGCTATCCTTACTTGAGCAGATTAGGAATTATAGCAATGGCACGGATTATCTGTTCCCGAACATCAATAAGCAGGGAGCAAAAAAGAAAAACGATGTAATGAGCAATAATACGATGCTTTTTGCGATTTATCGTATGGGGTATAAGGGCAAAACCACAGGGCATGGGTTTCGTTCTACTGCAAGCACCATCCTCAATGAGCATGGGTTTCGTGCCGATGTGATTGAGAGGCAACTTGCTCATGCCGAGCGTAATAAAATCCGTGCAGCCTATAATCATGCGGAATATATGAAAGAACGCAAAGAGATGATGCAATGGTGGAGCAATCATCTTGATGAGATGATAGCACTTTGACTTTATAACTGCGCATCTATGCTGCGCCATAAAGTTAAGTAGTGCTATATTTTATAATGACTTATAGCGCGACTTTAACATTACAAGCACATAGAGAATGTGCAAATGTAAAGTTAACGCGCTATAAAAAATAATCCCCTATGAGGTGTGCATAAACTGCAAAAACCTCATAAACCTAGGAAGCACAGAATAACGCATAAATACGCAATAAAATCAACAGGTAACTATTGAAACGCACTGGAACTTCCCCTATTTTATGTGCATTGCACAATAAACGCATCATCAGGAGGTGCTATGAGTGAATTAGTGAAAGTGGAATCTTTATCAGAGAACGCAACTTGTGACGTAAGAAAGCCCTCAATATACATTCCCGACACAATCCAACATATAAACGCTGAAGGCGAGATTATTGAGCGTTCAGGATGGTTTGAACATGCGAAAATGATTTGCACCGAAAGCATAATATTGTTGGATTTTGCTTGCTTGATGCACAATATTAAACCCGTTTACAGTTGTGAGATAAAAGATTTATCCCTTGAGGAAGTGATTGCAGAAATAGGTTGTTCGGAAAAAGAAACCACAAAAATCAAAAAAACCTATCAAAGTCTGTATGATTATTATGTTAACTTTCAGACAGTTACCCCGTTAAAACAAACAAGTATTTATTCAAAATTTTGGAACAACCACCCTGCATGGATATATAACTACGATTTGAAACATTGGGTGAGTGATACTGAAAATAAAATCCCTGAAAAATTGGAACATGCATTGATTGACTATAATCAACATCATGAGAGCATGAGAGATGATTGTTTGTATAGAATAAACAATTTCATTGCTTATGAAGCGACTTCGATTCCTAATAGGCATTTGAAAGACATAAAGTGGGGACTCGCACAAGCATGTTGTTTTGTCATGGGTAGACCATCTGCATTTGGCACAGATATAATGATGGATGAAATGCGGTGGCGTTCTTTTGAGCAAGAGATTGCCAATCATTTTAATAACCCTAACCTGCCAGATCATGGAGATAATTATTTTGTATGGCATGAGTGGGCAAATGAATGGTCAGGACTAAAAGACATTTATGATTTAGTCTATTACACCATCATGGGTGACTCTATGAAAAAACAATCCGTTTTGTTTGATCCCAATGAGCAAGATATTGCAAAGTGGAAAGTGAAACCATCAGTCTTTGTAGCATTATGTCATGAATTAGGAATCAGGATAAGACCACAGCTAAAAGAAATGTTGCCACTTAAAACACGAGCAGACGAAGAACCACAACCCCAAAAGCAAATTGGACGACCATCAAAAATAGCAACTGTAATGGAAGAATATCATCGTAGAGTGGAAGCAAAAGAACTAATTGGCGTTTTTTATCAAGAGCTACAGTCACTTGTGCAGTGGGCTCAGGAAAATAACGCATTTAATTTTCAGGAAAAAACTTTGAGAGATAAAATTGGAATGAAGAAGTATGACGATGCTTATATCAAGCAGCAGGAAACTATAAAGTAGAGCGATATACTTTTTCTTTATCGTCTTTGTTTTACAGTACGTTATATATAGGATTTGTGAGTTTATAGTCCTTTTAATCGCTTGGCTTTGTGTCATGATATTCCTTATGAAACGCAATCATTTATTTCATTAGGAGTAATGAACACATGGATTATGAATTTTTGGAACACGCACTCAAGATACTCTTGCTTATTATGCGCATTGTGCATCTAGTAAAAAAAAGCAAAAAATAAAGTCCGTTTGAGGAAGCACGCATTGCTGAAAGCCGCTTATCTTCTGAAAAGGGGGTGTAAGATGAATGATTTAAGCACCAATACGGCAGCGCAACGCAGCCGATTATTTCACGCCTTGAAAGAACGTGGAGTATTAGGAGTCACTTCCCTTGAAGCACGTACCTTGTTAGATATTCTTCATCCCGCAGGACGCATCAAAGAATTGCGCAAGCAGGGTATAGATATTGTCACCGCTTGGACATGGCAACCCACAGAACGAGGCAAGCTGCATCGTGTAGGGCGTTATGTTTTGTTAGGTAGTTTTTCACCAATAAACAATGAGGCACACCATGACCCCATTCAATAAAGAAGCGGTGCGTGCAGCAATTCATCATCACGCCTTTGCACTTGCACAGCATTATGCCAATGGAGCGCATGTCATACAGCATCGTCATGAGGTGCGCATAGGTACAAAAGGGGCGCGGGTGTTTGATACGCAAAAAGGATTGTATCATGACTTTGAGGCAGGAACAGGGGGAGATGCTTTTTCCTTTGTACAGGCTCTCACAGGGTGCAATTTTGAGGAAGTGCCTCAGATAGTGGCGCAATTTGCAGGGGGTGGGCAGCTTATAGCTGCACCACTTCCCCGCCCTCATCATCATGAGGATGAAGCACAACGCGCAAGCAAGCAAAAATATGCTCTTGCCCTATGGAATGATGCTCATCCATTAGGGGGGTGTCATGCACGATGATAATCCCGTCATGCGTTATCTGAAGCACCGCGCACTTGATGGTGTGATAATTCCTGAAGATATACGTTATCATCCCGCTATGTTGCACCCAGCAACCAAAAAGAAGCACCCATGTATGGTAGCACTCTATCGTGATGCGCAAGGCAACCCGTGCGCCATTCACCGCACCTACCTTACTCCGCAAGGCGAAAAGATACAAGGTGAAGGCATTAATCCGAAGCTAATGCTAGGATCATCACGAGGTTGTGCGCTTAGGCTTGCCCCGATTGCACCGACCATTGGACTAACTGAGGGCATAGAAAATGCTTTGAGCGTGATGAAGATGACAGGCGTACCATGTTGGGCAGTCGGAAGCGCATCAGGCTTAGGCAATGTGCAACTTCCTGAACTCATTAGGGAAGTGCTAATTTTTCGTGATAATGACAGCGCAGGCATAAATGCATCAGAACAGGCACGCAGTCGCTTCCTACAACAAGGGTGCATGGTGCGTATTATTGCCCCGCAAGGCTACAAAGATTTTAATGAACGATTGATGCAGAACTCTACTATTTTAGAAGGATAATACCCATGTTTGACACCACCCATAATGATGCTGCACAGGCAGCACAGCCCTTTGCTTTGCCCGAAGGCTTTGCAGAAATCCCCCCTTCATCAGCGAATGAATGGAAGCCGTTAAGCGGTGCGTATGATAGCACCACATCACCACCTGCACCTTTGTTCCCTCTTGCTACCTTACCCCCTATGCTTGCACAAGTGATTCATGATGCAGCACTTAGCAAAAGTGCGCCGATTGGTTATGTAGCAAGCACCGTGCTTTCTCTAGCAGGTGGATTGATTGGCATCAGCCGTAGCATTAACCCAAAGCATGATTGGTATGAACCACCAACCTTATGGATGATGATTGTAGGCGCACCAAGCAGCAATAAATCTCCTGCAATGGATGTGTGCAGTCGTATTATTGAGGAACTTGAATTAGAGATCAATAGCGATTATGAGGCACTGAAAGCAGAATATCAGGAAAAAATGAAACTCTATGAAGCACAAGAAAAGCTAAGCAAGGAACAAACGAAAAAAGCCTTGAAGGACGGCGATGCACTGCCTGATAAAGAGGAAGCCATCAAACAACCGCACCCGCCACGCAGGAAGCGCATTGTGGTTACTACTGGAAGCATAGAACAAATAGCAGAATTGGTACAACAAAACCCACGAGGCTTATGCATGGTGCGTGATGAAATGGCAGGCTTACTTATGAATATGGAGCGTTATGGAGGCGGTACAGATAGGCAGTTTTATATTGAGTCGTTCGGTGGCAGACGTTACACGGTAGATACAAGAAACCGCCCTGAACCGCTTATCATCCAACGCCTACTACTCACCTTGCTAGGGGGCATTCAACCGCAACGCTTGACTGAGATATTTCATGCCAGCACCGATGATGGATTATCTGCACGTTTTCTCTATGATTGTTCGGATCGTGTACCAATACAGAGGCACAATACACGCTATGATAAAAAACTACTCATGCATATCTTTACGCGACTCTATAAGTTGGAATTACGCATGGATCAGTATGGCACGCCACAATCCATTTCTGTACCTTTTGAGGAAGATGCACGCGATTGCTTATTTGATTATGCCGAGCATCTAGCGCAAAGAGAACAAGAAGCAGATGGATTGCTAGAATCGCACATAGGGAAAATGCGTGGCTATGTGGTGCGTATTGCGGGGGTATTGGCGTTTCTTGATTGGGCAGTAGGCACAGATTGGGATGAGCCAACCAGCATAGAAAAACACACCGTAGAACGTGCTATTACCTTGGTTGATGCTTATTACCTCCCTATGGCGGTGCGATGCTTTGGCGATATGGCACTACCTCAAGAGCAACGGGACGCACGTCTTATTCTCAAATGGCTATCCAAACAACGTACAGCCATACTTGATGCAAGCCAGCTACCACGCGCTAAAAACTCTCCGCTACGTGATAGAAAAAGGCGAGATCACGCCCTTGATTTTATGTGCGAGGCAGGCATCATCAAAGAACGTGGAAAAACCACCGAGAAAGGTGGGCGACCTGCATTGCTGTATGATGTTCATCCAGAACTTGTCGCACAATGGAGGTAAGGGGTTTATGAGGTTTATGCAGTTTCTGCACGGTGGTTGCACTTATATTTTTTGCAGCTTTACCCTAGGAATATATCATGTTATCCTATTGATAAACATTCAATCATTATCATTGTTTGGTGAGTAGCTATGAAACAAAAAGGCGGAAAAAGAGAAGGTGCAGGTAGACCCAAGGGGAGTAGGAATCAATCCACTCTCTATCTGCAATCATTGCTGGATGGTGAAGCGGAAGCCATTACGCGCAAAGCAATCGAACTTGCTAAAAATGGAGAAATGCAAGCGATTAAGCTAGTGCTGGAACGCATCATGCCCACCGCGAAAGATACACCGATTCGCTTCACGATACCTCCCCTACATCATCCCCATGATGTTATGAGCGCACATGCACACCTGATTGCAGCGGTAGCAGCGGGTGAACTCACGCCACAAGAGGGTAAATCGTTTGCTGATTTATTAGAAGGCTATCGCAAGCACTATGAAACATTGGAATTAGAACAGCGCATCACCGCACTTGAGGAACGTAGATGAGCGCATTATCCAACCGCATCAAACGTATAGAACGCAAGCGCACCATACCCCAGCACCCGCATGTGGTTATATGTGGAATAGGACAATCACAGCAAGAAGCGATTGCAGTCTATCACGCCACCCACCCAGCCTTTAATCCGCATGATGAAGATGGTATGTTGCTGATTGTGAGGAGTGTTGTTGAGTAGCATAATACAGAACTCGCACCCCATGCAAAAACTGCAAAAACCTCAAAAACCAGAGCATAACATGGGTTTATGCAGTTTTTGCACGCATCAAGAGAAAGAAAAATCATGATTATCAAAAATAGGAATTATATATACGCTCTACCCTACTTATCTTGTCTTTTGATGAAAATAACAGTACATCGTAGCACCTACCCACATCACTTTGGGGGTATAATTAGGGGTATATTTTGAGTGGATAGAAATAATATCCATATTTTTTAGATATTTACGATAATTTAATGGCGGAGTGGAGAGGATTCGAACCTCCGATACGGGATTAACCGTATAACGGTTTAGCAAACCGCCGCCTTCAGCCTCTCGGCCACCACTCCGTAAGTAATTGGATAGTTCACGCATCTCCTGCCGAGTAAGGCCGCAAGGGGATAGTTCACGCATCTCCTGCCGAGTAAGGCCGCAAGGCAAACATAAACTAGCAGTGCCTAAGCACTGCGGGCAGCCTCTCGGCCACCACTCCGTAAGTGATTGGATAGTTCACGTACTTCTTCTGCCGAGTAAGGCTGAAGGCAACCATAAACTAGCAGTGCCTAAGCACTGCGGGCAGCCTCTCGGCCACCACTCCGTAAGTGATTGGATCTGCCGAGTAAGGCCGCAAGGCAAACATAAACTAGCAGTGCCTAAGCACTGCGGGCAGCCTCTCGGCCACCACTCCGTAAGATATAAACACTATCTCTAATAATAGTGCAACTAAATAATATAACGATAAGCACCTACCATAATAGCGCATATCAAACATATGATTTAGTCTAAACTCGGTGTTTTTTATAAGATTATGATCTCAAAGTCAACTAAAACTATATGTTATGTTGATAAAATTGTGCCATTCATCGTGAAGGTTCACGCCGTACCGTCTGTGAGGGGGCTTTGTGCATCATCGGTGTTTCTTGATTTTGAGTTGGTTCACCATGTACGCTACCCCGTATCTCATGCAAGGCTTGATGCATTTCAGGGTGGCGCATCAACATGCCGTGAATACGGCGCAAGGCTGCGCGGTTCAAGGAACGATCTAATTGCTGCTCTCGCGCATAGATACGCAAAGATTCAAGCTGTGCTTGCTGGGCTTTGGATAAGTACGAACCATCTTCAAGCCCGTAATCTTTGCGCACTTGCAGCAACATGTGACGATAATATTCTCTAAACTGATCGCGTTGATGTGAGGGGGCACACCATAGGGTACATTGAACACGGCGTAGAAAGATTTTTCCCGTTTCAACCGTTTCTTGGGCAATGGCTTCTAAGGTATCTTCTAGGGAGGCACGCGCCCGTGCATTGAGGGAGGCTCGTTGCGCCCCTACAGCGCGTTTAATGCGTACTTTCCACTTTATCAAAAAAATCGGTATCATCTGAGATTAAAAATCTACGCATTTACCATTCAATTCCCAATCACCAAAACGCACTGGATCAAGCCCTTTGCGTCCACCATATTCAGGGGTATTGTCTAGTGGTTGACTCTTAGCATCATGCTCAAGGATGGGCGGTTCATCTATATCTTCTTGTTTCATGGCATGAGTATATCAGTCGTCTCTATAAAAATCTACTACTATAATGGCGCACCTGATCGATCACGGTAATAATAGAGTGCAATCAAGGATATAAGGTTACACAGCATCACATAATAGGCTAAGGATTGATAGCTTCCTGTCGCCCCAATAAGCCATTCGCACAGCAAGGGTGCTGTGCCTCCGAACAATGCTGCAGCTAAATTATAGCTTATCGCCATACCAGAAAAGCGCACTGATGTCGGGAATAATTCCACCAAAAAGGTGGCAACTGGTCCCATATAACACCCCAACATAAAGCAAAATATCCCCTGTATTAGCATATAATATTCAACATTCATACCTTGTTGCATCATGGCGAACATAGGATAAATGGTAACGCTGCACATGATCGCTGAAGCCATCATCACTTTTTTACGTCCAAAATAATCCGACATATGCGCCGACATCGCCGTTGCAACTGCCATCAAGCTGAGATTCATTAAGGTAATGTCCAGCGCATGACTCACCGTAATATGCATATGTTTGGTCATAAAAGAGATAAAGAACACCGTCATTAAATAAAACGGCATCGTCACCGAAACATACGCACCAAACCCTTGCGCCATCTTCCACGGATGCGAACCAAATGCTTCACGGATGGGGCGTGGGGAAAGATTTTCTGCCTGTTTAGCTTCCACATAGATCGGGCTTTCATCACAATAATGGCGGATATAAAACCCAATAAGCCCAATGACAATGCCTAATAAAAACGGAATACGCCATCCCCACGCTTGAAAGGCTTCTTCTCCCACTAACTCCATCACGCCACGCACGACAATAATACCTAGCATAAATCCGAGTTTTAGACTCACTAATGATGCAGCCCCTGCGATCCCTCGTCGCTTTGCGGGTGCATGTTCCACAATATAGGCAATCGATCCTGAAAATTCACCACCAAGCGACATCCCCTGCAGCAACCGAATCACGGTCAGCGCAATCGGCGCCCAAACGCCAATCTCTGCATAGGTTGGAAGCAGTCCGATCGCGCCCGTGGGTAGTGCCATCATTAAAATAGCGACCACCATTGCAGGTTTCCTGCCATATTTATCCCCAAGCCAACCAAAGAAGGCTGCACCAATGGGGCGCACAATAAACGCCGCTGCGAACACACCAAAGGCGGCTAACATTTGCACAGTTTCATCCCCAGCAGGAAAGAAATGTTTGGCAAGAATAAACACCACTTGACCATAGAGTGCGTAATCATACCACTCCAAGCCATTGCCTATCATCCCTGAAATGACCACTTTTTTCATACCAATTACCCTTCTTATATCCTGTGATGTGTTCTTATTATAGTGAGACTTTTGCATAATCCATAAAATCAACAGTTCGTCATTCCTGCGAAGGCAGGAATCCAGTAACAACAGTAGTTTATGGATACCCGCCTTCGCGGGTATGACAAGAAGTGAGAGTTATGTAGATGTCTCATATTATTTATATATTCTATTGTCATATCCACATAAGATGATGTGGGATAGTTATCTAACCAATAATCCATGAAAAGACAAGAAGATATAGCGCGTGATGAGTGCAAAGGATAAAATTAAGGACTTTTATGTCAAAACATTCATCACCACGTATCGCTTAGGTTAGGTGCGCTATGCTACATATATAATAATAATTGCATTTTTCGCAAAACACTTCTACATATCTATCCTATGATGCTTAAGGCATGGTGTGATAGATAGTAAGGGACTTCCCATGCTGTACGGATTTATTGGCGCGTTTTTTACCTTCATTTGCATTGATGCGATATGGCTGTTGCTCGTTGCACGGAAGTTTTATCGTCAAGAGATGGGAGGGTTATTGCGTGACAATCCCAACATGCTGTGCATCGTGCTTTTTTACCTCTGTTATAATGCCATATTGGTGTATATGGGGGTTCTACCTCACCTCGCTGCTCCTACTATCATGCCCGTTATCATCCATTGCGGACTATTAGGCTTATTAGCCTATGGCACCTATGACATCACCAACTATGCCCTGCTGCGCAACTGGTCACTCAAAATGACGATTGTCGATACCTTATGGGGCATCAGCATTTCAATTCTTAGTGGACTTGGTGGCTATTTTGCGTTACTGATAGTTTCATGATCAAGGCACACTCATTCCGTCGGTTATTATATCGCATCCTTTTCTTGTTGCTGATTGTGGTACTAGTAGCCTATGGTAGCTTATGTGCCTATCTTTATAGTGCGCAACGGGATTTATTATATGTCACCAATAAATCAACCTATCACGCCCCTGATCGCACCATCTTACCGCACATTCAAGAAGTGACCTTATACACCCCTGATGGGTTTGAACTCATGGCATGGTATCAACCGCCGAAAGATGGTTACAAAACTATTCTGTATTTGCACGGCAATGCCACGAGCATTTCTCAGTTGCAATCATTCTTTGCGCATATTGTGGGGGGTGAATATGGGTTGCTTGCTTTTAGTTATCGCGGTTATGGGGCGAGTAATGGAAAACCTAGCGAAGCAGGATTATTCTTAGATGCGGAAACCGCCGTGGAATTCTTACACCAGCATGGTATTGAACCTGCCAACATGATCGTAATGGGGCGATCCCTCGGATCGGGTGTTGCGGTGCATCTTGCAACACTGCATCCATTTCATCAAACGATTTTGCTTTCTCCCTACACCTCCATCACCCATGTCGCGCAATTACGCTACCCTTATATCCCTATATCATGGTTGCTCAAAGATCATTTTGATTCTCTAGCACGCGCACCGCACATCATAAGCCCTGTATGTATTTTTCATGGAAAGAAGGATACTATTATCCCTGAAGAACAAAGCGCACGCCTGATGGATGCAATCCGCACCCCCAAAGAACGGATTGTCTATCCTGATGCGGATCACATCAATCTTGATACGCCCTCTATCTTGCTGGCACTGCGCACCCAATGCCCTCAACTTTAATGCACGCAACTTTAGGTTGTTATTTTCTTGCTTCAAAAAACCATAAATTGTGTCTTACCTGCATCACTTAGCCATCAATCGTGCATTGAGGGCATCTTAAGTAGTATTAGTTGTTTTTATGCAAAATAAAATTACCTAAAGTTGTATACTCATCGCCCACGCACGATGCGTACTATCAACATGTGGACAGATGAGTATGTTTAATAAGATATACCCTTCATTTCACTTGGCGGACTCAACTCCTTGAAGTGATATGGGTATATATGGAGTAATGATGATGCGTTCCATGTCCCCTACCTATCCTGCTATTCGCCCCGATATTGAGCAACACGCTCATAAGGAACGCACCTTATTGCGCGATTTTCCTTGCATTGATCGCGCTACCATCACCATGATACAACGCGCTCAAAATGCCTATGATCAGCATCGCACCTTATTATGGATTGAAGGCGCACAGGGCGTAGGCAAATCATTGCTGATAGAACGTCTCATCGAACGTCATGCGCAACAACAAAACACCATTGGGATGCATCCATGGCATCGAATGATCCTTGCCGATGAAGATAGTGCATCCACCTTAGCGCACCTTGATCATCTTTGGGCAACAGGAGCGCATTGCGTGCTACGTCTGGATGAACAGATTTCTTTGGAAGCACTGCATCGCTATAGTGCATTTTTATGTGCATCCCATGATCACACCCCTGCCCTTGTTCTCATTGAATCGCCTAATTTTGCGCACCACGCACATGAACTACGTGAAGCGATCTATCTACTCAAATACCATCTAGTAGATCATCCACACCAACATATTATACTTTCACCCTTGCATTATCGCCCCCATGATACGGCACTCTACCTTAATCACTATCTTGATTACTGCACTGAAATGATGAACCTTCCTCATACCCCGCACTTCAGCCCCGCTATGTTAGCATGGCTACAACAGCACCTCTGGGCGCATAATATACGATCACTACAAAATTTTTGCTTTCTCTTATGTCAACGAAGAATCCTTAACATCCACCATCGCACACAGATAGTAGATCTGCTAAGACTCAGTGAACATTATGATGACGGGCGCACACCACAAACACACATGATCGATCCGCAATGGAATATCTCACTGATTGATGAACAGACAGGTGCGATCCATTCCTTACACGACATAGAAAAAAGCATCATCGCCCGACTCTATCACCATCATCATGGCTGCAAAAGCACCTTATCGCGTGACCTCGCTATTGGACGCACCACGCTTTACCGCAAACTCAAAGAACACGGAATTAGCTGAATTGCTAAGCTGAGTTTTTTGTCATTCCCACGAAGGCGGGAATCCAGCGATCATGGGTTATTCTGAATGCCTGCCTTACGCCAAGCATGACAAGAAGATAGACGTATGCAGACTAAAAAGTGCTATAATCGTTTGACAAAACTAGCTATTCCATGGATTCATGATCGTAATATCGCATTCTGTAAAATCCTTGATATTACGGGTAGCAAGCGTAGCCTTATGCACCTTGACTATAGCTGCAATCAGCATATCCATAGGATCAGCGTGTAATCCAGAGCGTTCACGTCTTGTCGCTATCGTCGCGTAGTTTTGTGCAGCTTCTTCATCAAAAGCATAGATGCGACCATGAAAAGCCTCATTCACAAACTGCGCAAAACGAGAGCGTAAATCATCTTGTCTTTTTCCTATGGCTAGCCGCTCTATTCCTCGTGTAATTTCAGCAATCGTGATAGTCGTTATGCCATAATGAAGTTTTGTTCTATTACCTAACCATGCTGTTACTTTTTCATCTGGGAGGGGGCGCATTAATTCAGAAATGACATTGGTATCAAGAATAATCATTATTCAAATACCTCTATTGAACGCTTTGTATGACGCTCAGGAATTTCCATATCAATGCCATGCTCTTCTCCGAACCATTTCTGAGCTATATCCAACATACCCGTATTATCCGTGACTGACTTATTTGTTGCTTCTTGTAACATACGGCGAATATAAGATTCTAGAGATTGCCCATGCTGTGCAGCATGTACCCGTAATATGTCTTTGGTATGATCAGGAATGCCGCGTATTGTAATATTTGCCATAGTTTTTCCCCCTACACAAGATGCATTATAATCATTGATTGCATTGATGTCAATATAATCAATGATTATCTTCTCACATCATGTCCCATCACTTCATCCGCACAATATCCGCTCCGCACGCGGAGAGCTTTGCTTCCAAATTCTCATAGCCACGATCCAAATGATAAATGCGATGAATCACTGTTTCTTCAGGGGTTGCAAGAGCAGCAATCGCAAGTGATATAGACGCACGCAAATCCGTTGCCATCACTTCAGCACCATTAAGTTTCGGCACACCTTTCACAATCGCCAAACGATCTTTAAGCTGGATATTTGCGCCCATACGCATCAATTCAGGAACATGCATAAATCGATTCTCAAAAATCGTTTCTGTTATGGTGGATGTACCCGAGGTGAGCAACATCATCGCCATAAATTGCGCTTGCATATCGGTAGGGAATGCAGGATGTGGTTGCGTGATAATGTCGACGGGTTCTAATTTCCCTTGGCTCGTAATGCGTAATGTTTGATGGTTGGGCGTATGCAGCACCACACCTGCCTCACGCGCTTTTTCTAGCACGGGCAACATCGCATCAACAGGCGCATGGGTAAGCGTCACATCCCCTCCTGCCAAAGCAACGCACGCAAGAAAGCTCCCCGCCTCAATCCGATCCGCCATCACATGATGAAACACGCTGCCTAAAGTCGGCACGCCATGAATCGTCAATGTCGGTGTACCTTCACCATGTATATTCGCTCCCATCCCCCGCAAACATTGCACAAGATCAACAATCTCAGGCTCACATGCAGCATTGCGTAGCACCGTTGTACCCTGCGCCAGCGTTGCTGCCATCACAATATTTTCGGTTGCACCCACAGATACCATATTAAAATAAATCTCTGCCCCGTGCAGCCCCTTAGGTGCTTTGGCAACAATATAGCCTTGATCTAATTCAATGTCTGCTCCCATCTGTTCCAATGCCTTCAGATGCAGATCAATCGGTCGTGTTCCAATCGCACACCCCCCCGGAAGCGACACCCGCGCCTCACCAAAACGAGCAAGCAATGGTCCTAGTACCAACACCGAGGCACGCATCTTGCGGACAATCTCATAAGGAGCGGTTTTATTGAAAATGTTCGATGCATCCAACACAAGGGTGCGCCCAAGTGTGATCCCCCCCATCGTCTGCCGTGCATGTGCATCCGTCATGCTCATTTCCACCCCATGCTGCATCAGCAATTTGGTCATGGTGACAATATCGGCAAGGTACGGAACATTGGTAAGCGTGAACGGCTTCTCCGTCAATAAGGCAGCGCACATCAACGGCAATGCCGCATTCTTCGCCCCGCTAATCCGTATTGTTCCTTCAAGCGGCACACCGCCAATAATGCGTATTTTATCCATCTTTTTTCTCTTTTAATGTCTCAATGAGGCTCTTAATGACATCCACCAATGCGTGCTGATCATCTGATTTTTGTATTTCTTTCTTTTTGGCATCTGCTGCATGAAGTATGGGTTCAAGCAAGCCGTCAAGATAAGGCGTAACATCAATTCCTGCATCCTGATTCAAAAAAACAATCATCTGCCCTCGCAACTGTTTGTCACGATAAGAAAGAATCAAACGGCGTGTGTGTGAATATATTTTGGCACTCCATGCAAAAACAGAAAATAAGAATAAAAATCCTACGGTTTTTCCTAGCAGATACATGCTTAAAAGAAAAGAAGATGAGAATGTACCTGCACTAAGAAATGCTATTTTTTTCATGCCCTCTACACGAAAAAGGCAATAATCATATACCCAAGGAAAACTAACAATGAGTATAAAAAGAAGGATTAACAAACCAGCAATCCATTTTCTTATTACTTCCAAGCGTTTGACCTCTGTGCTGAAGATATGTTCAAATGAACGGTAAGAATTTCCTGAGTAATTCACACGTTCAAGATCGTTTGGAGAGGTTATAGTTTCTTCTAACATAATTTCCCCTCGCGTTTCAACCTCTTGAAATACTTATCAATATCCTCTGATATAAGAATATTGTGTTCACGTTCTTTCTGACGCGCACAACGCCAAGGATTATCTAGGGCATCCACATGCGTCATATCTGATAGGGTGATAGCACCAAACGATCCATAAGTTCGCCCAATGCTTTCTAAGAGTTCAATGGCTTTTTCGTCTTCTGGAGAAATACAGGGCATGGTCATCGTTGCCTCAAACTTCATTGCATCATATGCAACATGCATTTTTGTCATCTTATGATCAGGATCAATCGGCGTGGCTTTAATGGGGCTTTTATATTGATGATAGACCGATGGATAGACAGGACCATACTCCCATGCATAGCATTCATCGTGAATAATAGGTTTATCATAAAACGCCCAAGACCACCCATTAGCAAAATAGAGCATTTTTTGCAATTTCATTGGCGTGAGAACAATCCGATGACGTTTGACAAAATCAAGGAAATAATTAACGATTGCTTCCACAGGATATGTTTCTGGTTTGTCCATCATACTCTCCATCACCTCATTAATAGCATATAATGAAGTTTTTAATATCATACGATTTATGTACAAAAAATGTATATACGGAAGATAAAACCATCACTCCCCCTCACCCCGTGGCACGTTAGACTCCTTTATACTCATCACATAGAACATATTATCCGACATTTCCAGCATAAATTTTTGCGGCTTCAATAAACGCAGTATAGAGCTTATGATCCACCTCACTGATAAAGAATTCAGGATGCCACTGCACACCCAAACAAAAAGGATGATCGGGCAGTTCAATCCCCTCAATCACTCCATCAGGGGCATAGGCATTGACGCGCACCTTAGGCGCGACCACATCCACCGCTTGATGATGCGCACTATTGACAGAAGTTTGAGCGCACCCAGCAATACGCGCTAACATACTATCTTCCACAAAACTAACAACATGCCCCGCTTCATGGCGTGGATTGGGTTGTTCATGCGCAAGTGGCTGTGCAATCGCATCCGGTATATGTTGAATCAGCGTCCCCCCAAGCACCACATTAAGCAGTTGCTGCCCGCCACATATCCCCAAAATAGGCATGGATCGCGCCAATGCTCCTTGCACCAGTGCATATTCACATAGGGTTCGATTATCTTTCATGGATACCGTATCGCTTACAACTTCCTGCCCATAGAGCGCAGGTGATACATCAAAATTCCCGCCCGTAATCACTAGCCCGTCGATCATATCAAGATAGGTTTCCACCAATGCACGTTCATGAGGAATCGGCAAGGGTACGCCCCCTGATTGCGCAATAGAGCTGCAATAATTTTCTCGCAGCGCATACCACGGATAGCGCGAATAGGAAGCCGTGGTTTCATGATCCATCGTGATGCCAATGCGTGGGGCGCGGGAAAGTACATTCATAGCTAAAACTCATATTAGTTTAGAACCTATCTGCACAGATTTTGAAAACCGCCGAAACGCTTGTGTTTTTGAGAACCGCAACGGAGTGTACATAGAAGTACATGAGTAGCGGAAGCGTAAAAAACCGAGTGTTGCAGGCATTTTGAAAGTCTGTGAAGATAGGTTCTTAGTGTTTTTTTGACCATTCCTACGTATTATATATCATAATGAATCAGTCATCCCCTCCATCTATACAGAAGATTATTGCAAAAGCAATCCAAGAAGCGGATAAATCCTACTTCTTTGAGGATTATAGCAAGCAAGCTAACGCGGTTATGCAGGCATTAAAAGCGGCAAACCTCACTTTTATGCCGACGCAACCAACAGAACGTATGATCCAAGCGGGCATTGCTGCCATAGGATCGGGAAAAATTCGCCCCGAAGATCATGTGCGTTATATCTTCACTGATATGATCAAAGAGGGTATGAAAGAGGGATCGGTGCGCTCATAGCCTTTTTTTGGGAAAAAAAACAAAAAAACTATTGACAAGATGTGTGTATGTGTGTAATGGTTCAAGGCGTACCTTGATTCATGTTTTTATATTGCCCTGCAATCATGATTTCGTGAATCCTGTACTTCTCATAGCATTATGAGAACCTTCTCATTCGCTGGATTATGTTTTTCATCATTCAGCTTTCAGTGTTTGTACACTCTATAAAACGGTGGAAATTCATCATGTCTATCAAACGTTCGTTTGTTGCCTTGTGTTCTGCTTTGGCTATCGGTTCGTCGGTGTTAGCAGTTGATGCTCAACCCGTGTTCTCTCAGAATTTCTGGGATGCCGCTTGGGAAGGTTTCATACGGGGCGCAAGTGATGAGCTTGGTCGTCGTGCGTTGGGATCTTTAATGGATGGAGCGCAAGCTACACCCCAAGAAAAGCGGGAAGTTCTCAGAAGTGAGAATCCGCTGCAATCCTATTTCCCACGTGCTACGTGCGGAGATGCCTTGCCTACGCGTGCTTCTGCATATCCGGTAACCATTTACCCTGTGCAGATTCGCTACACCAGTTCAAATTTGAACGTCGTGCAGGATCGTTTCTGTCACGATGCGTTTGCTGGATCTGAGGGTCGGCGCATTTATGTTGCCTCCTTCACGTCTCGTGAACGTGCAGCAATTTTCGCGCACCTCATGGAAAGCCAGTTCGGAAACGCCTTCATTGGTGAACCCGAAGTGATCGATGAACGCCCGTTCTGATGATTAAACCTGAGAGGGCTACGGTTCTCTCATCACTAGGTTCTGATGCCTTGCATTCAGCACCTTTGTATCCTTGATACGCTAAAAAAATGAGGTAGAGTAATTGTTCAGTCCCATCAACTTATGGATTGGATTAATGTTGAATAGATGGGGTTTTTGGTCAAATTCTTGAACGAGTTTATCGTAGGGTGAGATAAAT
>RDZH01000018.1 GCA_004293935.1 Alphaproteobacteria bacterium | reverse complement strand
ATTCTTGGATACGGATGTTGCGGCGGAATCAACGTCCTTTGCTACATCACAGGTACAGTTGCAAGCGGGTATTTCGGTATTAGCGCAAGCGAATCTGTTGCCGCAAAACCTCTTGAAATTGATCGGGTAATTCTGATTATTTTAAGATGATTGCATGAATGCGGGAGGGTGTCTGTTTGGCACTCTCCTTGCATCATAAGTTAGAAATGTACAATCATTATACGCACCGCGTAACCATCACAATTTTGCTGCGTAATGTATCAACAATCATGACGCAACGATGGAGGATAATATGGACTTATCAGTAATCACTGTGCAAAACAGCCAATCAATGAGTGATGTTTATAATGCATCAAAGATGGAAGCAACGCCAGTGGCAAAAAAATCAGAAGTAGTACAAGAACCAGTGCAAGTTCCTGGTGTGAATCCAGCCTTGTTCAAACAGGTAGATCAAAAACGTCTGCACGATTTAGAGCAGGTGGTTCAAGATCCGAAAGTACGTGATATTTATGTTGTCGGAGATAGTCGTTTTACGATTTTTAAGGATATGCAAGGACGGTTTATTACCCGTGTCACTAGTTTACGCGATGGGACTGTCACCTATATTCCAGAAGGAGATATTATGAAATTTTCCGCAACGCATAATAATTATTTTCATGTAAGTGCGTAATTTTTTGTGGGAGCGTTATGAGATCTATGCGCTCCCATGACCCTACAACATGATGATGTGCATCGCACGATTATAAAAAAAACAGATTACAAAAAAACAATATTACTCACGTTCATCTTTAGGTAGAATTTTATGATTACGACTATTCAGCTAGGTACTATTTTCACACAAAACGATCGTCGCGTTATGTCTGGAGGGCAATCAGGGATTGATATTGAATCGCTGATTAATGGCTTATCTGAAACGCGGCGTTTACCTGCAGTGAATTTAGAGGAGAGGATTGAGGAAAATCAGAAAATTGCCACATCGCTTGGTGAAATGCGTACTATTTTGGATCGTTTCCGTGATGCGGCGAATTTTTTACGTAACCCCCCTGGTGTTTTTTCTGAAGCAGAAAATATCTTTGAGTTCCGTAATGCTTCGGTAAGCTCTAACACTGCCGTATCTGGTAGTTCCTATCTTGATGTGACTGCTGAACCGGGTGCGCAAGTGACGGATTATACGATCACAGATGTTGTGACGGCAACACGTAATGTGCAGACTACGGGCGTGATTAATGTTGCCAATGCATCCACATCGATTGTTGGGGGTGGTGGTCCATTTACGGCAGGGACATTTACCGTTGGGGCGACACCGCAAAATATTGTGATTGTCAATGGCGATACATTGAATAGTATTGCGAATAAGGTCAATGCGACGACGACACAATCGGGCGTGGAAGCTGTGGTGATGCAGGTGGGAACAAATCAGTTTCGCTTGTCGTTTCGGACGGTGAATACAGGTGCAGCACAAAATTACACGTTTGGAGCTGGTACAACAGGTATCACAGTGCCACTGACACAATCTGCAACGGATGCTTCCTTGACGATTGACGGCGTATCGGTGACACGATCGAGCAACACAATTTCCGATGTGATTGATAATGTTACCTTAACGTTGAAGCAAAGTACGCCACCGGCAACGGCGTTGGAAGTTGAGATTGATGCAGACCGCGAGCTTGCGAAACAAGGGATCATGAATTTTGTTGATTCGTATAATCAGTTTCGCTTATTTCAATCACGGCAGACACAACGCGGTGATGACGGTTTGCCCACAGAAGATTCCGTATTAAGCCGTAGTCGCACGCTTTCTATTGCAGGGGCGCGACTTGCTTCTGAATTATCTTCGGCTATTAGTGGGATTTTGCCTGCCGATCCCGCACGTCTTTCTGATATTGGCATTACCTTTGCGGATTATCCGGGCGATGAAGAAACACCATTTACGCGTAATATCTTGCGAGTGGATGAAACGAAGTTGCAAAACGCATTATCGGGTAATTTTGATAAGGTGCGCAAGGTATTTGAGTTCGATTTTAGCTCGAATAATAGTGATCTACAGATATTTAGTCGTACTAATGGCTTGCGAACCAACAGTTTTACCCTCAATGTGAATCAAGGAACATCAACATATACCGCTGTGGTGGGAGGGCAAACGATTAATTTGGATGCAAGCCCCATCACAGGAGGGACGGGCGTGACGCTACGTGGTCAAGCAGGAACAGCATTAGAAGGGCTGGTTATGCTTTACTCAAGTGCCACTCCCGCGTCGATGACAGTGAACATCTCTCAAGGTTTTGGTGATCGCTTATATAATACGTTGGATGAGGTGCTTGCAACGGGAACAGGTTTATTAGATTCCGAAGTATCCTCTCTTGGTGAACAAAATGAACGCTTTGAGACGTCGATTGCGCGTATTGATGCACAGATTGTTTCGTATCGTGAGTTATTATTACGTAAATATACTTCATTAGAGGCGTTGATTGCGCGTTCCAACACCTTATTGCAAACACTTGACGCACAATCGCGGGCGCGTGAACAATAAACCGAAGACCTTTGAGGAATACATGAATCATTATCATCAGGTAAGTGCTTATAAAAATGCTACGCAAACCGTGCATAAAACCCGACAAATTGTGATGCTCTATGATGGGCTGATACGCTTTTTGCAGCAAGCAAAACAAGCAAGTAGTGAACGAAATGTTGCTGAGCGTTATACGCTTTTAGTGAAAGCAACGCAGATTGTGAATGGTTTGCAATCAAGTCTTGATTATTCACAAAGTAATGATATTTCTAATGTTCTCTATCAATATTATGAATTACTCGATGTGCGTATTTTTCGGTTGCATGGTCATCCAAAAGACGAGGATTTTAACGCATTAATTGAGGATGTTCGCACCATGCGTGATGTCTGGTATAAGATCGACAAACAATATCAACCAAGCGATCAGAGCGAGGCCATCATGACGGATAGTCCTGCTGTGCCGATGCATGGTTATGAGGATATGGATTTACGATCGATGATTTCGAATTTAGGGTTATCTGTTTGAAAATCTTGCTATCCAGACGTGATAGAGGCAATGTGTTAATTTGTTCTTTGTTGTACCATCCTTCACCAGATGGGCGGGAATCAAGCGCAAGGTGCAAGACTTCAGTGTGTGCTGTAAAGTGTGAATAATGTTGTGTAAACCATCCAAGCGATGGCAGAGTGCTACGATCATAGAGCCTATCATGAACCAACAACGGCGCATCGATCTCATAATGCATAAAACCGAACAGACCGCCTAAAAAATCAGATGTTCGGGGCGCGAGGTAATAATGATGTTCAGCTTCTACCACTAAGGTGAGAAAGGTGCGTGTAGGGATGCTTTTGCGTGGTTTAAGCGCAGGGTAGGCATGGGGCTGTGCTTTGCCTTGGCATGAGGAGGCAAGCGGGCATTGCGTGCATAAAGGGTTTTTGGGCGTACAGATGAGTGCGCCAATATCCATCATAGCTTGGTTGTAGGTGAAGGGATCGGTGGCATCGAGGCATTGATAGGCATAATCCCATAATTGCTTTTCTGTGAGCTTGGGAGCTGCATAAAGTCGATGCAGCACGCGTTTGACGTTGGCTTCCATCACGGGTACGGGGTGATGATAGGCAAAGGCAGCAATCGCATGGGCAGTATTGCGCCCAATCCCTGAAAGTTGCATCAAATGTTCAACGGATGTGGGGAGTGTTGGGGCGGTCATTTGTGCCGCTTGGTGCATCATGCGAATGCGTCGATAATATCCTAACCCTTCCCATGCTTTGAGTGCCTGTTCTAAGGGGGCATCCGCAAGAGCGGTGAGGCTTGGGAATCGCTCTAAGAACGGATGATAATAACGATGCAGCACGGTATGCACTTGCGTTTGTTGCAACATCACTTCACTCACGTAAATAGGGTAGGGGTCAAGGGTGGTGCGCCATGGTAAATCCTTGCGTCCGTGCTGATCGTACCAACGATAAAGGGCGGTGTGGGGAAACATGGTATGTGCTATAACAGAAAAAACAAAGGTTGAATAGTACAATGATATAATCTAATCTGCGATGTATGGCACAATTCATCACATTTGCAGGGGATGCCCCATTTTTGCAGGCATTAGCAAAGCATATCGCCCAGTGCGAGGCACGAACACGGATTGTGCTTCCCACGCAACGGAGTATTCTTGCCCTTAAACGCATGATATTTGCGCAAAGTAACGCGCCTTCGGTCGTGCTTCCGCAATTTTATGCGGTGAAAGATATGCGCTTGATTGATTGGTTGCCCCCGCATCATCCTGCTTTGCGCACTGCCCCCCCCACTATTTATGGCGAACATCAGCGGCTTGCATGGGTGCTAGATGCGCTGCAACAACGCCCTGATATGCGGGATAAGCCCTTATCCTTTCGCGTGCAATCAGCGCAGTCTTTTTTAGCGTTGCGGGATGAATGTCAACGCGTGCAAAAAGGTGTTGATGATATGATGCAGGTGATTGCACAAGAAGAATATGCCCATCATTGGCAACAAAATTTGGCATTATTTATGGAATTGATGCACCATATGGATGAACAAGTGGTGCAGCATGGCGGAGTTGAACCTATCATTCATGCGCATTATGTGAGCAATCAGATTGCCGAATGGTGGCGTACTGACATGCTGGATGATGTCATCATTTTTGCAGGGTCAACATGCTCTACGCCCACAACGGCAACCTTGCTTCATGCCCTCACGCATCAGCCTCATGCGCAGATTATTTTTCCTGCACTGGATACCCAAATGTCAGAAGAAATATGGCAGCAACTGCATGTCATGCATCCTATGGCAACAATGAAGCATTGGTTGGATAAGGCGAAGATAGAACGCACCATGATTCATATGATTGGAACATTAAGCCCGCGTGAAGCATGGATCGCACAGGTGATGATCCCTGAAGCCGCCTCGCATAGGTTGGTGGATGCAGTGTGCGATGTGCCTATTCATGATGCCATTGAACTTAGCGAATATGTCACGGATCACGAAGAATCTTTAGGCATTGCACTTACCATCCGCCATGCCTTAGAAGAGGGCGTGCGCTCGATTATGATTATATGCGAGGATGATCGCTTTATTGAACAAGTCTGTGCGCATATGCATGATTATGCGATTCCGATCAATCATTCAGCAGGGATGCGGGCAATGGCGCATCCCGCATTAAGATTTTTACTGTTGATCACGGAATTACTCACTTGCCCGTATCAATCGCAATCCTTATTAGCTTTGATGCGTCATCCATTATTCTGCCCTGATATGCGCGAAGAAATGCATGAATTAGCAGCGTGGATGGATGCTAAATTGCTGCGAGGCTTTCATATGTTTGATAGTGTGGAAGCGGTTGGTGGGGCATTGGAGCAGCGCGAAAAAGGTGCGTTGTTGCGTGCGTTTGTACATCATGCATTCACTTATCGCGTCCATGCCCCATCCACTTTGGGGGATGCGATGCAGCATCTCTTAGCGTGCGTGCGTGCGATGAGTGCAGGGGAATCAAAACAGCGTGCCATGCATGAGGTGTTGGAGCAATGTTGCAGAGCATTGGAGCATATAAGTGCTGCATGTGCGCATATTCGCCTTGCCTCTCCTTATGATATGCGTGCATTGGTGCATCATTATCTTGGTGACATACGGATTCAACAAATTACGGATGAATATGCACCTGTGCATATTTTGGGCAGTTTAGAGGCGCGTCTTATGAGTGCCGATATGGTGATCATCCCGCGTATGAATAGCGGAGTGTGGCCGTCTTATCCCACGGCCGAACCATGGTTGAATCGTGCCATGCGACGACGTTTAGGGATGGATTTTGCCGAGCGTAAAATGGGGCTTGCAGCGCATGATGTCATGATGGCGTTGCGTGCGCCACGAGTTTTATGCAGTCGCGCCTTGCGTGATCGTGGTTCTCCGACGCAACCATCTCCTTTATTTGAGCGCATAAGGATGATGCATCCAAGCGGGGGAGGCGCGAAAAAGCGCGATGAGGTGCTTGTCTATCGCGCCCATCAACAGCATCAGCATGTGCGCACACCAGTTGCCCTACCTGCACCATGCCCGCCTGTGGCGTGGCGTATGCGTACACTCTATGCCACCACGATGGAAACGCTCTTGCACCAGCCCTATGCTGTCTATGTGAGTCATATTCTCAAACTAAAAGAGCGTGATCCCATCGATGCGCCCTATAGCCCGTTAGTCTTTGGGCAGATGATGCATGATGTGATGCAACGTGCGGCACAGCATTATCAACCGCATGATCTAGAAACCTATCTTGCCTCGATGCGTCAAGCAGTGATGGAAGAAGTGCTTCACCATGTGAAAGAAGCCGAACGCCCCTTTATCGCACGGCAAATGCAGCGGATGATTGCGCATGTGGCAGAAGAAGAATGTAATCGCGCCCGCACAATGATTACATTACACGCGGAGCAGAATATCTCCTATGTGTGGCACAATGAACATGGGGAGACGATGACAATCGCAGCGCGTATGGATCGGGTGGAATATCTGCATGGGGATGCTGTACGGATTGTTGATTATAAAACGGGTACACCGCCCCACCCTAAAGAGGTATGGGAAGGTTATCGCGTGCAGTTAGTGATGGCGGGCTATATGATGCTGCATCAAGAGCAGCAACCTAAGGCTCTAGGGTTTGATTATTGGGATATGTCGGGAAAATTGTCAGACAATGCATCCTTGGTGCAGACACGCCTTGCCGTGGGTGATGAAGATGGACTCGCAATATTATACAAGCGAGGTGAGGAATTGATGCAATGCATGAGCTATTATTGCCTGCATCCTGAGGCGCGTTATGTATGGAATCTTGATGAACATGCGCAATCTTATCGCTATGCAGCGCATTTGGCGCGTGTGGGTGAATGGTAAGCTACCTGAGTTTTGGGTGCTGCCCTATCTTCTCGTCATGCCTGCGAAGGCAGGCATCCAGAGCAATGCTTTTGACTGGACTCCTGCTTTCGCAGGAGTGACGAGGATAACTATCTTCTTGTCATACCAGCGAAGGCTGGTATCCATAAACTAATGGTGTTGCTGGATTCCTGCATACGCCAAGAATGACGATATTTGATAGTTGAGTGTATTATGCAGAAGTCTCTATAAAGTGTGTTCTTAACAAATAATCAGGCAACCGCACGGGGCGCATATCACGATTGACGCACACCAACACCACGCGCACCGAGGCAATTTCTACCCCTGCACATAGGATGGGTTGGATAAGTGTCAGTGCGCTTATACGCTTTTCAAGGCAGCGCACCTCAATGGTCAAGAGGTCATCCAGACGGGCAGGTTTTTGATAATCAACGGTGACATGGCGCACCACAAAGCCGATCCCATCCTTGTGCCATAGATCCGCTTGCGCCACACCAAGGCTTCGTACCCATTCAGTGCGGGCGCGTTCTGCAAATTTCAGATAGTTGGCATAATAGACGATCCCACCTGCATCAGTATCTTCATAATAGACGCGTACATCGAATTGATAAAGGAGGGGCGGTGCATCAGCCATCAGATTAAATCCAATAAATCAGTGGGGGGAAGAAAATGCGGGGCATCTATCCCTAAATGTGCAAAGGCGGTACGTGTCAAGATTCTACCACGTGCCGTGCGCTGAATAAACCCACGTTGCAAAAGATAGGGTTCAATCGTTTCTTCCAACGTATCCCGTTGTTCAGATAAGCCTGCTGCAATGGTATCAATGCCCACAGGGCGATCAGGATAATGGGTGGCAATAAATAATAAATAACGGCGATCGGCACTATCCAGACCTTCATGATCGACTTCAAGCATGGTGAGGGCGCGATCAGCAAGGCTACGTGAGATAGTTGCAGCACCTGACATTTGTGCCACATCACGAACACGGCGTAATAATCGTAAGACAATACGGGGCGTGCCACGCGCTCTACGTGCCATTTCATGCGCTCCTTCTTCCTCTAGCCCTACGCCAAGCAAGGCTGCGCCACGTTTGACCACCTGCATCAATTCTTCAGTAGTATAAAAACTGAGCCGTGTAGGAATACCAAAGCGATCCCGCAACGGATTAGATAATAATCCAAGGCGTGTTGTCGCGCCTACTAAGGTAAAAGGTTTGAGCGTGATTTCAACAGTACGCGCCCCAACGCCTTCACCAATGATAATATCGAGTTTGCCATCTTCCATAGCGGGATAGAGCAATTCCTCTACTGATGCATTAAGCCTATGAATCTCATCAATAAATAATACATCGCGTGTTTCAAGATTGGTGAGAATGGCAGCTAAATCCCCCGCTTTGGTCAGCAAAGGCGCGGAGGTGGTGCGGATGCCAACACGCAATTCATGCGCGACAATATGGGCAAGTGTGGTTTTTCCTAAGCCCGGAGGACCATAGAGCAACACATGATCCAGTGCCTCTTGCCGATCGCGTGCCGCGTGAACGCAAAGTTCAAGCATTGCACATGCTTGTTTTTGCCCCACAAAATCATGAAAAAGGGAAGGGCGCAACGCCTTATCATGCATATCATCGGGGTGTGGGGCGGGAGTGGTGAGGCGTGATTCATCCATAATGATGTAATGTGTCGTATTTTGTCTCTTTTCGCAACAGTTAAAACAACGAGTCTAGCTATATTTTTATCTTTCATAGACGTATTCTTAAGATTTTTCATCCACAAATGAAATGTCTGATCATAAAAGTTAAACTACTACATTGTTCATTGGGAAAAAATTATGCGAACCTACGCTTCATTACGTTATGTTTTGCTATGCTGTGCTTTACTCGGCTGTGATCAAACAGGATGGGATCGTTTTGCTGATGGCGATCCTATTGACCGCGCCAAGGGGTTGGATCGTGGTGATTATCGTGATATGTATGATGAAAAAAAGAAACCAATCACTGATCCTGTTCTCACTAAAGGATCAGGTATTATTCCGCCTTTAGCACCGATATTAGCAGCACCACGCCCTCCGAAAATTGGTGAAACAAAATTGGTATCCATTGCCGTGACAGATGATGTGCCGCTGAAAGATGTATTTATCGAATTGGCGCGCCTTGCGGATGTCGATTTAGAATTAGATTCCAACATTCAAGGAGGAATTTCGTTTCGTACCAAAGAACGCCCCTTCAATGAAGTGGTGGAGCGTATTGCTAATTTAGGTGGGTTGCGTTATTCCTACAAACGCGGTGTGTTGCGTGTGGAACGTGATGTGCCGTATATCAAAAATTATCCCCTCGATTTCTTGAATGTAGTGCGTTCTAGCCAAGGTAATGTGAATATTACCACGGATGTACTCTCTTTGACTAATGCCGCAGGTGGGCAAGCAGGAGGCGCGGGTGGTGGTGCTGGTGGTGCTGGCGGAGGCGGTGGTGCTGGTGGCGGTGCTGGCGGCGGTGCTGGTGGCGGCGGTATGGGGATTTCAACAGGATCAACCACAACCATCAATAGCCAAGTGAATGATGATTTCTGGGTAGCGTTAGAAAGCAATATCCAAGCAATTTTAATGCATGAATCAGCCGATTTTGTCTCGGGTGCGAACGGTGTCGGCGCATTGAACACGCAAGGGCGCACGCGTCAAGCTCCGCCTCCGCAACCGGGGGGGGGTGGTCAAGTGACGATGGTGGGGGATAATATGTTTGTGGTGTCGAACCGTCAGGCAGGGCTTCTTTCTATTGCTGCAACCGAACGTCAGCATGATAGCATTGAACAATATTTAAAAAATCTGAAACGTAATGCCACCGCGCAAGTTATCATTGAAGCGAAAGTGGTTGAGGTGGAATTGGATGAATTGTTCCAAACAGGGATTGATTGGAATGTGCTGCAAGCAAAAATTGGTAGTGGGAATTGGAGTGTAGGTTCTTCCTTTGTTCCTGAAAATCGTGCCAATGATGTATTGCGCTTTGCACTGAATCCGGGGGATGATAATGCCAACATCAATGCATTGCTGAATCTCACGGAGGAATTCGGCACAACACGGACATTATCTAGCCCGCGCCTTCATGCTATTAATAATCAACCTGCCGTACTCACATTCGCAGAGAATAAAGTATTTTTTGAAGTGCAGTTGACGCAACAACCTGATATTTTTGATTCCAACGGTGGTGTTCGCCCCGGGCAGCTCTCGGTGATGACGCAACGGCGATCGATTCCTTTGGGTATTATCATGACCATTCTGCCTTCAGTGAACCTAGAGACGAACGAAGTCACGTTAAGTGTTCGCCCAACACTCACACGTCAAGTGGGTGAAGTGGTAGATCCGGGGTCGGCATTTGCTTCAGAGATATTGATTCCTGATGCGGAACGGCGTTTTACCAACACTGTTCCGATTGTCGAAGTGCGGGAATTGGATTCAATTATGCGCCTTCGTAGTGGGCAAGTGATGGTCATTGGTGGATTGATGGAACAAGTCGGGGTGAATCGTGATACAGGTGTTCCCTTCTTGAGTGGTATACCATTTTTGGGCAATGCCTTTAAGGGGGTGAATAAAGAATCTGCCAACCGTGAATTGATCATTTTCATTAAAGCTACTATTGTGTCCTCACAAGGTAGTGTCTATGAAGCTGATAAGCGCGTCTATGAGAAATTTAGCGATGATCCTCGTCCCATTGCTTTTTAACATAAGAATTTGTGAGTGTGATTGATGAAGGCAACAGCATTATTTATTCTTTTAACCGCTGTACGTGATCGCTTATTTCCTGCAATCATTGCGTTGATCGTGTTAATCACGGGCATTACCCTAGCACTTTCTGAAACCGCGATGATTGAAGAACATGCCATGCATGTGGCGATGAGTGCAGGTGTGACGCGTATTGTGCTGGTGATGGGGGTGATGTTGTTTGTCTGCTTTCATATTCGTGCAATGTTTGACCAAAAAGAGATGGATGTGATTCTCTCGCGCCCGGTATCACGTACCCAACTGGTATTGGGATTGTGGCTTGGTTTTGCTGCAGTGGCTGCAATGCTGGTATGTGCGGAAATGGTGGTGTTGCTGGTTGTTGGTGTACCATCATTGCTTAGCTTATTGGTGTGGAGTGCCTCAGTGGGATGGGAATGTCTGCTGGTGATTGCGATTGCCATGTTTGCATCCCTCAGCAATAAAAGTGCAGTAAGCTCGGTGCTTATATCACTTACCTTCTATACGTTGGGGCGATTAATGGCGTTTTTTGTCGCAACCGCCAATGCGCGGCGCGTCTTTGAAACACCATTATTGCATGATGCATTGCGCTATCTTGTTGAAGCATTATCGGTGCTGATGCCCCGCCT
Source organism: Alphaproteobacteria bacterium (assembly GCA_004293935.1). Classification (GTDB taxonomy): domain Bacteria; phylum Pseudomonadota; class Alphaproteobacteria; order Rickettsiales; family UBA998; genus RDZH01. The sequence goes on along the minus strand of RDZH01000018.1, from coordinate 61,291 downwards.
TGATTTATTTGCGGATAGTGCATGGCTTGTTTATGGCGTTGCGCCCTATCACGAACATATTATGCTTGCAGCGATTCAAACGGTGATTTTTATTCCGTTTCTTTTGGGGCTTACGCTGATCGATGTGCATCGTAAGCAATTTTAAGGGGGGGGGTGATGAGATGCATGTGAATCAACGGCGTGTTCCCATCTTCATCGCATGGATGTGTTTTGTGCTGCAAGTGGGCTTTATTATCCATGCGCGTGGGACGCTTCCTGATTTAGGGATTGTACCCGAAGTGCCAAGCGCAGAAGAACTACAGATGCTTTCATTCGGAGATGAAGAACTCGCTTTTCGAGTGATTGCCTTTCGGATGAATAATATGGGGGATACGTTTGGACGGTTTTCTGCCTTGAAGGATTATGATCTGCATAAAGTCTATCAATGGTTCACCTTGATGGATGGCTTAGATAATCAATCTAATCACCCCGCAGCGATGGCTGCCTATTATTTTAGCCAAACGCAAAAACCAGAAGATGTACGTTATATGGTGGATTATCTGGTGGAAAGTAGCAAAGATCGTCCGCATGAACGCTGGTGGTGGCTCACGCAAGCAACCTATATTGCCATGCATAAAATGAAGGATAATGATCGCGCCCTTGAGATTGCAAAATATTTGCAAGGTGTGGAGGGCATCCCGCATTGGGCGCAACAAATGCCTGCGTTTGTACATGAGCAACGTGGTGAATTTGAAGATGCCTATCAGATTATGCGCCATATGCTGGAAAAGAGTAATGATTTATCGCAAGCAGAATTAAATTATATGCGGTATTTTATGGAAGAACGCGCTAAACGCCTTGATGAAGTGGAGGATTTATTGCGAAAACAACAGATGCGTATTGATGCAACGCGCCATAGGTTGGAATAATGCTATGAGCCAACGCCGCATCTTCAAAAATTTTACTTTATGTAGCGTCAGTATGCTGGCATGTACGATAAGCCATGCGGCGTATGCGAACCCTGAAGGTGGGCAAGTGGTTGCTGGATTTGCAACGATACAGGCGCAGGGCAATAAAATGGATGTGCATCAACATAGTGATCGTGCGGTGATTGATTGGCGTAATTTTGATATTAAACCGCATGAACATACGCAATTTCATCAACCATCCAGCCGTTCAATGGTGCTTAATCGCGTTGCAAGCCCGAATCCTTCGGTGATTGCAGGGAAGCTCTCTGCCAATGGCAATGTGGTGGTGGTGAATCCGAATGGTGTTGTGTTTGAAAAGAGTGCCAAGGTAGATGTGAATGGCTTGATTGCCACCACATCGAACATGACGAATCAAGATTTTATGGCAGGCAAGCTACAGTTTACTCCTGCAGAAAATCCCAATGCTGCCGTGGTGAATAAGGGGAGTATTACCGCGAAGGAAGCGGGACTCGTGGCATTGGTTGCCCCGAACGTGGCGAATCATGGCGTGATCAATGCGAAGTTTGGGCGCGTAGAATTAGCATCAGGCGATCATGTCATGGTCGATATGTATGGCGATGGGCTGTATGAAATTAAAGTGAGTGACAAGGTGACACGGCAATTAGTCGAACAGACGGGAAGCATTAACGCAGAGGGTGGCACGATTGCCATCACGGCTGCCTCAGGGCGTGAAATTGTCAACTCGCTGATTCATATTGAGGGCGAACTGAAAGCTCCCACCATTGATAAAAAAGCAGGAAAAATCATCATCGCGGCACAAGGAAGCAATGCGGTTGCGGGTAATAATAGCGCAGATAAAGGGGTTAAGGACGGCACGAGTACCCTCATTGTGAATAATGCGCATCTTGATGTGTCTGGTCGTGATGCGGGTGAGCAAGGTGGATCGATAAGCCTCACGGCGGATCGCATTGGCATTATGAAGAATACGCTGATGGATGCATCGGGGCATTCTGCACCAGTGCCTAGGCTTAAGCCAGATATTTCAGCACAGGGCAGTGCAACGCTTAGTCACGATAAAGAGGTGCGTGCAGAAGCGGAGTTCTTGGCGCATCCACAGCGCGCAGGGGGAAGTATTAAGATCGGCGGGGATTATTTGGGGCAAGGGGATACGCCCACAGCAACCCATCTTTATGTTGATGCAGGGGCATTATTTATCAATGATGCGCTTCATGCAGGGGATGCAGGGCGTACCATCTTTTGGGCAGATGATCGCACGCAATTTTACGGGAATGTCTATGCTCGCGCTCTTGGTGGTAGGCAAATTGATGCGCAGACATGGAACGCCACGGGAGGAGGGCATTATGGTCATGGCGGTTTTGTCGAGACTTCGGGCAAAATCCATCTTGATGCGCTGGGGTATGTTGATCTCACGGCGAGCAATGGCAATCGTGGCACATATTTGCTTGATCCGGAGAATATCTTTATTTATGGGGAGGTTGATCCAACCTTCCAAAGCATCCATGGTTCTGTGAATCTTGGCAGCAATCTGGCATTGTGGCTGGATGCCGATGATATTGATGGCGATGGTATCTCTGAAGACAATGCCGAAGCAGGTTTGTTTACGGGGGTAGGTGATTGTGGCAGTGCCATCACCTGCGTGGGGACGTGGCGTGATAAATCAGGCAATGCCCGCCATGCTACGCAATCTATCGTAGCGAACCGCCCGCGCTTTATGAGTAACATCGTCAATGGCTTAGATTCTGTGTTGTTTGATGGTATGGGGGATGTACTTGTAGGGGCTACGGGATCATGGCGTAGTTTTTTTGCCACAGCCTATCTTGATGCTATATCAGGACCTTGTTGCGCTCAATTATGGGGAAGTTATGGTGCTGATTTGAATGTTCGATCGGCTGTTGGTTCTAGTAATTATGGACATGATAATGGCGATGATTTTGCTTTTGATGCAGATTATCGGGTCAATGGTATTGCTACGACAACATCGTCATTTGACACATGGCATCTCGTTAATGCTAATGCAAGTTCTACACAATCATTTCAATATAGTGTAAGTAACAATTATAATAATCGCCATTGGTTTGGATATGTAAGTGATGTGATTGTCTATGATACCAATCTATCCGAGGCGCATCGTAATCTTGTGGATCAATACCAAGCCGTCAAATGGGGGGTGACACTTGATCCGATCGCTGGGGCGGGTACGGAAGCAGCGGAAGCCATGGCACATAATGGCGCAGCCCCCACCGATCGTGCTAGCAACGGTTATTCGGTGTTCACAAAGGATTATCTTGAACGCTTGAGCCAATCAGCAGATATTCATCTGCAAGCGACTCAAAACATTACGCTTGATCTTAAAAATGATAGTCTGAATGTCGCACCAGCACGTTCCTTTACGCTTACCGCAGGTGATAAAATCATCAACCAATCGGTCGGTACGATAAATACGGCGAATGCTAATATCACGCTGAATGCCACCAATGGTATAGACATCAATGATGATCTTACCCTCAACACAGGCGGTGGCGCATTGAATATCAACAATTCAACTGCTATTGCTTTAGGAAAAACGCTTACCCTAAATGATGGGGGATCGAACAATCTTATTGCTTCTGTTATCAGTGGTGCGGGTAATTTAGTGAAAGCAGGGGCAGGAATGCTTACCCTCACAGGTAATAATACGATTACGGGTACAACCACGATCGCGAATGGTGGTACGTTGCGCTTGGGTAATAATGGCACAACGGGAGGATTAGCAGGTGGGAGTATTATCAATAATGGCACATTGATTTTTAATCGCTCCAATAATTTAACGGTGGATAATGATATTTCAGGTACAGGTTCAGTCATCAAAGAACGCGCCTCAACGATTGTGCTTCGGGGAAATAATAGTTATACGGGGACAACCACGATCAATCAAGGGGTGCTGCAAATAGGTGCTGATAGCCCAGGTAGGTTGGGGACTGGGGATGTTATTAATAATGGATCGCTTGTTTTTAGACCGTCGGCTAATCTGTTTGTGGTCAGCAATAATATTTCAGGAACAGGAACATTAACCATGCAGCAGGCTCTTAAAACTGTTTTTCTTACAGGGAATAATAGTTATACGGGGCAGACATTGATTACTGCTGGTACGTTGCGTATTGGTAATAATGGAACTACGGGAAATTTAGGATCTGGTGATGTGACGAATAATGCTGCACTTGTTTTTGACCGATCCAATAATATGACCGTGAATAATACTATCTCAGGGACAGGAACGCTCACAAAGCAAAGTAGTGGCACAGTGACCCTCACGGGGGCGAATAATTATACGGGTGCAACCACTGTTTCAGCGGGAACATTAGCGATAAATGGTAGCTGGAATGTTGGGGGAGGGACGGCAACGACTTCGGTTGCAAACGGTGCGACCCTCAATGGAACGGGTGTGATCACAGCAAACACTCTTAGCCATACGGGGCTTGGGACGGTGAACCTCACGGGAGCAAATGCGGTGAGTAATCTTGCAAGTTCAGGCACAATAGGGAATTTCACCTTGCATAATAGTGCTGCATTGGGTGTCGGTGCGATCACCTCAAATGGCGCATTGGCATTGACGAATGCTGCACCGCTGATTTTCTCAGGTGCTGTAAGTGCTGCAACGATTTTAGCACAGACGACAGCCAGCACAGCAGATATTACCCTTGCGCTTGGAAGCGTGGTGAGTGCCTCAGGCGTAGGGGAGGCATTGACTTTAGTGGCAGGGAGAAATTTCATCAATCAGGCGGGCGCAATGGGTTTATCTGTTGGGGGTAGCGGGCGTTGGCGTGTTTTTAATGGGAATAATGCCAGTGCTACCATTGCTAAAGATAATCTTGTAGGTTTTAATCGTTATGGATGTAGCTATAATGCAGGTGCAGCTTTATGCGCGGCAACAACGAATATTCCAACGAGTGGTAATGGATTTTTCTTTGCCCATGTGCCTACGCTTTCTATCGCAGGGCTTACAGGAGTGCATAGAACCTATGATGGCACAGCGGATGCTACGGTGACGGGAACTGCTACATTGAATGGTTTGCTCTATAATGACCCGATCACGCCATTGAACACCGCAGGTGCAAGCTATAGCTTTGATAATTTTAATGTTGGTGTTGGGCGCACAATCACAGCTTCAGGTTTTACGCTTTCTGGTGATGATCATGGTTATCTTTTGACGCAACCGACAGGGCTTAGTGCGAATATCACGCCCGCTCTTTTGAATGTATCCTTGATTGATCCCGCCCCGACACGGCTGGTGGGAGAAGGCAATCCATTATTTGCGCTGCAATATTCAGGCTTTGCCACGGGAGAAACAGTTGCGAACCTTACGACGATTCCGAGTGCGAGTACCTTGGCGGATAGTGTGAGTCCTGCAGGAACATATGCTATTGATATTGCAGGTGGCAGCGCGACAAATTATGATTTTTTCTATCAATCAGGTGTGTTGACCGTTCGAGGTGCGCCTAGTATATCGCCCCCCGCATCACCACCGCCACCGCCCGTTATTCCTCCGCCGCCACCTCGCATTGTTCCGCCTCCGCCGCCACCACCTCGCATTGTTCCACCGCTACCACCCGCCATCATACCGCCACCCCCACCACCGCCTCGCGTGGAAGGGCTACCCAATACGGTGATAATCGTATCGCAAAATGCTCGTTCTGGCGGCATGGAGCTGCTTGGCGCGCCCAATGATCTGACGGCTATGCTCCCACAGGTGCTGCCATCACAGATGCAATCTGTGCGCAGTGGGATTGTAGAGTTTCATCAGAGCCTTATCGATCTGTTTAAGATAAAACGTGATTGTGGCTATAAGCGACGCACTAAGCGACGCACTAAAGAACATGATAACCGATTTTGTTAAGCAACAGATCCAACATCTGTGTTTCTTCCTCACTTAATGACTCGAGCATATGCGCCTCATAGGCAAGTGCCATGGGAATGATTTTATTATACATATCCCTGCCTTTAGCCGTCATGTCGAGATGGCTTGTGCGCCCGTCTTGTTGCGAGGCGTGGCGTAGAATATATTCGGCATGAATTAATCGTTGTACGGCGCGTGTGATCGCCGCTTTATCCATCGCGGTTTTGGTGGCAATTTCTGTTGCGGTGCTGTGAGGAAATTCGCCAAGCACTGCCAAGACGCGCCATTCAGGGATGGTGATGTCAAAGGATTTATAGCACTCAGCAATATGCGCACTCATCATGTTGCTTAGCACCGAAAAACGGTAGGGATAAAATCGTTGTAACTGAAATTCATCAATGTGTGAGGATGGCTTGTTCATGGGCATAGTTGTGTATCAGTAATTTTTCTTGAAATTAGTTTCATATGATACTATATTGTGGTGAATATGCAATAAGAATGACGAGGTAGCACATATGAACGACTCTATCAATCCCATAGGCACAGACGGTTTTGAATTTGTAGAATTCACCAGCAAAGAACCCGAAAAGCTGGAAGCCTTATTTTTAAGCCTTGGTTTTTCTGCCGTGGGCAAGCATCGCAGTAAGGATATTATCCATTTTAAGCAAAATGATATTAATTTTATCCTTAATCGTGAACCTAATTCACAAGCAGCGGATTTTGCAGGGGCGCATGGTCCAAGTGCGAATGCGATGGCGTTTCGTGTCAAGGATGCACGCCATGCGATTAATGAAGCCGTGAAGCGCGGGGCGAAGCGTATCGAAGGCAAGGTGGGTCCGATGGAGCTGAATATACCTGCTATTGAAGGCATTGGTGGACTCATTATTTATTTTGTGGATCGCTATGATGCGCAAACGATCTATGAAGTGGATTTTCACCCAATTACGGGCGGTCATCAACCAAGTTGCGGTCTAACCTATGTGGATCATCTGACGCATAATGTGTATCGTGGCAATATGGCGAAATGGGCAGAATTTTATGAGCGTATTTTTAACTTCCGTGAAATCCGTTATTTTGACATTGAAGGGAAACTTACGGGCTTATTGTCTAAAGCCATGACAAGTCCATGCGGTAAAATCCGTATTCCGATTAATGAAAGCCAAGATGAAAAATCGCAAATAGAGGAATTTTTGCACCATTATAATGGTGAGGGCATACAGCATATCGCGCTTGGTACGGATGATATTTATCGTAGTGTTGATGCGCTTCGTGATCATGGTATTCCCTTTCAAACCACTCCTTCTTCGTATTATGACAAGGTCGATATACGTGTGAAAGATCATGGTGAGCCATTGGATGAGTTACGCGCCCGTAATATTTTGATTGATGGCGCGCCCGTGGAAGGTACAGGGATATTGCTGCAAATCTTCACCCAAGAAGCCATTGGTCCAATCTTTTTTGAAATCATTCAACGCAAAGGCAATGATGGTTTTGGCGAAGGGAACTTTCAAGCCTTGTTTGAATCCATTGAAGAAGATCAAATACGCCGTGGCGTGCTTGATCGCGCATAAATAGGGTGGGTTATGAAAAAATACATATCCTTTCCTTTGGTACAAGGCACGGCATCACGGCAAGCCCATGCGGATTTGCCTGAAGGCACGTATGAGCGAGAAATTAGTAAAGAGGGCTTTTTTGGGCCGGCTTCCTTTATGTATCATCCCAAGCCACCTACGGGTTGGAGTGCGTTTGAAGGACCGCTCAGACCACGGGCGTTTGATTTAACGAAGATCGGTGTGATGCAGCATTCCCCATGGCATACGGATCGCATCTTATATAATGCCCATACGGAAGTGCGTTATTGGACGCTCGATGCAGTCATGCCTTCCTTGGTACGCAATGCTGATGGCGATCAGCTTTTATTCATTCATCGTGGTGACGGTGATCTCTATTGCGATTATGGGCATCTTGCCTATGAAACGGGGGATTATATCATGATTCCGCGCAGTACGATGTGGCGTTTAGAACCGCACACCGTCACGGAAATGTTGATGATTGAGGCAACCAACAATCATTATAAACTGCCTGATAAAGGCTTGCTGGGGGGACATGCCATTTTTGACCCTGCCATGTTGGATATTCCGCAGATGAATGATGCATTTGTCGCACAAAAACATGATCGGCAAACGCGTGTCGAGATCAAAAAACTAGGCGTAGTATCCGTGGCAACCTATCCGTATAATCCGCTGGATGCGATTGGATGGCATGGTGATTTATGCGTTGTGCGCCTGAATGTTCGTCATATTCGTCCTATTTTGAGTGATCGGTATCATGTGCCACCGTCCGTGCATACAACCTTTGTAACGGATCGTTTTGTGGTATGTACCTTTGCACCGCGTCCTTTTGAAGGAGATGCAGGTGCGATTAAAATTCCATTTTTTCATAATAATGATGATTATGATGAAGTATTATTTTATCATGCAGGGGATTTCTTTAGCCGTGATCATATTGAGGCAGGGATGATGACGTATCATCCATGTGGCTTTACGCATGGACCACACCCGAAAGCATTGAAAAATATGCTCAAGCAAAGCAAACCTGCTACCGATGAATATGCCGTCATGTTGGATACGCGGGACGCGCTGCATGTTGGGGAACGCATGGCGGATGTGGAATTGAAAGAATATGTTGATAGTTGGAAAAATAACAAAATATAAGGCGTACTTATGAAACTTGCATCACTAAAATCAGGGCGCGATGGACAATTAGTGGTTGTCGCACGCGATCTTACAACCTATGTTCATGCCACTGCCATTGCCCCGACTATGCAAGCGGCATTGGATGAGTGGGAGCAATGCGCCCCTAAACTCTTGGCACTCTATGATGATCTCAATGCGGGGAAGGTGCAACACGCACTGCCTTTTGATATGCGTGCCTGTGCCTCTCCTTTGCCACGTGCCTATCAATGGGCGGATGGCTCTGCCTATGTGAATCATGTGGAATTGGTGCGCAAAGCACGCAATGCCCCTATGCCCGAAAGTTTTTGGCATGACCCGTTGATCTATCAAGGCGGGAGTGATTGCTTTCTTGATCCCCACGCGGATATTCAGCTTGCGGAAGATGCATTGTGGGGAGTGGATTTTGAAGCGGAGATCGCCGTGGTGACGGGAGATGTACCGATGGGCATTACGCCAGTAGATGCATCGCAGCATATCCGTCTGGTGATGGTTGTGAATGATGTGAGTTTGCGTGGGCTTATCCCCGATGAATTGGCAAAAGGATTTGGATTTTTTCACTCAAAACCCTCCAGTAGTTTTGCCCCTGTGGCGGTGACCCCTGATGAACTCGGCGCGCATTGGCGTGATCATAAAGTCACCTTGCCATTGCTTAGTTATGTGAATGGTGCGCTTTTTGGATCACCCAATGCAGGCACGGATATGACGTTTGATTTTACGCAACTGATCGCCCATGCAGCAAAAACACGTAAACTTACGGCAGGGTGCATTATTGGCTCTGGAACGGTATCTAACAAAATGGATGGTGAAGCAGGCAAGCCTATTGCGGAGGGTGGTGTGGGGTATAGTTGCATTGCGGAATTACGTATGATTGAAACCATCCAACAGGGCAAACCAAGCACTGAATTTTTGCGCTTTGGTGATCATGTGCGTATTGAAATGGTAGATGATCATGGTGCATCCATCTTTGGGGCGATTGATCAGCGGGTGGCGCGTTATAAAGGGTGAGGGGAGCATGATGCAATTATACAGCTATTGGCGTTCTTCTGCGGCGTATCGTGTGCGGGTGGCGTTGCACTGGAAAGGACTGCCGTTTGAGGTGATCCCCATCCATTTGCTCAAAGATGGTGGGCAACAACACCATGCGGATTATGCTGCCATTAATCCGCAAGAGCTTGTTCCGACATTGATCGATGGGGAGGGGGTGATGGCGCAATCACTGGCTGCCATGGAATATCTGGAGGAAATGCATCCCAATCCGCCACTGATTTTTGGCGATGCGTTGATGCGTGCGAAGATTCGACAATTATCTATGGTGATTGCGTGTGATACTCATCCGTTGGTGAATCTACGTGTGTTGCAGCATCTTGCTCTATCCTATGGGGCTGATGATGCAATGAAAAACGCATGGTATCATCATTGGTTAAAATTAGGGCTTGATAATTTAGAACGGCACGCGGAATATGGGAGTCGCTTTTTAATAGGCGGGCAACTTTCCATGGCAGATTGCTGCATGGTACCGCAGCTCTATAATGCACGGCGGTTTCAGTTCCCGCTTGATGCTTATCCGAAATTATTAGCGATTGAAGCGCATTGCCTTAGCTTAGAGGCATTTCAAAAGGCTGCACCTGAGGCGCAAATGGATGCCGTATAGTGCGTTCCATAAAAAAATGCATATAAGCATAAATTTTTTCTTGACGTACCCCCTTTTTTTTTTGCTATAACCATCAACGAACCTTGATACATCCATTATTTACCCCTGTAAATAAAGATGTATTCTACGGCTCTGGTTGTGCTTTTTTTAAGGGTGCAGACCTACGCCAACCATTTGTTTTTGATCTTTATCGTCTTTCTAAAAAAGGCGACTTCATCTCGGTTTTTGATGTTTACACATGACGAGGTTTTACGATTATGGCAACTTCATCTGCTTCTAATACAGGCGAGTCGGAAAACAAAGTGCGCGATACCTTAATCTGGCTGATAGAACAGCGAGGTTTTGATGTGGCAAAAATCTACGATCTTGCAAAAGGTTGGAGCGTCGCTGAAGCACGCAACATAAATTGTGGCTTGAGTGCTATAGCTGGAGCGGGTTCTGTGTTTGTTCCTATCGCGGGAATAGCTTGGGATGTAGTGGGTTTACTCGAAGGAATGGCAAAAGCAAGTTTTTCCGTGGGTTCTGCTATTGCATCTCGCAATGGTTTAGATGCCCGAGCATTGGATGCGCAAGACTATGTCGATGTGTTGCTTCTTTGGGCTGGAATGCCTGAGGCAATGCTTGATGTGGCTGCTAAGCAGGCAATAATTTTTGGCAATCTTAATGTTGCGGTTGGCTCTATGGCTGCAAAAGCAATTCCCAAAGTAGGGGTTTTTGCCCACGCGACTATTTCAGCTACTGCTGCCAAGAAGATTGCCGCTAAGCTGGTTGCTAAACTAGCAGGCAAGCTTGTGTCGCATGGATTCGGGTGGATCATTCCATTTTTGCCCTCAGCATTGAATGGATCGGTGAATGCTTGGATTACATGGAGCATTGCTGATGTTGCCGAAGTGTATTATAATGCCAAATTTGGCATAGCACTTCCGCCTTCTGGTTTTTTGAAGACCATTAAAAACTAAGACTAAAATCTCTTAGTTTCAGGAGCAATCATAACAGATTGCTCCTTTTTTTTCGCCTCGCGATCCGCAAAACCAGAAGGTGTATCTTGTTGAATGGAGCGTTGATGCATATATGCAGGGATAACAGCAAGTGCTGCACACGCAGAACCAATCACGAAAAAACGCGCATCAGACACAAGAAAGGGAAACACTTTCGTGCAATGGGCATCTAATGTATCATTAAAACGATTGATTGCATCATTGTTTGTTATGGCTTTTTGCGCCATACCTGCTACCATTAATCCATATTGAGCTAAAAACCCCACCGCAAAACCACCACCCGCTGCCGTTGCAACAGCTTTCCAATCCACGCCTTCAGTCCGTTGCGCTTCTTGATTATTCTTTTGCTCATCTACCATAAAAAAACCTACTGTTCCCTTTATTCATACCACATTGCGTCACATCTCGCAAGCATTATAGCCCCCGATCATTAAAACCCATAAGACATCTGCATTAAGAGACGTGGGTTTTTGCCATTGCCATAGATGGGGTTGCTGATGGCGTGATCGAGTGGCCATGCAAGACCAAGATTTCCTGCGAGTCCCGTAGGGTGATCGAGCCGTAGTCCGAAGCCTGCGGACATGCCCAACTCATCAATGCCACCTGCTTCCTCATTCCACACTTTGCCAATATCATAGAATCCGTAAGGCGCAAAAGTAATGTCTTGCTGTGGCGCAAAGCCAAGATAGCGTAGCTCAAAACTCGCTGCAACTCCATGATCGCCCGTCATTTCTGATGGATCATAAGCGCGCCCAAAAGCCTGCCCACCAAAACCAAATTCTTCAGCAGCATAGAGTGAACCTGAAGCGATCTGGCTTGCAAACTGACTAATTGCCATAAACTCGCTCATCATGGCTTGTTGGCGCATATAGTTGAATTGCATTGAGGTAAATGTTGGGTCTGCTTCAGCGCGAGAAAGATGGCTATCTTGTTGCGCGTTCGCACCAAGTATGCTGATCCCTTGATTCACCGTAAGGCTGAGATAATTATAACCAGACCATGCATCCGCCGTGTCATAATGTAGGAATAGGCGTGCTGCACGGATACGATCACGGGTGAGAGGATTATCACCAAAAATATCGCCATTGCTGTTTTGCCCTGTTAATTCAAGCGAAGTCGTAAGATTTTCTTGTCGTTGACGGATGGGTTGCCAACTGATGCCGATTCCCAATTCTAGCGCATTGCTTTGAATATCATTCGGGGCTAATGACGCACCGGGAGTGGCATCAACATAATGCCCTGCTAGCTCAATTTGCCAATCAGGATAGATGGGGGTGGCGTGGCGGAAGGCAATAAAGCGCAGTTCATCGCTGGGTATGCTGCTCATTGCGGAGAGGGTGGTTTGTTGTAGGGGGATGAAGCTATCGTGATAGGTTGCGGTGGTTTGATACGGACCTAAAAAGCGTGATCCAAAATTATCCACACTGACTGAGCCTGTGCCTTTTTTGGTTGTGGGGCGCAAGGATAGGCGCGTCATGCCTGCTTCTTTGCCCTGTGCAGGTTCAACGAAAGCACGAAATTCAACTCCGGGCAAAGCATTCATCTGCAACATGAAGGATTCAAGCTGGTAGGCACTGATTGGTTTTTGTTGCTTGAGGCGTTCAATAAGTGCATCTACCAGCGTATATTCCGTTAATGCACTATCTTCGATTGTCACTTCGGTAATAGAACCTTCTACAACCTCAAGCGTGACTTTGCCATCATCAATTTCTTGTGCGGGAACATAGGCGCGACAGAGAAAATAGCCTTTTTGCTGATATAGTTGCGTGATCTGTTCGGCAATCTTCCATAGATGGCTCAGTGGTATTTCCTTATTCACATAGGATTGGTATAATTTTTTTAGTTGCTTTGATGAAAATAGGGTTGCGCCGTGAATATCGAGTTGCGTTAAAGTGAATGTAATGTCTTTGGCATTCTCAGGAATCTGTGGGGTGGATTGCGCTTCAGGAACGATGATTTTAGATGGTGGCTGGGTTGGAACGGGGGAAGATGCAAAAGGTTCAATGCGGCTTGGATCGGCAGAGCTGGGGAGATTTTGCGCCCATGTGGCAGAAGCACTAAGCATGATCATCAAGGTGACGATAGGGGCGACCTTATACCATTCTTTTCTGCTCATAGGCTTTGTCGTCATAGTTGTGCTAGCAAATAATAGGTTGAAGGTACAGTGGATTGAGACCATGTAATGCACGCTACCTATACCATAGGAGGCATTCAGTGGCAAGAGGTAACCGACTATATATACCCCACTCGGCCACCACTATAAAGCGTCTCCATATTCGGTGCGTTCAATGGATGATCATGACGTAGGCGCGTCACCAGATCAGGATTGGCGATATACATCATCCCAAAAGAGACAGCGTCCATGTCATTGGTGCTTATCATATCATTGGCTAAATCCTTGCTGTAGCCACCATTGGCAATCATGATGCCCGTGAACATCGTGCGTATATGCGGTGTGACACGTTCCCCTTCACGATACATACGATGCCCTGCAAATGGCTCAATTATATGCACATAGGCAATCCCAAATGCATTGAGTTGTTCGGCAGCGTGGCTAAAAGTCGCAACAGGGTCAGAATCGACCATGCTATTATGCCCGCTCATGGGGGAGAAGCGTATACCGACTTTATCCGATCCAATGGCAGTACATACAGCCGATACTACTTCAAGCATAAGGCGGAGTCGGTTATCGATTGATCCGCCATAGGCATCTGTACGTTGATTAGAGCCATCGCGGATAAACTCATCGAGCAAATAACCATTAGCGGCGTGGATTTCTACGCCATCGAATCCAGCATCGATGGCGCGTTGTGCCGCCTCAGCGTAGATGTGCGGTAATGCTTTAATTTCTTCTAAGGTGAGGGGGCGCGGGATGACATAATCTTTTTTACCCAAAGGCGTGTTGGTTTGCCCGATCGCAGCAATAGCGGACGGGGCAACAGGCAGTTCACCACCAAGAAAATCAGGGTGCGAGATGCGTCCCATATGCCAAAGCTGCATAAAGATACGCCCGCCCTTGTTATGCACCGCTTCAGTGACAATCTGCCAACCTTCCATCTGTGCGTCATTCCATATGCCCGGTGCGCCGAGCCAGCCATAGCCTTGTGGCGTGATCGCGGTTGCCTCGCTGATTATCAGCCCTGCATCAGCGCGCAAGGCGTAATATTCTGCCATCATCGCACCCGGGATGCCTCCTGCATCGGCGCGTCCACGTGTGAGTGGTGCCATGATGATGCGGTTGGGTAAGGTGAGTGATCCAAGAGTGAGAGGGTCGAATATGGTTGTCATGATGCACTTCGCTTTTTTCTGTTTAGTCCCATGAACGTATGGGGCTGGATTGATGAGGAATTATAGCTATTTAATTCCTTGAGTCCGTTATAACATATGCTATAAGATATGCCATAAGAAAAATGAACTAGACAGCTTAAGAGGTTCAAGGGCGTTGGTGAGTACATGTGATGAGATACGCGATACGCAAGCAGATGAAGTATGTTGTGGTGATGCTGTTGGCATGGGTAATGATCGTGCGGTTCATAGGGGCGATGGATAGTTGGCAGCAAGGAATAGATAACCCACTGCTTTCTTATGCATTCATTGTTGTTTTCCCTGCGAGTCTCGCATGGTTGCTTCTTTTGATGCCACCAACGTACACAAAAGAAGGGCTGCTGATGCGCTTTGGTACAATCCTGCACTTGTTATTGATGCTCTATATTCCTTCTTTCGCTCTATATCTCGCATTAGGTTTTCCTGTTGTGTTTCTTGTGGTTGAGCTGTACATGATGAATATGCCGCAGCATATAGCTGATCCACTTGAACGGTTGGTGGTTGCATGATAAATCTTGGTCTTTCCTACGATTTCTTGATGCTCGTGCGCGCCATGCTTTTTTTAGCTCCGTGGTTGGGAACACTTTTGCTTGGTTGGAAGTACCATAATCATCCACGGATGCTCATTGCTGGATTATTTTCCTTTCTGTACACTATAGGATTGCTGTTGCCCATGCATGTATTGGCAATAGAATTGGGTATGTGGCATTATGGAGGCGATACTCTTATGCTGCTTGGTATGCCTGCTGATATTTGGTTTGCGGGATCGCTGTTATTTGGTCCTGCTATCTTTTTCGCTTTTCCACGGTTGAGTCCGTTGGTTTTTACGGTTGGTTGCATTTTAGTGCAAGCACTCACATTTCATTCGCTTGCGCCTTTGGTCATTGCTGGAGAAGGATGGTTTGTGGGCGTGATAATCATTTTTGGCATCGTGCATATACCTGCACTGTACCTAGCACGCTGGACGGCACAGGATGTGTGCTTGCCACAACGAGCTGCCTTATTGGCGTGGGGGTTTGGCTTTCTCGCTTTTTTTGTATTACCGACACTGATTATGCACGCTATGGGGGGTGCATGGCAGTTGGATCGCTATTCGTTATGCGCTATCGCACTTATATTCTTTGCACTCGCTCCATGGATGGTGCTTGGACTCAGTGCGGTGCAAATGTTTGTGATTCATGGAGAAGGTACGCCCATACCGTTCGATAGAACTAAATATTTGGTACGTAGTGGTATCTATGCGTATATTACGAATCCGATGCAGTTATGTAGTGCTGTATCATGGATGATCATTGGTCTATTTTTGCAGAATATGTTCATCGCTCTAGCTGCGGTCATGGCGTTTATTTTTGTGCAAGGATTGGTACGATGGCATCATCGGCATGATCTTGCGGTGCGTTTCCCTGAGGGGTGGTTGGAATATAAACAGCACGTACCCGATTGGGTGCCACGTTGGAAACCGTGGATCAAGCATGTCTCAACGCTTACCTATAATCCAGACGTGCCATTGCATACATGCTATCGTTCATGGGTGCAGCGTTGTCATCCAATAGGGTTGGAAATAATCCAAAGCAGCCATGGTCTATCCTATAAGGATGGTAATCGCGGGCTGCTTTTTGATGGGAGTGCTGCTGCCTTGTGCGTGCTATTTCATATTAATTTTTTGACTGCATGGATTGGTTCATTCGGGCTTCTTATGGTGCTACCGTGGCAGTGGATAAGACGGCGAGGATGGAAAGATACAGGAGACGTAGATGGATTATAGAACGCCTGATATTCACGTCATACATCCCAAATCATGGCTTCTTGGATTGGATGCATTATGGCACATTCGTAGAAACGCCCTTGGCTATTATGAATCCCTACATCATCATTATGGTGATGCAGTTCCAGTGCGTTTAGGTCCTTATCGCTGTTGGTTTCTTTTTCATCCCGATCATATCGAGCAGATACTGACCAAACAGGCGGTCAATATTGTACGTTTTGAACGGCTGATGCAGATATTACGACAATGGAATGGTGAAAGTCTGCTTATTGCTGAGGGGGAATCTTGGAAAATCCGTCGTCGAAAGGTGCTGCCTGCGTTTAGACAAGAAGCGATGCCTGATTATGCACAGATGGTGATACATCATACACACGCATTGGTTCAACGTTGGATGGAAAAGAGCGTTGATGGTGTGTATGTCTGTGATCTGGATCGTGACATGGCATCCCATGCACTTGATATTGCAGGCATTACCCTATTCGGCAAACAATTAGGTTCGCAATCGGAAGTGATTGGTCATGCAGTACATGCGCTTTCAGAGATTGCCTACCGTGAAGCAACATCCTTATTTCCTGCATCGCACGGGTTTTCGTTGTTCCGCAAGAAGGAAAAACGTCAGGTGATTGCACGTATGAAAGGTACAATAAGTGCCATTGTGAGCGCACGTCTGCAAGAACGTGATGGAAACTATACGGATTTACTTTCTATACTTACGACCCATCATGAAGGTAACCAGACGAGTATAGAAGAAGATGTGATGTCGTTACTGATTGCAGGTCATGAAACGAGTGGAGCTACCCTAACGTGGCTGCTTTTACTGCTTGCACATCACCCCAAAGCACTAGAACGCGTGCAGAAAGAAATTGATCACGTGATTGGGCAAGGGAGCATACATTATGGGCATATGGCACAGCTTCCCTATATGTATGCCTGTTTGCAAGAAACTATGCGGCTCTATCCTGCGGCCTACGCTTTATTCTGCCGTAGGGCTACACACGACTTCTATTGTGGAGATATATCGATCAAGGCAGGGGATTTGATTCAGTTGATACCGTATGTGACGCATCGTGATCCTCGCTGGTTTCATCAACCAACACGCTTCATGCCTGATCGTTTTCTTACGTCAGACCCCCTAGCGTCTCGTTATGCCTACATCCCGTTTGGTGCAGGACCTCGCCTATGCATTGGGCAATCATTTGGCATGATGGAAGTGATGCTTACTGCTGTGACTCTTCTTCAGCACTATCAACCTGAAGTCATCACCGCATTGCCTCAGCCTTCGCCACGATTCTCATTGCGACCAGCGGGGAAAATGATAGTGAGATGGAATAGGCGTATATAGTCGTGTCATGATGCACTTCGCTTTCTCAACGCAATTTTCTCTACGTGATGGTGCCCCCGGCCAGACTTGAACTGGCACGACCGAAGTCAACGGATTTTAAGTCCGCAGCGTCTACCATTCCGCCACGGGGGCCATTCCCTATGGCTGCACTATAGACATAATTCCTTGTGAAATACAACGCAAAATAGCATGGAAATGCAAGAAAAGTGATTAAGTGTGATTTTTGTGCGTATTTTTGTTGAAATTATTTGTGGATTCATTCTATATGGTGCTATTAAATTGTTCATTATAAGTAGGATTCGTTATGAAAAAATTGTTTCTCTCTACATTATTGGTAGGTTCTTTGTTTGCTGGTGCATCCCATGCAGGGTATGATGGAGGGCAATTTGGGCAACATCGCTGGCCACATTGGTATGTGGGCTTGACAGGATCGATGAATTTTGTGAGTGATTCAGATGTGACGTTGGGCAATAGAGGCGTGGGTACTGTGGCATTCCAAGATGGCTATGGTCTTGCTGGATCGATTGGTTATACGCCGGGACCATCAGGAACATTGCTTGATTATACGCGCTTTGAGTTTGAAATTGGGCATCGCATGAATGATTTGGAGAATTTTGCAGCAGGTGGTCGCTATGATAGAATATCGGGTGAAGTGAAATCCTACAGCTATATGGCAAACGTCTTTTTTGATTTTGATACACAAACGCGTGTGAGTCCCTATGTTGGTGGTGGTCTTGGTTTGAGTACGATGACGTTGGAATCATCAACGCTTTCGATTGAAGATGAAGATAACGTATTTGCGTATCAAGCGATGGTTGGTTTGGGATGGCAGCCTGAATCTTTGTTGAACACAGTGTTGCAAGTGGGCTATCGTTATCACGCGACTACGTCCCCTTCTTTTGCTGATACGGCAGGTCGGAATTTTGAGCATGATTATAATACACACAATATTGAAGCGGGCGCACGCTTCCGTTTCTAATGGGTGATGTTTGATGATGAAGATTTGCGCTATGCATCCTATGATGATAGTGCATTCTTCATAATTTAGGCGGCACTACGCACTACTATACCTAATCCGATAGCTTTTCATTCTTGATTATCAAAGCGTGAAAGCCACTACAAGATATATATGACACATTCCGTTGATAAGATTCTTATTGTTGATTTTGGATCGCAAGTGACACAACTTATCGCACGTCGTGTGCGTGAATCTGGTGTGTATAGTGAGATTGTCCCCTTTAACAAGGTTGATGACTATCTGGAGCAAGCGCGTTCCCATCATGCGCCCATTCGGGGGATTATTTTATCGGGTGGTCCTGCCTCCGTGCATGAAGATTTTTCGCCGCATCTCTCGGATGCTGTGTTGCAGCAAGGCGTACCTATTTTGGGTATTTGCTATGGGATGCAGCTTTTATGTCAGCATTTAGGGGGCAGTGTCGTGCCGTCAACGCACCGTGAGTTTGGGCGCGCACATGTGGAAGTGGCGCGGTCATGTGCCTTATTTGAAGGCGTGTGGAATGCAGGGCAATCCTATGTCGTGTGGATGAGCCACGGTGATCGTGTTGCGGCATTGCCTGAGGGCTTTGCTGTGGTGGCGCATACGCCGTCTGCTCCTTATGCTGCGGTGGCTCATGAAGCAAAACGCATTTATGCCGTGCAGTTTCATCCTGAAGTGATGCATACACCTGATGGTGCAGCATTGCTGCGCAATTTTGCGCATCATATTTGCGGATGTACGGGTTCGTGGAGCATGGCATCCTTTAAGCAACAAGCCATTGATAGCATATGCGCGTATGTCGGTGAAGGCAAGGTGATCGCGGGCGTGAGTGGCGGTGTTGATAGTTCGGTGGTAGCAGCCTTGTTGCATGAAGCATTGGGGCATCGTGTGACATGTATTTTTATTGATACAGGGCTTTTGCGGGCAGCAGAAGCGCATGATGTGCTTGAAATGTTTGATCAATTTGGCATTAATCTGATTAAAGTTGATGCGCAAGAGCAGTTTTTCACGGCTTTAGCAGGTGTGGATGATCCTGAGCGCAAACGCAAGATTATTGGGGCATTATTTATCGAATTATTCGAGCGTGAGGCGGAGAAAGTAGGTGATGCACAATTTTTAGCGCAAGGCACGTTATATCCTGATGTGATTGAGTCCATATCTTTTCATGGCGGCCCTAGTGTGACGATTAAATCGCATCATAATGTTGGGGGGTTGCCAGAGCGCATGAAGCTCCGCTTAGTTGAGCCGTTGCGGGAATTATTTAAGGATGAAGTGCGCGCCCTTGGATTAGAACTAGGATTATCAGAGCGCATGGTGATGCGTCATCCTTTTCCGGGGCCGGGTCTTGCTATTCGCATTCCGGGGGAAGTCACGGCGGAGAAAGTAGCTATTTTGCAAAAAGCCGATACTATTTATTTGGATGAAATCCGCAAAGCGGGATTATATGGTGAGATTTGGCAAGCATTTGCCGTGTTATTGCCTGTGCGCACCGTGGGTGTGATGGGGGATAATCGCACCTATGATCATGTATGTGCGTTGCGCGCTGTTACTTCTGTTGATGGGATGACGGCGGACTATTATCATTTCTCGCATGAATTTTTAAGTGCCGTTGCGAACCGTATCATCAATGAAGTATCAGGGATTAATCGGGTGGTTTATGACATCACCAGCAAACCTCCGGGAACGATTGAGTGGGAATAAACGCAGGGCGTACACGGGGAGTATAATATGGATTCACAAGAGCTTTTCAGAGAAGTTAATGATGCTATGCGGCAAGAGCAATGGCAGAAAATCTTTGGGGTCTTTGGTAAATATATCATTGTCATTATTGCGATTATTATTTTTATCACGGTAGGATATGTATTAACCCGTGCCAATACTGAGCAAGGCTATGAGCATGAAACCTTGAAATTATATCACGCCATAGAGATGGTGCAGCAGGGGCAGAATGATGAAGCGCGCGAAGCATTTGTGCATTTATCCCAATCGGATGATGATGCTATTGGGATGATGGCGTATATGTGGCGTGTTAAACTTGAGGCACAAGCGGGCAAGAGTGCAGAGGCAGCAACACTCGCACGCGAAGCACGCAAAAAATTTCATTTGCAGATTTATAAGCCCTATCATGATTGGTTCGGATTATACCTTCCTCGCACTGAGACTTCCAGTGATGTGAGTTTTCAAGCAACGCAAGCAGAGCGTGATGCCTTGGTTCAGTTTGAGCAAGGCGGGGTTGAGAAGATGCTTGATGCGTATCGTCAGATACTTAAGGATGATCGTGCGCCTTCTGGCGTGCGTGAGCGTGCAGCTTTTATTCTTCAGGCATATGGAGCGGATAAAGAAGATAAGGATGCGCTTAAAAGTAGCATTGAGAAGGGTACACCATGAGACGCATCTATCATCCTCTATTCGCAACCATGATGATGATAGGCGGGTTATCAGGATGCGCTGAAGATACGGTGACGTTTAATCTATTGAATATATTCGGTATGTTCGATGATGATGAGCATGAAGCGCAAACCGTTGATGTGCAAGAAAAAAAGGATGATGAAGATAGTAAATTCATTTCGGTGATCGCAGAAGGAACGCATGTAAGCGTGCATCCTACTGCCTTGGATGGTATTGTTCTTTCTGATCCAATGCGTGTCGATGATTGGATGCAAGAAGGTGGCGGAGTGATGCAGCCCACCAAGCACATCAAAGGCAGTAGCTTTGAAGAAGTGACACGCAGGGCAACGGCAGGCGATGGTGCGCAGTGGATTCACGCGGCTCTTGCTCCATCTCCTATCGTTACCCCTAAGTCGGTGATTGCGATGGACGGAATGGGGGTGGTCAGTGCGCATTCACGTCGTGATATAGAAGAATCATTATGGGTGAGCCATGTGGCACAAAGCGATAGTGCGCTACTTACTGGGGGCATTGCGGCAGCGGATGGGCGCATTTATATTGCAACGGGACGTGGCTTCATTGCATCATTGGATGAGAAAAACGGCAAAAAATTATGGTCTCGTGATTTAGGCGAGCCGTTGCGTTCTTCGGTGCGCATTATGGATAATCGGATGTATGTGGTGACGGCAGATAGTCGTCTATTATGTTTAAGCCTCTATAATGGTTCATTATTATGGGAACATCAAGGGGTTGGTGATGCGAAAGGCTTATTCGGCACATCGCTGCCCACCATCTTAGGAAATTATGTCCTTATTGCCTATGCATCGGGTGATTTCTATATGTTGGATAATAATTCAGGCTCTATGGTGTGGTCAGATACGTTGACGCGTCCACGTCGCACCATGGCAACAGGGTTGTTTGCGGGCGTTGATGCAAATCCCGTGAGTGACGGGCGCGTCATTTATGCAGCGGCAACATCTGGCTTATTTGTCGCGGATGATGCGCGCAACGGGATGCGTTTGTGGGATATTCCAGTCGGTACGCGCCATACCCCATGGATGGATGACGAATTGTTGTTCATGGTGAGTGATCGCAGAGAATTATTGGGTATAGCCCGTCAACGTGGGCAAATAGGGTGGAAGAAACCTTTGCCACGTGTGGATGAAGATGACTATGCCATACGTAGTTATGGACCGTTTCTTATCAACCATAGGCTGGTGACGGTGATGGCGGATGGAAGCATTTTCCGTCATGATCCGCTGAAAGGGACAAGAAAAAATGGTTCTGATTTGGATGAATCGATTGCGTCTTCCCCATCTTTTGCGGGTGCTTATGCCTACATCATCACCTATGATGGTGATCTTCTTGAGGTAGAATAATGAATAGAGAAACAGGGGTACGCATTGCGATTGTTGGGCGGCCTAATGTGGGGAAATCCACATTATATAATAGACTTACAGGGCGAAAAGATGCCATTGTGCATAATGAAGCAGGAGTCACACGTGATCGCAAATATGGTAAAGCCTCGCTTGCGGATTTGGAGTTTGAGATTATTGATACGCCCGGCTTAGCGGATATTGGGAAGCAATCTCTTGCAGGGCGCATGAGTGAGCAAAGCCTCAAAGCATTGGATGATGCGGACGTGATCTTTTTTGTGATTGATGGGCGTTCAGGGGTCACGAGCGATGATGAAGTGCTGGTGCGCATGATTCGCAAAGTGGGCAAGCCGATTGTGGTCTTGGCGAATAAATCAGAAAATCCTCGCGCTGTGGAAGCTAACCTTATTGATAGTGCGCGTCTTGGCTTGGGTGAGGCAGTCCCCGTTTCCGCTGAGCATGGCGATGGCATGACGCATATTTATGAAGTTATCCGCTCTTTTATGTCGCACGATGACGACGAAGACGAAGACGAGGACGCGGATGAATATGAAGAGGGTACGCCTCACGAGGAAGATGCAGAGGAAGAAGAAGACGTACAACGTCCGATCCGTTTTGTGATTGTTGGGCGACCAAATGTTGGAAAATCAACCTTAGTTAATGGGTTGCTTGGTGAAGATCGGGTACTCACAGGCCCGGAAGCGGGGATGACGCGTGATGCGATTGGCATGGAACTCACATGGCGAGAACGCCCTTTTTATTTAGTGGATACGGCAGGGTTGCGCCGTAAATCCCGCATTGAGGAAGATTTAGAACAGCTTGCCGTATCCTCAACATTGCAAGCATTGCGTTATGCGGATGTGGCGGTATTGATGCTGGATGCGACGCAGCCGTTGGAAAAGCAAGATAATACCCTTGCAGGGTTGATTGAACGCGAAGGGCGTGCATGTGTGATTGCGCTGAATAAAGCCGATCAAATTGATGTGAATGAGGGATACTTAAAAGCATTTTACCATCGTTTGAAAGATGTTGTGCCGCAAATGCAAAATATCCCCATTATCCCCATGGTTGCCATTAAAGGTGAGGGGAATGCGGAACTAATGCGCGAAGTGGTGCATATGTATGAAGTGTGGAATAAGCGCATTTCTACAAGCAAACTTAATGATTGGCTCTATCAGATGATGGAGATGCATTCTCCGCCTTTGGTGAATAATCGCAGGTTGAAATTTCGGTACATGACACAAACAAAGGCACGTCCGCCAACCTTTGTGGTGTTTTGTAATATGAGCAAGGAAGTGCCAGATTCTTATATTCGGTATTTGACGAATCAATTACGTAAGGATTTTGACCTTCCCGGCGTACCCATACGCTTTTTATTGCGCACAGGAAAAAACCCGTATGCGGGGAAGAAATAGTATAGCGCGTAGCGATAGGTGCGTTAAAGAACCTATCGGCTAGGTCGCGCTATAAACATAGAGACTATAGCGCGTATGCTTTGTGAATAAAATTTAATGCAAAATGTCGTTTTTGTTGTTGCATGAATGGTTGTGATGTGTTCTTGATTGTTCGCTCGGGTAATGATCGGGCTATCAAAGGTAAAGTTTACTTTGTATTAGCGGATGATAATCGTGCTTTAGTGCCGATTGTGCAATCCTACTTTTGCAAAGAAGGCGTTCTTGGCAAGCACGGCGGCAAAGCCATTATTGGGATTTTCAAAGACCCAGTAACGGCACGACGGTTTGCTGAAATTGTCTTCAATGAAGGCGAAGGATTCGTTAAAACTTCGTATTCTACCAAGCCATTTGATGCGAATTTAAAGCTTGACTAATCGCTCAATTTGAGATTTATTGCATTATACTATTAATTAGTAAATTTGAAATTTGGAGTGTGTGTCGTATGGAACCAATGCTTTTGTTTATTTTTTCATATTTGCTTGCAAATGATGCAGAGCATGATTTTGAACGTGCATCTGATGCAAAAAAACAAGAAGAAATTAAAAATCTTCTAACCGATGTTAAAAGCCGTCTGGGTAGTGCAGATGAAGCAAAAAAGCAAGAGCAAGCACAGCATCCCCATAGTGGCGTTCTTAACCCTGAAGATACATCGCAAATTGCTTTACCAAAAAAATTATCGCTTGATTCTATTGAGACATTCCGTGAAGTGATGCGCAAAGATGAACCCGCCTTGCAACTTTTGCGGGAAAAGGGCATCAACACCCAACAGGTTGAAAATATTGCAGATTATTGCAAAAATTTTGCTGATGGCGTGGAATATGCAGCAAAAAAATACGGCACGAAGCCTTCTGCCATCTTCATTGAACAAAATAAAGAGCCGTCACTGGATGTCAACCCTGAAAATGGCAGTATCACCATCACTACGGGATTTCTACACAATGTTTCGCAGCAAACCTATATTGATGAACCCAAAACACGCCCCTATGCTTTGAAACGTGATGATTCTGCATTTCTTACGGGTGTGGAAGAAGCATTTCATTTGCACCTAGCGCGTACTAATCCTCCCCTTTATGCGGCGTTGGTGCAGCAAGAACAAAAGGTGGAACAAAATGTTGCCCATGGTGGCGTGACACCCCCTTATAATGATCGCCCGCTTGAACATCCTGCGGTGCAAGCAGTGCGGGAAGCAGCGCAAGAGCGTGGTATTGTGCAGCATTCTCCGATTAACACCATCATACCAGCAGCACGCCAAGCAACGCATACCCAAGATAGCTGGGCAAATGCAGAAATGCAACGCCGATTCACGGAACAGGCAAGTCAAGCATCAGGGGTGCGTATAGCATAAGTTTCGCCGATTTTTTTCTTGCGCATGATGTGATTTGCTCGTAGCATGGCGCTATGCATATTTTAACATCTGCGCAACGCATTATCATCAAAGTTGGTTCATCCCTTATCGCGCATAAGGAGCAGGGAAAGGCACGCCATTATTGGATGGCGGGGCTGGCACAAGATATTGCTGCACTTCGACGCGATGGTAAGGAAGTGGTGATTGTGACCTCAGGGGCGGTGGCACTTGGACGAGGGATTTTAGGTTTTGATGCAAAGCCATTAACATTGGTTGATAAGCAAGCTGCGGCTGCATGTGGGCAATTTTTATTAATGCATGAATGGCAGAACGTGTTTGCCGAAGATGGGATAAAAGTCGCGCAATTATTACTCACGCTCGATGATAGCGAATCACGCAAGCGTTATCTGAATGCGCGCACCACTCTCAATGCCTTGCTTGCCCATGGCGTTATTCCTATCGTCAATGAAAATGATACGGTTGCCACGGCCGAGCTACGTGTGGGGGATAATGATCGTTTGGCAGCGCGTGTGGCGCAAATGATCAGTGCCGATGTGTTGATTTTGCTCTCCGATATTGATGGGCTTTATACCGCTGATCCAAGCAAAAACCCTGAAGCGCGCTTCATTGCTGATGTCCCGCATATTACTGAGCAGATTTGTAACTATGCTGCGCCACCTAGTTCACGTGTGGGGACGGGGGGAATGATCACTAAGATCGAAGCCGCCATGATGGCAACTTCTAGTGGATGTCATATGATCTTAGCGCAAGGGGCGATCCACCGTCCGATTAATGCACTGCACGCAGGAGGCAAGCATACATTATTTCACGCACAGACATCCCCACTGAAAGCGCGCAAAGAATGGATTGCGGGGGTGTTTTCTCCATCCGGTATGTTGGTGATTGATGAAGGCGCGTGCGCAGCATTGCAACGTGGCACAAGCCTATTACCCGTTGGTGTTGTTGAAGTGCGCGGAACATTTCAACGTGGTGATGTGGTGATGGTGGTGCGATCCTTCACAGGGAACGTGATTGCGAAAGGGCTAGTTTGTTATCCTGATCATGAGATGCGCGCTATTGTGGGGATGCAAAGCGCGCAGATTGTTGAAGCCTTAGGGTATGAACGCGGTGATGTTGCTATTCATCGTGATGATTTAGTGATGATGATCTAAGAACCTGCCCCGAATCTCTCTCTTATGGGCTGCAAATGGGGTTTTGCTGTGCTTCCGCTACTCATGTACCTTAAGTACACTCCGTTGCGGTTCTCGCAAATCTGCCATTTTCGCCTCATAATAAAAAGATTCTAAGCAGGTTCTAACATATGCATGGTGGGGGACGAAGCGGAGGCGTGCGCACGGCGTGGCATTCTTCCCGCGAGGTAGGCATCGCGCCCTGCTTCCACGGCGTTTTTCATTGCACGCGCCATGAGAACAGGGTTTTGCGCGAGCGCAATCGCCGTGTTAAGCAATACGCCATCGCACCCTAATTCCATCGCTATTGCTGCATCAGATGCCGTACCTATGCCTGCATCAAGAATGACAGGTACAGAAGATTGTTCCACAATCGCACGTATGTTGAGTTTGTTCTGGATACCAAGCCCTGATCCTATGGGCGCACCAAGCGGCATAATGGCAACGCATCCGACTTCTTCAAGCCGTGCGGCAATGAGCGGATCATCATTGGTGTATGCCATCACCTTGAAGCCATCCGCAATGAGTTGTTCTGCAGCATTGATGGTTTCAATCACATCGGGATAGAGAAAGGTTTTGTCGCCTATCACCTCAAGTTTTACAAGCGAGAATTCCTCAATCTCCCGCGCAAGCCTGAGCGTGCGTACCGCATCCGCAGCCGTGTAACAGCCCGCCGTATTGGGTAGGTAGCTATAGCTGTGCGGTGGAAGCGTGCGGATGATGGAATCGGCATAGGGGCGCGACATGTCGATCCGTCTAAGCGCAACGGTGATAATCTCTGCGCCACTAGCACGAATGGCTTGTTGCGCAATGCCGGCAGAAGGGTATTTGCCCGTTCCTACCAATAAGCGCGAGTTAAAATACATGCCTGCAATGCAAAGCCTATCTTCTGGTTCATCTAATGATAATGTATGCGACATCAGCCCCCTCCAACAAATTCGACTAATTCAATCTTATCCCCATCGTCAATCATGCATTGGGCATAACGTGATTTAGGGATGATCTGTAAATTCTTTTCTAATGCCACTTGCGTTGGGTCGATATGCAGCGATGCTAACAAATCGGCAACAGTCATGGATTGATTCGGCAATTCTTTTGCTGATCCATTCAAAGTTATTTGAGTATAGTTGTTTTTTTTCATAAGCTACGGGGCATGGAATATGATATTTTATTAATAAATGGTCCGAATCTCAGTATGTTAGGTTTAAGACAGCCTGAGATTTATGGTCATACTACACTAGAAGCCATTGAAGTGCAATGCGGTGTACGTGCGACAGCGCATAATCTAACAGTTGAATGCTTTCAAAGCAACCATGAAGGTGAGTTGATTGATAAATTATGTGATGCCTATGGGGCAGTGCGTGGCATTATCATTAATGCGGGAGGCTTTTCGCATACATCAGTGGCGTTGCGTGATGCACTTACCATGCATAAAGTGCCGATTATCGAGGTGCATATCAGCAATATCCATGCGCGTGAGCAATTCCGTTCGGTATCGTTTATCAGCGGGGTGGCAACAGGGGTGATTTGTGGTCTTGGTCCTGTGGGCTATATTTTTGCGATTGACGCTTTAGCGAATCTTATTTCTACCTAAGGATGTATTTCATGTTGACAAATCTGTCATATTTGTCATAATTATGATGCTGTTGGATGGTAAGTTTCAATAAAGCTCGTTAATAGGTTGACAATCGCAATCAATCCGCGATAGTCTTGTTATGTATATGCATACTCACAAGGAGTGCCATGGATGAATAGTAGCGATACACCTAAATCAGAACAGAGTACCAAACATGGATCATCATCTTCGATGAAACTGCGTCATCAACGACCCCATCAAAATAAAACTTTATCAACTCAAGAAGGAGCTATTATGAATCAGCCTCAGAAAAATGCTACACAAAAAGTCTATAAAGCCCCACAAGAACAGGTGGCAGCTACTCAAGACCCTACCAATATTGTAGTGATCAAACAAGACGATGTGGAATCACCAATCGTGAGCATCACGGAGCAGTTGGTGGAACGTAGCCAAGAAGGTGCGCAGCAACTCGCCCATATGGCAGAACGTGTGCAGCGTGCAATGAATGAAACGGTGGAAATTGGACGCACTCAGATGGAAGCAGCTTCTCAAGCGCGTGCCGTGGCAACAAATTGTGTGAGCAAACTCTATGAAGAGTGGATGAGTTCAACCCAAAAAGCGATTGCTGAAAATGTCGATGTATCTAAAGAATTGTTCGCGTGCCGTACTGCTCGTGATGTGTTTTCGTTGCAAAGTCGTGTGATGCAGATGAATATGGAGCGCATGTTGGGCAGTATATCGCGTTTTTCCAATAGCTGGTGTACCATGACGGCGGAAGCATCAGAGCCAATTAGTGACAGCATCAATGATGCTGCACATCGTCTTACTAAGGCGTTTACGGAGTAATATCACGTATATGTTGTGCGTAATTAGGGCGTATTGACACTATCGCTAGGGCATAGCGAAAACAATGGTTTGCGAGAACCGCAACGGAGTGTACATAGAAGTACATGAGTTTTGGTGCGCGCAGGAAACCGTTGTTTGCAGCACGCCATAGTAGATAGTGTTAATACGCCCTAGCAAGGCTCGTTCTCGAATAGGGAACGGGCTTTGTGTTTTTTTTTATACTCGTCATTCTTGGCGTAAGGCAGGAATCCATTGTCAGTCGTATGTTCTGGATACCCGCCTCCTCGGCTATGACAACCGAAGTGAGAGTTATACCAAGCTCTCACTAGGGTCGCACATCAAGGATCATAGTTTCTGTCGAAAATTTTAGAAAAGTGGATTGCATTTTTTCTATATCCTGCTAGGGTGTCATATGCATTGCTTCTTATTCGATGGTGGTTGAACTATGACACATATTGCTACTTCATTGGTCACGGCGGGGCGAACTCATGAAGGGTTTGGCTCGGTCAATCCCCCTATTTACCGCGCTTCGACAATTTTATTCGATTCATTTGATGGTTTTTGTGAAGGCTATTATGGGCGTACCACTCCTGCCTATGCGCGTCAAGGCAACCCAACTGTATTTGCGTTGCGTGATGCGCTTGGTGCATTGATTGATGCGGAGCATACGGTTCTCACTTCATCGGGGCTATCTGCCGTCACCATCCCGCTTCTTGCGTTGTTAAGGCAAGGGGATCATGTGTTGGTTGCGGATGCGGTGTACGGTCCAACGCGTGCCATGTGTGATCATGTGCTGCATAAAATGGGCATTGAAACAACCTATTATAATCCGATGATTACGCCTGATGATCTGGAAGCACTGATACGTCCGAATACGCGCCTTGTGTTTCTTGAAGCTCCGGGGTCGATGACGATTGAAATGCAAGATATTGCTGGTGTATGCGCCGTAGCACATAAGCATGGCTGCATTACGATGCTGGATTATACATGGGCAACACCCCTCTATATTAAGCCTTTTGCCCTTGGGGTGGATGTGGCGATTCAAGCCGTAACCAAATATGTTGCGGGGCATTCTGATGTGGTGATGGGGGCAGTGAGTGCGCGCACGCAACATTTTCACGCGATTAGCAAAATGGCAGCAATGCTTGGCAATTATGTAACGGGCGATGAAGCGGCTCTTGCGTTACGCGGATTGCGTAGCATGAAAGTACGCATTGAGCAACAGCAAAAAAATATCATGGAGGTGTTAGCATGGTTGAAGCAACGCCCTGAAATTGCTGAGATTCTCTATCCTCCGCATCCCGATGATGCAGGGCATAGCCTATGGAAAAAGCATATGAGCGGGGGGGCATCGTTGTGTGCCTTAGTATTGAACCCATCCTTTACGCATGAAGCAACGCGTGCTTGGTGCGATGCATTGAAGTTATTTGGTATGGGCTTTAGTTGGGGTGGCTATGAGAGTCTAATCGTGCCATTCCGTCCGAAAGAAGTACGCACGGCAACGGCGCAAAAATGGGAATCCGACCCATGGTGCATACGTATGCATATTGGTTTGGAAGACCCACGTGATGTGATTGCTGACCTAGAACAAGCATTTGCACGTGCTACCCCTTTTCTTTGCAGAAAATAGCACTACATACACCACAGCTATGAGGATAGAATGAATTGTATAAAATATGGTTTTTGCGCATTGAGCGCGCTGCTCTGCCTTGCTGCCTGTGATGGCGGGGTACGTGATACATTGGGATTGGACAAGAAAGCTCCTGATGAATTTCGTGTGGTGTCGCGCCCGCCTTTGAGTGTTCCTGAGGAGTTTTATCTTTATCCACCCGATGAAGCTAAAGAACGAGGTGTGCAGCCTATGAAAGATGCGGCAAAAAAAGCCTTGTTTGAATCAGGAAACGCCTATGATTATACGCAACATTACAAGACGGATGCGCCGCGTGGTAAAGTAGAGACGGCATTAGCTCCTGTGGGAGCAAGCGATTTGCCGACCGTCTCTGAGCGTACTTTTTTAACGAAATTGGGCGCGTCTAAGGCAGACCCAGCCATTCGTAAAACATTAGAAGAGGAAGCAAAGCAAGCATCCCCTGAAAAAATGAGCGTACTTGATCGATTGCAAGCCCCCATTATGGATGGAGAAACCGTTGTGGATGCGCAAAAAGAGCGCAAGCGTTTGATTGAGAATAAACAAAAAGGGCGCGCCGTCAATGATGGTGCTGTGCCAGAAAAGAAAGAGCAAATAAACCCTGTCCTTGATTGGTTGTTTTGATGAATGCGCCTGTTTTTCGTTCTAAAGTCCGCCAATGGCGTATTCGTACCATTGTTGCACTCATCCTCATTATGATGGCATGGGTGGCGCAAGCAGCGCAGCCGATCACCTTTTATCGTGAAACGCTGGATAATGGCTTGAAGGTGGTGATTGTGCCGAATCATCGTGCGCCCGTCGTGTCGCATAATCTGTTGGTGGCAGCAGGGGCAGCGGATGATCCGCGAGGCGCGTCAGGTTTGGCGCATTATTTGGAACATATGATGTTCAAGGGTACGCCACGTTTTCCCGAAGGTTCGTATGATAAAATCATCCAAGGATTAGGGGGCGTGCATAATGCCTACACTTCGTCGGATATGACGGGCTATTATGTGACGATTGCCAGCGAACATCTTGAGCAAGTGATGCGCCTAGAGGCGGATCGGATGCAAAATATCCAACCAAGCCCCGATGCTTTTCTTAAAGAGCGTGAGGTGATTTTAGAAGAGCGTCGTTTGCGTACAGAATCATCGCCTACCGCACTTCTTGTTGAGAAGATGCGACGCGTTTTGCATCCTCATCATCCCTATGGGATGCCGATTATTGGATGGATGCACGAAATGCAGCAATTAAGCCCCGAAGATATGCGTGGATTTTGGCGACGTTATTATACGCCTTCCAATATGACCCTATTATTAGTGGGTGATGTACAGCCTGCACAAGCCATGCGCTTGGTGCGCCGTTATTATGGTGGATGGCGTGGCGAGAAAACACCGCCGCGTGTGTGGACGCAAGACCCTCCTGCACGTAGTTCTGAGCGGGTGATGTTGCCTGATGCGCGTGTGCGCCTTCCCGTGTGGATGCGCTTCTATCGTGCGCCTACTTTGGGATCAAGCCTCGCACAGCCCGTGGCTAAAACAGCGAAAAAGCCACCTGCATCTTCCTATATGGCGTTGCTCTATGTGGAAGAATTGCTTGGTGATGGCGAAACTGGTTGGCTTTATGAATCCTTGGTGCGTCGCAAGAAATTAGCAAGTTCCGTTTCTATTTCCTATTATCCATTTTCGCGTGGTGAGGGGAGCTTAGCCGTGGTGATTCATCCTGTTGAGGGTGTGCATAGAGATGAGATTGAGAAAGCCTATGAAGAGGCGGTGATGGAGGCGCAAAAGCGTGACATTTCCGAAGAAGATATGCAACGTGTGCGCGCACAAATGCAAGCCGCTGCTATCTTTGCGCGTGATGATTTGCAAGGCATGGCATCGCTTCTGGCTACATTAATGATGATCGGTGCTGATCCTGCATGGATAAATAGTTGGGAAGCAGAATTGAAACGGGTGAAGGCGGAAGATGTGCGTCATTGGATGCGTTTTGTGATGAATAATGACCATCATGTCACGGGTTATGCCGTGCCGAAGGAGAATCCATCACCGTCAAAAGGAGAAACATTATGAGGCGTTGGTTATGTTCTGTCATGATGGGGGTGTGGTGTGTGAGTGCGCCTTCCTATGCGGCCGTTCCTAAGGTGCAGACCCTCAATGCTGCATCTATTTCTGGCTTGCTCATCGAAGATCATTCCGTGCCGATGGTGACGTGCCATGTGCGCATCAAACATGCTGGAAGTGCCTATGAACACCCCGATGATGCGGGGCTTGCCTCCTTCACTGCAAAAATGCTGATGGAAGGCGCGGGGGATCGTGATGCTACGGCATTTCGTGCGCACCTAGATCGTTATGCGATTGCGATGGATAGTTTCGTTTCACGCGATGATATGAATATAAGTTTCACCTCCTTGTCTCAGTATCAAGAGGAAGCGTGGCAAACGGTGGCAGCCATCATGACGCAGCCGCGTTTTGATGATGCGGAATGGAATCGTCTACGCGATAGACAATATGAAGCCTTTAAGCGTGCCGAAACGCAACCTTCATCGCGTTTGAGTCAGGCTTTCATTAAAACGGCGTTTGAGGGGCATCCTTATGGTCATCCTATCAATGGCACACGCTCAACCTTAGAGCGCATCACTCCCGATGCGATGCAAGATTTTTTGCAGCGTGTTTTAGCGCGTGATAGCATGGAAGTTTCCTGTTCAGGTGATGTCACCGTGAAGCAGTTGCAAGGCTTCCTCACGAAGAGCATGAGCGATGTGCCGCAAGCACGTACAGAGCCTGCAGCACTTTTGCAACCTATTATGGTGAAAAACCATAAAGAGCCGATCTTTGTGCAACTGGATGAACCACAAACCAAGATTCTGATTGCGACTCCCTCGATTGATCGTCACCACAAACTTTTTTATGCGGCATATGTGCTGAATCATATCGTTGGTGGCGGGACGCTTTCATCGCGCTTAGGGGAAGAATTGCGCGAAAAACGTGGCTTGACCTATGGCGTGTACTCAGCCTTGCGGGCTTTAGAATATAGCCCGTGGTTTTCCGTAGGGTTTAGTACACAAACGCAACGTGCTACCGAAGGGTATGAGGCGGCACTTGCCGTTTTGCGTGATGTCATAGAAAAGGGCGTGAGTGAACAGGAATTGCGCGCCGCACAAGATTATCTCACAGGGTCATTTGCATTATCCTTGGATAGCAATAGTGAAAAGGTCGCTTATTTGTCTTTGATGCAACGCCATAAGCTCGGTACGGATTATTTAGAGAAACGTAATGATCATATTCGTAGTGTGACTTTGCAGGATATGCAAGAAGCTGCTAAACTAGCTATCAATCTTCAACAATCGCTTATTATTTGGGTAGGAGAAAAGCCATATGAACCAAGCACAAGCAACAAAAAACACACAAGTACAACACATGAACCCGATTCAAACTAATATCGTTGAACCTCAAGGTACGGTGCATCATGCACCTCATGATGCTGCGCTTGCTGCGCGTGCATTAACCGCGCTTCGTGGGCTGTATGAACAACCTCTTGCCTTGTTCTCTATCGTTGATAGCGAAGAAGATTTGGCGGAAATTGAAACGCTTGCACAGCGTATTACGGCACAATCTGATGTGCTGGTGCTGGTGGGCATTGGTGGATCATCTTTGGGTGCAGAGGCGTTGGTTGCGCTGCGTTCTGCCAATCATTCGGTGCGTTTGATGGTGATGGATAATCCTGATCCAGAAAGTTTTGCGCAGATGCAACAAACGGTGCATCCTGATCGTACTTCATGGTTGTTCATTAGTAAATCGGGAGGCACATTAGAAACCGTGACGCAAGTGATGTTGGTGCTGGATTGGCTGGAGCATGAGATTGGTGCGGAGGGCATTCGGGCGCGTTGTTATGCATGTACCGAACCGACAAGTTCGTCACTTGCAAAATTGGCGGATCATTATGGCATGATGCGCATTACGCATGATCCGTTGCTTGGGGGGCGTTGGAGCTGTGCTGCGAATATTGGGCTTGTACCTGCGGCGGTATGTGGCGTTGATGTGCGTGCGGTGCGTCGCGGGATGCGTGATGTTTTGCATCATGCCCTGCATACGGAAGCGGAGCATAATCTTGCGATACAAGGGGCGTTGTATGCGATGCGTCATGCGGCGTTGGGGCGTACTATTCACACCATTATGCCATATGTTGATCGTTTGGAATTTCTTTCTGCATGGTGCAGACAACTTATCAGTGAGAGTTTAGGCAAAGATGGCAAGGGCATTACCCCGCTTGCGGCTCTAGGTACAGTCGATCAGCATTCCATGTTGCAATTAATGCTTGATGGGATGGATCAGCAATTTTTCACGGTGATCACCACCCATCAACATGGCGTAGGCACGAAGATAAGTAAAAAATTGGCTGATGTTGCGGGGCTATCCTATCTTGCAGATAAACCGCTCGGTGATGTGATGGATGCCTTCCAGCAAGGTACAATCGCTTCCCTGCAAGCGGCTGGTCGCCCTGTGCGCACTTTGCATGTGCCAGTTGTGGATGCTTACCATCTTGGGGCATTGCTGATGCATATCATGATTGAAACCATTCTGATTGCGGATATGATGGAAGTGAATGCTTTTGATCAGCCTGCCGTAGAAGACAGCAAGATTCGTGCGAAGAAAGTGCTTGGTGCATAATCTATGGATATTACGCCACGACATGAAGAAGGGATGATACGCATCGAATCTTATGGTGCGAGTGGCTTTGTGGTGCAGGGTGTGACCTATGATTCCACTATCATGATTCGTGGGAATCACGTAACGGTCTATCCTGATGATGCGTGGGAGCGGTTTAGTGATGTGGCAACCTATGCCCCATTTCTTATACCACCTGTGAGTGAGATGATTCTAGTGGGTACGGGGGCGCAGCATCAATTACTTGCGCCTCATATCCACCGCACGCTCAAAGCACAGCATGGTATCATTCTTGATGTGATGAATACGGGGGCGGCGTGTCGCACGTTTAATGTCTTGCGTTCAGAAGGGCGCAATGTCGATGCATTATTAGTGCGTGTGCGCTGATTCTGGATATATAGTCGTTTGACAAAAAATACTCATTTTTTTATGTTAAAGAACGACTATAACACTATGATTTATAATGGAAGCACTATAGTCGCTGTGGTGCGTGCTATATATTTTTATTGCAATTTGCAAGATTTTATGCTTTTTGCACAAAAATACTGTGTGTTTATCATGCTGCACTTGCGTCTACGATAGTTTTTTGGATAAATGATATGAGATATGTACTTTATAGTAGCTTAATTGCCGTGATGTGTACGAGCATGGCGTATGCTAAAGATCAAGATTCTGCTAAGGATAAGCCGCAAATTGTCGGTTATCTTGAGCGTGTGGTGGTGCAGCATATTGACAAAGAATATAAGGCAAAATTGGATACGGGCGCGGATACTTCCTCGCTGCACGCCGAAATCATCGAATTGCAAGAGCCAAAGAAAAAAGGTGGCAAAGGCGGTTATGTGATTTTTGACATTTCGTCACAGGATGGTAAGAGTAGCCATATTCGCAAACCGCTGATTCGCATGGTGCGGATTATTGCGCGGGGTAGCAAAGGCTATCTGCACCGCCCCGTGGTTGAAATGACGTTCTGCATGGCAGGAAAATTGGTGACAGGTGAAGTGAATCTAGCAAACCGTGAACGCTTCAATTATGATGTGTTGGTCGGGCGCAATATGCTAAAACAAGCCCATTTTGCAGTGGATTCTTCTGTGGAATTTACCACCAAGCCTAATTGCGTATCACCTGATGCAGCCAAAGAAGATTTAGAGCAGAATTAAGAGTCTCGGGTGCGTTTTTGTATTCTCACCATCTATCCTGAAATGTTTCCGGGGGTTCTGGGACACGCGCTTGCAGGTGCAGCCCTGCGTGAAGGGCGATGGTCGATGGAGGTGCGCAATATCCGCGATTATGCACTCGATAAGCACCGTACTGTCGATGACACACCGTATGGTGGCGGTGCGGGCATGGTGATGAAGCCACAAGTGCTTGCCGATGCCATTGATGATGCACAAAGATGGATGCCTGAAGCGCGCTTAATGTTTATGACACCACGTGGGCATGTGTTGCAGCAAGCGCATATTCACGCATGGATGCATGATGATCATGTGCAGGATTATATCATTCTGTGTGGGCGGTTTGAGGGGATAGATGAGCGTATTATTGATGTCTATCAACCGATTGAGGTGAGTATTGGTGATTATGTGCTGTTTGGTGGGGAAGTGGCAGCGCAGGTGGTGATGGAGGCGATGGTGCGTCATCATCGCGGTGTTTTGGGTAATCAACAGACCACAGATGAAGAAAGTTTCGCTTTAGGTGCAGAAAATGCTTGCCTTCTTGAATACCCGCACTATACTAAGCCTCCTTTGTGGAACGGAAGGTCAGTGCCTGAAGTTCTTCTATCAGGGCATCATCAGCATATTCATGCGTGGCGTTGGGCGCAAGCAGAGCGTGTAACGGAGTTACGGCGTAAGGATTTGTGGGAGGCTTATTGCGCGCAGCGTGGTAAAACGACATGATGAAAACCAAGAAATAACGATGCATAGCATCACAACAGAATAAACGATGTGCGTTGGAGGCAAGTATGACAAATCTTTTGCAACAGATTGAGCTAGAACAAGTAGCAAAATTATCAGAGAATAAACGTATCGATAATTTCCGCCCTGGTGATACTGTGCGTGTCAATGTGCGCATTATCGAAGGTGCAAATGAGCGTATTCAGGCGTTTGAAGGCGTGTGCATTGGTCGCAAAAATCGCGGTTTACAATCATCATTTACCGTGCGCAAACTCAGCCATGGTGAGGGTGTGGAGCGTGTATTCCCGCTTTATTCACCACGTGTGGAAAGCGTAGAAAATATCCGCTTAGGCGATGTGCGCCGTGCGAAACTCTATTATTTGCGTGGATTAACGGGTAAAGCTGCTCGTATTAAAGAGAAAAAAGATTATCGCAGAGAAGCGTAAGATAAGCGATCAATGATACCATGAAACGCAATGCTCTGCTTTTTTCTAAGGCAGGGCATTGTTTTTTTAACATGACGGAGTATTCACTATGGCTAAAACACTTTATGACAAAATCTGGGATGCGCATCTGGTTCATCAAGATGCAGACGGTTCAGCACTCATTTATATTGATCGTCATATGGTGCATGAAGTGACCAGCCCGCAAGCCTTTGAGGGATTGCGCGTTGCAGGGCGCACGGTGCGCCGTCCTGATGCCACTTTAGCCGTTGCGGATCATAATGTTCCCACCACACCCGATCGCGCACAGGGCATTAAGGATGAAACATCGCGTATTCAGGTGGAAACATTGGAGCAGAATTGCGCTGAATTTGGGGTGCGTTATTATCCGATGGATGATGTACGTCAAGGTATTGTCCATGTGGTGGGGCCGGAACAAGGATTCACACAACCTGCCATGACGATTGTGTGTGGTGATTCGCACACTTCCACCCACGGGGCGTTTGGCGCGCTTGCTTTTGGTATTGGCACGAGCGAAGTGGAACATGTGCTTGCGACGCAAACATTGCGCCTAAGTAAAGCAAAAAATATGCGTGTGCGTGTTGATGGTGCGTTGCCTTATGGTGTGACGGCAAAAGATATGGTGCTGGCAATTATTGGTGTGCTTGGAACTGCAGGTGGTACGGGCTATGTGATTGAATATGCAGGGGAAGCCATTCGCAATCTTTCGATGGAAGGGCGCATGACAGTGTGTAATATGTCGATTGAAGCAGGGGCGAGGGCAGGGCTTATCGCGCCTGATGCGATTACTTATGAATATGTGCGTGGTCGCCCGATGTCCCCAAGCGATATGGATGCTGCTATTGCCTATTGGAATCAGTTTGTGAGTGATGATGACGCGCAATTTGATGCGGAAATTATCCTCAATGCTGCAGATATTGCCCCACAAGTGACATGGGGAACAAGCCCGCAGGATGTCTTGCCTATTACCGCGAATGTGCCGAAACTTCATGATTTTGCTGATGAAAACCGCCGTGCAGCGGTGGCGCGTTCCTTAGAATATATGGGGCTTCAGGAAGGGCAAAAACTCAGTGATGTGGTGATTGACAAGGTGTTTATTGGCTCATGTACCAATGGGCGTATTGAAGATTTCCGTGCTGCTGCTGCTGTGGCGCAAGGGCGCAAAGTGGCATCTTCTATCAAATTAGCGATGGTCGTTCCCGGTTCGGGGCTGGTGAAAGAGCAAGCAGAACGTGAGGGGTTGGATAAGGTTTTCATCGAGGCGGGCTTTGAATGGCGCGAGCCGGGATGCTCCATGTGCCTTGCGATGAATGCTGATAAGTTGGAAGCGGGGGAGCGTTGCGCTTCCACCTCAAATCGTAATTTTGAAGGCCGTCAGGGGCGTGGCGGGCGCACGCATTTGGTGAGTCCTGCTATGGCGGTTGCTGCAGCCATTACGGGCAAGCTCACCGATGTGCGTGATCTTTAATGATTGCGATGCAGTTCAATGCACATCCATCACGTTGTTTCCAATGAATTTGAAAAGACGGTGTATATAGCTTGCATCCTCTTGGAAAAATATATGCCTTGAGGCGAATTCTTCCTGTGATTCAGCACCATGGCTGTCGCGCACTCTATGATACGGCGTAACCGAAATGATAAACGAATTAAGGATTACATTCTTATCGCCAAGCTGCTTCTCGATGTTCTTGATAGTTTTGTAAAATTCAATCTTCGGATCGTTAGGAGCAAGGTGAACTATACCTTTGGGGTCAACAAAAGACACATACTGCTTCGCACCATCAAAAAGCCAGAGAACAAAATCAGGGTAGAAGTTACTTGCTTCAAAGAAGCCTACGCCGCGTCCTTTGCTCATATTCCGCAGTAGGTATAGCTCTTTGCTCTCGAAGAACTCCTTATTTTGTTGGTAGAAGTTGTTCAGATCTTCAACAAAAGTTTTCTCGCCTTTATTTAAGGCTACGGGCGTAATTTGAATTTCGCGCCCCTCTGTATAGAGTAGCGGTTGGTACAAATGACGATGAAAGATAAGCGCACGCCCTTGCCCGAAATTTAAGTCTGCGGTGGGCATGTGACCGCTCTCAATGCTCTCTTTGATAGTGTGTAATTGGTTGATTATTTGTTGCTGAGATTTATGAATCAGCACCGTATGTTCAGAAATGAAATTGGGATTAGTTTGCTCAAGATCACGATATTCACGGTGCGGTGCTTCCCACTCGTTCCTGCACGTCTTATAAAAACGGTCACAGTATTTTTGGATCAAGCTAGAAGCTATATTCTGCCACATATGAACCTTCGCAAATTCGTCAAATTGCAACTGTTCTTTTGGGATGAGTAGTTCATACCATGACGTATCCAAGAGAATAGATTTGATCTGTGCTTTATTTATGTTAAGATTGAACCAAGCGCGTTCATTTTTCAACGTTTGCAGATCAAAAAAGATCGCATCCATATCAAGAAAATCAATATGCCCTTCTGTAAGCTTGCCCTTATTCTTTTCAGCTTGATCTTGATTAACACGAAGACCCATAGCAATTTGTGCTTGAATACGAGGATAATAATCCTGAATCACTTGCGTGCGTTGAAGGTCATCACGTAGTTTCAGTGTAGGTTTTTCGCCATCTCGTTTATAATCCAGACCTTTCTTCAAACGGACAGTTTTCAGCTTCTGTTTTCCAAGATTTGGGATAATTGGGATGGTGATTTTCTCCATATTATCTTCTGGAGGAACGCCTGCGGCTTCGAGATACGCCTTAAACTGCTCCATATAGTCAGCACGGATACCGAAAATATTGAGTGTCTCCATCTGTGCAACATGCTTGTTATGCTCAATGCCTTGCTCAAAGAGAGTGCTGTGACGTTTCAGTGTGTTTTCATATCCTTTGAGACGTACTCCACGACCAAATAGCTGGATGATCTGCGAGCCTTCGCCACGACCAACATTCATCAACCCCATGGTACTCACGCGCCAGCTACTCCAGCCTTCCGTGAATTTCTTTGAGCCGATAAGGATGTTAATCGTGGAATGCTCTTTATTGATGGCGTGGAAGAGCGAATCACTAAAATTCTTCTCTGTTACGATCAATAGATCATGTTTTTTACAAAGCGTGCATAATTTTGAGGCATCACCCACGTTGATAATACCGAATGGATTATGATCGCCTAAACGTAGGGCGATCTCGCCATCCGTGCCTTTCAACTCTTCCACACGCAAAGAGGCATTGCTGCGTGCATTGAAAATGTCCTTTAGAATGCCGTCATAAACCTGTGCAGCGCTGTGCGTGTTATTACCTAAATAGGGGAATACATTAGCAAAAATATCTTGACCTGTGGCACTGAGTAATCCTGTATCACCGCTAATTGCCTTTTCAATGTCTTGAAGCACATCGTGCTTATGTGCAGAAGATGTAAATCGGGCAAGAAATGATAGAATATCGATTATATCGGAAATATCCTTTTCGTTTGTAGATTTGGTTACGCTGCCACCCACAAACACCCATAGTGGGTTGTCAATATTGAAGTGCTTCACCTTAGTGCATGGATCCTTGAACAGGATTTTTTGCTGGTAGAAGGTGAGCAGGCAGGCGGTTAAGTAAAGCTTGCGCACCTTTTTATCCTTGTCATCAGCTAGGTTCAAAATGCGGTAGTCTTTGCCGTAACCATCGCTGTAAAAATAGCGGTAGGAGTAATCAAACAAAATGGATTTGGCATATTCCTGCGTAAGGGAATGATTGCCCGCGACGGCTTGCCCCAATGTCGCGGAATATTCAAAAGTGAAGCCTTTGTTCGCCAGTTTTTTTCTATTCTTTGACCAAACTAATCCGCTAGAGCCGCGATGCCCTTCATCGACCAGCACCAGATTATTGCTTTCAAATGCCTCTACTGCAATCGTCTTATCGCCAGATGTTTCGGTTAGCTTGGTAATTTCGATGATCTCCACCGCTTTACCCTTAAAAATGTCACCTTGCGGGGAAAATACATCGGCGTGGATGCCAGACTTTTCGAATTCTTCCTTATGCTGTTTGGAAAGCCCTTCATTCGGTGTCACCAGCAGAATACGGTTTAACTCACGCAAGCGTCCAGATTTCGTAAGGTGATGCAGATATTGCTTAATGTTCATATGCATGATCAGCGTCTTGCCTGATCCGGTTGCACTCCAGAACGCCACCTTGCGCAGATCATCTTCGGTGAACAGGTCAATATGATCGTCCTTATGCAGCGGTGCATTAAAATCATGGCAATAGGCATTGAGTGCCTTAAGGAATGCTTCACGGTTGTTCATATAGCGGTCAAGATAGATTTCCGTGAACAGCAATGCAAGATATTGGAAATACTTCCAGCGGATCGGCTCTGACCGTTTTCCCTGAATCGCCAATGTGTGTGAAACAATGTTTTGGTCATAGGCAAGCAGCGTATCTTTGTTTAGCTCTGCGCCGTCTAGTGGCAATGCTTGCACCACAGAATAGTGAAATTTGGATATGCGATCTTCCGTTAGTCCTTCATATTCCATCTTGTTGACATAGATAGAAAGATTCTCAAAATCTTTTGCTCCAAATAAGCTGAGCAGGTAGCGATGAAGAACCAGACGTTTGTTGAACGCCAAGGGGATGCGTTTTGTTTTTTTTGGTGGCATGGCTCATTCTCCTAAACGTCTTGTACATCAAACATGAGGCGTTTGAATTCCGCTTCAATCAGCCGCACTTTCCAGTGATCCTCAGTCAGCTTCATGTTTTCGATGTTGTTATCGCCATTCACATAAATGGCATCAAATTCAAAATCCTTTGAAGGATAGCGCGTGCCAAACCATGTATCTAGTGTGGTATTATCCACCTCAAGGGTGTTGCGCCAGATGATGAGGCAACTCTCAGCCGAAGCATTTTTGCCAGTGACGGTAACAATCCCTTTTTTATCCCGATGCACTGTGCGGATGGTAAGGCCAAGCAAATAATTGAAGGTTTCAACCAGATCGACATTCACCATCTGCGTATCATCATTACGGGTGATGCGGAGTTTGTACGCAAACGGATCAGCAAAGGCATCAATGTTCAGCAGTGACTGCGATCCACGGCTTTCCACATCCAGCATATAGCTGAGCATATAGCCCTCGTAAAAGCGTTGTTGATTATCATAACGGTTTGCGTGTTGCAAAGCCAACTCTTGCTGCTCTGTGCGCCCAAAATTGCCTTGTGCATCGCCAAGATTATCCAGCGTGTCTTCATATTGCTCTAGTGCCATGTATTTGAGCAATGCACTTGATGAAATACCAGATTTTATAGGCTTGCCACTTTGCCAATCAGATGAAAAAATTACTTTTGATACCCTTTTTTTCAAAATGCTGTCGAAGTACTCACCCATTTCACACAAAATAAATTTTCTTTTGTTTCCTTTTCTATTGCAATTTAGCACTGCATGAGCAAGCGTTCCTGAACCTGCAAATATATCAAGAATGGTATCATCTCTCTTAGCCAGCATTTCTACGAGTCGCTCAAATAATTTTACAGGCTTCTTACCACTCTCGAATGAAACGCCGCCCTCATTATGCGAATTATTAATCCCTATATCATCCCAAATATCTCCTTTAATCTGGGCGGGAATCTTTTTCCCTTCAAATTCTTTGAAATAGTTTGCTGCAAAAAGAACCTCTTTGCCATTTAGCGCGATTTTATCAAGACCTGTAGCAGTTTTTACTTTCCTAAAAACGCCATCTCGGGGCAAATCGTATAGGCTATCATTTTTGGCACGTTGATATATGTACTCTGCATTTTTGATACAAAAATCGTCATAAGCATCTTTGTCGTCTTTGACATTCACCCCATGCTGAATAGCTGCTTCTCTTAAAGATGTTCTGGTCCAATCTTCAGGGTTATCTGAATTGTTTTTGAACAGGAAACTATCATAGCGGTCAAAAGCATCATCCCATGAACACTGTTCATAGATTGGTGTTATTCTTGAGGATTCCGAGGCATTTGAGATTGTTATATACTCTTTAATTTTAGGGGGTTTTCTGTCCGCATGACTCATTTTCATTCCACTCATGTGCGACATTTTAGCGACAATAGTTGAAGCTGGAGACAAGCCGTTTTGCTCTAAAATTCCCAGTAAATTTTTTATTTCTATGTCATTGATATTTATTGAGACCCACGCTTCATTATTAAGAAGTCTCTTAATAATGGCAATGCGATCATTGATCATAGATATCCATGAAGAATGTTGGTAATTGTCTTTGTAACAAAAACTATCATCTTCAGTGTTATAAGGCGGATCTGTAATTATTGCTCCAATCTTCTCCTTATACCTCGCTTGCAGCAGGTTCAGTGCTTGAAAATTTTCGCTGTTGATCATCACGCCATCGGTTTGCTCATCCAGATTATCAAACAAACCAAGCAAGCTATATTTGAAGGCAGGATCAAAAAATTTGGTGTCCACCAACAGCTTGTCATTGCTCTTGAGGAAGGCTGGTTTTAGCGGCGTGCTGTAGCCCTCCAGTTCATGAATGGCGAATAATTTTACCCATTCTTCGCGCTGTTGTTCATTTGCTGTGATGATGGGAAGCAATTCATCTTCTGCCTCACTGCCGATGATATGATCCAGCGTGATGCAGTAATGCGTTTCTAGCACAAACTTCTTTTTCAGCCATAATTTTTTCTGGAAGTCTTCCAACTGCGCTAAGAATTGGATGATCTTTCCCGCCACTTTGCGCATCGCTCTCACCTTGGCAAGGTAGGTTTCCACTCTCGGCGCGGTTTCATTTTCAATATCATCTAGATGCATGATTTCGTTTTTGATGTAAAAATCCAGCTCACGACGTAGGAATCGCCCTAAATCCTTGTGTATGAAATAATCAAAGCTGCATTTAGCAGTATAGTCGTTGAGGTGTTTTTCCAGCAGGGTGCGATCAGCGTTCTTTTCTGTTGGTGCTTTTGCCTTCAGACCGAAGCTGTGTATTTCAGCCAAATGAAAGAGCTGTGCCACCGTTTCTTTGTTGATGTCATCCTGCTTGCGCTTGGCATCATCTGGGCGATATTCAAAGCGGATGGTTAATTCATCGGCTGTGGTACATGTGGGGGCGGCTGCATGGAGAAGGAAGCGACGCTCCTTGCCCTCAGCGGCTTTGTTATTCGCCACTTCCGTGCCACCGGCCGCCACCTCGAAGCGCACGCGCTTGCCCTCAGCA
This sequence comes from Alphaproteobacteria bacterium, assembly GCA_004293935.1. Taxonomy (GTDB): domain Bacteria; phylum Pseudomonadota; class Alphaproteobacteria; order Rickettsiales; family UBA998; genus RDZH01. The sequence continues at coordinate 16,681 of RDZH01000018.1, read as the reverse complement.
GTTTTGAAGCTGTAGTTTTTCAGATTTTCAGTGGTTTTGATATAATATTGATCGTGGTTCGCCCAATGTAGCTTGACTTCCTCGCCTTCATAGGGCAGAGCATACACGCCTTCCTTATAACGGCGCATGGACATGAAATCACCTTCGCAATAATAGCGTTTGAAGAAGTTATAGAGATCAGAGTAAATCTCATTCTCCATCCTGCTCATATCCAACGATTCACCCAGCTTGGCGCGAAGATCCTGCACTTTGGTGGATGTTTCAGGGTCAACACCCGCATCATGCAGATTCGCAATCACTTTATCCAATTCTGCCTGTGTGCCTGCGCTACCAGCACGCTGATAATCGTTTAGAACCGCTCGCACCTGTGGCAATAGCTGTTTTTCTAGGAATGTGGTTACTTCATCGCGCTTTTGGTTCATGATGCGGTATAGACCGAAATCGAGATCGCCCCGATCCATCTGAAACATTTCTTTTAGTTGTTCTGTTAATTGATTAAACGCTGGTGTTGTCTGTTGTGCCATATCCAATTACTTATCCCCTGTCATTGATAATCGTTTGACGAAATAATTCACATTATAATATAGTTGTTTGTGTTTTTTACAATACACTGCCAGATGAAAAGTGCAATAAATGTTCGGGCAAATTATCGTTTAGATTTCACGTGTTTCAAAATGTATATTCATCGCAGATGAAGATGCGGAGTATCTACATGTGGAAAAAGATGAGTATTCTTGAGTAAGATATACCCTTAATTTCACTTACAGAAGCATGGCAAAAGTGAAGAATGGCGCACCCGAGAGGATTCGAACCTCTGACCTTTGGCTCCGGAGGCCAACGCTCTATCCACTGAGCTACGGGTGCGTTTTTTTAAGGAAGATACCAAGTTTGTAGCAGATTCTTGCAAGAACGCAAGCAACAAGATGGATGATTCATGTGCTTACTTTGCTCGTGACGATAATATGCAACAAAAAAAGGAGAGAACGCATCGATCTCTCCTTTTTCTGTGGTATGAATGCGTGATTAGAAGTTCAAACCGAACGTCATTTTATAGAATGTGTCATTGCCAAGCGTATCTTCTAAATCTACACCACCAGCAACGCGGAAGAATCCACGACCTTTAGAATCGGTGAATTGTACATACGGACCTGCCCACATATAGACATCATCGCGGTTGCCTTGTTGACCGCCATGTAAATGTTCAAAATGACCACCCGCAGATACAAGTTTATTGAATTTATATCCAGCACTTGCCCAATAATGCAAGAAACTTGATGTTGTGCCTTCATCACGAAGCGGTGCATAATAGCCTGCATAAACTTGCGCTTCGAGTTTTTCTTGGTTTACGTTCAACGTAAAGTTCGGCACAATGCCGTCACCCATTTCGGCAGGACCATTTGCGCTGCTGGATAATAAATTACCGCTGGTGAATCCTAATTGCGGGTTCAATGTGATGCCATCACCAAGATCGAAATTGACACCGCCACCAAATTCTGCCCAGTTGCCCCAGCCTTGACCCGTGCCACCAGACCAGAAAATACCATAGACAGTCAAATCTTTTGTTTCATCAAGATCATAGCTACCATTCACATAGGGCGCAAAGCCAAAGAACGTATCAGAAACCAAGCCCATAGAGAAGTTCATTCCGGGATCTTCGTGAGTATCATGCGAATGCGCCATAACAGGTGCAGATGCCAATGTTGTGAGTGTCATTAATGTTGCCATCAATGAGGCTTTAGAGAAAATTTTATTCATAATACAATTCCTTAAATCTTAATTGTGCTATCTCTTAAAGAGCAACACCACACTATATAAAAAATCTTCCATATGCACCCATATCTCGCTGTGCAGCATGATTTCATGCACATTCATGGTGCAAAAGTGACATATGCAGCACATATTTAGTATAGTGATGGCAATAATTTTGATTGCCAAAAGATGCATAAAAGGGTACAAAACACATTATGAAAATAGCCGTGATTATTGCAGACTTTTATCTTGATATTGCCACCATGTTAGAGCAAGGGGCGACGAAAGCATTATATGATGCGGGGCATGACGTGGATATTATCCGTGTGCCGGGCGCATTAGAAATTCCTCCTGCCATCTCTTTTGCGTCATTGCACCATCGCTATGATGGCTATGTCGCGCTTGGGTGCGTGATTCGGGGTGAGACTACTCACTATGATACGGTGTGTAATGAAAGTGCGCGTGCCTTGATGGATTTGGGAGTGCAGCATCTTTTGCCGATTGGCAATGGGATTTTGACAGTCGAAAATCATGCGCAAGCCATTGTGCGTGCTGATCCTGCCCAGAAAAATAAAGGGCGTGATGCGGCGTTGGCGTGCCTTGCCTTGATTGATATTGCGCACAGCCAAGCGGCATTGATGGAACTGCCTGCGTAAAGGATCTGGTGTAATTTAGTGATGGGTGATAAATGTGAGCAATAAATCTAAGTTATTAAATGACATAGAAAATAAATTTATAGAAAATTATCTAGAGCATAAGCATTGCAAATATTTTGCTATTATGGCTTCCTTTATCGTTGGAGTCGTTAGTGGAATTTTGGTTTATCATCTACTTGAAATGGTTGTAGAGCCATTTGAATTTATTTTAAAAATCAATGAATTCGCCACATTATTCCGTAGAGAAAATACCGCATATGGACGTTGCATCTTTTCTGTTATATCCATTCTAATATGCCTGAGTTTAGGATTATGTACTTATTACATTTTTTATAAAAATAAGATATTTGATTCTTGGGAGCGTATTCAGAAACTTAAAAACAAACAAATCGTTTATAAGAATATTGTAGATAAAAATATTACAGAAGACCAACCATTTATTGCCATTTTTCTTTGGGGTCACACAATCTTTTTCTTAATTGCTGGATTTCGTGAGTATGAATGGACTTTTAATTATCGTATGGGAGATTATAGAATATTTTGCTTTTTATTATATAATATTATACTTATGCTTATAACCTATTTTTTCTATAAAATACTTAAAAAAATAGAGGTAAAAATAAATAAGTATGATATAAAAACAAATAAGTACAATTTATATTAGGCCAGAGAGTGCATAACTATGGGTATTCTTCCCGATCATTGGATACGTGAACATGCGCTGAAGCATGGGATGATTGAACCATTTGTTGATCGCTTAGAGCGTTCGGGCGTGATTTCCTATGGGCTTTCGTCCTATGGCTATGATGCGCGGGTGTCGGATGAATTCAAGATTTTCACCAATGTCGATTCCGCGATTGTTGATCCAAAAAACTTTGCGGATGAAGGTTTTGTGGATCGCAAAACTCCTATGTGTACAATTCCACCCAACAGCTTTGCGCTTGCGCGTACCGTGGAATATTTCCGTATACCTCGTGATGTGTTGGTGATTTGTGTGGGTAAATCAACCTATGCGCGTTGTGGGATTATTGTCAATGTCACCCCATTAGAACCTGAATGGGAAGGGCATGTGACGTTGGAATTCTCGAATACCACGCCACTTCCTGCACGTATTTATGCCCATGAAGGTGCATGTCAATTTTTGTTTCTGAAAGCGGATAGTCCGTGTGAACTCTCTTATGGGGAGCGCAAGGGCAAATATATGAAGCAGCAAGGCGTGACGTTGCCACGTGTTGAGGGAACGCAGGGATAGCACATAAGATGCTAGGTATCTTCACCCTAATAGAATCAAGGATTATGCATGTCACGCTATTTTTATATCACTACGCCTATTTATTATGTCAATGATAAGCCACATATTGGTCATGCCTATACCTCCATTGCCTGTGATGCATTGGCACGTTTCAAGCGTTTGGATGGTTATGATGTGCATTTTCTCACGGGAACAGATGAACATGGGCAGAAGGTAGAAAAATCTGCAATCACCGCAGGTGTGACACCGCAAGAATTTGTTGATATGGTGTCGGAATCCTTCCGTGAACTGACTGAAGAGCTGAATCTATCCAATGATGGCTTTATCCGCACCACAGAGCCTCGTCATATTATGGCAGCGCAAGCCATGTGGGATGCGTTGATTGCGCAAGGCGATATTTATTTGGGAAGCTATGCGGGATGGTATTCCGTGCGTGATGAGGCATTTTATGCGGAAGATGAATTGGTGAATGGTTTTGCCCCTACAGGCGCGCCCGTAGAATGGGTGGAAGAGCCAAGCTATTTCTTTCGCTTATCCGCATGGCAAGAGCGATTGCTTGCGTTCTATGAGGCGAATCCGGACTTTATCCAGCCTGAAGGGCGACGCAATGAAGTGATTAGTTTTGTCAAAGGCGGATTGCATGATCTCTCAGTATCGCGCACAACCTTTGGATGGGGCGTACCCGTACCTAATGCGCCTGAGCATGTGATGTATGTGTGGCTGGATGCACTGACGAATTATCTTACCGAACTTGGCTATCCTGATATGCATAATCCAACCTTCACCAATTTTTGGCGGAGTGGGGAAACCATTCATGTGGTAGGGAAAGATATTTTGCGCTTCCATACTGTCTATTGGCCAGCCTTCTTGATGAGTGCAGGCGTACCCGTGGTGGATCGCGTTTTTGCACATGGCTGGTGGACGAATGAAGGGCAGAAAATATCGAAATCGATTGGCAATGTCATCAAGCCTGTGCAACTGGTGGAAACCTACGGCTTAGATGCAACGCGCTATTTTCTCCTTCGGGAAGTGCCGTTTGGTAATGATGGCAATTTTTCCTCCATGGCAATGGTGCAGCGTATTAATAGCGAACTTGCGAATACGCTTGGTAATCTTGCGCAGCGCACATTAGCGATGGTGCAGAAGCATGTAGGCGGATGCGTACCCTCCAATACAGCGCGCATTGAGGCGGTGGATGCCCCAATCGAGGCAGCTATCTACGACCTCATAAATAAAGTGCGCCCTGCCATGGAAGGGTTGAAGTTTCATTATGCCTTGGAATTGATGATGGAGCTTGGGCGATTGCTCAATGAATATATTGATGCACAAGCACCGTGGAATCTTCGTAAAACGGATGTGCCACGGATGGAAGCGGTGCTTTATGTGCTGATGGAAGGGTTGCGTTGTTTGGGCATTTGCCTGCAACCTTTTGTGCCACGTGCGGCATCCTTATGGCTGGAACAGTTGGGTGTTGCAGAAGATGCACGTTTATGCATCCACGCATCGGCTCAGTATCGTTTGCATAGCGGTGCAACCGTTCCTGAACCGCAACCAATTTTTCCACGATTTGAGGTGTAGTGGGGGTAGTTCCTTTTGCTTAGGGTGCATAGTGAGTGTGGCTTTTGGTTTTTCGGCATTCGTGCCTGAAATGCGCACATCCGAACCAATATGGCGTTGCCTTAGCCCAAATAGTATCACCATACTTATCATGCAGCAGGTCAAACGCTTTGCGTGAATAATCTGCATGAGAGCCATTCCTTTGACAGCCATAACGCGTGGTGCGTATGGCATAAAAAAGATTAGCAGCAATGATCTCTGATTGTTCGCTACGCCACCATCCACCGAACCAATCATTCTGTGCCTGCTTCATCGCGGCATTCGTCAAATATTCTGGTCCAGACGGTAATGCCTCAAGTGCCTTTAGCTCCGATGCATCGATGAGTTGATGATAAGGATGCTGATTGATAAATGCCTTTTGTTGCTGAATGTAGGGTTCAAATTCCGTAGGATCATCCTCATTTTTTGAAAAAAATGCACCATAAGGATAGTTATAATAGGTATGATGAAACGGTGGTGAATTAATTCCCGCAACAATGACTCCCTGATCATAGACACGGTGTTGCTGTTGTTCGCCGTCCACCCGGCACCACCAATTATTGTCACTATGATGAACTGTATCAATTTTCGTGAGATCAGTATTCACTGCATTCATTTCATCCTGCTGCCTGAATATAAGGGCTGGTGCAATATAGTCAAGATTCACCACTGGACGAAACCGAGGGTGACGTAGTAGAAATTCAATGTAGTCATCATGCGAATGATGTGCTGTTACGCGTAGGATGCGCTCGCGGAAAGTAGGGTTAAGTTCTGCGGCTAGCGTGGCATAACGATCCAGATCATCATTAGCTACATGCAACAACATAGCTCGCGTGAGTGCAGCTCTAGACATAAGTGTTCGCTCTTTTTCGTCAAACAATGGGTCGCGTGCTAGATTATAGAGGACGTTTGTTGAAAAATTATTGACTATCTTATGCCATAAAGTTTGTGCATGTGAATCGGAGCTGTGGCATTTTTTATTGGCATCAATCAATGCTTCTGTGGTCGGAGCAAGCAAAGTACGCCAATGGTCAAAACCATCGCAATATTGTGCCGTGTTATGAGGTAATATTGCACGCGCTTCATCGATATGGTTTGTATATACCAGCCATCGCAAAGTACGATGCAATACTACATTATATGCGTTCTGATTAGAACCTTGATGAAATGCTAGAGCGAGTTTTCTAAAATCACCATGTTCGCTGATGAAGCCAATAGCCTTGGTGTGTTCGTTTCTGCCAAGATAAAGTCGCGTGGCATGTGTCCAAAGTTCAAGTAGCCATGCCTGATATTCATGCGTTTCCTGTGTCCATTCACGATGCAAATACGGTATGGCGGCGTTGAGAATATCCTCCGCTAGAGCATCGTTGGGATGTACCCTACTGAGTGCGATATGCAACCATTCTAACCCATCGCCATTATGCCAATGCTTCCATGCATGATGAACAATATGCTGATTTTGTTGCCAGTACGGATTATTGGGCTGATGCAATGACCAGAGCCAATCATCTTCAAAAACATTATACGCCCACTTTGCCTGCATCCAATCCACTGTTTCATTTTCTTTTGCGAGTGTTCGCACGGCAAGCATACGTTTAGAATCAAGCGGCACATCAGATAACCACCAATCCACCGTTTTTGATTCCTTATCGTAATAGGGGAAATATGCATTAAGCTGATACATGGCATCATCATAATCTTTGACACTTTGGTGAAAATCAGTAGCTTTTTCAGGTGTTACCTCAATCATGGATAAAAGCCATTTTAGATGTTTTTCAGGATCGGGCCCAGAATGTTCCCATCCCATAATAAAGCGATAATTATTGATAAGCGCATGTGCAGGGCGGATTGTTGGGTCGCGTAACAGAGTATCAATGTGATCATAGGCTTCTCGTTCTTGATCGAGTTCTCGTAAGCAACGTAGTGACATATAGCTCGCATAAGGGCGCATCGGGGCATCGTCTATTGCGATCACTTTGTCGTAAAATAATTTGGCATTCGTATAATTACCATGGTAAAAATACCAGCTTGCCTTTTGATAAAAATAGTCGCTCTTTGCACGCGAAGGAAGCGATGGTTCTTTTGGCATCACAGGCGGAGAAAATAGACTACCATGCATATCACAAGCAGAAAAGGTTTTCATCTGGTTGGTTGCCCATATTTTTTGATAAGGATGTTCTGCACCTAATTCCTTACGAATCCCCTCTAATATAGTGATTGCATGATGATAGTTACAACGATTATAATTGTAACTATAACCATACCCATACCCATACCCATCATCATAATGCTTGGCAGGTTGTGGCAAAGGTTTTGCAACCCCCATGCTACTCAATAACTTATCCCAAGTGATCGTTCCATGTTCTTCGTTTCCATAGCCATATAAATTACTATGCCTCAGACCGAAAAAACGTTCTGTGATTAATGTTGGGCGCACGGTATCGGTGGCGATTGCTGTGTGTGATAAGCTGATACACATACCTAACAGAAACAGAAATGGAATGAAGCGCATGATAGAGTTCCAGAAAATTGTTACTGAATCTAATAGCACTATAAAACTATGATTTATAGTCGTTTGACGAAAAAACGACTATACCATAAAAAAAACACCTCAAGGTGAGGTGTTTTTTTCCTAGATTTGCTCTAACTCACGATAGAGTTTGAAATAGAATGCCATGAGTTCTTGCGGAACAAAGGCAATAGACCGCCCCTTAGAAAGAGCGACATCCATGTGGGCTTCTATTTTCCCTACAGTTTTTGTAGGCAGGCATAACGCCTCCCCAATGGATGCTTGGGTGATTTTTGCACGTCCTAACGGGGTGCAAATAGTATGGTTGTACCTCTTACGTAGAGCGCGTGCGCTCACGGCAAGAGAAGCGAATTCACGGATAAAGCGGTTGAGTTCTAGTTCGCCATTTTTAGAGACTTCGTGATTGGACTCCAAAAAGGCGAGAAGGGACTCAAAGTTCGGTAAATCACCAAATTCTTGCTCCAATGCTGCTCGTTGTAATTCGGGATCAAGATCAGCGATCGCGCTGAGTTTATCAGAAAAATTACCCAAAAATGTTTTGTTCATGACAGTAAAAGAATGTGAATTTTCACTATACTATCTCTAACATACAATGTCAATCATCAGAGCAATAGATAACGCATTTAGCTGTTCAGCGTTTTATTAATGCGTTTTTTGAGTAAGTTTGATGCCGTGAAGGAGAGGACGGAGCGTGGAGTAATCACGACTTCTACGCCCGTTTTGGGATTGCGACCAATCCGTGCTTTCTTGTGACGAATACCAAACGTGCCAAAGGATGATAATTTCACTTCTTCATGTTTTGCCAATGCTTCTGATATTTCTTCAAAAAATGCATCCACCATATCACTTGCTTCCGATAGTGGAACACCCAATTCTTGATAGACCGCATGAGAGAGATCCGCACGTGTAACAGTATATCCAGCCATATATTTTTTTCCTTATTATTGTAAATGGTTGACGTAGTTACCTCACAAATGAAGTACTCTATAATACTGTCTGATTCTCTAGCATTCATTCTTATGTGAAGAACATCTAGGAATATATCGTTATTTGACAAAACGACTATACGCATCTGCATGTGCGATGCATATAGGTGAGATATTACCAACGCACTAGGCACGACCCCCATGTAAAGCCCGCCCCAAGAGCTGTGAATATCACATAATCACCCTGCTCTAATATAACATTTTTTTTGGCAAAATCAAGTGCTAATGGAATAGATGCGGCGGAAGTGTTTGCATGATGTTCAACGGACATGACGCATTGATGATCCTGCAAACCAAGGCGTTTTGCACATGCTGCCAAAATGCGTGCATTGGCTTGATGCGGCACTAATAAGCGTAGTTCTTTCGGGGTAATGCCTGCACGCGCACAACATAGCTCAACAGATTGGCACATTTTTTCGACAGCATGACGAAAAACTTCCTTGCCCTCCATAAATAAGACACCTGCCGTTTGCGTTGTCGATACTCCGCCATCGGTATGCAATAAATCCGTATACGTGCCATCCGAGGCAATCGTGCTAGTAAGGATGCCCCGTGTTCGTTCATTGGTTGCACGTAGCACACATGCACCCGCTCCGTCGCCGAACAAAATAGCGGTACGGCGATCATTCCAGTCAGTCACGCGGGACATGGTTTCTGCACCAATCACAAGGGCATGACGATAGCCTATATGATGCATGAGGGCATTGGCTACATGTAAGGCATAGACAAAACCAGCACATGCAGCGTTGACATCCATCGCTACGGCACGGGATGCACCAAGCAATTTTTGTACATGCGTTGCCGTGGAAGGAAAAGAGGTATCTGGCGTTGCGGTTGCAATGATAATCAGGTCAATCTCATGTGCCTCAACCTCTGCTTCTGCTAATGCAGCCTGTGCGGCAGCGGCAGCAAGATGTGAGGTATATTCACCTTCAGCAGCAATATGACGCTGGGTAATACCCGTGCGTTCACGAATCCATTCATCGGTGGTATCAAGCGTTTGGGCAAGCATCTCATTGCTCACGCGACGCTTAGGAAGGTATGATCCTACACCAATGATTCTGTTTCCTCCCATCAGCATGGTTGCTTCGTGCGCCGTATGATTCATGCGTCTTGTCCTACCATTAGTGTGCCTGCGCTTCCCTGATCTTCTTGGCGACCAAATAAGAGATCATAGCGACTTAGTTCTTCAACCAAGCGCGTGTTAATCTGTTCATCGATGAGGATATAGGCTGTTTTCATTGCATGATAAAAGGCGTAACCATCCGCACCGCCATGGCTTTTTACGGCGATTCCGTTCAATCCGAGAAACATCGCACCATTATAACGCCGTGGATCAAGCCGTCGTTTCATCACAACAAATGCTGATTTTGCAAGTAGATAGCTAAGTTTCCCTGTCCATGAGCCGATAAAGACGCGTTTCAATTCTTGTGAGAAATAACGTGCCGTGCCTTCTAAGGTTTTTAGGGAGACATTGCCTGTGAATCCATCGGTCACGACAACATTAATGTTGCCATTGCAAATATCATTGCCCTCAACATAGCCAACATAATTCAAGGCGTGGTTCTGCTTGAGCATTTCTGAAGCGAGATGCAATGTTTCATGCCCCTTCATTTCTTCAGAACCAATATTGAGCAAACCAACACGCGGGCTTGTTTCGTTGAGGATGATGCGGGAAAAAGCCTCTCCCATTAACGCAAACTGGTATAAATCCGTTGCATCGCATTGTACATTTGCGCCAATGTCAAGCATCACAATACTACTGCCACGATTGGGCATGAGACCAACAATCGCAGGGCGTGAGACGTGGGGGAGGGTTTTTAGTACCATCTTGGATAATGCCATAAACGCCCCCGTATTGCCTGACGAGACAACGCCCGAAGCCCTGCCATCACGCACAGCCTCAATCGCCAAGCGCATAGAGCTGTTCTTGGCTTGACGCAAGGCAACGGAAGGTTTTTCATGGCTCGAAACCACAACATCTGTATGCACGATTTCACAACAAGCACGCAATTTATGCAGTGATTTTTTCATGAAATAGCGATTCAGCACCTTTTCGTTGCCAAACAACATAAACCGACGATGAGGTTGCTTATGATGCATGATCTTAAGCCCACGAATCACAATTTTCGGAGCTCTATCACCACCCATAGCATCAATCGCAAGAGGAAGCTGATTGGTCATGTGCGCGCACAAGGCCTTAGATGTTGACGCGATCCGTCGTCACTTGACGACCACGATAAAATCCATCTGGGCTCACATGATGCGGACGCTTGATTGAACCAGTCGTTTGGTCTTCTGACACCATCACACTACCAAGTGCATCATGGGCGCGACGCATACCGCGACGTGAAGGGGACGTTTTTCTTTTAGGTACAGCCATGGGATAATCTCCATAAAAAAGATACTATGTTAAGAATGAGACACTATAGCGAATGTGATGAATAAATCCAGTAGTAAATCAAGTGATTGCGAAGTTTTTTTAGTTGTGATATATAAGGCGTATGAATTTATCACGCCTTCCCACTTCTCCCTCGGATTTTGCATTGGATGATGTTGTTGCGCATCGTGGCATTTGTGCCGTTGTGGTGACGCATAATCGCGGGCAGGACGTGCTGCATGTGCTGAATTCGATTGTGCATCAAGTGGAACATATTGTTATTATTGATAATGCTTCTTCCGATGCGACATGCACCTACCTTTGGCAATTTGCCCATGCGCACCCTGAGCGTTGCCATATTATTGAACATGCCCATAATAATCTGGCTAAGGCACAAAATCTGGGGATTCATTATGCCTGTATGCATGGCTATGAGTGGGTGATGCTGATGGATCATGATAGCATTGCGGAGGAGGGTATGGTGGCGCAGATGTTGTTGCGGCATCATTACCACGCCTCCTATCAACCGATTGGTATGATTGTGCCGAATCTCATTGAGCAGCAATCGACCCGTGTGGCGCGTTATGTGCGGATGCGTTCGCGTTGGCGTTATGCGCGCACACCGTTTGAGGATCGTGCCGTATTTGATGATGTGATGCTTGCCATTGCCTCTGGTTCGCTTATTCCCACCGCCGTATGTGCAGAAATTGGTGCGATGGATGAATCCTTATGTATTGATAATGTGGATTTTGACTTTAGCTTGCGTGTTTTACGTTCGGGCAGGAAGATTCTTGCCGTGCGTGATGCGCATTTATTGCATCGTTTGGGTGCATGTTATGATCATCATATACTTGGTAGCACCATCACTACAACGAATCATCAACCGATGCGCCGTTATTATATCTATCGCAATCGTGTGCGCCTATGGTTAAAGCATGGTGGGGCATTTCCGTGCTATGTGCTGTTTGATTTGTGCGCCATTGCGTATGATTTGTTCAAAATCAGTTGTTTTGAGGCGAATCGCTTTGCAAAAATTAAGGCGATTTGGCACGGTATTGGTGATGCATTGCGTGGGCGTATGGGAGCTGCTGAGGCATCGCGTTACTAAAACCTGTTGGATAAAGATCGCGCAGATCGTTTTTTTGGGGATAAGATGCGGGGCATTCACTAAAAAAAGCATGACAAACTATGTAAAATATGTTTATATGCAGTGCAATAGAATATAGAATCGTCATTGGCACAGCATTGGCACAATGTTTGCAACTATATTTTATTTGATCTACATACTTTAGAAATAGGGTTTTAACGTGATTTTATCGTTTTCGTGGCATGATGTATATACAGACAAAGAAAACACATAAGAGTTATAACAATGAGTGTTTTCCTAGTCTCGAAGGGTATAACACTCTGAGCATGACTATGGGAACTCACCCACAAGAAGATTCTGGCGACTTGCTGCTTCTCGTGTCTAAGACGAATGTCCAAAGACCAAACATGTTTAGAGTTCTCATGTTAAATGATGATTTTACTCCTATGGAGTTTGTGGTGCATGTGCTTTCTGAAGTATTTCATATGTCCCTTGAACAAGCTACCCAAGTCATGCTGCAAGTGCATCATGATGGGAAAGGAGTATGCGGTGTGTTTACGCGTGATATAGCGGAAACTAAAGCGCAGATCGTTGAAGCAATCGCTCAACAACATGATTATCCCCTTCGTTGCGAAGTAACGCCTGATGTATAAAAGGTAAACATTTTTGTTTATCGTTCATACGCAGATGATACAACAAATTAATCATTTCCTCATGTCTATGGAGTATTATACCCCATAGGAGCTTTAGAGGAAATGCCACAAAACGACTGCATGAGGGATGCTTAATCATATGTTATCAAAAAATCTGGAATCCACACTACATCGGGCATTAAGTGTTGCAAAGGAGCGCAATCATGAATTTGCGACCTTGGAACATTTGTTGCTTGCTTTGCTTGATGATCCTGATGCACATGCAGTAATGGATGGCTGTGGGGTGAATCTTACCATCTTGCGTGGTAAATTGACGCACTTCATTCATCATGATTTGCAAGGTATTGTCGTGCATGGCATGGCTGAAGCAAAACCTACGGCAGGTTTTCAACGTGCTGTACATCGCGCTGCAATTCACGTGCAATCGGCTGGGAAACACGAAGTGACGGGAGCTAATGTGCTGGTTGCGATGTTCTCTGAGAAAGATTCTCATGCGGTGTTTTTCTTATCAGAACAAAATCTAGCGCGTTTGGATGTGGTGAATTATATCTCACATGGGATTGTACGCCATGGTGATTATATGCGCTTGCATGGATCAACTGAACCAAGCAGAAAAATAAGCCCTGATGATGATAATGCCTTTGGATCGGGATCATCCCCATCATCGCATGGATCGCACAGCGGGGAAGATGAATCGGGCGATGCGCTTGCAAATTATTGTGTGAACCTCAATAAGAAAGCGGCTGAAGGGCGCACGGATGTATTGGTAGGGCGCGAAGAAGAAATTGAGCGTACCGTTCAAGTGTTAGCACGTCGTACCAAAAATAATCCGCTGTATGTCGGTGAGGCTGGGGTAGGAAAAACTGCCATTGCCGAAGGGCTAGCACTACGCATTGTACGCGGGGAAGTGCCTTCAGTATTACGCAATACGGTGATTTTCTCCCTTGATATGGGGTCACTCATGGCGGGAACGCGTTATCGTGGTGATTTTGAAGAACGGATGAAAACGGTGATCAAAGAAATTGAACGCCTCCCAAGTGCCGTATTATTTATCGATGAAATCCATACCATTATTGGCGCAGGATCAACCTCTGGTGGTGCGTTGGATGCGTGTAATTTGCTGAAGCCAGCACTTGCACGGGGTAAATTCCGTTGCATGGGTTCAACAACCTTTAGAGAATATACCAACCATATGGAAAAAGACCGTGCGCTTGCACGTCGCTTCCAAAAAATTGATGTTGCTGAGCCTGATGTTGAGACAACTGTCAAAATCTTGCGTGGGTTGCAACCTTATTATGAGGAGCATCATCAAGTGCGCTATACTCCTGCTGCCGTGCGCGCAGCGGTAGAACTTTCTTCGCGCTACATCCATGATCGTCAACTGCCCGATAAAGCGATTGATGTGTTGGATGAAGCAGGTGCAGCGCAAATGCTGCTCCCTGCTGAAAAACGCAAGAAAACTATTTCACCTAAAGATATTGAATTGATTGTAGCAAAGGTGGCGCGTATGCCATCCAAAAATGTGACAATGAACGATGCTACAACACTGAAGAATCTTGAAACCACCCTGAAGCTGAGTGTATTCGGACAAGACAAAGCCGTAGAGCAATTAGCGAGTGCCATTAAAGTGGCGCGTGCGGGGCTTCGTGAACCAGAGAAGCCGATAGGGAACTATCTCTTCACGGGGCCAACTGGGGTGGGTAAGACGGAGGTTGCGAGTCAACTAGCCAAAGCAATGGGTATGGAATTATTACGTTTTGATATGTCTGAGTACATGGAAAAACATTCCGTTGCGGCGTTGATTGGCGCACCTCCTGGATATGTTGGGCATGAGGAGGGTGGCATCTTAACCGATGCCGTGAATAAAACTCCTTATGCGGTGGTTTTGTTGGATGAAATCGAAAAAGCCCATCCTGATATTTACAACATTTTGTTGCAAGTCATGGATTATGGTAAACTGACCGATCAACATGGGCGCACGGTAGATTTCCGCAATGTGATCTTGATTATGACCAGTAATGCAGGTGCATCTGATATGGCACGCGCTCCCATTGGCTTTAATCGTGATAAGCGCGAAGGGGAAGATACAGACGCATTGAAGCGCATGTTCTCACCTGAGTTTCGCAACCGCCTTGATGCTGTGATATCGTTCGCCCATCTTAGTGAAGAAGTCATCGTGCATGTGGTGGATAAGTTTATTGTTCGTCTTGAAGCGCAATTAGGTGAGCGTAATATCTCTATAGTGCTTGAACCAGAAGCGCGGCAATGGTTGATTGCGAATGGATATAGCCGTGATAATGGCGCACGCCCTATGGCACGCTTGATTGCGGATCACATCAAAAAGCCACTTGCCGATGAGATTCTGTTTGGTGCATTAAGCAAAGGCGGTGGTGTGGTGCATGTGCGGATGCGTGATGATGCGCTTACATTGCATTGCACGGGCAAAGCTCTGAATCCTAAAAAGACAAAGAAAAAAGAGTTGGTGATGGCATAATAAGCGTTCTGTATAACTCTCAATTTTCTTTTATGGGTTATGCAGAGGTTTCTTAGAACGTATATTCCGCGAGTTTCCGCTGCAAAAAGTGGCGGAAGGCGCGGATGCGTTTTGAATCACGCATATCAGACGGATACACCATATAGGCATCCATCGGTACGCCCTGCACTTCATCGACAATACGGCTGACATGGCGGGCGCGTTCCACAATATAATCAGGTAATACCGCAACACCCATACCATTTTTTACGGCACGTAACATTGCCATCACATTATTCACGGTGAAGTTGATAGTGAGTGGCACGCCTTGTTTTTCTGCTTCCGTCTGCAGCCAATTATAATGCTCCACCGATCCAAGCCCTGCATCACGATAGACCATAATTTTATGCTCGCTTAAATCTGCCAAGGTTTTCGGAATGCCATGCACACGCAAATAATCGTTTGATGCGTAAATCCCGCTATGAATCGTCACAAGGGGGCGTTGCACTAAATCAGGGTTTTTCGAGGGATACATACGGATGGCGATATTAGCTTCCCCCATACTTAAATCAAGTTCCGCATCATCTAAAATCAGTTCAATGGCGATTTCAGGAAAAAGTTCCGCAAATTCTTTGAGCTGTTGCGTGAGCCATGTTGCGCCAAAAGCATGAGTGGTAGTGACTTTCAGCAATCCCTTTGGGCGATCCGACACTTCCATGAGGGCATTTTCGGTGATGGTGAGTTTTTGGAAGAACTCACTCACGGTTTTGAGCAAAATTTCCCCTTGTTCGGTGAGCAATAACCCACGGGCGCGACGGTGAAATAGGGGCGTATTCAAACTATGCTCCAATGCCGTAATCTGCCGTGAGACTGCGGATTGGCTAACATTCAGCCGTTCCCCTGCCTTGGTGATGTTTTTCGTTTGCGCGACCACATAAAATACGCGTAATTTATCCCAATCAAGCATGATATAGCACTTTGACTTTTTGATTGCACATTATAGTCGTTTGACAAAAAAATTACTCATTTTTTATGTCAAAGAACGACTATAACGCTATGATTTATAGTGCTTTTTCCATTATATAATTGCCGATCAATCGGTAATTATATAATGGAAGCACTATAGATGCCTTCATTTCATAGAATATTCTCATCAAAAAGTCAAGTAGTGCTATATAGCGCGTGAACTTTATCTCACCACCCCTCATGAGATATGACTGGTGTTCAGTCCCATCAACTTATGGATTGGATTAATGTTGAATAGATGGGGTTTTTGGTCAAATTCTTGAACGAGTTTATCGTAGGGTGAGATAAATTTC
>RDZH01000004.1 GCA_004293935.1 Alphaproteobacteria bacterium | reverse complement strand
TCGAAGAACAAAAAGATACTCTAAATCTATCAAAATGCTCCAATATGCCGTGTGGCTATGGATATACAAAGATTTTGCTATCAAATCAATCTATTGTTGGCAATGCCTATGTACGAGTATTTTTAGGCAAGTATTAAGGTTAAACCTTCACGTGCCATGATTGCTCTGCCTGCATGATGCTGTTCAATATATTCAGCACGCTGATCAAGAATATCATCGGTTGAACTTGGGTCATGATGGAATAATACCATCTTATCTACCATAGCAGCTTCACCAATGCGCAAGGCATGTTGCCATGTTGAATGCCCCCAGCCAATATAGGGGGTGAAATTACTATCATCATAGGTACTGTCATAAATTACGACATCGCTACAGCGGATAAAATGAATCAGTGATTCATCCAATTCATCCGTCACATGTTCAACATCTGTGACATAACATAAAGATTTCCCGTTCCATGCAATACGGTATGCTGTCGCACGATCGGGGTGCTGCAAAGCATAGGTATAGATTTGTATGCCACGATCCAAAAAATGCTTGTGGAATAACTCACTGCCCGCATAAAAATCGTGATAATTAAGTTGTGCAGCAACCGCCTTGATGGGGATAGGAAAAAGGGGAGGGCTGATCATTTGCGATAATACTTCATCCACCATACATTCAGGGAGCAAATGCCCTGCCCATATATCCATCGAAAAATCGGGTGAAAAAATCTTGGACATACAACATAAACCAACAATATGATCAATATGAGTATGAGAAAGCAATAAATGTGCATGGTTTGGTAAGTGGTGGGCAAGATTCACGATGCCTGAACCAGCATCAAGGATGAACGTAATACCGTTGCATTGCACCTCAACACAGGACGTATTGCCACCATAGCGCATGACAGAAGGGTGTGCAGTCGGCATTGTACCACGCACGCCCCAAAAATTTGCTGAGAATGTTCCTTGATCCATATGACGGTGATTTTCGATGAATAGGTTTAAGATTCAACTAAGTTTTTCCAATAAGTTATGAAGTTATTGAAAAAATTATGATACTACGCTATAACAGCACCTACATGAACCATTCGCACCTCTCTGATGACGCACTTGCTAATATCTTCCAACCACATGGGGATGATATGCTTTCGCATGGGGGGCAAGATGTGGCTGTGGTGCGCCATGCACCCTGTAATCTTGATGTCGAGCAAGCCCTGCTTGGGGCTATTTTGGTGAATAATGCAGCGTTGCATCATGTGGATGATCGCCTGCGCCCCGAACATTTCTATGAAGGACTGCATCAACGGATTTTTGCAGCAATACAACTTTTTCATGATCGTGGCAATATTGCCAATCATGTGACGTTGAAGCATTTTTTTAATACACAACAAGTCAATGAAACCATACAGAATAATTATCTTACCAATTTAGCCGTCGCAGCAACGGCGGTGATTGATGTGCGTGAATATTCCCAGATTATTTATGATCTGTATTTGCGCCGTGCCGTGATTGCTTTGGGAGAGGATATTGTCACCCAAGGCTATATACAAGATTTCGACCGAACTGCAATGCAACATATTGAAGATGCAGAACAAAAATTATTCCAACTTGCAGAAAGTGGGGATACGGGGAAGAATTTCCAGCCCTTTCGGGTGTTTGGCACGGCTGCTGTGACGATGGCGGAACATGCCTTTAAGCGTAAAGGGCAAATTGTTGGAGTGAGTACAGGGCTACGCGATGTTGATCGCTTGCTTGGGGGATTACAAAAATCCGATCTCGTGATTCTTGCGGGGCGACCTTCGATGGGGAAAACCGCGCTTGCAACCACGATTGCTTATAAAGCTGCCTTGCAGTTTGCGCATGAAGCTGAAGCGGCACGTAAAACGCAGCCGCAAACTCCGATGAAATCAGTGGGGTTTTTCTCCCTTGAAATGTCTGCCGAGCAATTAGCAACGCGTATTTTATCCGCACAAGCGAACATTAATTCCTCAGGTATTTTACGTGGCGAGTTAACCGATGAGGAATTTTCACGTTTGATCACCACCAACCAAGAATTGGCAACCATGCCGTTTTTTGTGGATGATACGCCTGCGCTTTCCATTACTGCAGTGCGGGCGCGAGCGCGTCGGTTGAAGCGTATTCATAATCTTGGATTGATTGTGGTGGATTATTTGCAACTCTTGACCGTAGCATCCCGCCGTTCACAAGCGAACCGCGTGCAGGAAGTATCAGAAATTACGCAAGGACTCAAAGCACTTGCTAAAGAATTGAATGTCCCTGTTGTGGCACTCTCCCAGCTTTCTCGTGCGGTGGAATCACGCGAAGATAAACGCCCGCAACTCTCTGATTTACGTGAATCAGGGAGTATTGAGCAGGATGCAGACGTTGTGATGTTCGTCTATCGTGAGGAATATTATCTCTCTCGCGGTAAGCCCGATGAAACATCTCCGAAATTCAATGAATGGCAAGAGGCAATGGAACGCGTTTATGGGCGTGCTGATGTGATTGTAGCCAAGCAACGTCATGGTGCGATTGGTACAGTAACGCTACAATTCTTTGGGGATCAAACACGCTTTGATGATTTAGCCGATGATCGCTATAACGCCATGATGGATCATTAATCTTCTTATAAGCCTCCATAACTATCCGACATCATCTCCCTTAGGCGTGATGCGGTGCGGGCGAACTCAAAACTATAGCTGCCATAATCATAGAGATGTTCGGGTTCTGCTTCTGCAGTACAAAAAAGTGTCGTTCGTGCTTCATATAACACATCAATAAGTGTGATAAAACGAATCGAAGCATTACGTTGCTCAGGTGTGAGTATGGGTATATCTGTTAAAAACAGCACCCGCAATACGCGGACTAATTGCAGATAATCTAGGGAAGACATCGGTGCTTCACATAGTTGCGCAAAACTACACCAGCCAATCTCATGATAGGTGCGTTCAAGCGTATGGCTACGCCCACCTGCGGTGAGGGTAAGTGGGTGTGGTATATTATGCCCAGTCATTTCACAGAAGCGTTGCTCCAGATCATAACGTGCTTTCTCATCATTGGGCGAAAAAAAACGTGGATAATAGGCACTGATGCGCCCTTGGCGATAATCCCTTGGCGAATCTACCGTGATAATATGCATATGTTCACGGATTAATTCAATAAAAGGAAGAAATTTTTGACGTTGCAGTCCATGCTTATACAAATCTTCGGGCGGACGGTTGGAGGTGAATACCACCACACAGTCATGTTCCATGAGATAAGAAAATAGCCGTGCCAGAATCATGGCATCGGCAATATCATGCACTTGCAGCTCATCAAAGCACAATAAACGCGCCGATTCTGCCACCTCACGCGCGGCGGCAAGCAGTGGATCATCGTTCGAGCGTAGCCGATGATAATGGATACGTTGCTGTAGTTCCAGCATAAAAGCATGAAAATGCACGCGACGACGCGACATGCCTTCTGTGCATTGATAGAACATATCCATTAGCATGGATTTTCCACGACCGACCCCCCCCCAAAGATAAATACCTTTGATGGGTTCGTCCGAATCCTTGCCAAAAAACCGCTGCCAGATCGAGTTTTGCGGTTTATTCTGCATGGTTAAAGCCTCATGCAGCGCATGAAACGCTTGCACAACCGATTCCTGTGCAGGATCAGGAGAGAGTTCCGCATAGTCAATGCGTTGCTGATAGCGTGCAAGTGGCGTTTGGGACATGATCGGGTGCCAACGCTAGCTATATGCCCCTAATATTTCCTCTCAACCATCAATTTTTTGATTTCTGCAATCGCCTTTGCAGGATTGAGTCCTTTCGGGCAAGTTTTTGCACAATTCATGATGGTGTGGCAACGATATAAACGGAACGGATCTTCCAAATTATCTAAACGCTCCCCCGTAAATTCATCGCGTGAATCAATAATCCAACGATAGGCTTGCAATAAAATTGCAGGACCAAGATAACGATCTGAATTCCACCAATAGCTTGGGCATGAGGTGGAGCAACATGCGCACAAA
The DNA here is from genome assembly GCA_004293935.1 of Alphaproteobacteria bacterium. Taxonomy (GTDB): domain Bacteria; phylum Pseudomonadota; class Alphaproteobacteria; order Rickettsiales; family UBA998; genus RDZH01. The sequence goes on along the minus strand of RDZH01000004.1, from coordinate 32,682 downwards.
ATGCACTCATAGAGACCATCCAGTTGCTCACGATCTTCAGGGGATTGCAAGCGTTCACGGGTAGGGGCTGGGGTTTGCGTTTTCAGCCACGGTTCAATCGATTCATATTGTGCATAAAAATGACGCAAATCAGGGACTAAATCTTTGATGACTTGCATGTGTGGCAACGGATAAATCGCCACATCACCCGCCACATCGTCAATGGCTTTGGTACATGCAAGGGTGTTCGTGCCGTCAATATTCATCGCGCAGCTACCACAAATACCCTCACGGCATGAACGTCGGAAGGTGAGGGTGGAATCAACATGATCTTTGATGTAAATCAACGCATCCAATACCATAGGACCGCAGCTTGCAAGGTCAATCTCATAGCGATCAATGCGTGGGTTTTTCGGCACACCTGTGGCATCGACATCATCAGGATTCCAACGATAAATGTTAAAAGCACGCACACGCGCTGCTCCCTCAGGGGCAGCAAATGTTTCGCCTTTGGTGGGTTTTGAATGTTTAGGTAAGGTAAATTCAGCCATAAAATACTCCTAGTAACTTTGTGTCTGGGGTGTGGTATGTGATGATGATGGTGATGGTGATGAGGGAGCAAGTGCTATTTTTTCTTGCGTGGTTTTAGTAATATGACGAAGTACCATATATTCTATAACTACTTGGAGCAATAGTGCCATAGCAACTGTATCATCCTCAAAAACAAAATAAAAATATGCTGCTATTCCAGTTACAGTGAACATCACGAAATACAAAGCCCATGTGAGCATACGCAACTGTTTCGTAAGCTCCTCTTTTGTTTTTGGGGCATCGTTAGTGGTCATAGCATTTATCCTTTCTTCATCATAGGAATAAGGGGTTGTCCGTTTGCTTGCTTCGATTGTATCTCAGTAATTGTCTTTTTCAGGTTAACATAACGCTCAGGATTGGTGGGATGGGTAGTGGATGTGTAGATTCCATCAGGATTTGCAACAGACATACGCCGCCAAAATTCTGGTGCGGCTGCCACATCATATCCCGCACGCGCTAAGATATACAAACCAACATAATCCGCTTCGCGCTCAAACTTGCTGGAATAACGCAGCAAAGCGCGTTGCGCTCCTAATTGGCTCAAAGCACCTCCCGTATTGAGACCTTGCGATGCTGCCAATGCATCACCCAAAGTACCCAAAATGCCACCGATAGCAGTATTTTGTTGCTGCCCTTGTGGATGCATCATGATGTTATGTGCCATTTCGTGCGCAAGGATTAATCCAAGCTCGCTATCATTATGAGTAAAAGCAACCATTTCAGGGAAAATTACTACTTTTTCTCCGTTTGCATAGGCGTTTAACCCGCCTTTATTCGCCACCTCAATATTGAACGCACACTTATGTTGCTGCCCAAACATTTCAATGCATTGTTGATAGGCTGCTTGCTGAGTGCGCGCCCCAACATCATTCACACGTTGCATAATCGATTGACGATTGAGTGTCATAGGTGAAGTGGGCTGTGTGCGCCCTGCAGCGCGTGCAACGCGTTCATGTTCGATGCGTTCTTGCTCTAATTCAGCCTGCGTTGCCTTGGGTGAATAGGTCATAGAATTATGGCACGCCGTGAGTGTGAGGGCGCATGATGCAGCAACAACAAAATGTAGGATAAATCGATTCATTAATAGACTCGTGCTTTTGGTGGAATATATTCAGCTTCATCCGTGAGGGTATAAAGATGCACAGGACGATAATCGATGGTCACACCGTTGCTTGGGTCAAACCATGCGAGTGTATGCTTCATCCAATTTTCATCATCACGTTCAGGATAATCTTCCTGCGCGTGCGCCCCGCGACTTTCCTTACGGTTTTCTGCGGAATGCATAGTCACGGATGCTTGTCCAAGCAAATTATCAAGTTCTAGCGTTTCCACTAAATCACTATTCCAAACAAGGCTGCGATCTTTCAATCCTATGTGGGCAAAGGATGCAACGATCTCATCAATCTTGACACAACCTTCACGTAAGATTTTATCAGTACGGAATACGGCAGCATGATTTTGCATGGTGCGTTGCATAGCGCGACGTATCTCAGAGGTTGTGTTTGAACCAGAGGCATGACGCAACTCATCAAATCGGGCTAAAGCGCGTTCCGTTGCGGCAACACATGGCGTGCGTGGGGGCATATTGGGTTTAAGAATATCACGCGCACGATGTGCCGCTGCTCGTCCAAAAACCACCAAATCCAATAAGGAGTTTGATCCTAAACGATTCGCCCCATGCACGGAGACACATCCTGCTTCACCAATCGCCATGAGTCCGGGGATCACGGCATCAGGATTGCCATTATAAAGAGTCACCACTTCCGTATGATAATTGGTTGGAATACCGCCCATATTATAATGCACGGTTGGCAATACGGGGATCGGCTCTCTCGTGACATCAACGCCCGCAAAGACTTTGGCTGTTTCTGCAATACCCGGCAGACGCTTATGAATCACATCGCCACCTAAATGATCAAGGTGTAGATAAATATGATCCTTATTCGGACCGACACCACGCCCTTCATTGATTTCCATGGTCATTGAACGGCTCACCACATCGCGTGATGCTAAATCCTTGGCAGAAGGAGCATAACGCTCCATGAAGCGTTCACCTTCAGAATTGGTGAGGTATCCACCTTCACCGCGCACACCCTCGGTAATTAAACAACCTGCGCCATAAACTCCCGTGGGGTGAAACTGAACAAACTCCATATCTTGCAGTGGAATCCCTGCACGTAGTGCCATGCCCCCGCCATCACCTGTGCAGGTATGGGCGGATGTGCATGAGAAATAAGCGCGACCATATCCACCCGTAGCAAGCACCACCATATGCGCATTGAAGCGATGGATTGTACCATCATCAAGATTCCACGCTAAAATACCACAACATTCGCCATGTTCATTCATCAGCAAATCAAGAGCGAAATATTCAATGAAAAATTCTGCTTTGTGGCGTAATGCTTGGGTGTAGAGCGTATGCAAAATCGCATGACCAGTACGATCCGCTGCGGCGCATGTGCGCTGTGCTGCAGGACCTTTACCATAGTTGGTTGTCATGCCTCCAAAGGGACGTTGATAGATTTTCCCATCCTCAGTACGCGAAAAAGGCACGCCATAATGCTCAAGTTCAATCACAGCATCAATAGCGTTTTTGCACATATATTCAATCGCATCTTGATCACCAAGCCAATCTGAGCCCTTGATGGTATCATACATATGCCAACGCCAATTATCTTCCCCCATATTAGCGAGAGCTGCACTAATGCCCCCCTGTGCTGCAACTGTATGGCTGCGCGTAGGGAACACTTTTGTAATACACGCGGTTTTCAACCCCACTTCTGCCATACCAAATGTAGCGCGCAAACCCGCTCCGCCAGCACCTACAACCACCACATCGTGATGATGATCAATAATAGGATAGGATGATGTCATAAAATAATACTTCCCAAAGAAACAAATGAATTTAGATGTAATAATGTAGTTTCGCTACAGATGCGATGCTTGCAATGGTAGCGAAGATAAATATACCTTTGATGAGTACCAATGCAGCGATTTTGATGCATGGCTTATGCACATAATCTTCAATCACAACCTGCAAGCCTAGGCGCGCATGATGAAACAAGGCAAGGAATAAAAAGACAGATAAAATCGCATTAAAGGGGTAGCTCATCCAATTAGCTAAATCGATCGGGTCAGGCAAACGCACCATGCTTATCATCGAGATAATGAACCACATGGATAAAGGGAGGATTGCTAATGCTGTAAGGCGTTGCCACACCCAATGATGCGTTCCCTCATGGGCAGAACCAAGCCCACGGGCGCGTGAAAGATGGCTACGTAAACGATTATGTTGGCTCATAGGATACTCCGTTCAAAATAATCATCCATGTGATGATGGTGCAGGTTGCGGTGATGCATAGCACGGCAATCCCTGATTTGGTCATAGAACGTATCGAGAAACCCTTGCCCATATCCCAAAAAAGGTGACGCACGCCGTTGCTCGCGTGATAATAGAATGCGGCACTCCATGCGATAAGAAACATTGTGCCGATGGTGCTTGTAAATGCTACATTGACCGTTTCATGGGCATCAGGATAATAAGCAGCGCAAAAAATCCATACGGCAAACACCAACGAGCCAAGGGATAGAAAAACGCCACTAGCGCGATGCATAATGGAGAGTACAGAAGAAATCTGCGGTTTATAAATCCCCAGATGTGGAGAAAGAGGGCGTTGCACCCCTGAAGGTTTGTGTGAACTCATGCGTAACACCTAATGCAATAAAACAAAAATGGACAGAATAATTTGAATCTTATACGTACCAATCATTATATAAAGACGTAATGATAAAATTAAAGTACTCCGAATACATTTATTTCTAAAAGAAAAAGGGGAAGACTTCAAGCCTTCCCCTTCCCATTAAGCATACATAGGATGATTTTATACGCCTTCTGTGGCTTTTGTGGATACATCCACTGTTGGAGCTAATTCTGGCTCTTTCAGTACATAGCCACGTCCCCATACAGTTTCGATATAATTATCACCACCAGAAGCATCAGAGAGTTTTTTGCGCAATTTGCACACAAATACGTCAATGATTTTCAGCTCAGGCTCATCAATGCCACCATAAAGGTGATTGAGGAACATTTCTTTGGTGAGGGTTGAACCTTTGCGCAATGAAAGCAACTCAAGAATAGCATATTCTTTGCTGGTGAGATGCACTGCCTTGCTATCCACTTCAACGGATCGTGTATCCAAATTAACCACCAATTTTCCTGTGCGGATGATGGATTCAGAATGACCTTTAGAACGACGAACAATCGCTTGAATACGTGCGATAAGCTCACCTTTGTTGAATGGCTTCGTCAGATAATCATCTGCGCCATATCCCAGACCTTTAATTTTCTGATCTGGACCAGAAAGACCAGAGAGAATGAGAATCGGCGTGGTGATTTTTGCTGCACGAAAACGACGCAATACTTCGTATCCATCAATGTCGGGCAACATTAAATCTAAAATAATGATATCATAATCATAAATACGACCAATTTCTAGGCCTTCTTCTCCTAGTTCGGTTGTGTCGCAAATGATCCCCTCAGATGCAAGCGAAAGCTCAATGGCTTTGGCTGTGGATGCATCATCTTCAACTAATAATACGCGCATAACGGACTTATCCTCTTAATAGATGGTGTGTATAATAGAGAAATATACCTTAGAGTCCGCTTTAGTAACTTTTTATCGAGATAAAAACAAGGTAGTAAAAAAACTCTCAGGTGCATTCCAACAATGATTGCATGATATAGAACATATTGAAACATATTTCCAGCATTTATAATAGCCTTTATGTTAATTCTTTGCAACGACTTTTATTAATTTTTTCATTTAGTGTGGAATTAACCACATTTATGGTGCATTGAACCGCGATTGGTGCAATATTTGCTATCATATGATATTGCCTAGGAGAACCCAGTATGACACTACAATCCTATCTTGATATGCTACATGATGTATCCGCCACACGCTTCACGGGGAGTGTGGATGCGGTGCGAGGCTTAGTTATCACCTGCAAGGGGCTTAGTTCTGTGCTGAAGATCGGTGATCGATGTATGATTGAACGGCGCAAACATTCTCCAGAAGATAGCGGGATGCTTCATGCGGAGGTTGTCGGCTTTCATAATGAAACAGCATTATTGATGCCGTTTGATCCGATTGATGGCATTGGTCCGGGGTCTAAGGTAGTAGTGCAGCAGGCAGCACCGATGGTGTACCCCACTCATGCATGGCTTGGGCGTGTTGTCAATGCGTTTGGTGAGCCGTTGGATGGTAAAGGACCGCTTCCAAAAGGAGTGATGCCTTGCCCTATTCGCGGATGTCCACCGCCCGCACATTTGCGTGATAGGGTAGGGGGCAAAATGGATATGGGAGTGCGGGCGATTAATACGTTCCTCACCACGTGCAAAGGGCAGCGTTTGGGGATTTTTGCAGGATCGGGGGTAGGGAAATCTATCCTTATGTCGATGTTAGCGCGTTACTCTCAGGCAAGCGTCAATGTGATAGGGCTTATCGGTGAGCGTGGACGTGAGGTGCAGGAATTTATTGAAGATGATTTGGGTGAAGAAGGTTTAGCGCGTTCTGTTGTGGTGGTGGCAACCTCCAGTGAATCGGCATTGATGCGCCGTGAAGCTGCGTATATGACGATGGCGTTAGCGGAATATTTCTCTAATGCCAGTGAGCATGTGTTGTGTTTGATGGATAGCGTGACGCGTTTTGCGATGGCGCAACGTGAAATTGGGCTTTCTGTTGGTGAGCCTCCAACCACGAAAGGCTATACACCGACGGTATTTTCTGAATTGCCTCGTCTTCTGGAACGTGCAGGGCCGGGGCGTAAAGGCACGGGGTCAATCACGGGCTATTTCACCGTATTGGTAGAAGGCGATGATACGAATGAACCTATTTCAGATACGGTACGCGGTATTTTGGATGGGCATATTATCATGGATCGTAAAATTGCGGAACGGGGGCGTTATCCTGCGATCAATATATTACGTAGTGTGTCGCGTACCATGCCTGATTGCAACATTGCATCGGAAAATGCCTTAGTTACGATGGCACGAGGTTTGCTTTCCACCTATGAAGATATGGCAGAGATGATACGCCTAGGGGCATACCGCAAGGGAACGGATGCGGATGTCGATCGGGCGATTCACTATTTTCAACCGCTTGAAAAATTCCTTGCGCAAGATCGCCGTGATCATACCAATATCGAACAAAGCTATGCAAAACTCGCTGATCTGTTGGGCATTAAGCCATGGCCATTGCCGCATTAGTATTTAATATACGTAGGATGCCAAGGCTTCTTCTAAGCGTGCCATGCCTGTATCAAGTTCTGTTTTGGTGATGTTTAATGGCGGAAGCAAGCGCAAAACGTTTGGTCCTGCGACAAGAACGAGTACACCATAGGTGCGTGCATGTTCTGAGATGGCAGCCGCTTTATTATGCAAGGCAGGGATAAGCTCCGCGCCGATCATGAGTCCACGACCACGTATTTCACGGAACATGCCAAGGCGTTCATTCATCTTCGCAAAGCGTTGAAAGATTTCCTGTGAACGTTGCTGCACATTCATCATCAGCATAGGGGATGCGAGTTTGTCCAGTGCCACGGATGCTACCGCGCACATTATCGGATTGCCGCCATAGGTTGAACCATGTGTGCCTACTTGCAAGATATGCTCCAATTTTTCACCAACTAAGGTTGCCCCAATCGGCACGCCACATCCTAGGGCTTTGGCAAGTGTCATCATATCGGGGCGCAAATCTTCTGCATAGGTATGCGCAAATAAGATACCTGTGCGCCCCATGCCACATTGAATTTCATCGACTACCAGCAAGATATTATGCTTATCGCACAAAGCACGCACCCCACGTAAAAAATCGCGCTTGGCAGGGATAATGCCGCCTTCTCCTTGGATAGGTTCTAATATAATAGCAGCGGTTTTAGGGGTGATGAGTTTTTCCAGTGCTTCAAGATCATTAAATGGATCGCAATAGGTGAATCCAGCAGGAAGCGGTTCAAACCCTTCATGATATTTTGGTTGTGCGGTTGCTGTCACAGAGGCAACGGTGCGCCCATGGAATGATCCTGTGAAGCTAATAATTTCGCGTTCGTGCGGTGATCGCCCTTGGTTTGCTGCCCATTTTCTAATGATTTTTATTGCAGCTTCATTGGCTTCTGCCCCTGAATTACAAAAATATACCCGCTTAGCAAAGGGAGTAAGGTTCACCAATTTTTCTGCTAATTCAATCGGAGGTTCTGTATAAAATATGTTGCTTGTATGCCATAATTTGCGTGCCTGTTGTTCAAGTGCAGCGACTAAATCCGGCTCTTGATGCCCCAGTGAGCATACAGCAATCCCCGAACCTAAATCAATATAATCATTGCCATCTTTGTCCCATACAACTGATCCTTTGCCATGATCCAAAATCATGGAACGGGGAGCGTAATTTTGCGTCCAGAATTGTTTGCCGCGTTCAATTAATTGTTTCGACGCTGCACCAGAGGGGGTAGTAAGAGGATAATGTGTCATAATAAAAGCACCAAAGAATGAAGTTGCAAGAGTGATAGGATTTATGCAAAAAGTCCAGCTTTTTTTGATGCAAATAGATGAAAAAAAATGCTGCATTGCGGAGATGGGGAGAAGGGGCGTGGTGCAAATGAAGCAGAAATAATAAAAATATCATGGTTGGAAGCGTTTTTGATTTTTATCAATGCATAAGAAGAAAAATGCGGGAATGATGCACGCTCTTATTTTTGTTTTAGGAGTTTTATTATGTTTTATCGTTTCTGTGGCGTTGCGCTATCATTGGCAACTGCTATGCTTTCTTCTTCACTTATGGCACAAGAAATTCACCCCAGCGCACGTACCGTTGATGGGTTGGAATGGGATGCTAAAGAACGCTTTATGGTGCGTGCGCGCCTGATCGATGTACTCCCTGAAGATAATAGTTCTACAACGATTGGTGGATCGATTGATGCGGATTTTCGCGTTGCGCCTGAAGTTGATTTCACCTATTTCTTCACGGATCATATCGCGGCTGAATTGATTGCTGCGACCACAAAACATGATGTGAGTGCAAAAAATACGGCACTTGGAGACTTAGATCTTGGAAGTGTTTGGGCATTGCCACCGACCCTCACAGCGCAATATCATTTTAATCCGCATGGTCAATTCCGCCCTTATGCTGGAGCGGGATTGGGCTATGTATTTTGGTATAATGATGATGCAGGGCCTGTTGTCAACGATATTAAATATGAGAACGGTATCTCTTATGCGTTGCAAGCAGGTATTGATATTGGGATTAGTGAGAATTGGTCGTGGAACTTTGATGTTAAGAAATTATTCCATAGCGTAGATGCCAAAGTCAATGGTGGTGCAGTACGCGCTAATGTTGATATTGATCCATGGGTGATTGGTACGGGTATCGCGTACCGTTTTTAATCTATAGAGCATGACGTATACTCATCGCACATCTCCATGTACGATGAGTATAGCATGATAAGATTCGGGGCAGCCTTCTTATACCCATTCCAGCTCTAGTGCCATTGCGCCAATGTTGTGTCCCAATTCCTGCCCATCGAGATTGCCGCTTTGGAAATGAATGCCACCATAAATACGGCTCATACCCGCTTCGCTTGCTGCATCCATGAAATGCTCAAATTCCCGTGTGACTCCGAGTAAGCCCATACTTTGGCTTTGAAAAGATACAGCTCCGAGCAATTCCGTTAATATCGTGGCAGCGGTAGCACTGAACGTACTATGCCCCGAGACATATTCAGGAAAAGGTGGTGTGATGATTAATGGCATCCAACTAGCATCTGCTTCTGTTAGCGGATTGCCATCTTCAGCAGCACGCGCAATGGCGGTAACGGGTCGCCAAGAATCATAGGTATATTTTGCATCCCATGCGGCAATTCCTGCATCAGCAAGGGCAACATTGAGGGTTGCAAAGATATTCGCTGCATTATCAATGCTGGTGCGATCTTGCGCTAATAGCTCAGCAGTAATGGCATTCCAATGTCCGCCCGGTGTGTGAGTTCCCGGTCCATCCGCCCAAAAACGTGCTATTTCTGTCTGATCTGCGGTACGGATTAAAGAATCCACTCGCCCTAAATCCTTCACTTCGTTAAATTCCACCGCATATTCGGGGCTATCCCATGCAGGAAATCCATCTGGACGAAACTGATCACCACGATCAAGCACAAAGGGTTGCACGTCCCCCCAATGTGGTGCAAGCGGTGCGCGAAATGCGGGCGGAGTGGGTTGCCAATATCCTACCTCATCGCCTGCTTCCCATGGAACAACCGCATCCCATCCATCTGTTGCGCGCTGTGCGAGCAATGTTGCTGCAACTGATGATCCATAGGCAATCCCTTCTGTTTTTGCCGTGCCATCGCTTATGCGTGATAAAGATTGCTGCAATTCCTCTGCAATGTTAGCACGTATAGCGGGAAAAAGCTCAGCCAGAACATCATGGGCGGCTTGCGCTGCTGCTGCATTTTTTGCGGATAAATCATCCATTCCCATAACGGCATCACGCATTGCAAGGCTTTGTATGGCAAGGGCGCGGGTGGCATAAAGCGGGTTCGTGATGGTATCGCTGATACAGTTTAATCCCGCGCTTATCCAATGAATAACCATGTTATCTGATGCATCAGAGGTAGTCGGAATAGTCGTGCCGAAGCGATCAGTATGGGTATCATCGCTAAAGATAAAACGCTCTACATCGGTGATGACGTGTGTTTCGTCTCCTGCAATCAAGGTGGTAATCCCGTTTAGCTCCTGAAATTGATAGTCAGATCGTATCCCTTTTAGATAGAGTATATCGTCTCCGCTTCCGCCTATCACGGTGCTATGCACGCCTGAAAGGTGAAATATATCATCACCGTTACCGCCATCAAGATAATCATAATCAGCATTACTGCGCAATACATCATGCCCATCATCGCCGTGCAAACTGTTATATCCTGCGCCGAATGAGACAAGATAATCATCGCCATCACCGCCATGCATGACATCATAGGTTGTACCAAATAGACGATCCGCACCTTCTCCGCCCATTAAGCTATTATAGCCATCGCCAGCAGAGGCATCCAGACGGTCATTGCCTGCGTCCCCTGTTAATAGATCATAGCCATTGCCTATAAGACGATCTTTGCCCTCGCCCCCATACAACATATCACTGCCTTCGCCACCTTCCAGCGTATCATTACCATGATCGCCCCCTAATGTATCATTACCGCTATCGCCTTGAAGAAGGTCGTTGCCATCCCAACCCCATAATTGATCGTTCCCAGAACCGCCATGCACACTATCATCACCTTGATCACCGCCTACTATGTCGTTTCCGTCATCACCAAATAGGAGGTCATTGCCCGTCCATCCCCAAATAGTATCATGATCACCTTTGCCACGGATGGTATCATTGCCTTCATTGCCGCCTAAGAGATCGCGCAAAGCACCTCCTTCGATACTGTCATGATTAGATGTTCCCCAGATTTCTTGCGGGTAAGAAAAAATAGTCTGCATAAAATTACGTCTCGTCTATGTTAATGATTAGATGTAGATGGGCTATGTAACTGTTTAGTCCCCAACTACTTAAGCATAGAATTATCACAGGATGAGATACATTACAATAATGTCATAGTGCTTTGACGATAAGCCTCACTAGGGCGTAATACTATAGAACGTTTCGATAGGTTAGGTACGCTTATATCAACGTACCTAACCTATCGTGACGCGCTATAGTGAGTGGCAGTACCAATGTCATCGGATCGGCAGGTGAAGGAATGAAACTTCTATCTTCATAAAATTGCTTGGCGCGTTCTGACAAAGCATGTACGATTATTGCTTTAATGCCTGCAATATCCGCAGCCTGCAACACACGTAATATCGCATCTCGGAGCAGTGCATCACCTAAACCTTTGCCTTGATAGTGCTGGTCTATGGCTAACCGTCCAAGAACCATCACGGGAATAGGGTTTGGCATATTCCGTGTTATCTTGTTTGGTGCATGATGTGCTAAAATAGCCCCTGTTGCCAAGGCATAATACCCTATAACACGCTCATGGTCACATAATACATAGGTGCGTGATGCACGATTATATTCGTTTTTCCTTGCCTTATGGACTAACCAATGATCCAGACTGGATACTCCTGATGAAAAACCTTCAAGCACATGATGTTCTGTTAAAGCACACGGAGGGATAAGATGTATCATTTATTCCCAAGGGGCTGGCGTTGCAAGCAATGTGCGTAATTTATCATTTGGTTGAGGCGGATTATCTAATAGCGCATTGAACGCATCCCATTGCTCATCTGAAAGAATGAACGTTGTTCTATTCAATAGCACTTCCTCGGCTTTCTCATAGGCGGCTTCCAGCATAAAATCTGATCTATCTTTGCCCGAAACCTGCGCTGCACGATCAATAAAATCACGCATCCCGCTATGAATTCTCATATTAATGAGAGCATCTTTGGCTGCACCATGCGATAACATAATCTTCTCCCTCTTTAGTAATACATTATAACGTAAATACATTGTCTTTACAAGATAATAGTTGCGATTATGTTCCTCAACTGATATATAAAGTTTAGAACTTACCGTGACGCAACATCCTGATGTGTGCGCAGCCATTACAATGAACAAGAAAAAATCTTCCTCTCCTTTTGCTGGTCGTCGTGATTTGACGGTGCGCGTCAAAACGGCAAAAAAACGTAGCACGTCTTCTACCTTGTGGTTGCAACGGCAACTGAATGATCCGTATGTGCAGCAAGCCAAACGTGATGGCTATGCCTCCAGAGCTGCCTATAAAATTCTTGAACTTGATGAAAAATATCGCATTTTTAAGCATGGATACCGTGTTGTTGATCTTGGTGCGGCACCGGGGGGGTGGTCGCAAGTAGCAGCACGTGCAGTAGGATCGCAGGCAGATAATCCTCATGTGGTTGCTCTTGATGTGTTGGATATGTCGCCGATTAAAGGTGTGCATTGTTTGCAGTGCGATATTGAAGATGAGGGTACTGTTGAGCGTATTCATGCCTTGTTGCAAGGTAAAGTACATGTTGTGCTTTCGGATATGGCTCCTAATACCACAGGACATGCAGCAACGGATCACATACGCATTGTGGCGTTGTGCGAATTAGCCTATGCTTTCGCGTGTGAGACCTTAATGGAAGGTGGCACATTTATTTGCAAAGTACGTCAAGGTGGGGCAGAACATAGCTTATTGCAGGATCTCAAAAAACGCTTTAAGCATGTGAGTCATTTTAAGCCACAATCAAGCCGTAAGGAATCGCCGGAAACTTATCTTGTTGCGCGAGAATTCAAAAATATTACTGTATAATGAGGAATGTTACATTGCTCTAGGAGCAGATGCCCGTTGCAATCGATCATTGATTGCCATGCCTACGCCATCATGAGGAATAGGCATCACGGCAATGCATGAAGGGCGGTAATGATCAAGCATCCGCAACCATTCATATAAATGAAAAGCAGCCTCTTCAAGATCACCCGTTTCACTAAGGTTGCGCACGGCACATGCATGTTCTATCCCTGCAATGTGATCATATGCACCAAAGGCAAGCAGTGCTTCGCCATGTTCTAGGGTGGTTGCATGAAGCCGTACCGCACATGAGGGGGCATAATGGCTCGTTAATAAACCGGGGGAGGGCAATAAGGAAGATGCATCATGCGCAAAGAAGGAACATGCATAACCCGTGACGGCTTCAATATAGGCAGCATCAAGCGATCCTGCACGAAGAATATGTAGTTGTTCAGAGGTACAATCAAGCACAGTAGATTCCAGCCCCCTATGCGTATGCCCGCCATCGAGAATCATTCTCAATGCCCCGTGATCTTGTGCGAATTCCTCTTGCACATGCGCAGCTAAGGTCGGGCTGATATTGCCTGATCGGTTTGCGCTTGGTGCAGCAATGCCGCCATCAAAAGCGCGAATAAGTGCTTGGGCAAGATCATGTTTTGGGGCGCGTACCGCAATAGTTTTGCCTCCAGCCAAAATATGCGGAGATACACTCCCAGTGCGTACAGGAAGAATCAAAGTTAGCGCATCGCACCATAAACTATCGGCAATATGTGCGGCGCGTTCATCAAAGATTGCATAACGCTCCGCCATCACACGATCAGCAACATGTACAATGATAGGATTGTTGGATGGTCGTCCTTTGGTGTGATAAATGGCGCGTACCGCTGCATCATTACTTGCATCCGCACCTAAGCCATAGACTGTTTCTGTAGGAAATGCCACCAGATAGCCATCACGCAACCAACGCACGGCGTGCCTTAGGGAGGATTCATTAAAGGGAGTGGGAAGCATCGTCATGGGGGTGCATGTAGCATATTTACGAGGCGCACGTCAATAAGGTTGACAGATATACTTCATCGTTTATAGTTAGGGAGTTAGGCAATATAGTGATGAAGGAGAACAAAATGCGCAATAAAGTGATTACCGTGGCTCAACAAAAAGGTGGTGCAGGGAAAACCACGTTGGTGGTGCATTTAGCGGTTGCCTTGATGCAGCGAGGATGCCGTGTTGCCCTGATTGATATTGATCCGCAAGGAAGCCTTGGGCATTGGCATCGTATCCGAACAGAACGTATGGGGGAGGGCTATACGGGGCTACATTTTTCTACCCTTTCTGGTTGGCGTGTTGGCAGTGAAGTGAGTCGGTTGCGCAAAAATTATGATGTTATTCTGATTGATAGTCCGCCCCATGTTGAAACTGAGGCGCGTACTGCGATGCGCTCTGCCGATCTGATTATTGTACCTGTGCAGCCAAGCCCTACTGATTTATGGGCGACAAAAGCAACCATGGATTATGCGAAAAGTGAACGTGTGATGGCGCGTATTGTGATGAACCGTATGGCGCCACAATCAAAAATTGCGCAGGCTATTATGGATGAATTGGATGGTTTGTGTGATGCGAAATTAGGCAATCGTATCGTTTTTGCTTCTGCATTGTTGGAGGGCAAAGGGGTGACTGAAGTTGATCCGAAATCACAAGCCTCGCAAGAAATTAAGGCACTCACGGAAGAATTGCTTGCATTATTTCCGCAGGAAGTGCTTGAGAATGCATAAGTCTCACTTTTTGTTATACCCTTAGATCAAGCGGGTATCCATAATCTACGTTTTTTATACTCGTCACTCTTGGCGTAAGGCAGGAGTCCAGCGATGATTGGTTGTTCTGGATGCCTGCCTACGCAGGCATGACAAAATGCACTATTTGTTCATATAAAACAAAAAGTTATTTTTTTTATTATCCAAAGCTAAACTAGTGCATTATAAATAATGGTGGAGGCTTACGGGATTTGAACCAGCAAAGCACGCTTATCAAGCGTGTTTGCATCATTATAAAAAGAGGAACCAGCAAAGCACGCTTATCAAGCGTGTTTGCATCATTATAAAAAGAGGGGGTCTAAAATCCCTCAAAGCTAAGTCATTACCTTATAAATAATGGTGGGGGTTGAGGGATTTGAACCCCCGACCAAGACGTTATGAGCGTCCTGCTCTAACCGCTGAGCTAAACCCCCTCGAGCGGATAAGAAAAAACACTATAGACAAAAGATAGGTAAGAAGCAAGTCTGTTTTATGATGTTTCGGTGCAAAATATCTTGGCAGTTCTATCATGCTTATGGTATAGAAGGACATGACGCGAATAAGCATAGAAAGGAACGTGGATCAATGAAGGTTTTATTTTTGCATCAAAACATGCCGGGGCAATATAAGCATTTATGTCGTCTGTTTGCGGATGATCCGAAGAATCAGGTGGTGTTTGTCACGAAGCCGAAAAGTTTTGATGTACCCAATATTCATAAGTTGGAATTCAAAGTGCCGCGTGAGGCTTCCATTTCTACGCATCGTTATCTCTCAGGAGCAGAGCAGGGCGTGCTTGCAGGGCAAGAAGTATGGAGATCATTGAATAAGTTGAAAAAAACCGAGGGCTTTATCCCTGATGTGATATGTTCGCATCCGGGTTGGGGTGATGCGATGTTTGTCAAGGATGTCTATCCTGATACGCCATTATTGAGTTTTATGGAATTTTATTATCGTGCTAGTGGTGCAGATGTTGGATTTGATCCCGCTGATCCATGCAATGAGGATGATAAAGCGCGTATTCGCACCAAAAACATTGTGAATCTTTTGAGCCTAGAGAGCATGGATTGGGGTATATCCCCGACATTGTGGCAACATAGTTTGCACCCTGAAGCATTCAAATCACGCATATCTGTCTTGCATGATGGGATTGATACGGATTTTTGTGTGCCTGATCCTAACGCTACGCTTACATTAGCGAATAAAACATTCCGTGCAGGTGATGAAGTGGTGACGTATATTGCGCGCAATTTTGAACCGTATCGTGGCTTTCCAACCTTTATGCGTGCAGCGGAAATAATCCAAAAACGCCGCCCTAACTGCATGATTCTTGCCATTGGTGCTGATGAAGTCAGCTATGGTCGTAGGCTGCAAAAGGGTGATACATGGCGGCATCGCATGTTGAAAGAAGTCACGTTAGATATGGATCGCATCATCTTTCCAGGCGTATTGTCCTATCATCAACTCATCAATTTATTTCAAATATCGGCAGCGCATATTTATCTCACCTATCCGTTTGTATTATCGTGGTCATCGATGGAAGCGATGGCGACAGGCTGTGCTATGGTGTCTTCGCGGACGCTCCCTGTGCAAGAAGTGATGCATCATGAGCATAATGCCTTGCTTGCAGATTTCTTTTCACCCGAAGATGTGGCGAATCAAGTGGTGCGTATTTTAGACTCTAAGGATCGGATGCAGGATATGCGGATGCAGGCACGTAAGACGATTGTCGATGCATATGCTCTTAAAGATTTATTGCCATTGCATCAACAGCTTGTGGTAGATTTAGCACAACGCAAACTTCCGCCACCGACGCATGAGGTCATGATGGCGCGACATCAAAATAATCGTAATTTTTCTCAATTACTTATGAATAGAGCAGCTTAGGGAGTTTGATCATATGGCAAAAAAATCGCGTGTTCCTCAGCAACAATTATCGCAGAAAATGCAACAAAAACAGGCATTTTTGCACGCGGTGCGCAAACAACAAGGCTTCACCCTGCCAAGCACGGATAAAAAGATTGTGGTGAATGTGGGGTATAGCTCTGCGCACATGAACTCATTACATGCAACCTTTAAGAAGGAAGCATGGCACGAGGTGCGTGTGGATGTGGATGCAAAAATGCAGCCTGATCTACTTATTCAATCGATGACGGCTATTCCTGAAATTCCTGATGATAGCGTTGATGCACTCTGGATGGCGCATGTGTTGCATCGTGTCACCTATGATCAAGCAAAGCTCTTGGTGCTGGAACTGGTGCGTATGGCACGTGTGGGGGCGGATATTGTTGTGTCCGTACCCGATCTGCAAGTGGCAGCAGCGTTTATTGCGCGTGGCGAAGATGAGCATGAACTTTATCATCCGCCAGCGGGTACAGTATACCCCGTGGATATGATGTTTGGATTTCGTCCGTTTATTGCGCGTGGCGATCTAGCGCGTATGCATAAAAGCGGTTATACAGCGGAGATGTTAGGAAGATTTTTGCGTGATGCTGGGGTTAGTAATCTGCATATTTCACGCTCTAGTCATGAAATTGTGGCGCATGGGAAATATTATCCTTATGAGCATCCTGAACGGGTGGAGCGTATTTCTATGCAGGAAGCACCGCCATCTATGCCACAAGTACCACCAAACGCAGCGGGGCAAGCGCATATCCAGCAAGCGGTGCGTCATATCGACCCTTTAGAAGCTGAGCCACAATTATGGAAACCATTAGGGCTTGCGCGTTGAAGTGCATGAGTTTTAGAGGAATTTATTGCTTTTTTTACCAAAGCACACTAACAATGAAAGGAATTTCATGTTATATTTTAGGAATAATCAGTGAAATCTTCAAACGATATTCTTCATCTTGGTGCGTATCCTTTAGTACGGATGCGCCGTAATCGCAAATCCGCATGGTCACGCAATCTGGTATCGGAAAATTCGCTATCTGTGCATGATTTAGTTTGGCCATTATTCGTGCAAGAAGGTAGCGAACAATGCACCCCTATTGCTGCTATGCCGGGGGTGAATCGTTGGAGCATTGATCTCTTGGTGCAACAAGTGCGTGAAGCTGCTAATCTTGGTATTTCTGCTGTGGCATTATTTCCCGTTGTGCCAGCGCATGTGAAAACCGAAGGAGCAGAAGAAGCCTATAATGCTGATAATCTGATATGTCGTGCTGTGCGTGCGCTGAAAAAAGAATCGCTAGAGATCGGCATTATCTGTGATGTGGCACTTGATCCGTATACTATTCATGGTCAGGATGGCTTGATGGACGGGGATGTCATCGCCAATGATGCAAGTGTGGAAGTGCTGATGAAGCAGGCGTTATGTCTTGCAGAAGCAGGAGCGGATATTGTCGCACCGTCTGATATGATGGATGGACGCATTGGTTCAATCCGCATGGCGTTGGATGAAGCATTGTTCCATGAAGTGCAGATACTCTCTTATGCTGCAAAATATGCCTCGGCATTTTATGGACCATTCCGTGAAGCGGTAGGTTCAGCGCAAAATCTTGGGAAGGCGAATAAATTCACCTATCAAATGAGTCCTGCCAATGGTGAAGAAGCGATCCGTGAAGTGGCACTTGATATTTCTGAAGGGGCGGATTTAGTCATGGTTAAACCGGGAATGCCGTATTTAGATGTGGTGCGGCACGTGAGTGAGCATTTTTCTATCCCCGTCTTTGCCTATCAAGTCAGTGGTGAATATGCCATGTTGCGTGCAGCGGCGGATCAGGGCTGGTTGGATTGGAAAAAAACTATGATGGAATCCTTGCTAGGCTTCAAACGTGCGGGCGCAACGGGTGTCTTTACCTATGCTGCAAAAGAGGTGGCGAGTTGGTTGATGGATCATGCGTTGCATCATACGAAATTGCGCTAGGTTCATAAGGGTGTTATGCTAAAAATTGCATCATTTTAGGTGCGGTGCAGGATCGATTTTTCTTGATTTGTCGTAGGATATAAGTCTTATTTAAGAATATGGATGGCTATAATGCCTCAATATAATGTAAGTACTACACATCACCACTAACAACGGCGCATATTATGACACAACGCTATCGTCTTGACTGCCAACACGCCCTTGAGCGGATTACAGATTCTATTACGGATGCCCAACTTCGTTTGTTTACGCAACGTTTTTATCAAGCATTATCGCTTGGTGATCTGGATGATATTGCGCCAGAAATTGCCGTGCAGATCGCAGCACTTGTGTATCATGATGCGCATCATCTGCCTTCGGATAAACCGAAAATCACGATCCATACACCTGATTTTCTTAAGCAGGCCTATGGGCGCACTCGTGTTGCCGTGACGATCTTCAACAAGGATATGCCTTTTTTGGTGGATTCATTATCGATTGCACTGAAGAATTGTGGTTTTACTATGTACCGCACCATTCATCCGCAATTATCGGTCAAACGTGATGAGAAGGGGATGTTATTAGACAATGATCATCCTTCCACCACTCGGGAAGAATCATGCATCTATTTTGAAATATCGCCTTTATCGGATGATATGGATGCAAAAAAACTTGAAGCGCATTTATGCGCTACGTTGGATCATGTGTATAAAGCGGTAGAAGATTGGCGCATTATGGTAGCACGCGCCCGTGAAATCAGCACCCATATTGTGATGATGGGGCATCATTTACCTGCCGAAGATATGGATGAGGCAACCGCCTTTTTTGATTGGTTGCTGAAAAATAATTTCATCTTCCTAGGTTATGTTGCCTATGATTTTTATGATGCAGAGGGCAAAGAGTGTTTTACGCCTGTTGAGGGTTCACAGCTTGGTGTATTCAAGATCGCTGAGTTTGATTTATTGCAGCGTGGTTATGCGAGCCTTCCTCCTGAGGTGCGTCACTTTGCCCTACAAGATCATCCTATTGAGATTACGAAATCGAATCGTCGCTCGGTGGTGCATCGTGATGTGTTGATGGATTATATTGGCATTAAACGCTATGATGCTGCGGGGAAGGTGATTGGGGAATCGCGGTTCCTTGGCTTATTTACTTCCCCGGTCTATTATCAACAAACGCAAGAAATCCCCTATATTCGTCAGAAGGTGCGGGCTGTGCTGGATTCTACTGGTTTTAGCAAGGGTGGGCATAGCGGTAAGGCATTGAAAGCGGCATTGGAGTTTTTCCCTCGTGATGAATTATTCCAAATATCAACCGATGATTTGTTAGAAATCACGATGGGTATTGTGGCACTTGAAGAACGTCCTGATATACGGGTCTTTTTCCGCAAAGATATTTTTGAGCGGTTCATGAGTTGTTTTGTCTATATGCCCCGTGATAAATTCAATACGTTTGTGTTGCATGAGATTGGTAAAGTTTTGGCGCGGCATGTGGATGGTTCGATCAAAGCCATGTATTCTCAGCTTACGGAATCTGCGCTTGCACGGGTACATTTTATTGTGAAAACCCAACCGGGGCATATTCCTGCCGTCAATATGCCTAAGCTGAATGAAGAATTGCGCTTTATCATCAATTATTGGCGCGATAGTCTGCGGGAGTCACTGCATGATGTCTGCGGTGAACAACGTGGGGAGCATGTGTTTCGTGAATTTTCTGAGGCATTCCCTCGTGATTACACGAATACTACCCGTGTTGAGGATGCGATTAAAGATATTTTCTTACTTAAAGAGGTGCTGGAGCATCGCACGGCACGCTTTAATCTGTATGTGGATGAAGCAACGAGTCGTATTCATTTGAAGATGTACCGTATTGCGGATCGTGCGCCTTTATCAGATATGATTCCCATGATTGAAAATCTTGGGTTTAAGGTGCATGATGCTGTGCCGTATCGTGTCTATGTGCGTCAGGGTGCAGAAGAGCAGCCGATTAAAATGGTCGTGCGTGATTTTACGTTGCTGCCTGCAACGGCAGATTCCTATGATCTTGAAAAAATCAAACCTTTGCTTGAAGAGGTGTTGGAACATGTGTGGTCAGGTGCGACAGAGAATGATATTCTCAACAGCCTTGCGCTTCGGGCAGGGTTGAACACCCGCCATATTACGATTTTGCGTGCCTATACACGTTATGCCAAACAAGCAGGGCTTGGTTATTCTGAAGCCTATATTGATCAGGCGTTGTGCAAACATGCAACCATTGCAGCGCAACTAATTGCGTTATTTGAAGCACGCTTTCATCCGCAAACGCATGATAAGACGATGCTGCACCATTGTTATGAGCATGTGATGCACGCACTCACCCATGTGGATAATCTTGCAGAAGATAGAATCTTACGTTTTTTCGCAGAAACAATACAAGCAACATTACGAACCAATGCGTATCAACAAGATGCAGATGGTAATGTGAAGCCTTATCTATCCTTTAAGTTTGATTCGCTTGCCGTGCCAGATTTACCATTGCCTCGTCCGTTTCGTGAAATCTTTGTCTATTCACTTGCAACAGAAGGTATTCATTTGCGTGGTGGATTGGTTGCACGTGGTGGCTTGCGTTGGTCGGATCGTCATGAAGATTTCCGCACCGAAGTGTTGGGCTTGATGAAGGCGCAGCGTGTTAAAAATACGGTGATTGTCCCCACAGGATCTAAAGGTGGCTTTGTGGTGAAGCAATCAATGGATGGGATGGATCGTGATGCCAAAGTGCAGGCAGCCATTGCGAGTTATACGCAGTTCCTATCAGGATTGCTTGATATTACCGATAATCGTCGTGCAGATGCCATTATTGTGCCGCATAATGTGGTGCGCTATGATGAGGATGATCCCTATTTAGTGGTAGCAGCCGATAAAGGCACAGCAACCTTCTCCGATATTGCCAATGCTATTGCGCACTCTTATGGCTTTTGGTTGGGTGATGCCTTTGCCTCAGGTGGTTCTGTGGGCTATGATCATAAGAAAATGGCGATCACGGCGCGTGGTGGTTGGGTTTCTGTGGAGCGTCACTTTCAAGAAATGGGTAGAGATATTCATACGCAACCATTCACTGTCATGGGTATTGGTGATATGTCGGGCGATGTCTTTGGGAATGGGATGTTGCTCTCTCAGCAGATTGCGTTGGTGGGCGCGTTCAACCATATGCATATTTTTCTTGATCCTACTCCCGATCCTATGGTCTCCTATCATGAGCGCAAACGCTTATTTGATATAGCGCGAGGTAGTTGGGATGGCTATGATGCAGCACTCATTTCACAGGGGGGAGGGGTCTTTTTGCGTAGTGCCAAAACGATTATCCTTACGCCAGAAATACAGCAACTGCTTGGCACGAATGCAAAAGAATTGACCCCGCATGAACTTATCCGCGTGATGCTGCAAGCACCTGTTGATTTATTATGGAATGGTGGCATTGGAACATATGTTAAATCACGCAATGAAACGCATGAAATGGTGGGTGATCCAAGTAATAATGCGGTGCGCATTAATGGCGATGAATTGCGTTGTCGTGTGGTGGGTGAGGGAGGTAATCTTGGTTTTACCCAACTTGGCAGAAGCGAATATGCGCGTCTTGGTGGGCGCATCAATACGGATGCCATTGATAATTCCGCAGGTGTCGATTGCTCTGATCATGAAGTGAACATCAAAATCGCGCTTACCCATGCCATCAGCAAAGGTGCGATGAATGAAGCGGATCGCAACCCGCTTTTGGCACGTATGACCGATCGCGTTGCTGAATTAGTGCTTGAAGATAATCGTCAACAAAACCAAGCATTAAGCATGGCACAAGCGCGTGCAAAAGAAATGTTGGAAGTCTATGCACGTTATATGCTGACGTTAGAGCAGGAAGCGATATTGGATCGAGCGGTAGAATTTTTGCCGAATCCGAAAGAGATTGATGCCTTGAAAGCCAATGGGGCGACCTTAACGCGTCCAGAACTTGCCATATTGCTTGCCTATAGCAAAATCGCGCTCTATGGTGTGTTGTCGCAATCATCATTGCTTGATTCATGTGCTTTTAATACGCGCTTATTGCGTTATTTCCCTGAAGCGATGCAAGAATCTATGCCCACTATCTTGATTGATCATCCCTTGCGCCGTGAAATTATTGCAACGTCACTGACGAATGAGATCGTGAATCGTGCGGGTATTACCTATATCGATACCATCAAGCATGATACGGGGCATGATGTGTGTAATATCGTGCGTGCGTATGTGGTGACGCAAGAATTATTCCAGTTGGATAGTTTGTGGGAAGCGATTGAAGCATTGCCCAATAAAGTAGAAAGCAGCGTGCAAATACAGCTCTTTATGGAGGTGACTGCCTTTCTTGAGCGCATGAGTGTATGGTTTTTGAACAATATGCCACAACCATTAGATATGGAAGGAGTGATCCGTGATTTTCATCCTGCGATGGAGTCGTATCGTCAGGAATATCAACATTTTATCTCACAATCCATGACGCTTCAGTGTGAAGAAAAAATCACATCTCTTGAGCAGCAACATATTCCGCATGAAGTGGCGAAGCGTCTTGCTATGCTGGATATTTTATTGGCAGCGAGTGATATTGTGTTGTTGGATCAGCAAAGTCCGCATCAACAACGCGCTATTGGAACTATTTATTTTGATGTCGATGCGCGCCTTGAATTGGATGGGCTGCGTCATGCCGTATCCCTTCTTTCTGCGGAAACATCATGGGATCGCTTGGCGGTGCGCAATGTGATTAATGAACTCTATGAAGAACAACGGCGTTTGACCTCCTGCATCATGGAAGGGTTAGCGCAAGGTGCATCGATTGATGAAGCAATGCAGTTGTGGGAACGTGTCAATGAAGGCGAAATTGAGCGTTATCGTCGCATGGTGCATGATCTCAAAACCGCAACCACGCCGACACTTTCGATGTTTGTGGTGTTGTTGCGTAAACTTGCAACGATACGCTTTGTTCCAAACGACTAGAGGCAGGTTCTAAATTTATCATTGCGTCAGATGATCGTGTGGTGTATGGTACGCTCTACCATATTTCATAGGATATAAGCGTGAGCGACCATAGTTCGATACAAACCATTTCTATTGAACGCGAAATGAAGCGTTCTTATCTTGATTATGCGATGAGTGTCATCGTATCGCGGGCATTGCCTGATGTGCGTGATGGTTTGAAGCCAGTGCATCGTCGTATTCTCTATGCGATGCATGAATCGGGCTGTGATTATAATCGACCCTATAAAAAATCTGCCCGTATTGTCGGGGAAGTGATGGGTAAATATCACCCACACGGTGACAGCGCGATTTATGATGCGTTGGTGCGTATGGCGCAACCGTTCTCGATGTCATCGATGCTGATTGATGGGCAGGGGAACTTCGGTTCGATGGATGGCGATCCTCCTGCGGCGATGCGTTATACGGAATCACGTTTGGCGCGTATTTCTCAGCAAGGATTATTGGAAGATACGGACAAAGACACGGTTGATTTTCAAGAAAATTATGATGGATCGGAACGTGAACCGCGTGTGCTTCCTGCACGCTTTCCTAATATCTTGGTCAATGGTGCGGGGGGGATTGCTGTGGGGATGGCAACCAATATCCCGCCTCACAATCTTGGTGAAGTTGTGGATGCAACCTGCTATGTGATTAATCACCCCAATGCGACAATCGATGATGTGGTGCGCTTGATCCCTGCTCCTGATTTCCCTACGGGGGGCATTATTCTTGGGCGTTCGGGGAGCTACAATGCTGCACGCACAGGGCGTGGATCAGTCATCATGCGTGGACGTACTGAGTTTGAAGAGCTGCCCAATAAGCGCACCGCTATCATTGTCACGGAAATGCCCTATCAAGTGAATAAGGCGCGTTTTGTGGAGCGTATTGCAGAATTGGTGCGCGATAAGAAAATTGAGGGCATTTCTGATTTGCGCGATGAATCGGATAAAAGCGGTGTGCGCGTGGTGATTGAAGTGAAGCGCGATGCGATCCCTGATGTGGTCTTGAGCCAGCTCTATAGCTATACGCCACTGCAAACATCTTTTGGGGTTAATAGCTTGGCGTTGCATCATGGCGCACCACAGCAATTAAGCACGTTAGATATTTTGCGTGCATTCATTGCCTTCCGTGAAGAAGTGATTATCCGCCGTACTACCTATTTATTGAATAAAACGCGTGATAAAGCACATTTATTGCTTGGCTTAGCGATTGCTGTAGCGAATATTGATGAAGTGATTGCGGTGATTCGTAATGCGCCCAATCCGCACGTTGCAAAAGAAGAATTGATGGCGCGTAGTTGGGATGCTTCCGATGTGTTGTCATTACTCGCTTTGGTGGATGACCGCCGTAATTATCTTGATGGCAATCTGATACGGTTTACTGATGAGCAAGCGAAAGCGATTCTTGAATTGCGCCTACAACGACTCACAGGCTTGGAGCGCGATAAAATCCATGAAGAACTTACTGAACTAGGTGAAGCAATTACCCGTTATTTGCAGATATTGGCATCGCAAACGGAACGTATGGACATCATGAAAGCAGAATTGCTGGAAGTGAAGGCGCAATTTGCTGTGCCGCGTCGTACTACTATTGAAGATGCGGAGTTTGAGGCGGATATGGAGAGCCTGATTCAGCAAGAAGATATGGTGGTGACTGTCACCAGCGGTGGCTATATTAAGCGCGTGCCACTTGATACTTATCGTGCGCAAAAGCGCGGTGGCAAGGGGCGTTCGGGCATGAGCATGAAGGATGAAGATGTGATTGAGGCACTATTTGTTGCCAATACGCATACGCCCGTATTGTTCTTCTCTAATTACGGCACGGTGTACCGTCTGAAAGTCTATAACCTCCCGCTTGGTACGCCTACCACGAAAGGCAAGGCGATGATCAACGTCTTCCCGCTGAAGGAAGGTGAGCGCATTAACACCTTTATGCCGATGCCTGAAGATGAAACCAAATGGAATGATCTGCATATTATGTTTGCCACCTCCTTTGGTACGATTCGTCGGAATGATCTTTCTGATTTCCACCGCATTCAAAGCAATGGTAAAATTGCCATGAAACTTGGCGCAGGGGAAGAATTGGTGGCGGTGCATGTATGCTCCCCTGATCAAGATGTGTTGCTTGCTACTGAATATGGTAAGGCGATTCGCTTTGCCGTGGATGCTATTCGTGTCTTTGCGGGGCGTGATTCACAAGGAGTGCGTGCGATTAAACTTGCGGAAGGTGATCGCGTTGTATCCATGTCGATCATTACGCATGGCGGGGAAACGGAATCAGAAGAACGTGCAGCATTTGTGAAAAAAGCAAATCAGTTGCGCCGTGGTGCAGAAGATGAAGCTGAAGCTACAGCCCCAAGCGATGATGCGGATGATGAAATCACCTCCTACGAGTTGAGCGATGCCCGTTTTGCGCAGATGTTAGAGCGTGAACAACTGATTTTAAGCGTCACAGCCAAAGGCTATGGCAAGCGAACTTCTTCCTATGAATATCGCATGGCAGGACGTGGAGGGCAGGGGATTACTACCATTCCAACCAATGAACGTAATGGTGCTGTGGTTGCAAGTTTCCCTGTGGAACAAGGTGATCAGTTGATTTTGATGACCAACGCCGCTAAAATTATTCGTTGTTCGGTTGATCAGATTCGCATAACGGGGCGTGCGGCGCAAGGAGTGCGGTTATTCAGTGTCGCACAAGATGAATATGTGGTATCTGCTGTGCGTATTGCTGCATCGATGGTACAAAACGCCACCGATGATGAGGAGGAAGAATAATCTATGCAACCAACCTCAATCGGTGTTTATCCCGGAACATTTGACCCCATCACGAAAGGGCATATGGATATTATCACCCGTGCTTTGCGTGTGGTTGATGAATTGGTGGTAGCGGTAGCATTGGATACAGGGAAACAGCCAATCTTTTCTTTGGATGAACGTGCAGCTTTGGTGTGTGAAGATGTGCGCACCTATTTGGGAGACGATGCACGGCGTGTACGTGTGTGCAGCTTTTCAGGGTTGCTTGCCAATTTTGCGCAAGAGCAAGGAGCGCATGTGTTGATACGAGGCTTGCGTGCGGTATCTGATTTTGAATATGAATTTCAGATGGCGTGTGTCAATTCTAAACTTGCCCCACATATTGAAACTATCTTTCTAACCGCTTCGGAATCCACACATTTTGTTTCTTCGCGTTTTGTGAAGCAAATTGCTCGCCTTGGTGCATCGGTGGAGGCGTTTGTATCTCCTAATGTTAGTGATGCATTGAAAGCTCATTTTGCTGCGCCGTGATCGTGATTTTTTCGCTACATCCGATCTGCCCAGCGTTTGAATAAACCAACCGCGCATACCCAGACGACATCACCGACAACAGTGAACAGTACCACGGAAGGGGGAAAATACATCACAGCAATAGCCGCAGCAAGAGCGATGTTGTTTGAACCAGAACACAGAGCAAGGCTTTTGCTGAGCATGACGGATTGGTGTTTTCCTGCACACCAACCAACTACAAAGAGTAGCGCATAAAGTGCGCTTGCCAATAGGAACGCATCGAATAAAAGCGGGAGATTATCTAAGATAAAGCCACGTTGCATCCCTACCACACTTGCCCCCATGCCTGCCATAAGCAGTGGGGTAAGCCATGAGGTGTTGG
Source organism: Alphaproteobacteria bacterium (assembly GCA_004293935.1). Classification (GTDB taxonomy): domain Bacteria; phylum Pseudomonadota; class Alphaproteobacteria; order Rickettsiales; family UBA998; genus RDZH01. The sequence goes on along the minus strand of RDZH01000004.1, from coordinate 5,497 downwards.
ATGTGATCCATGCACGCGCACGCGCATGATGGCGAGCCACCCCAAAATAGGATGTCGTCGGAAGCATGATGCTTAGCGCAATGGTGGTGAACATCGCATAAGGATCAATATCCATATGTTGGTTGCCGAGCAGTTCCACCATAAAGGGAACAATGATGGGGGTAAGAAGGCTGGTGATCACCGTGGCGCATAATACTAATGCTACCGATGCCCCCATCATTCCCGCAAGTCCTGTCGCGGATACACCCACAGGCATCAACGCAACCAGCAACACACCAAGAGCATAATCAGGTGCAAGGATGTGACTTATCCAGAATAAGCAGGCAGGAAGGAGCAAAAAGCGACTGATATAAAGCAGCACGCCCCAACCCCATGCAATAGATCGCATATCATGTAGGCGTATTTTGCTGCACGATAAAAACATCACCATCGATACAAAAGCAAGCGGCACTTCAGGTGGACAATGCTGCATCGCAGGTACGATCAGACCAAACATTAGCCCCAAAAAAAGAATTAGGGTGAAGTTGCCTTCAATCCAACTGCGACACAATCCAAGCAATCTAACTGACCTTTTGATAAATCTCACTACCTGCTTCTCTGAACTTTTCCGCCATATCCTGCATCCCCGATTCCACTTCTGTGCTTGATGCAAGGGCAGGTTGGTTTTGAATGTTGGCAAATACGCGGACTTCTTGGCTGATTTTCATCGAGCAGAATTTTGGTCCGCACATCGAGCAGAAATGCGCATGTTTTGCACCATCGGCAGGCAAGGTTTCATCGTGGAATTTCAAGGCACGTTCAGGATCAAGCGACAAGTTAAACTGATCCATCCAACGGAACTCAAAACGCGCACGGCTGAGCGCATCATCGCGGTGTTGTGCTGCTGGGTGTCCTTTCGCTAAATCCGCTGCATGTGCCGAGATTCTGTAGGTGATTACACCTTCTTTCACATCATCACGATCAGGCAAGCCAAGATGCTCTTTCGGCGTGACATAGCACAACATCGCGCATCCGAACCAGCCAATCATTGCAGCTCCAATCCCCGAAGTGATATGATCATAACCGGGAGCAATATCGGTGGTGAGTGGTCCAAGCGTATAAAACGGTGCTTCATCGCACGCTTCAAGCTGTTTGGTCATATTTTCTTGGATCAGATGCATTGGCACATGCCCCGGCCCTTCGATCATCACTTGGCAATCATGCTTCCATGCGCGGTGCGTCAGCTCCCCTAATGTTTTGAGTTCGGCAAATTGTGCAGCATCATTGGCATCAGCAATCGATCCGGGGCGCAAGCCATCACCGAGCGAGAAGGATACATCATAGGCCTTCATGATCTCACATATTTCATCAAAATGCTCATAGGTAAAATTATCCTTATGATGCGCCATGCACCATTTCGCATGGATTGAACCGCCACGGCTGACAATACCTGTCACGCGTTGTTCTGTCATTGGGATGAACGGCAAGCGCACGCCTGCATGGATGGTGAAATAATCCACTCCTTGTTCGGCTTGTTCAATCAATGTGTCACGGAAGATTTCCCATGTGAGGTCTTCGGCAACGCCTCCTACTTTTTCAAGTGCTTGATAAATCGGCACTGTACCAATCGGCACGGGAGAATTACGGATGATCCATTCACGGATGTTGTGGATGTTGCGCCCTGTGGACAAATCCATCACCGTATCCGCTCCCCAACGTATTGCCCATACGAGCTTATCTACTTCATCGGCAACGGAGGAGGTCACAGCGGAATTACCAATATTGGCATTGATTTTCACTTTGAAATTGCGCCCAATGATCATTGGCTCAAGTTCGACGTGGTTGATGTTGGCAGGAATAATAGCGCGCCCACGTGCAACTTCATCACGTACAAATTCAGGCGTGATTTCTTGCGGGATGGATGCACCAAAACTATTGGCTGCATGACGGTTATCACGGCGCGAAAAACGGCGATCACCTACGGTTTCACCAAAAGGGCTTTGATAATGTTGCCACTGATCAAGATATTCTTTGCGCCCTTCATTTTCACGAATGGCAATATATTCCATTTCTTCGGTGATGATGCCTTTGCGCGCAAAATGCATTTGGGTGACATTGCCCCCCATTTTAGCACGACGTGGGCGCGGATTCACCTTCGGGAAGGTTTCGACTAACTGGCTTGCAGCACCATTCCAATCCTTAAACCCATTATCTTGCGGTGTTACTTCACGCCCAAGATAGCTATCGCATCCACGGCGTTCTACCCAACTATCCCGTATTTGTACTAAACCTGCACGAATATCGATTTGTGCTTGCTCATCCGTATACGCACCAGACGTATCATAGACGGTTAGATTTGGCTCGCGGGCGGTGGGAGAAAGTACAATCTCACGCATCGGCACATGCACATCGGCAAAGCGCGTGCTAGAAAAATAACGCTTTCTTGAGGAAGGTAGCGCACCTGTAGTAACGGTAAAACTCATATTCATGCTCCATGTTAATCCGAGTCATGAATATGACGTGCCTTATCTCACAACGCAAGAGGAATATGCAACTATGATCAAAAATTTATATAGACATACTCTATAATGCTATTGACGTTTCTTGCGTATGCAGCGAAGAATCCCATAGACGCTGATGCTCATCCAAATGAGTTCTATAACAATAGAGGGCATATTAGGTTGTTCATAGAGGGATACTAAGATGAATGATGCACCAATCCCATTGCATAACGGGACGCGTAGTTCTTGGGGATCCCAACGACCAGATTGTATGAGAAGATAGCAAATCACAAGAATCAAAGTTCCCGTATAACCAATAAATTCGTAGATAGACATGAAAAACCCCGTATTGTTCGATGTATCTTTGCACCCTTTTATCATAATATCACAAAAAAATTATTTTTATCTTCATTTTATACTATTAATCTTCATGTGAGGGTGACTATGATGGGGCTTATGTATCCTTATCCAAAAAAAGCAACCATTGTACGTGATTTTATTTTCATGTTTTTGATCATTTTTGTGGTCTTAGTTTTTGTTGGTTGTGCTGTTGCGTATAAAACCCATGATTATTATGCCCATGAAACGGTCAATAGCTTAAAAGAAGAGCATTATCGTATTGATCGCACCTTTCATACAGAAACGAATTTTGCCTCTTATGTGCTGGAATCGTTAGCGCGTCAATTAGTGCATGATGATTATACCCATAATCCCCAAAAAATGGCGACTCTTTTAGGATCATTTCATGCGGGTGGCAAGGATAACCCCTTTTATGAATTGATGTGGGTCAATGCCGATCTAAACGTGATCAATACGAGTAAATATGGTGTTTTGGATGTGCCTTATACGGTGGCAGATCGCGATCATATCAAAAAAGCATTGACTGCACCATGGCGCGCTCATATTGGTCGTCCAATACAAGGGATGCAGGGGGAGCAATGGTTTCTTCCGATTAGCTTAGGGATTACGGATATACAAGGCGTATTTATTGGTGTGCTTACGATAACGTTTGATATTCAAGAATTAACGCATAAGATGCAGTCTGTTATACAGAAAAAAGGCGTGAATTTTGCGATGTACACGAATACATTGACGTTTGTGACGGACAGTGCACAAAGCGATGATAGCGTTACTCCTCTCAATGAAGATATTCTTGCCAAGTTTTATAAAGCAGCAGAACACACATCGGATTCTGAGATTTTATCGATGCCTTCTATTATGCGTAGGCATCTCTCTTTTGCTTTGTATCAAAAATCAGAATATCACCCCTACCTCTTTTGTATTACCTATGATTACCAATATTTCAATGATGAAATCATCTCTCTACTCAAAGCGCGCATGATGCAAATTTTGGTGCTAGCAGGATTTTTATTCATTTTATTATGGTTGATTCGCACGCGCCTTATCTATCCTATTGAACATCTATCGGAAGTTGCCAAAAATATCATTTCAGGCAAAGGCTCTTCCTATATGCCACGAGGTGGATCGCTGGAAATTGAGCAATTAGGCAACTATATAAGCAAATTAAGCGCGTGTATTGAAGAGCAAAAACGTGTTTCCCATGAGTTAAAACTTAAAAATCAATATCTTGGTCGCACAAAAGAAACAGTAGAATTACTCACACGTGCGCGCAGTGATTTTCTTTGTACGACAATGCACGATATACAAAAACCTTTAGCGAGGGTGCATCAATCGATTCTGGACATGCTCGATTATGAGCATCGAACACCTTCTTATGTGGAACAAGTCAATGAAATTTCTGTGGGTGTACATCATCTGAATCAGATGCTGGAAGATATAAAATTTATTGCGCGAACAGAATATAATTCATTGATTTTACGCGAAACTGTGGTGCATGTGAATTTTGCTCTGCATCGTGCGGTACGCCAATTTCATGAAATACCTGCATTTCGTCATGTGAATGTTAAAATACATTCCGATGAATTCATGCCTTCTGTGTTGGTGGATGAGGATCGCTTTCTTCATATGCTGGTGAATATATTGTGCGGTGCTGCCTCCCATATTGTGCAAGGAACATCAATCGAGATTTCGGCGCATATTGAATTTAATAAGCAGATTTCCAAAGAATTAGTGATTGAAATCAAATATGATGCGCATCATTTATTCTCAACGCAGGATTTTGGGGCATCCAAATCTGCCGATCTATCCGCATCGCGTGCTGCGTTGCCCGTCATTACCTCACGAGTAGTGCATGAAACCATATGTTTTGCGCTTGCCCGTATGCTTGCTTCCCTTTATCAAGGAGAAGTGGCGATTGCATCAAGCAAGAATGACATGCATAAAATCTTTTTGCGTTTTTCAAAGAACATTTTGATAGAAACAATGGATAATAATATACCGCTCGCAGATGAAGATGCGTAGCATGAATGCGAATAAGCGGTATATCACATTAAAGTGACCGCTCGCAGATGAAGATGCGTAGCATATGAATGCGAATAAGCGGTATATCTTGACGGACTCTAGTTTGAAGCGCAACACCTATATTGTAACAGATATAGGATGTTGTTATTATGGGTTTGGTGTATTGTCATTTGAATGATTGGGAGCGGACGCGTTTGATGGAACTGCGCGCTCGTGATGTTGGCATTCGTGCGATTGCCCGTCTATTGAGGCGTTCTGCCAGCACGATAAGCCGTGAGTTGAAGCGTTACGGGTATGACGGCGGTTACAGTGCGGCGTTTGCGGTGGATCGTGCTGCCAAGCGCAGGCGAGGCAAGCGCGCACGCAAATTATGCAAGCGGACTCGCCTGCGCGCGTATGTGATTGGGCGGCTGAAGAAGGGCTAGTCACCACAGGCGATTTCTGGTAAGCTCAGACGCATGTGCAAGGAAGATTCCGATTACCTCATCAGCCATGAGACGATGTACGCCAGCATCTATGCGTTGCCTCGTGGTGAGCTGCGTAAGGAGCTGATTGCTGCCGCTTTCATCCACCTGTGGGATGAAAGCATTCATAGAATACAAAGCACCCCACAGGTGGGTGCTTTGTGAACAGTC
>RDZH01000003.1 GCA_004293935.1 Alphaproteobacteria bacterium | reverse complement strand
TTTTGGCGTAGTCTTGGCGTTACCATGCAATATACTTCCCATAAATTGGTCTCCTTTAGATCAGTATAGCTTATGCCATAAGAAAAAGGAACTAAACAATTAATTTAACTATGGAGGGCATTATGTCTTGGAAAGAAAAAATAGAAAATCAAAGAGGCGAACGTGGTTCACTCAAACCAGACGTTTCAGATGTTGCGAATCAAATAGCGCAGATGGCAGAACAATCTTATGATATTGCGGCTCTTAGAGAGATGGGCATTGATACAAGTGATTTACAAAATCAGCAAGAGATAATGCAAGATCGTGTTACGCAAGAACGCGGTAGGCTTGGATTTGCAGAGAATATTGCTGTTGAACGCGAAGCATCGGCTAAAATTAATCAGCGATAAAAATGCAAAAAAGCCTTGATGCTGCATTTTGGATCAAGTAAAGCGGTGGCGGAGGCATCCTATGAGGCTTTGTGCAACGTGGAGGGCATCAATGCACGCATTGCGCAGCAGATTTATGATTTTTTTCATGAGTGATCATGAGCGTTCTGCATAACTCTCACCTCGTGTCATACCCGCGAAGGCGGGTATCCATGTCTTAGTGCTGTTCTGGATTCCTGCCTTACGCCAAGAATGACCATTGTACGATATAGGATGGCACACCCAACGCAGCCACCCAAGAAACACTCCGCTATGAATGCGATGTATTCTAAATCCGTGATCGCTCCTAAGCCTAATAAGAGGATGCTTAACAAGCTCATGCACAGCATACATCTTCGTGCATAGAGGGGGGCATGATGGGTAGAGGTGGTTTTTATAAATATCATAAATATAGACTAGCAAAAGCAGGCGCAATATGCAACCATAAGTATAGTGCTTTTGCAGCTTGTTCCCCTTTAAGTATAATTTTGGAGGATTTCCCTAACATTTATTGTGACATATTTCTTTTAAAAAATGATTGCGATAGCGATAAAGAACGAGTATAAGTAGTGGATGCAAATTATCGTACTCGGAGCCCACCGTTCGGGCACATCTATGGTTACTCGTCTCATTAACATGATGGGCGCGTATTTTGGTCTTGGTGAATCATCTATTGGCGTGAGTAGTGATAACCCAAAAGGGTTTTGGGAGCGCGGTGATGTGATTGCTGCAAATGATGCCATACTTGCGCATTATGGCTGTGCGTGGGATCGCTTAGCGCAATGGCAAGGTTCAGAGAAAGTCGCACCAAAAGATGCCCAAGCGCTTGCGCCGATCTTCAGCAACATGAAAAACATTATTCTGGAGATGGATGCAAGCCGTCCATGGGTGATGAAAGACCCACGTATGTGTTTAACCTACCCATTTTGGCGACCTATGCTTGAGATGCCAGTGGTGGTGTGTGTGTATCGTAATCCGCAGGAAGTGGCGCGCTCGCTTAAAACACGCAATCAGTTTTCTTTGTCCTTCTCTATGGCATTGTGGGAATATTACGCCACAGGCGTTGTTAATGCCATTCAGCGCACCCCAACAATCTATGTGCAGCATTCTGCCATGCTTGCTGATCCGATTGCTACCGTACAAAAGATGTATGATGATCTCACGGCATTGGGGGTGCGTGGCTTAACCTTGCCAACAGAGCGCGAAATTACCAGCTTTGTTGATCCTGCCTTATACCGCTCTCGAGGCAATGAAGCATTGATGACGGAGATGATGACGGATACACAGAAAAAATTAGTCGCTTATGTGAGTGGACGCGAAAAAACCTTATTGAATGAATGGCAAAAGCCTTCGGAACTTGCTTCTGATTTGATTCTCTCGTTAGAGCAATTTAGTGCAACGCAAGAACGGTTAGAGCAGCATTATCAACTATTCTCTGAGGTAGAGCAGCGCAAAAATGAGCTTGAAAGTCAGATGGATGGCTATAAGCGTGAGATTCAGCATGTGCAGTTACGCGCCCAAGATACTATCGCAAAATTACGTGCAGATCACGATGCGTTGCGTGCTTCCACAAGCTGGCGTTTAGGGCAGAAAATTGTACGGTTCGGACGTGCGGTGACCTTCAAAGGCAATCCTGCGTAAACTTGCCACCCCTCATGAGATAGGAATGGTTCACTCCCCCGCCTGCGGGGGAGTCCAAGAATCAAGGTTTTTCAACGAAAAACCGCAGATGATTGGGTGGGGGGTGAATAGAATGTACCCCCCCCAGTTCAGCATCGGATTTCTTTTGAGAAATCCTTGCTTCACTAGCTCTCCCGCCTGCGGGGGAGCATAAGACCGAATGCGTAGCGTGAAATATTTACATCATGTAAAGGGTAGCAATCCTGCGTAAGTCTATGTTCTTGTCATACCGTTGATAAGCTGGTATCCAGAACATACTATCGTTGCTGGATTCCTGCCTACGCATTATGGGTTATGCATCAGTCTCTATTAAAAATCACTAGAGAAACCTTTCATTGCACGCAAGCCCCCAAATAATCCACCAATAGTTTGTTGTGGTGCGATGACTGCTGGTTTTGGTACAGGGCATACACGGTTTCTTCCCCCGTTTTTTGCCTCATAAAGGGAAATGTCGGCACGCTTGATGAGTGCAGAAGCGTTATCACTGCTAAGATTAAGTTCAGCAATACCGATACTGATAGTTTTATTAATTGCTTTCACTTCATGAGAAATAGCAAATGGCTCTTGAGCAATATTAGTGCGCATACGATCTGCAATCATATAGGCATCGTGCAGGGTCGTTTCAGGCATGAGTACCATAAATTCTTCACCCCCCACACGTGCCACAAGATCAGAGCTGCGGACATTCGCTACCATGCGTTTGGAGAGTTCGCGGAGAATTTCATCCCCCACATCATGCCCATACGTATCATTGACGGATTTGAAATGATCCATATCCAGCATCATAATAGCAAAGTTTTTTTGATTAGCGAGTGATTGATTGATAATATTTTGGATATGCGCATCAAGAAAGTTACGATTATATAAGCCTGTAAGTTTATCCGTGACGGCAAGTGAGACACTTGCTTGATAGTTAGCGCGTAGGGCATCTTGATATTTTTTGCGTCGAATTTGCGTTTTAAGGCGTGCTTCCATCTCATTCAGTTCGATCGGCACATGCAAATAATCATTAATTCCCAGTTCCAACCCTTTGAGCATGAGATGTTGTTCTTGTTCATCAACCAGTGTGATAATTGGCACGTTACGCAAATGATCGATATTTTTGAGTTGCGTTGCCAAGCGCAAGCCGTCCATATCCGAAAGCATGGTGCTGACGACGATAACATCAGGCTGCACATGTTGCTTGAGGGTCTCTAGTGCTTCGGCAGGGTCTGTATAGGTGGTTACCTTATAACGTGAGTTGAAATATTCTGAGATATTGCGCGATTGCACCAAATCATCGTCAATAACAATCATGTGCGCACCTGCGACATCGGCAGTAAAGCTATTGGAATCATCCGCGAGTACGCCGACTTGTCGCCCTGTTTTGTCACGCATTCGCAATTCATCAAGCAATACTTTGATACGCACGAGAGATTTCACGCGAGCGAATAACGCCGTATCATTGATAGGCTTGCTGATAAAATCATCCGCTCCCGCTTCCAAACCGCGTACACGATCAGACACATCGCTGAGTGCCGTAACCATTACTACGGGAATATGGGATACCTCCGCATCTTTTTTGAGGCGTGTACATACCTCAAAACCATCCATGCCCGGCATCATCACATCTAGTAAAATCAGGTCAGGTTTGTGTGCTGTTACTTGTTTAATCGCGTCAAAGCCATCGCTTGCGGTGATGACATCATAATACTCATTGCTCAGCATTGCTTCCAATAATTTGACGTTAGCAGGAACATCATCGACAACGAGAATTAAAGCGGTCATGCAAAGCCTTCGCGTACTGGTTGTGGTTCATTGAGGTGGAAGCGTACTGATTTTAGAAATTCAAGAATAGCAATGGGTTTCGCAATATAGGCTTGACACCCAGCGCGCATAATTTTCTCCTCATCATTTTTCATAGCAAACGCAGTCACGGCTATAATCGGTATATGATTAATTTCCTTATCTGCCTTAATACGCCTCGTTACGTCAAGACCAGAGACTTCAGGAAGCTGAATATCCATCAAAATTAAATCAGGGCGTATCGTTTTTGCCAAAGTGATGGCTTCGTAGCCCTCTTTGGTTTCGATGGTTTCGTATCCGTGTGCGCCAAGCAAATCTCGAAATAATTTTAGATTCAGATCATTATCTTCAACAATAAGTATTCTTTTTTTTGTCATAGTGCGCAACACTTCCATAGTTAGAAAGACGATAGTGCTTTGACACTATAATTACCTATTTTATGATAGGCACACCATATGTACAAAGCATCTATAATAGAATTATCTTACTAGGCAAAGATTAAGAATGGATTGATAAAATCCATATGAGTGCGTCTCATGATACAAACAGATAAAATGCCACTAAAAAAACCGCAAGGTGACTATCAAGCCGATCCAAGACTCCGCCATGTCCCGGGAGTAGCTGCGAGCTATCTTTTACTCCCGCAGCACGCTTGATCAGTGATTCCAGAAGATCGCCCGCTTGCCCAATCACGGCAAACAATACTCCATAAAAAGCCGCATGAAGTAAAGAAAAACCTAGCATAGGTAGGCTTACCATCCCCATGCAAGATGAAGCGAATGCCCCGCAGGCAAGCCCTTCCCATGTTTTGGATGGACTAATGCGTGGTGCGAGCTTATGACGACCAAAGCGTTTGCCACCAAAATAAGCACCAATATCGGTTGCAATGACGCATAAAGCGATGAATAAAGTCAGGTATAATCCAGATTCAGGGATAGATCGCACCACCATCATAGCAACGCAACTAAAGATGATATAGACATATCCAAGCAGATGCACCCATAGATGATTGCGCCTAAACCACATGATTGTGCTAGTTGGCAATTTGGGTACAAGGGTACGCCATTCATACATCATGGCTGCTAGGGCAACCAGAATAAGTATAATGAATGCCTCCATCACCAACATTGATCCCACCACGATGGGGGTAAGGATGATGGCGGTTTTGATACGTTTAGATAGTTCTTCGTTTGCCATAGCGTCGTTCACGTTGTGCAAAAGCTGCACATGCTTGCTCAAGATGTTCAGCTTTGAAATCAGGCCAAAGCGTATCGGTGAAATAGAGTTCTGCATAGGCAGCTTGCCACAGCAAAAAATTACTGAGGCGCATATCGCCACCTGTGCGTATTAAAAGATCAAGTTCAGGAAGCGGGGATGTATAAAGATTATGCGCGATCATCTCATCCGTGATGCTCTCGGGGTTGATGCCCTGTTCAATGCATTGTTGTATCGTGCGACGGCACGCTTCGGTTATCTCTTGACGCGCCCCATAGCTCAAACAAATGTTAAAAATCAAGCGATTACTATGGCGTGTTGCATCCATAGCACGCACTAATTGTGCGCGAATAGATTTAGGTACGAGGGATAAATCTCCTGATATATGCAACCTAATATCTTGCTTGATTAAGCTCTTCAATTCCTTGCGTAAATACATATCAAGGAGCAGCATCAAATCTGCTACTTCATCATGCGGACGTGACCAATTTTCACGCGAAAAGGCATAGACGCTCAAACAATGAATGCCATATTCAATACACGGCTTGAGAATATTGCGTAGCGTCTCCGCACCGTGACGATGCCCATAGGATACATTTTTCCCATGTTGCTGCGCCCAACGTGCATTACCATCCATGATAATCGCAATATGTTTGGGCATTTTTTCGGCAGCGATCGCAGAAATTGGAGATTCAGAAGATTGATTCATGGCAGTATTAGACCTGCATAATATCTTTTTCTTTTTGTTCGAGCATAGAATCAATTTTTTTCACATAATCATCCGTCATTTTTTGTAATTCATCGGAAAGTTTACGTTGTTCATCTTCGGATATTTTGCTATCTTTTTCTGCCTTCTTGATTTCATCCATGCCATCACGACGCACATTGCGCACCGCAATACGCCCATGTTCGGCATATTTTCCAGCTAATTTCACCAATTCTTTGCGGCGTTCTTCTGTTAAAGCGGGGAGGGGAACGCGGATGGTTTGCCCATCAACGCTAGGGTTTACTCCCAATCCAGCATTGGCAATCGCTTTTTCTACGGCTTTGACCATGCTATTATCCCACACTTGCACGGTAAGCAAACGTGATTCGGGTACGTTGACTGTACCCACTTGACTGATAGGCATACGCGAACCATAGGCTTCCACCACAACAGAATCCAAAAGATTCGTTGAGGCACGACCAGTGCGCAACCCTCCAAATTCATGCGTAAGTGACGCAAGCGCGCCGTCCATACGTTTTGTATATTCTTTGACGTTGACCATGATTTTATCCCTTTGTTTTGTAAGTATAATTATGAGCGTTGATGACGTACAATCGTGAATTCTCCCTCACCACGAAGCACACGGGCAAATTGCCCTTCTTTGTGGATAGAAAAGACGATGATTGGGATGCTATTATCACGTGCGAGAGCAATCGCGGAAGCATCCATGACTTTGAGGTTTTTCACAAGCACATCTTGATAATCGAGGCTATCAAAACGTGTGGCAGTGGCATCAAGTTTGGGATCAGAAGTATAAATCCCATCAACTTGTGTTCCTTTGAATAAGCCGTCACAGCCTAGTTCACTGGCGCGCAATGCAGCGGCGGTATCCGTTGTGAAAAATGGATTGCCCGTTCCTGCAGCGCAAATGACAACGCGCCCACGCTCCATATGACGAATAGCACGACGGCGAACATAAGGCTCGCACACCTCCATCATATGGATAGCAGAAAGTACGCGTGTATCAATACCAATTTTCTCAAGAGCATTTTGCATCGCAAGCGCATTGAGAACAGTTGCCAACATCCCCATATAATCCGCACTGGAACGCTCCATACCACGCGCCGCTGCCGACATACCACGATAGATATTGCCACCGCCAACCACCATACATATTTGTACGCCCATATCCATGGCTTGCTTGATTTCTTGGCAAATGCGATCAATGATCACATCATCTTGCCCATAGGATTTTGACCCCATCAAGGCTTCTCCTGATACTTTGATCAAGACACGCTTAAATTGAGGTTGTGCGATAGTGGTGAGAGCAGGTGAAGCAAGGGACATAGATACCACGACATGAAGGTAAGAAGTGAACATATGACGCGTTACCGAAATGTTTCACGTGAAACATGTTAGCAACAGGCATACCAAAGGTGAAAACTCATCATCATATGATTATCCTTCTTCTTTTAGCGAAAATTTTATAAAATGCAATGATTTTATCGCAATATGCAAAAAATCCTTTGACATAGACAAATCCCTTGCTATAGGCATGATGCATCATGATGTTATTGTTTGCTGTGCTTATTGCGTATTTTGTTGGATCGCTTCCTATGGGGGTGATTGTAGCAAAATGTGCCAAACTCCCCGATCCGCGCACCAAAGGTTCGGGCAATATCGGGGCAACTAATATGGTGCGTACCGCTGGCAAGAAGTGGGGCGCGCTCACCTTATTGTTGGATGCGCTAAAGGGTATTGTTGCTGTTATCATCGGCATGTCTCTTGCAGAGACGGATGGCTATCTGATTGGTGTGGTTGCGGTACTCGGGCATTGTTATCCCGTATGGTTGCGTTTTCGTGGGGGCAAAGGTGTTGCAACTGCGCTCGCTGTGATTGGTACGACTCATGCAGGCTATATGGTCGATGGCTGGTGGATTATTCCTGCACTTACCGCATCATGGATCGGTATATTTTATGCTACGCGCTTGGTGTCATTGGCATCTTTATGCACTTTTGCATTGAGTGCGGTGCTGAACATCATTTTTTATGATCAGTGGATATTACCCTTGCTTTTGACATTTTTAATCTTTATGCGTCATAGAGACAATATCTCACGCCTTATTCAAGGAACAGAACATGGTTTTAAGTCATCACGAACCAATGCAGCATCAACAACACAATCAACCGATGGTTGATTTTGGGATGGATGATAACGAACATAACGCACATAGATCGCTTGCATCATCGCCCATTCTTGATATTGTGCGCTTGATTCGTAGTGAGAATGTTGGTCCGATGACGTTCTTTGAACTGATAAAACGCTATCAAACACCCGCAAAAGCATTGAAGGCATTGCCTACATTGGCACAACGTGGCGGATCAAAGAGAAAAATTGTGATCTGCTCGATCGATGATGCACAGGCAGAAATAGAGCGTGTTCAAAATTATGGCGCAACCTTTATTCCCTATGGTCATGCCCATTATCCGACATGGTTGCGTCATGTTCCTGATGCGCCACCCTTGCTTACGGCTTTAGGGCATACGCACCTATTATCCATGCATAAATTGGTGGCGATGGTGGGGTCGCGCAATGCTTCGGCAAATGGTTGCCGTTTTGCGCACCAACTCGCACAGCAACTTGGCGGGATGGGGCATATTGTGGTCTCTGGTCTGGCACGTGGCATTGATAGCTTTGTGCATCGTGGCGCACTTGCCACAGGTACGGTTGCCGTGATTGCTGGGGGAATTGATTATGTGTACCCAAAAGAAAATCAAGAATTATATGAACAAATTCGTGATGTGGGCGTGATTATAAGCGAAGTGCCATTTGCAACAGTGCCACAACATCGTCATTTTCCTGCACGTAATCGTATTATTGCAGGGATGACGCGTGGAACGATTGTGGTGGAGGCAACCATGAAATCAGGATCACTCATCACGGCGCGGCAAGCGTTGGATTATCATCGTGATGTGTTTGCTGTGCCGGGATTTCCGATGGATCCGCGTTCAGAAGGCACAAATAAGCTGATTCAGGAAGGGGCAATGCTTATCCAAAAAGCTGAAGATGTGGAACAACATATAGCGCAACAATCCTATAAGGTGGAAGATTCACGTTATCATCCGTGGATGATGCGTGATGGTCACAATACCCATGATGATGATGAAACCTATGATATTGAGCGCATGACATTGATGCATCTTATAAGTCACACTCCCATTGCCGTGGAAGAATTAATGGTGATGAGTGGAATAGAGGCACGCATCATGCATGTATTATTGCTTGAATTGGAATTAGCAGGCATCATTCAACGTCATGTTGGCGGACGCGTGAGCAAGATTTACGAATAAAAAGTGTGACAGATAGGATGAACAACACGTGTATACGTTAATAGTAGAATCGCCTTCTAAGGCAAAAACCATCAATAAATATCTGGGATCGGATTTTCATGTGTTAGCCTCTTTTGGGCATGTGCGTGATTTGCCTTCTAAAGACGGGTCTGTGCGCCCGGATGAAGATTTTGCGATGGATTATCAAGTAGCAGATGATTCTAAGCGTCATATGAACGAGATTGCGCAATCACTCAAAAATGCGAGCATCTTATATTTGGCAACTGACCCTGATCGTGAAGGAGAAGCGATCTCATGGCATGTGGTGGAAGCATTACGTGAGGCAAAAAAACTGCCGAAAAATATCGAAATTCAGCGTGTTACCTTCACTGAAATCACCAAGAAAGCCGTGCTGGATGCCATCGCGAAGCCACGTGCCATTGATATGGATTTGGTGAATGCGCAACAAGCCCGCCGTGCCTTGGACTATCTGGTTGGGTTTGGTATTTCCCCTATTTTATGGCGTAAATTGCCGGGTGCGAAATCAGCGGGTAGGGTGCAATCCGTTGCACTGCGCCTTATCTGTGAGCGTGACAGCGAAATTGAACAATTTATCCAAGAAGAATATTGGGATATTAGTGCCAAACTTAGCACCAAACAAGGAAGCATGGTGCTGAGTAAACTCATTCAATGGCAGGGGGAAAAGCTCGAAAAACTCACCATCAAAAATGAAGCGCAAGCAACGGCTATGGTGGAAGCATTGCGTGGCAAACATGCGCTGGTGGATGAAGTGAAACCGCGTCAAATGCGGCGCAATCCCTATCCGCCCTTCACTACCTCCACCTTGCAGATGGATGCATCCCGTAAATTGGGCATGAGTGCCAAGCAAACGATGATGGTGGCACAAAAACTTTATGAAGGTATTGATCTGGGAGGGGAAACAGTCGGCTTGATTACCTATATGCGTACCGATGGTGTGCAGGTATCACAAGAAGCGATTGCGGATACGCGTCGCTGGATAGAATCGGAATGTGGCGCAAAATATCTTCCCAATCAGCCACGTATGTATAGTTCCAAAGCGAAAAATGCACAAGAAGCGCATGAGGCCATTCGCCCAACCTCCGTGACGCGTACCCCCGAGAAAATGCGCGCCCATCTTACTCAAGAGCAATTTAGGCTCTATGAGTTGATCTGGAAACGCTTAATCGCCTCACAGATGGAAGCCGCTGTTTATGACCAAATGTCGATTACATTCAAAGAATTAAGCAATCCTGCGATGGTGCGTGCTTCAGGATCAGTATTGCGCTTTGATGGATTTTTGAAGATGTATCGTCAAGGCTTGGATGATGACCAAAGCGATGAAGAAGAAAATCAGATATTGCCACCGCTGGAAGTAGGAGAGCGCGTTGAAATTGCGGAGGTTACGCCGGCACAGCATTTTACTGAACCGCCACCACGCTTCACCGAAGCATCCTTGGTGAAACGTCTTGAAGAATTAGGTATTGGTCGCCCTTCCACCTATGCATCGATTATATCCGTACTGCAAGATCGTGGATATGTTGCTTTGGATAAAAAACGCTTCATTGCACAAATGCGCGGGCGATTGGTGAATAGCTTCCTTGAACATTATTTTGCGCGTTATGTGGAATATGATTTCACTGCCAATCTTGAGCAACAGCTTGATGAAGTGAGTGCAGGAACGCATGATTGGAAAAAAGTTTTACATGAATTCTGGCATCCTTTTTTTACGCTGCTTTCGCAAATGAAAGAGATCGGCACAAGGGAGGTGTTGGAAGAACTGGATCGTATGCTTACGCCATTCATTTATGGCAAAGCTGAGGTGCAGAAAGAAGAAAAAATATGCCCCTCCTGCCATGTGGGAACATTGCATTTGAAAACGGGAAAGTTTGGCGCGTTTTTGGGATGCACGAACTATCCTGAATGCCGTTATACGAAGCCACTTGATCCCCTTGGGAACGTTGAAGGCACAAACGCGCAACCACATGATACCGCATTCCCGATTGACTTAGGAGGGCATTCAGAGACGAATGCTGCCATGCAGGTGAAAAAAGGTCCGTATGGTGCGTATGTGGAAATGATGGAAGAAGGAGCAGAAAAACCGAAACGTGCCAGTGTTCCTAAAACCATGAACGCCGTCGAACTCACACGCGAACAAGCAGAAGCACTTTTGGCACTTCCCCGCCGTATTGGTACGCACCCAGAAACGAACAAAGTCATTACCGCAGGGCTAGGGAGGTTTGGTCCGTATATTCGCCATGATAGCGTCTATATTGGACTGAAAGAGGATGATGTGCTGAGTATTGGTATGAATCGTGCCGTTGATTTGATTGCGGAAGCAAAAACAAAGCCACGCGGTGCAGGGGCAGAGCCGTTGCGTGTGCTGGGTGAGCATCCTGAACTTGGTGGTGTGATTGGTATTTATTCGGGCAAATATGGTGCATATGTGAAGCATAAAATCATCAATGCGACCCTGCCCAAAGATGCCGTGGTGGAAGAAGTGACAATGGAGGAAGCACTAGCATTGCTTGCCAAAAAACAACCAAAAACCGCAAAGGCAAAAGCACCAGCAAAAACCAAAAAACAAGCCGCACCTAAGCAAGAACCGAAAGAGAAAAAAGAGAAAAAAGCACCCGCCAAAGCCAAAGAAAAAGCCAAAGCACCCGCCACAAAGAAAGCCAAAAAAACATGATTGTGCTGTGCGATAAAATGTTGTATCTTATAAGTAAGGAGTAAACTATTATGATGGATGTACGAATTTATCAACCGACAAAAACCGCTATGCAATCAGGGCGTGCTAAGACGAAACGCTGGAAGCTGGAATTTGTGCAGCGTTCAGGGAATTATGTTGAGCCATTGATGGGCTGGGTGGGGATGCGTGATACGCAACAACAACTGAACCTATGGTTTGAGACGCAAGAACAAGCCATTATCTATGCACAAGAACATGGGTTGCGTTATAGTGTGCAAGAACCACATAAAAAAATCATGCGCCCAAAATCCTATGCGAGTAATTTTCGCTATGATCAGGTGCGCAAAACATCCTAATTCACATGTTTTTCTTGTATATGCACATTAAAAATGTTTTTCTTGACAAACCGTTTATTGCACGGCAATATGAGGATACGATATATGAGAGAAAGGATTGAGCATGGGTGCAGTACAAGAGAATAATCAACCATTGGTGGATACCAAAGTCACGAAACAAAGCAATTTGTTTGAAGACCCATCCAAACAAGCGGAATATGATAAGGATGGTAAGCTGAAGCGTACTGCTGGGCTAAAGGTGACTGATGCGCTTTTTTATTGGGGGGTGAATAATATTGGTGTGTTTGCAATATCCGTTGGCTTTACCTTCATGAGTAAGTATGGTGACGAAATGGCGAAGAGTTTTCCGCAAGGAACGAAATGGTTTCCTGAAATGATGCTCAAACGCACTACGAACGTTGAGAAGTTTTTAGTTAATAAATTCAACATGACAAAAAATGAACAGGGTACTGGTTCTGCCGACATGACAAGAATGGTTGCCCTTTCTTTTTTAGATGGCTGCATCATGGCTTTTCCTATTGCGTGGCTTGAAAATAACCGTACCCATGTAGCGCGCACTATTGATGATATGCTCGGCACGCGCCCTGCAACTGATGCTGTTTATGAACAAGAGCCAAAACAAGATCTTGGAACTATTCTCGCAGGTAGGCTTTTAACAGCAGGAATTGTGGTGCCGACTGCGGTAGCGATGGGGCAGATAGTAGCTGGGATAGCTGGAGATGAAAATAAAGACACAATTAAATCATTAAATGACCATTTATTTGATGGTCCCGGAGCAGCTATTACATCAGGAATTCAACAAGTATTTCCAAAATTGGATCTTAAGCCTAATGGAGAATTGTCAGATCCTTTGGGTTACTTAGGAAATACCATGGCATTTGAAGCCTTCTATACAAGCGTATGCACCGCAGGGCTTTATGTTATGAGCCGTGCCGTCGCAACGGTGAAGGATAATTTTTTCAAAGATAAGGATAATGAGAATAATCAACTGCAACAAGATGCATTGCCACAACAATCACCGACAAGCGCGCTTGCGATGAGCGATATTCCTGTGCTGGAAGGGCGCGTGGCGGAGAATGAAAAAGCAATGGCTTTGTGATTATAGTCGTGAGAGTTCTGCATAACCCATAAAACTAACAAATTCGTCATGCTTGGCGTAAGGCAAGTGTGACGGATTACGTATATATAGATTTTTACTGGATTCCTGCTTTCGCAGGAATGACGGATTACGTACGATAGATCGAGTATCCATAACAACTAAAATACTGTGTCATGCCTGCGAAGGCAGGAGTCCAGAATAACTTTTTGAACTGGATTTTTGCTTGATCTAAGGGAATGACGCTACTATACGCAAAAAAAACCCCGATGGAGACTATCACAAGGATAGCCAGCCATACGGGGGAAAACATTTATGGAATGGTCATGTTGTCATGAACAAGTGTCAGGGAACAAGCGTCAGAGACATGAGCAAACGCATTTAGCGTTTTAACCAGTTTGGAATGTAGTACGGATGCAATGCCTTGATGAACTCCACATACTCAGGCTCAGTCGCCATTAAGTAGCAATGCGCGATGTAACCATCAGAAAATTGGTACATGCCAGACATATTGTTGGCACGGATCTTATCAAGCTGAGCGCGTGACAATGTAGGAAACATGTCAGGAGTCCCATGGTGCAGTGCATATGCAGCGCACACCTTATGAGATTCAACATGATAATCTAACCTCGTTCTTAAGGTGCTGCCTCTAAACCGTACATTAACACTGTAACGAGGGTACAGACGCAAAAAAGCATCTTTGGCACCTACCCATTTTGCCGTGGCAAAATCCATTCCTGCCTCGCGTACAATCTTACGAGCGAAGAAAAACAAAGAACCGTAGCTCCACGTTAAGTCGCGTAAGCTCACTTTTACACCAGCAATTTGATCCGAATAATAGGTGTGACCAAAAAACCCTTTTTCAGGGTAAAAGTTCTTACGCACGTTACCTTGTTGCAGATGATACATCAACGTAGAAAGCATCGCACGTTGTTCACTGAGCGTGGTTTTCCACCAAAGATCCTGCCCAGAATCAGTAAAACTGTTTTTCCACTCCTCATCATTCAGGATTTTTTGTGGAACAAGGGTGGACGTAGCATGATACGCCTCCTCTTCAGTAAGGTGCTTGGCATCAGCGATTCGTTTTGCTTCCGCTTCCGCAATCTGCTTCGCCTCCGCTTCAAGCCGCTTCGCCTGCTCTTGCTCAGCCAAAATCTGCGCAATCGCATCAACTATCGTCGCAAGTTCCTGTTGGAACGTCCCCGATGGTTCAAGCCCGAGAAAATACTCACGAGCAAAAATCGTCACGAGATGTCGGTGAGCTGCAGGGCTTCCATGCACCATCACCAGAGCAATATCCATGGATAAATCCACAGGTAATTGATCACTTTCGTAGGAAGTTTGCACATCCTTGGCAATCAAGGAGAGTGCATAGAGCGGATCATGAACACGCAAGCGACGCATTGCTGCATCGCCACGTGTTCCAAGGAACACCCGATCATAATCCTCAACAAATTGCGCCCGCAGTTGCGCGTAATACGCCGCTTCTGCCACTTCCAGTTTCTTTGCCTCAATGCGAAGCATTTCCACTGATTGCAGCATTTGCTGACGCGTTAGCTCAAGTTGTTCCATGGCAATGGCGTTGCCTTGTTGCAATTCCGTTGCCATTTCACTACCATCCATCCCGCTAAATTGGAAGACCAACTTAGGCTGCATGGCGAACATTGCTACCGTGTTATTGGAAAGCAATTCGTTCTTTGACAAGGGGGAAAGATTCCCCGAAAGCCCATGAACCAAAGCACCTTCCGGCGAGTGATGTTCAGACGAGTGATGTTCAGACATATTTGTTCGTTAAGGTAAACAACATTATCCACAATGTTTATCAGCAGTGCTAGGCAAGCCTAATCACGATTTTATTACATTTACGTAATAGAATGGGTAAATAGGCTGACATCAACACTATTTATAAACAAGGTGAAATTGATACATATCATAGATGAATGGAACAATCAAGCATAATCTAACGGAAATGAATTACAATTACTTAATGAGAGTCCTTCATAAAGCTCACTTCTTGTCATTCCCGCGTAGGCGGGAATCCAGCCAAAACCTATGTTTCTGGATGCCTGCCTACGCAGGCATGACAATAACAAAGATTTTGCAGAAATTCCTATAGGTTTTTACTGGATTCCTGCTTGATCTAAGGGTATGACAAGACGATAGACTTATGCAGAAGTCTCAGTGTTATAGCCGTTTGACATAAAAAATGAGATATTTTTTATCAAACGACTATAACATTATAGATGGTTATCGAGCCCACTCAGGAACATCGAACTTAGTAAAACACTGCACAAATCGCGCATAATCATGCCATTCAAGGGCATAATGATGCTGAATCCTTGCCAGTGTGTTATAGTGTGCATCAATCACACTTTGTATGTTCACAGCAGTTGAATTTTTCTCCAAGGAGAAATAAGTCAACTTTTGTTCAAGGTTCAATGATTCCCATGCGCCTTCACGATGGCTATAGAATCCATCAAGAACAGTTCCGACATCGTTGAACGTGAAATTCTCAAGAGAATCTAACGTTACCGATGATCGCTCATCGCTTAAGACATGGCACGATAGTAACACTAACCGTGCATTATGCAAAAGAACGCGCACAGGATATTCCGCACGAAAAGGAAGCCTTTCATAGTGACGAGGCATATCAAGTAACGCCGTCTCTTTGTTGCCATGTTCGGGCAGAGTCAACCATTGTGCGTGCGCTCCAATCCAACGGAGTTCTTGCGCTATGTCTAGGATGAGATGCTGTCTTTTGAACATGTGCATCATCCCATGTTGGCAATAAGATGCCTCAGGATCAAAAATCCTTAAGGCTTCCGTAAGTTGTTCAACACGAATATGTTCAGCTTTTAGCGAAAACTTTTTAGCTGCGTATGGTCTCATAGTGGGTGGTTATTCAGTAAAAGGACTGCATACCATAATGTTTATACATAGTGTTCGGTTCACACCTCACATCATCATTATTGCAATGAATAATAGAATGGGTAAATAGGTTGATGAGAACACTATTTATAAACAAAGGTACAGGAGCTATGTATCATAGATGCGTAGAACGATCAAGTGCAATCAACACAAATGAATTATAATTAATTTATGGCGCGTTTACCTAGCGAACAGTCGAATGGCTAGAGTCCCCCCCAACGCGGCAAGAGCAATGGCTAACATGCCATATAATGCGGGTGATTGATGCGCTAAATTATAAATCCATGCATCTAAGCCCGTTTTGCGCACATAAATAGGCGTGGTATGCATGGAAATAATCTCGCCATCGCGCATTAAATAGATTTCAGCAGCATACGAACCTGTAGGGGTGTTATCTGGAAAATTAATGGAGGTGCGAAATAAGCCGCCACCGATAAACTGAATCGTCCCTATGTCTGGAGCATAAAGCCGTTGTTCTTGCATTAATGTCAATAGGGCGTGCGCAAAAGATTCCCTGCGCGCCCGTTCTTCTTCTTCCATCATATCATAGCCATGGGCGCGATAGGATTGCACCGCCTGCGCATAACCGATGGCAAGGGCGTTGAAATAGACGCTTTTCGGGATTTCCTCATAAGGGCGCGAAGATGCCATCGCATAAAAAGAAGGAACATGCTCAAATTTTTCTGACGCACGATTCATCCATATGCCCATCACACGTTCTTTTTTGCGTACATAGAGCGTGCGAGGTACACCACGAACCACTACCACAATATCCCCCGAATCATTGCGTGTTCCAAAGAGAATCAGTTGCGTGCCATTAAAAGCACTATGAATGAGAATATCTTTCGATGATAATTCAGCCACCAACGGGCGCGCATGAGTGGAAGAGGGCATAAGCCACCCTAGGAATAAGAGTGCAAGAAGAACGCGCATTAATGCCCCCCTCGAAAACTGATGCTGTAGAGCGATTCAGGGGTTGAGATGAGATCATACCCCAACCGCAACGCCACAAACATCACCATCACCGCAAGTAATAAGCGCACATGTTCTTCACGTGTTTTTAGACCGTACCGTATGCCTAATTGCGCCCCGAAGGAAGAGCCGATAAGCATCAAGCCCGCCAACACAATATCCACACTTTGCGTGGTCATGGCGTGTAAAAAAGTGACGTGCGCGGTGACGAATATCGCTTGAAACAGAGATGTGCCAACCACCACACTTGCAGGCATTTTCAAAATATAGAGCATGGCAGGGATAAGGAAAAACCCCCCACCAATGCCAAGTAAGGATACTAATACTCCAATCATCATGCTCACGATGAGTGGTAATAGGATGCTCATCGTGCGCCGTGAACGAGGGAAATGCACCTTCCACGGCAAAAAAGCGAACGGCACTGAGGATGAACGCCGTGAGGGTGAGCGATACACTGGTACTTCACTCGGCATCACACGCAAATGATGCAGGCGTGGTGACGCATCTTTTAGGGCAATCACCCCCTCAATATGTGCCAAAGAACGATGGATGTTGTTTTTATAACGTGTGCGCGCTATCGCTTTGAGGCTCTCCCCCCCCATCATCAGCGCAATGAGGCTTAAGAATCCCACATAACTGATAGAGATGATAAAATCAATCTGCCCTTGCTTTTGCAGCCATGAGAATAAGAGTATGCCCAAGCCCGAACCCATCATGCCCCCAACAAGCAAAATGCACCCCATGCGTATATCTACATGATTTTTGCGCCAATGCGAATAACAGCCCGATAGTGACGCAGCGGTAATCTGATTAGAAACGCTTGCCACCGCTACGGAAGGGGGAATGCCAATGAAAATTAATAGAGGTGTCATGAGAAAGCCACCACCAACCCCAAACATGCCCGAAAGTATGCCCGTAATGCTCCCCAAAAAGAGCAAGACGAATATATCAATCGACATTTCAGCTATAGGGAGATAAATGGTCATACACCTCGTAGGTTCTTAGTGGATTTCAACATAGTGCGTGCGCGTTAATAATTCAGGAAATTCTTCTTTCACTTGTGGTGGAACTTTTTGATCCAATGAACTCACAATCGCTTTACCCATGGATGCAAAAAACGTGTCACGTATCGCAATGCTTGGATCTTTTTCCATTTCTCGTGTGATACTCATATTCATGCGCATGGTACGCTCGGCTAAGTGTCCGTCCTCACCATACAGCTTGAAGCTGAGCGCGATGCGTGAAGTGAAGGCATCAAAAACAGGCTTGGATGATTTTGGATTCTGCACCATGGATGCTTCATCAATATCAATCACCATGCGCTTTTTTCCAGTTCCCGTATATTGAATACGTTGCGTCAACCATTCTGCAGTGAGTTTCTCTACTGTTGGTTGCATAAGGCTAACCTGTTCACCACCCCGCACGCCATAGACTTCAACCTTGCTTACATCTAAAATAATCGCAGGTTGCTTGCTCACTTCTGGGGGCGTGGTATCGTAGGATAAGCATCCCGTGACCATAAATATGAGGGTGAAACATGCACCGATAGGGCGCATCCAGCGTAATTGATTCATTTATGTTCTCCATGGTTTGTTTTTTTAAGACATCATACGCATAAACCATCACAGACGCAATGATAAAGCAGATGATCTTTTGCGATGTTCTTTGGGGTGGCTTCTAAGGTCAAAACACATGTGATATCCTGTTGCTTTTTATAAGGCAACAGGATATTTTTTTGTCTATAGTACAACGCACAATACATTAAGGAGTAGAATCATGAAAGTCTATAATATGGACGTAAATCGCACGATACAGTTGATTTTTTGGGTAGATGATCACAAAGAAAAATATGCCTATCTGTTCAGTCCCATCAACTTATGGGTTGGATTAATGTTGAATAGATGGGGTTTTTGGTCAAATTCTTGAATGAGTTTATCGTAGGGTGAGATAAATTTC
>RDZH01000002.1 GCA_004293935.1 Alphaproteobacteria bacterium | reverse complement strand
GGCAGCTCATTAAGATTGCTAGTCGAACGTGCAAATTGCGCAAGATTGCCCGTTTTATCCTTCCACTCATGTACCATGGTTTGCGCCGTGCATGTGTGCGTACCCGTTCCACCATCGGTCAGGCTTATCGCGCCACGCTGATAGCGGTAATAATCGGCAGGAAGCATCGTATCATTCGTGGGGAATAATGGCGTATCATTATTGGGTGAGAGTTCAGGCGCAACGGGATACACCACCAACGCCCCGCTTTCTTGCGAAAGATAATAATCAGTATTCAGTTGCAATGGTGCGGGGAGTGTGCCAGTTGTGGTAAAACGCACTTTGGTTGCACGCCCGAATGCGTCACGATTGAACGCCCACGTCTTTTGAATCCTCCCGCCCGATACATCCGCAGCCACAAAGGTATCTGAAAAATTGGTGACGGCAAGATTGGTATCGGTGGCAAACTCCGCATAAAGTGTAAGTGCTTCAACTGTCGTCACCGTCACCACGTTACTATATGCACTATTACCCACGGAGTTGGTGCTGCGGTGGCGATAATCATATGCCGAGTTGCGCTACCAGCGATGCTACTTGATAATGTTGTCCAGTTGTTCGCACCCGCTGGGCTGCGCTCAATCCGCTGTGCCGTAATCGCTGCTCCGCCATTATTAGGTAGCGTCCATGTGAGTTGCCCACCTGTTGCGGTTGGTGTTGGCAAGGCTAGGTTAGATACGGCTGATGGTACGGTTGGCTGTGCAGGTTGCGCTCCAGAAGCCGTTGATGCTAATAAAAGAAGTAATGATGACATAATAATTCCTTGAAGATGATGATATTAGATAAACTTCACCCCATAGATGGGCGAAGTTGTTGTCTAACTTCACCCCATAGATGGGCGAAGTTGTTGTCTAACTTCACCCCATAGATGGGCGAAGTTGTTGTCTAACTTCACCCCATAGATGGGCGAAATTAAGAGAGTTTCTTAATAGCAGGGGCGCGATCACCAAACCACCATGCAAAAGCAGCCGATGCCATGAACAACACCCCTTCAACGATTTGCGTGCGAATATGGGTGTTCTCATCTGCCAATGTAATCCAGATCGCCCACACTAAAAGAATGAGTAACAAAGTGAGGAGTGGGCGCACCAAACGCAACACATTATTCACCCATTGGCTTGTTGTGCTTGTTGCGCTATCATGGCTATAGGATGCTGCGCGCATGGCACTATAGGCGTGCGTTTCAGCAATCGCCAATTCGCGCTCCGTCTCATGTTGACGCACACGCATCTGCAACTCGTGCAGCTTCAGCTCATGCTCATAATCTTGCTTCTTTTCATAAAGCCCGATGATCTTACTCACCCACGAGCCAAGCCCACCTGCAAGTACCCCTACTATCGTTTCGATGATCATAACTCCTCCTTTTTATTGAGTTAGTCCGCGCACCCCATATAGTCGTTTGACTAAAAAATGACTCATTTTTTATGTCAAGAAACGACTATACCACCATAGCTGGCTGCGCTTTTGTTTGTCCGCGCACCCCATAGATGGGCGCGCTTCTACTTGGCATTATGGAGAGGGTCACGATAAGCGGAAGTGATAATCAGTGGCGCATCGATGATTTCTCTCATGCGTTCTAACCTCGCAATCGCATCATGATTCACCAATAATGATCCATCGCCCTTGCTTGCCAACTCACGCGGTATCAGGGATCGTGAGGTTGCGGGCTGAGGGGGGAGGGTAATAATCGGCATTGAAACCAATGCGAGTGTCGCTACAATCCATATCATGTAGAAGTCTCGCTATGCCAAAAACGCACAAAAAATATCCCCGCAGGGCGAACCATACGGGGACTTGGGCTTTCAAAGATTATACTCTACGGGAGTTGCCCATTCCCTTATCATAACAACGCTTCCGACACGGTTATGCTCTACAATGTTAAGGGTATCCCAAACAAAAGACATTGTCAACACGCCCTAGAAGGGAAGCGATGACTTACTATAAAAACTATTTGATAGGCGTATTTTTTGTGATTATGATTCACCTAATAAAACAACATAGGTACGCATCGTGAAAGATTTTGAAGCACGGCAACCGCTGAAGCGGCAATTAGATGAACGGAAGCGTCCACCGTCCTTTGGCACACGTGAAGTATGGTGGTGTCATGTCGGAGTCAATGTGGGCTTTGAGGTGTTTGGCAAGGGAGCAGGCTTTACACGTCCTGTGTTGATTGTTAAGAAATATAGTGGTGCTACTTTTTTGGGGATACCGCTGACTACGAAACACAAAGAACCGGTTTATCGTTA
Source organism: Alphaproteobacteria bacterium (assembly GCA_004293935.1). Classification (GTDB taxonomy): domain Bacteria; phylum Pseudomonadota; class Alphaproteobacteria; order Rickettsiales; family UBA998; genus RDZH01. The sequence continues at coordinate 17,530 of RDZH01000002.1, read as the reverse complement.
TCCTATGCACATCAAAGGAGAGCCATCATATGCTCTACTGGATCAGGTACGCACGATGGATGCAAGGAGGCTAAATTCAAAGATAGAAAAAATTTCAGAAATACAATTTTCTTTAATCAAGGACGCTTTCGTGCGAACTGTTTTTGATCTATAGCGACAATATCTAGTTAGTTCTAGCTAACCAAAGTTTTTCGCCCCCCGAAGGGGGCGATATTGGACCTTACGATCATCTACTGATAGAGCATCGCTACTCTATAAACACATTATGCATGAATCTCGTGCTTTTGTCAATGCATATTGTCACGTTTTTACTAGTGCGCGTTTCAGTAGGTTGGTTCTTTTTTAGAGCAACCCTACTGAAAATTCGCGCACTAATTCTTATATTTATAGCGCGACCTAGCCGATAGGTTAGTTAAAAAACCTATCGCTACGCGCTATAGTAGGATGCAAAAGTCAAGCAAAAAGCAATTATCCACCATAGGAAACACATTATGAGATATAATTTAGGATTAGACATGGGCATTGCATCGGTTGGCATTGCAGCGATACACTCCGACACGTACCAGATTTTAATGGCAGCAACACGTATTTTTGAGGCAGCGGAAGAACCGAAAACGGGTGCATCGCTTGCGCTTCCTCGTCGTGTGGCGCGTGGAGGGCGGCGTGTCATTGGCAGACGCAGAAAACGAAAATCAGACATACGGCAGATGTTGGCACAGCAATTCACGATGGAACGTGCGCAGATTAATGCCATCATTGATGCGCCACAGACTAGTTCTGTATGGGCATTGCGAGCGGAAGGCATAGATCGCGCCCTAACGCCAGAAGAATGGGGGCGTGTGTTGTTTCATATTGCTAAGCGTCGTGGTTTTCAGTCTAACCGCAAAGATGCACAGCCCAATGATGTGGAAGGGAAGAAGGCACTCAGTGCCGCGAAAGCCTTGGAAGAGGCAATGCTTGCAGCGAATGCCCCAACCATCGGCGCGTATCTTGCCACCCAAGCGAAGCAACGCAATGGGGATGGGTGCTATGAACATTTTGTTACTCGTGATCGTTTGCGTGAAGAAGTCAACCTATTATTTGCCAAGCAACGTGCGTTCCAAAACCCCTATGCCGATACGGATTTTGAAGCACGCTACACGCATGGTGCTTTTTACCAACGCCCCCTCGCATCAGTGGCGGATAAGGTGGGGATGTGTGGATTTTTCCCTGATGAACCGCGTGCGCCTAAATGTTCGTATAGTGCGGAATTATTTGTGTTATGGTCACGGCTGAATAACATCAAAATTATCACGAACGGCATACAACGTACTCTCACCTTGGATGAAATGCGCCTGCTTGCAGAAAAAGCGCATCAAAGCAAGGAAGTGACGTATAAGCAAGCGCGCAAGGCTTTGTGCATGGATGAAGAATCGCGCTTTAATCTTTCGTACCGTCAAACGGATAAAGGTGATACGACATGGAAATCCGTGCGCGATGCAGCGGAAAAGGCGATTATTGCAAAGCTGAACGGCTATCATGCGTTAAAAGAAGCAATGGATAGTGGGAGCGTTATCGATTGGCACGCATGGTGTGATGGCAAACGCACCACCCTTGATGAAATTGCACGGATTCTTTCTTTTTATCCTGACGCAGCGCAACAAGAAGCCATGCTGATGCCGCTCGGGGTCACGCAGGCACAATGCACCAAGCTGATGAATATCACTAACTTTAGCAAAACGGTCGATGTATCACTCAAGGCGATCGCTATGCTGCTAACCCATATGCAGGAAGGGATGCGCTATGATCAAGCGTGCGTGGCAGCGGGAATGCATCATAGCACACGCAGCAAGGGTGCGATGCAACGCGTTCCCATCTTTGAGGATGTACGCAATCCTGTAGTGAACCGTGCCTTGGCACAAGCGCGTAAGGTGATCAATGCCGTGATCGCCCAATATGGCTTGCCTGAGTGCATCATCGTGGAATTGGCACGTGAGGTGGGCAAAAATCGTGATGATCGTAAGAAAATTGAAATCGAACAGAAGAAAAATGCAGCGATGCGTGAGGCTTCTAAAAAAGAGATTGCGGAAATCTATGGGGTACGCGTAGAGGATATACGAGGTGATGATGTTCTTAAGCATCGCCTATGGAAGGAACAGCAAGGTTTCTGCCCGTATTCGTGGCAAGAAATTACTCCGCAAATGCTACGGGATGCCCATGCCACGCAGATTGATCATATCATCCCCTATAGCCGTAGTTTCGATGATTCCTACATGAACAAAGTGCTGTGCATTGCTTCGCAGAACCAAGCAAAACAAAATAAAACGCCGTATGAATATCTGGATGATCGCCGTTTTGCAGCATTGCAGGCATTCGCGCAACGCTTGCCCAAAGCGAAGGGGGATCGCTTAATTTCCACAACCGTGGATGAGGAGGGCTGGAAAACCCGCGCTCTGAATGATACGCGCTATATGGCACGGTTGCTGAAGAACCATCTGGAAACCTCACTTCCTGTGAAGGTGCAAACCCGCAACGGGGCATTAACAGCGAAATTGCGCCACCTATGGGGATTCCCTGAGAAAGACCGCACCACGGATCGCCATCATGCGTTGGATGCGATTGTGCTTGCTTGTTCCACGCAAAGCATGGTGCAGCAGGTGGCGCAGGAATATAAAGCGCAGCGGAGTGTTGAGCGAAAACCTATCCCCAAACCATACCCAACATTCCGTGAGGATGCATGGCAATATGTCTATGGCACAGAAGGGCAAGGAGGCATTTTTGTTAGCCGAATGCCCAACCGTAAGGTAACAGGAGCAGCGCATCAAGATACCATCCGCAGCATCCGCCATGATGCAGAGGGCAATCAGAAGATTGTGCAGCGGGTAAAGTTGGCATCGGTGAAATTGGCGCATCTGGAAGCGATGGTGGATAAGGAGCGCAATCGTGCGCTCTATGATGTGCTGAAAGCACGGCTAGAAGCGCATGGGGATGACCCAAAGAAAGCCTTTGCCACCCCCATCTTTATGCCCACGCGTGACGGCAAACCCGCACCACGCATCCACGGCATCCGCATCATCACCAATGAAAAAAGTGGCATCCCGATCAATGGCGGGCTAGCGAGCAATGGCGATATGGCGCGTGTGGATGTGTTCCGCAAAGCAGGAAAATATTTCCTTGTGCCGATCTATGTGCATCATTTGGCAGGCGATGCGTTGCCGAATAAGGCAATTTTGGCAGGGAAGCCTGAAACGCAGTGGGAAACCATGCGTGATGAGGATTTTATCTTCTCCCTATACAAAAATGATCTGGTGCGGATACGTCGCAAATCAGAAGAAATACTTGGGTACTATAATGGAACAGATATAAGCAGTGCAAGTATTGAACTTGTGATGCACGATAAAGGAAACTTCTTACCAGACAAAAAAGGAAAAAATAAGAAGAATCCATGGCGGGGCATTGGCGTTAAAACATTATTAGGGTTCGAGAAATACACTGTAGACGTGTTGGGAAACATATCAAAAGAACCTGTTGCAAAAGAGGTGCGGTGTGGCGTGGTGCACAGTGATGATTCAGAATCCAGCGAAATTGCGCCTGAATAAGGGGCAGTTGCATCTGGATCGTGATGAGGGGGAAGTGCCAAAAAACAAGAAGGAATAGTGTCATGAAGAGACCTCTGCATCACTCTCAATTTTTGTCATGCCCGCGCAGGCTGGCATCCATAAACTACTGTTGTTACTAGATTTCTGTCTTCGCAGAAATGACGAATTTGTTAGTTATATGCAAGGGTTTGTAATGGACAAGATCGCGTGGATAAACATCTTAAACGCCTACAAGAGCATGTACCCAAAGCGGGTAGTGTTCGCGCCCTGCAAGTTACCGATAGACAATATGGAAGGATGCAAATTCTTGTGGGAACAAAGCGTAATAATGAGAAAAATGCCCCAGAACAGCTTAGTTTGTTCTGAGGCATTTTGCCATTTTCATCTTGAATTTCAAGATGTTCGTCGGAAGGTAGTATAGCATAACCGTGTCGGAAGGGATATTGTATTGAACGGCAAGCGCATGAAGGCTGGAATCACCTTAGAAGAAGATATTCATGGTAATTTTTTCTATAATCTGAACGATGCTTCCAAGGGCTTAAAAGAAAAGAGGGCTAATGTTATCAGGTTAGAAGCCCGAGCGTTGCCCTCTGTTTCAGAAGAGAGTCGGGTACAGCGTAAGGTTATAGCCTTGCCTCCCGACTCATATGCTCATGATACAAAAAAACTTCTGCAAAGTCAAGAGCCATTGGCGGATGATGGCATTAATTTAGCGATAATCAGCGCGAATGATGCATGAGATTGCCTCCCTTCATGATGCGCCTGCGGAGATATTGGTAAAATGCATGTACCTCATTGCCTGTGTATGTCATGCCAAAGGATTTTATTAGGCGAATTGCAAAAAATCTATGTGTCAGGATTCGTTAGAGATACATATGATCGGTATTTAGGAAGCGTTGAATATAATCTTTGACACCTTCTTCTAAGGTCATGAAGGGGGCATCATACCCCACCTCGCGTAATTTTGAAATATCCGCTTGCGTGAAATATTGATATTTGGTGCGTACCTCGGGTGGCATATCAATATAATGAAAGAGGGGTTTATGTCCCATCGCGTTGAAGGCGGCGGTGGCTAAATCTTGGAAGGATCGCGCCTTGCCTGTGCCGATATTGAACATGCCCGATATTTCAGGATGGATGACGAACCATAAGAGGATGTGAATGCAATCCATCACATACATAAAATCACGCAACTGCCCGCCATTAGAATAATCTGGATGCTCCGATTTGAACAGATTCACAGGGCGGTTGGCACGTACATGGGGGAAGATTTGACACAGTACGCTTGCTTGATCACCTTTGTGATATTCATGCGGACCGTAAATATTGAAGAAGCGCAATCCAATCCATTGCTGCGGTTGTGGTTCTCCACGCGCAAGAGAGCGCGCTATATGATAGTCAAACGCATATTTGCTCCAGCCATAGGCATTGAGCGGGTGCAATTTTTTGATATAATCGAGCGACATATCATCACGAAAACCATGTTCCCCTGCACCATAAACCCCCGCTGATGAGCCAAACATAAAGCGTTTACGATTCTCAATCGCCCAATTACGTAGCACCTTCGGGAAAGTGACGTTTTGTTCAACCGCCATATCAGCATTTTTTTCTTTGGTGTTGGTCATTGCGCCTAGATGAATGATCATCTCAAGATTCGATTTATTGGCTTCTAGCCAAAAAAGCAATTCATTGGGGGCGATGATCTCGTCAGGTGGAAAGCCAGCAAGATTTTTCCATTTATCCCCATCTCTGAGTAGATCAGCAACGACTACCCGATCATTCGGGAAGCGTTGGGTGAGTGCAGCGACTAATTGAGAGCCAATAAATCCAGCTCCGCCAGTGACTAAATAGGTGCGCATAATATACCTTCTGTATTATATTTTCAGATTTCAGTATACCCCATTCTTTTTAACATACGATAAAGAATCAATAAAATACCAGATAATTGCTGCAAAGCACAAAGTGCGCGTTATCGTTGTGCCTTGTGCTTTGCTTGCTCTTCTAAGTTTTCCAATGCGGCAATGCGTGTTTCAAAACTTGGATGGGTACGAATATAATGTTCGATATGTTCTACCCATTTTTTCCGATTGGTAGGGGGATATTCTGTGGTTTCCGCTTGATCACGTGCAATTTTTTTCTCTAATACTGATTCCATCGCATCATAGCCCACTACTTTTCCTGCAGTGGCATCTGCATTTAATTCTTGTTGACGACGAAATGCCGCATAAGGAGCTTCTGTTGCGATTTGGGTGAGGGGACCAGCACCAACAAAAGCAAAGATTGAAGCGGCATTTTGTTTGATCTTATCAAACATGGACGGATCTGCATCTGTTGGCTTCAAGACATGATGTGCGAGGAGGCAGCACCCTATTTTTGCGCCCCAATCCAAGACAACCCGCCCAATCGATACAGCGAGCGATACGCTATTATCATGCTGATGTGCAAGCTCATGCGCGATGGTGGCGCGTAATTCATCGGGAGTGGAGTTAGCAATTTTTTGATAGCCAAGCGCAACGGTATTATTATTAATATGCATGGCTTGCTGTTTTGTGTCTGAGTGATACAAAACGATTTTAGGCGTTTTGAGGTGCATTTTTTCACTAAGTTCGTGAATAAATCCTATGACCTCCGCATCCGTGATTGGGTCTGCAACATGCGCCTCAACTGCCCCTTTACGTGCCAATGCCAGCTTCTCAAGTAGTGTCACACGGTGAGGTTCAGGAAAAACAAGTTCCTTGAGTGCAAGAAAAGGTTCAAACACTTCACGCGATATGGTAAGAAGAGCGGTGCGTAGCTTAGAATTCATAGCGTTCATCATAGCGAGTGACTATGACATTATGATGACGATTGTCATTGTTTTGTCATGAATATGCGCTACTATATCAAAGAAGATTATTTTTTGGAGTCGTATTATGGATGGTCCTAGCCCAATGAGTGCCAATATGGCGATGTTTCAGCAAATGCAGCAAATGCACGCTACGCCGGGGGAGCGTTTCTTGTGCTTTCCTGCCTTGGATTATAGTGTTGGGATGCCCAACGGGTTGATGAATTATAGGATTGGTCCGCCCTTATTTTCATCGCTGAGTGGTGGGAAATTTGGTCCACTTTCTGCTCTTGGTAATAGTATGAGTCGTTGCTTTGTCGATGTGGGGACGCTGATGAATTGGTCCATGGCAGGGGTAGAACAGCATTCAAACATCACCCATGCACATATTGAGACACCCCATATCGAAGCACCGCATATTCAAGGAGCGCAGATTGATGCCCCGCATATTTCTGCACCTGAAATACGCGCTGCTGCTGCGAGTGCGGGCTTTGGGGATATGGGAGGCGCACCGATTGAAGCACCACGTGGGGTAGGCACGCGTCCTTCTGTGGCAATGGGCATGGATATGTAGGCGGGGGTTAGCCTTCCAAAAGATCGCACTGAGCGCGTAGATGCACCAACCAGCGCACATGCGCGAGCATCTGCAAGCGGTTGGTGCGTAATTGTTCATCATCCGCATTCACTAATACTTTATCAAAGAAGCGATTAAGTGGCTCTGTGATGGGGTAGAGTGCGTGCCACGCTGCACGATAATCCGTGCCAAGTTCCTCATTGCTGCCTAGTGCTGTCAAAACATGGTATAGATCACGTTCTTCTTCTTGCTGCAACAGGCGTTCATCAAGTGGTACGCGATGTGAGGAATCTTCTAATAATCCTGCTTTGCGCACAATATTATAAGCGCGTTTATAGGCGGCAATGAAGGCCGCTCCCGCATCACTTGTGATGATCTCGGTGAGTATGTGGCTGTATTCCACAATAGGCATGATGCTGGTTTTGTGGCGATGCGTAATCGCTTCCAGCACATCATAACGGATGCCTTCATCTTTCAGCATGACTTTGAGGCGTTCCGTGATGAAATGATAGATAGTCGTTGCAATGTCGGGGAGGGGATGTGCCATAGGAGGCAGTCCTTTAAGAGCATGATCGATCATATCCATGAGGGATAGTTGCTTCAATGCTGGATGCGCCCGGATGATTTTAATAATTCCTAGAGCCGTGCGTCTGAGTGCGAACGGGTCTTTCGATCCTGTCGGCGCTTCCCCTGCGGCAAAGAGGCTGACGAGATAATCCACTTTATCCGCAAGTGCAATCATGGCAGAAATAAGGGCAGTGGGTGCGCTATCATGTGCGCCCACAGGCAGATAATGATCACGAATCGCATCTGCAACCTCGGCTGCTTCTCCTTGCGCAAGCGCGTAATAACGCCCCATAATCCCTTGCAATTCAGGGAATTCACCCACCATGCCAGTGACTAAATCTGCTTTGCATAATTGTGCAGCACGGGTTATGGCTGCATCATTTGGGGCAAGATAGTCTGCTAGGCGGACAATACGCTGCACGCGTGCATCCATCATGCCAAGGTTTTTATGGAACATCATCGAGGATAAATCATGCGACCACTGATCGAGCGTTTTCTTTTTATCCTGCTCCCAATAGAACGCCCCATCATCCAAGCGGGCGCGCAGCACACGTTGATTGCCTGCGATGATTTTAGCACCGCCATCATGCGCTTCAAGATTGGCGATGGTGATAAAGTGCGGGGCAATTTTGCCTTCCGCATCCATTAAGGCGAAATATTTCTGATGGTGGCGCATTTCTAACACCAATACTTCAGGCGGTAATGCCAAATAAGCATCATCAAATGTTCCCATCAATGGCACGGGATATTCCACTAATCCTGTGACTTCATCCAGCAAGCCTGCATCGGGTTTGATGGATAATCCATGCGTTTGCGCAATCTCATCGGCACGCTTGGCGATCAAGGCTTTGCGCTCCGCTGCATCGACCATCACGTTCGCGGCAGCAAGTGCAGCTTTATATTCGTGTGGATGGTTGATGGTGAGTTCCGCATCGCTCATAAAACGATGCCCACGCGTTGTATTGCCTGCCACTAAATGCCCAAAGCGCACAGGAAGCACCGTATGATCGAGCAAACAGAGAATGCTTTGCATTGGGCGCACCCATGCATGATCATAATCCGCCCAACGCATCGATTTTTGCCAATGAAATGAAGCCAATAGTGCTTCCACCCATGTGGGGAGTATGTCGGATAATGCCTTGCCCTTTTGGTGGATGGTAGCAAAATAGACATCCTCTTTGCCAACCGTGCGCACGTCAAGCGCGCTACGTTCCATCTGCACCGAGGCACAAAAGCCGTCAATGGCGGCTGCGGGAGCGTTGACTTTTGGTCCTTTGCGCTCAATGGTTTGATCGGGGAGTAGCAAAGGCAGCCCCTTAATATGCACGCAGAGGCGACGCGGTGTGACATAGCCATGCACGGCATCATAGGTGATGTGTGCCTCAGAAGCATATTTTTTTAGCCCTTCGCATAATTGCGTGATGGCACTTTGTTGCATACGTGCGGGAATTTCTTCGCATAATAATTCAAGGAGGAAGTCTGCCATAGGGTGCCTAGAAAATTTTAGGATTTAATATGATTATGCTCATCAAGCAAAATAACGGTGGGTTGGTGCTGTGCTGCTTCTTCCGCGCTCATGGAAGCAAACGCGCAAATGATCACCACGTCATCTTTCTGCACTAAGCGTGCCGCCGCACCGTTGACGATAATATCACGCGATCCCGGCTGCGCTGCAATCGCATAAGTCGTGAAACGTGCGCCATTATTGATGTTCAACACATCCACTTGCTCATTAGGCAAAATGCCTGAGGCACGCAACAAATCTGCATCAATGCTGATCGAACCTTCATAGGTGAGATCGCTGCTTGTGATAACTGCACGGTGTAATTTAGCTTTTAGTAGGGTAAGGAACATAGGAGGCTACAGAGTCATAGGTTATACGATGTGACTTCTACATACCTCATAAAAACCAATAAATTCATCATTCCTGCGAAGGCAGGAATCCAGTCACAAAAGTAGTTTATGGATACCCTTCTTAAGCGGGTATGACAGGAATTGAGAGTTATGTAAAGGTCTCACGATGTGAACCTACTCATTTCTTGATCAAAATGCAATGGGGAATTATAGAAGCTATGCCATTAAAAAAATATAGGGTGCAAATTTCATGCGTGCTGTATCGTTATCGTGTGATGGTGATGGGATGAGGGGGTGTGGTAGAAGAAGCGTAATGCACTGAGTCAGTATCAATATGTGTTGAGGGGGGGGCAGGGGAATCAATATTTTTTGTAGGTGTTATGACGGAAGCACCAAAGGGGTCAATCCCTGTTGCGCATATTGCTACTTCACGATCAAGTGCCATTTTTTCGCTTCCTTGTAATCCTGCAATAAAACGGTTGCTTAAACGTAATAACTCTGTGGATTCTTTGATAACAACGCCGATGGCTGCTCCCTTTGATAAAAAAGAAAGTGTGAGCCGTGTGCCATGATCAACAGTCTGTTCAATGGCTTTGCATACTACAGGAATCATCAAACCAAGCACAATTTTTGCACCAATCCAAATGACTGGCTCTGCAACATCTTGTGTTTGCCCTGGACCATAGGCGCGTCGTTCAATTTCAAATTTCAATAATTTTTGTAAGCGCGGATTATCTTCTGCTTGGTTGCGCGTGATCGCATCTTCAAGATAACGTTCCGTCATGCGATGCAATATCGGGTTTGCCAATTCCGTTGTTTTGCTTACTAGCCAACGATAGGGCGTTCCTAAAGCGAAAAGAGCATCACCTAATGCGTGTCTGAATGTGTTTTGTTGTGGTGTTACGTCACGATGCTTATCCATTGCCATAAAATAACACATATGGAATAACGAAACAACAAAAAATAAATGCACAATCATAATGACAACGCATTATAATACTGAGAGTTCTGCATGACTCTCCCTTCTTTTCATAGTTGGCGCAAGGCGGTTATCCATAAACTACTATTGTTATTGGATTCCTGCTCTTTAAGCAAAGAATGACGAATTTGTTGGTTTTGGGGTTATGGAGAGACGTCATGCTACAAAAATTTACGACATATCTTTGATTAAGTGAGGGAAAATTTCACCAGTTCTGTATCTATTAAAAACCATAATGATGCAGCCAATGCTGATCCGAATCAAAGAAGGTACGAAGATCGGGGATGTTATATTTCAACATCGCTAAGCGTTCAACACCCATACCAAAAGCAAAGCCTTGCACCTGCTGCGGATCAAGACCGCAGGCGCGTAATACATGCGGATGTACCATGCCGCACCCCATTACTTCCAACCAATCATGGTTGCCACCAATAATCAGCCCATCCTTATTGCGGGTGCAGCCAATATCAATTTCAGCGGATGGCTCAGTAAAAGGGAAAAAGCTCGGGCGAAAGCGAATCTGCACATCATCCTTACCAAAAAAGAGGCGTAAAAAATCGCTAATGCAGCCCTTTAGGTGTCCCATATGGATGTCACGATCAACCACCAGCCCTTCAACCTGATGAAACATCGGGGTATGGGTCACGTCCGAATCAGAGCGGAAGGTAGAACCAGGGGCGATGATACGGATCGGAGGTTGCTCGCTACGCATAGTACGAATTTGCACGGGCGATGTATGAGTGCGTAGTACGTAGGTGGTATCTTCAGACGCTGCATCAATATAGAACGTATCTTGCATTTGCCGTGCAGGATGGTGATCGGGGATATTGAGTGCAGAAAAATTATGATCATCATCTTCGATGAGTGGGCCTGTGCGCACCGTGAACCCCATAAGTGCAAAAATATCATGGATTTCTTGCATGACGGCACTGATAGGGTGTGTACGACCTGTGCGCCACGGGGCAGCATCAAGGGACATATCGAGGCGTTCACGTCCCAAACGCTCATGCTCGGCACGTTGCTCAAGCTCAAGACGACGCGCATCAAGCTCAGCAATAAGAAGCTGTTTTTGCTCGTTTAACATCTGCCCTTGGGCTTTGCGCACATCACCATCAAGAGCGGATAAGGCTTTTAGTGCCTCAGTGATCACTCCTTTTTTCCCCAAAAGAGAAACACGCACCTGCTCCAACGTCGTTAGATCAGATGCGTGGCGAATATGCGCTAAATGCTCCGTACTATCCATGAAGTGAACCTACGCTGCTTTGCGCTCCAACGCTTCTTTCGCTTGGGCAACAATAGCTGCAAATGCTACAGGCTCATGTACTGCCATATCTGCAAGTACTTTACGGTCAAGATCAATCCCCGCAAGATTCAAGCCATTGATGAATTGCGAATAGACTAAGCCATGCTCACGAACACCCGCATTAATACGTTGAATCCATAGGCTACGGAAGTTACGTTTGTTGGCTTTGCGGTCACGGTACGCATATTGCAAACCTTTTTCAACACGATTACGGGCGATACGGTAACAATTTTTTGCGCGTCCTCTATAGCCTTTGGCTAATTTCAAAAACTTTTTGCGACGCTCACGGCTTGCGGGGTTATTAGTAGCTCTTGTCATGATATTTTTCCTTTAATGTAACAGTGATTAACGACCATATGGCATGAATTGACGCAAAATCTTTGCATCCGCATCACATGCAATCGTTGTTCCGCGTTGTTTGCGGATGAATGAGTTAGAACGCTTCACCATACCGTGCTGTTTTCCAGCATGATTACGGCGTACCTTACCTGTTCCTGTTAAACTAAAGCGTCCTTTAATACTGGACTTCGTCTTCATTTTTGGCATTTTTCTCTCCATAAAAAGTGAGTGGTTAGATAGATAAATTAATGTGCAATGCACCTGCGCTTCACGAACCTACAAGGCAGCCAAAAGCCTGCATGTTCCAAGATAAAGCACTATGATAATGTTCTTATATCGATTATCATAGATAAATGCAAGTCTTTACTGTGGTGTATCACACGCATTTGTCTTTTCCGTTTCATAGGCGAGACCAACAATTTCAGGATTGCGATCTTTGTAGCGTGTGCGTAATTGTTTGAGTACTACGCACGCCTCTCTTTTTTTATTCATATGAATGAGTGATTTGGATAGTTTGTATAAATTATCCGCTGCTTTAGTGCCGTTTGGCTGATGCTCAAAACCACGACGAAACGTATCCGCAGCTTTCAAGAAATCGCTATGTACATAGTAGGTTTCACCAAGCCAATAATAGGCATTGCTGGAGAGGTGGTGCGATGCATGGTTGGCAATAAATGTATTAAGGCTTGTCTGCGCTTGCTTATAACGCTGCTCTTTGATGAGGGTGATGGCTGCACCATATTCTTCGGCAGGGGATGGTTCTGCACCCGAAGATTTACTCGGTATATCGGCTACGGTGGCGTTTAATTCTTGGGAGGGGACGGATGTTTTTTTTTGATCTTCAAGCGTTGTGGTTTCAGCCGCTGGCACTTCGGGTGCGTTGCTTGGTTCAGAAGCTGCGGCATTTGCGGGTTGTGAAGTTCCCATATTCGCGCTTTCCAGCTCTTGAAGGCGATATTCCACATCTTCATTCATCGATTTGACTTGACGTTGGATTTGCTCAATGCCAAATTTATTTTCTTCAATTTCACCGCGCAAGACGCGTAATTCTTCACGAATCGTGGCAAGTTCAACCTGCATGGAAGATAAGGATGTGCTTGCTGTGCCAGAAGTGCCACCCTGAGATTGCACAGAATCAAGACGACGTTCGAGCGCGCTTAGGCGACCATCTAAATTGATAGGAATGCGTTGTGCGTGTGCAGGTGATGCGATGATGAGTGTTAAAACAGACAATGCGCTAAGTGTAAGAGAAGATAATTTCATCATAGTGTCAGAATATCCGATATAGTTTTTTGCCTTCTTATCATAGAATAAAAAAACTCCCAACAATATTTCATCATTTCATCGTGATCATGCGCTCATTATGTTTTCTGAGGTGTGCTAAAGCAACGCACATGATCCTAAAAAAAACTTACCCTGATCCTAAAAATCGTGATGCTTCATCCCTGCCAAAAAGTTTCATGAGGATATAGGGCGCGCTTGCGTGCCATGTTTTATGATGATCAGCATGATGCGTAGGGGGGAGCTGATTCAAAAACTGCATCGCTTCATTTCGGGCTAGCACTAAAAACTCCTCATGCTCGTCAAGATTGAAAAAACATCCCTCGGCTACGCCTGTTTGCTTTGTGCCAAGGACTTCACCACTGCCACGCAAGCGCAAATCAGTTTCTGCAAGGATGAAACCATCATTGGTTTCACGCATCATATGCAGGCGTTGTTTGGCGATGGCAGAACATGGCTCATGATAGAGCAAGATGCAACAAGAAGGCTTATCACTGCGCCCGACACGTCCGCGTAGTTGATGCAGTTGGGCAAGTCCGAAGCGTTCGGCATTTTCAATGATGATGATGGTGGCATCAGGAACATTCACCCCAACTTCCACCACAACGGTTGCCACCAGCACACGAACTTCACCCACAAGAAATTTCTGCATGATAGCTTCACGTTCCTTAATCGGCATTTGCCCGTGTATGACGGCTGTTTGATTAGGGAATAGAGCTTCAAGGCTCGCCTGCCTATCCAGCACATCTTGTAGGGATGCCATCATCAAGGCCTGCGGGGATAATGGCTTGTCGGTATCGTCATCACTCACGCTACTTTCTACCAGCGGACAAATCCAATAGATTTTTTCCCCTTTCTGCAAAGCGCGCCCAATAGCGGCAAAGAGTGCCTCGCGCTTGTCGGTATTCATGACACGCGTATCAATCGGCAGACGATTAGCAGGTTTTTCGGTGAGCATGGAACATTCTAAATCGCCATAATGGGTCATGGCAAGGGAACGCGGGATAGGCGTTGCTGTCATAAGCAACATGTGGGGGCGGGTGGTTGCGCCATCGGTCATACATTTTTCAGATAAAGCAAGGCGTTGCGCCACACCAAAGCGATGCTGTTCGTCAATAATGACGGTGGCAAGATTGGCATAATCAACCGATTCTTGAAATAAAGCGTGCGTACCAATAATGAGGCTGGCGGGATGGGTGCGGATGCGCTCGCGAGCTTCCTCTTTTTGCTTGTTGGTCATGCTGCCACTTAAAAAAATGAGGGGGAAGGGCAATATGCCAAGCAGATTTTCAATCGAGCTATAATGTTGACGTGCCAAGAGTTCAGTAGGAGCCATGAGTACGGCTTGGTGACCCGCAAGCGCGGTGGCAAGCATTAGTAATGCTGCAATCACCGTTTTGCCTGAGCCAACATCCCCTTGCAGCAGGCGCAACATACGTTTTCCCGAAGATAGATCGCAATCTAAGGTGTGTAGAACTTCTTTTTGCCCTTCCGTGAGTGCGAAGGGTAGGCGCGTGATAGCATCACGAAGCACAGGATGCTCCATGAACGCAAAACAGATGCCATCATAATGTTGTTGTTGGGCGCGAAGCTGGAGCATCCCTAATTGTAAAGCATAGCCCTCATCAAAAGCAAGGCGTTCTTTGGCTTTGCGCAACGTATGGTTATCTTGTGGGCGATGGATGGTGGTGATGCTTTCATGAAAACTAGCCCAACCATGATGCTCTAGGGTAGCGGGGCTAATCCATTCAGGGCTTGGCGGTAAATTGCGTAGGATGTTGGTGATAAAACGCGCAAACATTGTGGATGAAATGCCCTCAGGCGTGCTGTAGATGGGATCAAGAACACAGAGGGAAGCTGCGTTCTCAATCGTCGCGGTACGTTCAGGATGGGTCATCGTCCATGTGCCATCAAAGCGTTGTAAGACACCGCTGATGATGCGCTCTTGCCCGATGGGGTAGTGGGTGCGCATATCCCCATAGATACGGAAGAAAATGAGAATAAGTCGTTCATGGCTGTGATAATCTTCACAATAGATACGTAAGGGATGTTTGGGAGAAGGGTTTTGTTGCGGGGTGCGATGCTCTAAAATACGTACCCGTATTGTGCTTAGCCCTTCATGCGCGTGACTTAGTGGTGTGATGGTTCTGCGATCATGATAATCCGCAGGGGCGTGGAATAAGAGATCACCAAGCGTTGCGCGTATATCGGGGCTTAGGGTGCGCTTTTTGCGTGCAAAGAAAGTAGAAAGTGTACGGGCATGTTTCTCACCAATGCCTTTTTGCGTATCGATACGCCGTGAAAGATAGGAAAGCATATCACTCATGAGGGGAATCACCGAGGGTTAAGCCAATACAACCAATGAAAATTAATAACATAAACAAGGATTTTTGCAAGGTGATCGTTTCATTGAACATGATGACGCTGACAAAAATCATAATCAATGCATCAAAACCAAGCCATACTAAATAGGCGGTGGAGAGCGGAATCTGCTTCATCGACATAATCCAGCACATATTCGCTGCCCATGCGAGCAAGGTTGCAGGAATCGCAAAATGGAGCTTATCAAAGCCATGCGCTGCCTTGGCAAGCGGCATGGATATGCCCGCAAGGATTATACCAAATGTTAAAAATTTCCAACCTTCACTCATCATAAACATAACCACATTATCGATTTTCTACACTATACCACGATAATTATAATAATCCAAATTGCTTGAAAGAATAATGTTTATTTTTACCAATAATCACATGATCATGGATGCGGATATTAAACGGACGGGCGGCATCGGCAAGCATTTTAGTGAGGTCAATATCTGTTTTGCTGGGGGAAGGGTCACCACTTGGGTGGTTATGTGCAAGAATCAGCGATACTGCACCAAGCTCTAAGGCACGCTTGACGATCTCGCGTGGATAGACGGGGGTGTGATCAATCGTTCCCGTATGCTGCACTTCATCCTTGATGAGGGTGTTTTTGCTGGTGAGGAAAAAGACACGGAATTCTTCACGCGGTTGATGGCTCATGGTGAGTTGGCAATAATCTAGCAGTGACGACCATGAATTGATGATGGGGCGATCCGTATGCAGATCATTGCTGAGGATGCGCACACAGCTTGCTTCAATCACTTTAAGGCTGGCAATCACGGCATCACCTACGCCATCCATGGCACGGAGTGCTTGGGGGGTGGCGCGTATGACCCCTGCAAAACTTCCAAATTCCTTGATAAGCATCCGTGCAAGCGGTTTGACATCCCCGCGTGGCTTGGCGGCAAATAGTGCCATTTCCAACAATTCATAATCCGCAAGGCTGTCACTTCCACGTTCTAAAAAGCGATCACGCAAACGGCTACGATGCCCTGATTGGAAATCTTGCCCCGCTGATGCCGTGGATGGTGATTGTTCCGTTGCTTTTTTCATGTAAGTATTTTATAAAATTATTCTTTCACTTCATGCAAGGATATAATGACATGAACCAACATTATTTGTTGTGGATTTGTGTATCACCACCCCTCATGAGATATGAATGGTTTACTCCCCCGCCTGCGGGGGAGTATAAGACTGACTGAAGTTGCGGTTCTCGCAAATTCGTCATTTTCGCTAGCACATCAGCGAAAACTCAAACAGAACCTAGACAAAGGATAGATTTTGTGGTTTAATAGATGGGTGAGAGAAAAAATGCAAAATGAAGCAGAAGAACAAACTAACATAATATCAGAATCTGTTGATGATTCTACACAGCAGCCAAAAGGCAGTGCTTTTTGGCACGCTTATAATGATGCAATGCCCGCATTGGAGGCTGGACTAGGTATTGGTTTGGCAATAGAAATAGCACCTGTATTCTTGATTGCGGCAAAAAACGCTATGAAATTACCAATGCCGTGGCTAGATAACATACAAAAAATCAATCCTTTAGCTGCGCATACGTTTTCGACAACCACCATCCTAGTAACCGTATGTACTGCTGCGGTGTTTATCCCAAATTATCTGAAATATAAAGCGGAAGAAGAAGCTGCAACAAACACTAAAGAATCATCCGATGAGAAAAGTGCAACGAGCTTTGTGCAGCGCGAACAAGACAAAAAAAAGGAGCAAGGGTTTGTAGCCCATCGCTCCTAAGGAAGAGAATGATACATATATGTCTATCCCCGTCAGGTTGGGTTGATTCATAGCTTCTGCGATCGCTTCTGCTGGTGTTTTATAACAGATAGCCTTCTGTGGAAGCAAGTGATTA
>RDZH01000033.1 GCA_004293935.1 Alphaproteobacteria bacterium | reverse complement strand
ATTATTCGATGCGATACGAATATTGCCTTGTGCTGCCATTGCCGCTATGTTGGTGTTAATTGAATTAAGTGCCATGGTAAACTCCTACGTGGACTTGAATTGTTATTGCATGAATTGAGCTATTTGCTCGTTAATCGATAATTATGAGACAATAAACGAACTGTTCATGAGTGCGAGCATAATTCAAAGAATGCTAACAATGTCTTAACAAAAACAGAAAAAAACAAAAAAATATCACATTTTTTGAAGCCTCAGATGAAATTTTTCATGGAAACGATAGAATTCTTGTATGCCATACGGATGAGAGTGTGTTATATAAATGTCATGAAAAACTATCATCTTACGCTATTCTGCCTATTCATCATGGTGTGCCATGCTAATTTGGTCTCTGCTTCTGCGCAAACTACGGCGGTGCAGGTGCCGCAATCCTCTGCGCAACTGCAATTAAGCTATGCGCCCATAGTACAAAAATCTGCTCCCTCGGTAGTGAATATCTACACATCACGTTATGTAGCAGTACGCTCAGGATTTGCCCCACTGTTTGGCGATCCCTTTTTTGAACAATTTTTTCGTGGATCACACGGGGCGCAACCAAGCAAAAAAGAGGTGCATTCCCTTGGTTCTGGCGTGATTATTGATCCATCAGGTCTAGTCATCACCAGCTTACATGTGGTGAAAGATGCTGAAGATATACGTATCGTATTGAATAACAAAAAAGAATATCATGCTGATCTCGTGGTAGAAGATGCATCCTCTGACCTTGCCTTGTTGCAAGTACGTGATGCGGAAGGCAACCTCCCTGCCCTTACCATGCGTGATTCTGATACGCTCAATGTCGGTGATCTCGTTTTAGCGATTGGCAACCCGTTCGGTGTGGGGCAAACAGTGACAAGCGGGATCATTTCTGCACTGGCGCGTTCTGCTGAAGGCGTTGCGGATTATGATTTCTTTATTCAGACCGATGCAGCGATTAATCCGGGCAATTCTGGGGGCGCATTGGTGGATATGCACGGGCGTTTGATTGGCATCAATACAGCTATTTATTCTAAAACAGGTGGCTATATGGGCATAGGCTTTGCCATCCCTGCCAATATGGTACGCGCACTAATCCAGCACCGTGGGAGTGACGCACCCTTAGTTCGCCCTTGGCTTGGGGCGCATTATCAAGATATGACACAGGAAATTGCTACATCCTTAGGGTTGAACGATATGCGCGGCGTCTTGATACAGGATGTATTCCCCGATTCTCCTGCTGCACAAGCGGGTTTGCGCTCTGGTGATGTCATTCGCCGTTTTGATGGGGTCGATATTGATTCAGTAAGCGCGCTCAAATTCCGTATTGGCGTTTCATCTAAAAACACCCCCATAGCCTTGCAGTATTATCGCAAAGGCAAAACCTATGAAACCACGGTAACGCTCATCAGCCCGCCCAATCCATCTCAAACTGCCATCCTTCTGAAGGGATCGCATCCGTTAAGCGGTGTGCGTGTCGCAGAAATAACGCCTACGCTTGCCATGCAACTTGGGATACAGCAAGATAGTGATGGCGTTGTCGTTGTGGAACTCACCAACGAAGCTAATCGCGGATTCTTGCAAGAAGGGGATATTATCCTCGGCTGCAATAATGTTCGCATCACTTCCATCAAAGCACTACAACAATCCCTACAATCCTCACAACAAATCTTTTCACTCACTTTATGGCGCAACGGACATACGCTTGCGCTCAGGATGATGCAATAAACATATGGTTCATTACACTATTTCAGAAGATGATGCTGGCATACGCTTGGATCAATGGTGCAAAAAACACTGCCCTTTCATTCCCTTTGGTGCGTTACATAAACTCATACGCAAAGGCGCGATTAAGGTAGATAATAAAAAAACGGATGCATCGACACGCCTTGTCGCCCATCAACAAATCTATTGCTCGGATGCGTTATTGGCAGAACAACCCGCATCCCCTCTGCCTTCTGCACCAAGCCTTTCGCTTGCCAAAAAAAAGGAAGCTCTGGGATGGATTATCAAAACCTATCCTCATGCCTTTGTGCTGAATAAGCCCGCAGGCATCGCAGCCCAAGGAGGCACGGGACTCACCGATAGTGTAGATGCTCGCCTTGATGCCCTAAAAGGTGAGAGTGATGTGCGCCCTAAATTAGTCCATCGTATTGACAAAGATACCAGCGGTGTGATGATTATTGCACGTACCCGCATCGCTGCTGCCGAACTCACCGAAGCATTTCGTGCCAAAACAACCCGCAAACGCTATTGGGCGTTGGTGGTTGGCGTGCCGGATCATCCCATAGGGAGCATCAATCTTCCGCTTGGCAAACGTGATGTTCATCAAAAAGAAAAAATGCGCGTGGTGATCGATGAACATGCAGGGCAAGAAGCACTGACCCATTATCGTGTGGTGGAAAGCTGGCATGGCTTGGTAAGTTGGCTAGAACTTTTTCCTGTCACGGGGCGCACCCATCAATTACGCGTTCACCTAGAGCATATTGGGCATCCGATTGTTGGGGACGGAAAATATGGGGGAGCTTTTGCATTTCCAACATTCGCACAAAATGATGTGGTGCTGGCAAAACAACTCCATCTTCATGCACGCAGTATCAACATAAAAAGCCCTCTTGGCAACATCAACGCTACCGCGCCCTTGCCTGAGCATATGCAACATAGTTGGGAATCATGCGGATTCGCCTCCGATGATCATGGTGTCTCATTATGGGAGCTATATGATGTCCTCTAATCAAACCCCTATTCGCCTATGGTATGAAGATGTGACGATCAGCGATGAAGCCCCGTATGCGCTTTTACTCGATGGACGCACAGCGCATACAAGTTCTGGCATAACTCTTGCACATAAGTCCTATATGTTTATGCAGCAAATCCAAAAAGAATGGCAACGTCAAGATACCTTCCTCGTACTTCATACGCTACCTTTGACGCGCCTGCTTTCTGGTTTTCTGGAAATGGATGCAGATGTCCGCTTGGGCTTTCTTGAGGAGTTATATAATTACAGCCAACATGAATTATTATGTTATCAGGCGAATGCGCACACACCTCTTGCACAACAACAACAACGATTATGGCATCCATGGTTAGAATGGGGGAACGAAACATACGGTCATCCATGGAAAACAACCCACTCCATTATGCCCATTATACAATCCCAAACATTAATTGATGCGATCAAAGCCTATCTTGTAACGCTCTGTGATGTGCAGCTCTTTTGCTATGCGATCCTCACGCAAGCACTCGGCTCTTATCTTCTGACGGATGCTTTATTGCGAAGCATTTGCCCACCTGAAGAAGCCTTAGCATGTGCATGGCTTGAGCATGATACGCACATGGCACAATGGGGGGATGATCCGGAGTTACAGGAAAAACGAACACAGCTTGCGTATCATATACGGGATGTGCTGATCTTTCATGGTGCATCGCTTTAGAACCACTCTTATATATATAAGGGCAACTCTATTAACTGCGTGATTTTCTGATAAATTTTGTGTATAGTGCGTTTTTGCAAGCACAAGGTTATTGAGATGGCACGACAACAAGGTTT
>RDZH01000001.1 GCA_004293935.1 Alphaproteobacteria bacterium | reverse complement strand
ATGTAATCAATATTATCACTTGCGGATAATTCTTCATCGAGCGCGTCTGGTACATTAATGACGTTGAAGCAGCGATAATGTTGATGGCTTTCAGGCAGCACAAAATGCAGTTCCTCAACATTGCCGGCAAGGAAGGGCTGCAACACGGCGCACGCCCGTGGGGAAAGCGCGAAACTGCACAAGACATTGATTAAAATGATGTCTGAATCATCGGCGGGGATTGGTTCTTCGTGATATTCTTGCAAACTAGATTCAAATGTCAGAGGAAGATTCAAAGGATTGACCCACTCGGCAACGGACAATCGATAACATCCAGCAAACGCTGTTTTTCCCATTTCTTTCCCTTTAGCATCAAGATAGGCATATTTTTCTTTATGATCATCCACCCAAAAAACTAAATGAATCTTACGATTTGCACTCATATCATAAATTTTCATGATTTCACTCCTTAGTTTATGCTGTGAGATAAAAAATATCCTGTTGCCTTGTAAAAAGCAACAGGATATCACATGTGTTTTGACCTAACTGCAAGGACTGTAAGGCGATCTGATTATCTCAGACGACTCGCAGGTTCTTGCCCTGGAAACCGCCCTGCAAGGAGCAGTGCGCGGATTTCCTGCAATGTACGAATCACTTGTTCACGTGTTTGCAGCGGTGCTAACATCTGGCTGACAGTGGCATCATAGTTGGGATGCGGACCATTATGCTGATGCGCATTCGGAAACTCAGGAAACTCCTTTTCCATCACAGGCAATGGCACGGAATTATAGCGAGGATCATTGATCCCGATGCCAAATTGCGCTAATTTTGCCCGCGCTGGTGCGGCTTCTGCACCATATTGTGCGACAATATGATGCATCTGCACACGGCGTTTCCATTCGTTAGATTTGGCTTTGCCTCCTGCATAGCTGACACCATAATGATGGGCGAACCCACCAATACGGAACTCCAACTGCATGGGTGTTGCTGGCAAGGGAATCACACTATCCGTCGCAACGGGAGCATTAAAACCAAGCAACGCCATCAGTATCCCCAAAAATGGGTCAATGCCAAAAGCAAGCTCCACCAACAAGAAGGAATAAATCCCCTTGGTTGTTGTTGGGGCTGCGCCTTCCACCCAATCATAATTGACATTGGGATCGTACTGCACGGTTGGCAGGGAGGTGAAGTATAAGGCAGCAAGTGCGGCAGAACCGACAAGAGCTGCTGGTCTCACCAACACTCCAAGAAGCAACCGCGTTATCACGGCAACCGGAATCCGTACCACAGAAGCGATCTGCACGTCACCATGGCTAGCCACCAACATAGGCTGTTCGCTCATGTGGGCGCGTGCTTCATTGGTGATACGAAGTTGCATCACGGCTTGCTTGCCAACGCCACCTGAAGTGACATAGCGGGCATAAATCCCACGACCAAGTTCTGACCATGGTGTTTCTGCCACTTGCGACCCTTTAACGGGTGCGCCACCTTCAAACCGTGCCGCGATACCGTCAACATCCCCCGATTCAACGAGTAGGGCAAGTTCAACTATCTCTGCTGGCATGTCTCCGATCTCGTTGCGAAGCAGGGAGGCACAATCGCCTCGCCCAACAATGCGTGAAATCTCGGAACAAATCCGGTTCATCTCCTCAAGGAAACTGGTTTTATTCAGGCTCTCAAGCTGTTTGGCTGTGAGGCTTGAACGAAGCAGTTCCTGCACATCCGCAGGCATATCGTTCAAGGTTTGACCAGAAGCGATGGTCCATGTCGCCTTTTGTAAAAGACGATAGGGGGCATTGGGATGGGCTTTTCTCAGAGCAGAAAGCACCTCAGCACGAGGACCTTTTTGCTCAACCAGCGTATAGGCTTCACCACGATAGGTGTTGCCTTTGCCAACTGCCACGGCGCGCACTGGAATGATATAATCACCCGGTTGCAGCATGGCATCTTGAGACACGGCAGTCATGTCGATCACCGTTGGTTGCTTAGAGAACTCGCCTCCCAGTAAACGGGTTTGCGCAAGGGCTTTGCCTTCCTGAATCGGCACGTTTTTGCGAGCGGCGTTCTTCAGTTGTTCTCCTACAACATCACGGAGAGCATCCTCACCAAGATCACGGATGGCATCTCCACCAAAATCACGGAGGATTGGAGGAAAAATCGCCACCTGTTCTTGCTGTTCTTGTTCTTCTTGCGCACTAATCGCCGCTTGAACTGCGGGACTATTAAAACTCATTAGGGTGAGCAACGAAACACAGACAGTCCGCTTAAATGCGTTGAACATGTTTTTGCGTAGGGTATAGGACAATATACACAATGTTTAACAACAGCACTCAATCAAGTGCAGATTGATGAATAAATCCATCAAAAAATCATGATGTAGCGAGTGGGCTATAAACAAGGTGAGCAATAAAAATAGAATAAGGAATAATGTATGTCAACAATAAATATATAAATAATAGTTAATGAAAATCCCATTCAATAATGAAGCCTGCGTTCGTGCCTTCATCATATATTTTCCAATGAGTTTTTGACAAAAATCAAGGCATGGTGTGCTGCAATCGCCTATAACATGAAGTTATGGATAATGCAATATTAGCACAATGTGGTACATGGCTTGGCGGAACTATGCCAATGATCCTTGCTGCATTCATTGCGGGGTTGGTTGGCAGTGCCACCCATTGCGCCGTGATGTGTTCCGCAATGGTGACGGTGCAAATGTTGGATGTGCAACGTCTTGGATATTCTATGGGACGCATGGGCTATTATCATCTGGGAAGAATAAGCGTCTATGTGTTGTGCGCGGTGTTGGTGCAGCAGGCGGGAAGCTGGTTTTTTGCAGGGCATATAGAGCCATATCGTTGTGCATTGTTGCTTGTGGCAGGAGGAATGTTCTTGTTCAGTGCCATTGCTCCGAAGATGACACATCATGTGCATCGTCGATGCTGCTCATCGTCAAAGCATCATGATGCATGGGGGATGCTACGGCGCGGTATGGTGATGGGGATGATGCCCTGCGGTATGGTGTTTTCCATGCTGATGATGGTCGGGGCGGTTTCTTCGGCTGCGTATGCAGCGTTGATCATGGCGATGTATGGTATTGCTACCGTGCCGCTTGTGCATGTTATTGGGCTTGGTAGTGTGCGTATGCTGGGGTCATTGCCGCATGTTCGTGCATGGGCATCACGCATTGGGCTTGGGATTAATGGGATGATACTTATTATGATGAGTATGGGAATATAAAGGAGTGAAGGATTAAGGATGACACACACACAGAGCGTACCGCATTATCACGATGATGTGGTTAAATTATTTTCCATTGCAGCACTCTTTTGGGGGATAGCAGGATTTGCTGTCGGGGTGTTGATTGCCTTGCAAATGGCATTCCCTGAGTTAAACTTTGCACCCTATTTCACCTTTGGGCGGTTGCGTCCGCTGCATACCTCCGCCGTGATTTTTGCTTTTGGTGGTAATGTGCTATTTGCAACATCCTATTATGTCGTGCAGCGTACCTGCCGTACCTGTTTATGGGGCATTGGCTGGGCAAAGTTCACTTTTTGGGGCTATCAAGCGTTTATCCTCATGGCGGGGCTTGGTTACCTTGCAGGGGTAACACAGGGCAAAGAATATGCAGAGCCTGAATGGTATGCTGATGTGTGGCTGACGGTCGTGTGGGTGGTGTATCTGATGGTATTCCTCATGACGCTTGCGCAGCGCAGAGAACCGCATATTTATGTGGCGAATTGGTTTTTCTTGGCGTTCATCATCACGGTAGCGGTGCTGCATTTGGGTAATGGCGTTGCTGTGCCTCTCAGTGCCACCAGCATTAAATCCTATCCCGTCTGGGCAGGGGTGCAGTCTGCCATGATCCAGTGGTGGTACGGGCATAATGCCGTAGGGTTCTTCCTCACCGCAGGATTTTTGGGCATGATGTATTATTTCGTACCAAAATTAGCGGAGCGTCCTGTCTATTCGTACCGTTTATCGATTGTGCATTTTTGGTCGCTCATCTTCATCTATATTTGGGCAGGACCACACCATTTGCATTATACCGCATTGCCTGATTGGGCGCAAACTTTGGGCATGACGTTCTCCATCATGCTGTGGATGCCTAGTTGGGGCGGGATGATTAATGGTATGATGACGCTCTCGGGTGCATGGCATAAATTGCGGGAAGACCCGATTTTACGCTTCATGATCATCTCACTTTCCTTCTATGGCATGAGTACGTTTGAAGGACCATTAATGTCGATTAAATCCGTCAATGCCCTCAGCCATTATACCGACTGGACGATTGGGCATGTGCATTCAGGTGCGCTTGGATGGGTGGCATTTATCAGCTTCGGTTCGCTCTATTATATGATCCCGCGCCTATGGAATCAGCGACTTTATTCCATGCGCTTGGTGAATATGCATCTATGGATCGCCACCATCGGAATCGTGGTGTATATCTGCGCGATGTGGGTGAGTGGTATTATGCAAGGGTTGATGTGGCGTGATTATAATGACCTCGGCTTTCTTGAATATTCCTTCGTGGAAACGGTGATGGCGATGCATCCAATGTATGTTATTCGCGCCATTGGTGGAGGGTTGTTCTTAGTGGGGGCATTGATTATGGCGTTCAACATCTTCATGACTATTAAAGGTGTGCGCCGTGATGAACCTGAATATCAACGTGCCTTGAATATGGGATGGAAAGGGAGTGTAGCATAATGACAAAGAATAAAAAACAACGTACCAACCATCATCACACGATTGAAAAGCGATCGATTCTGATGTTGCTGTTGGTGATTGTCACCATATCGGTGGGCGGTATTGTCGAGATTCTACCACTCTTTCGCAAAGAAGTCACCATTGAACCTGTGGAAGGGGTGCGCCCTTATACGCCACTGGAACTGATGGGGCAGAATATCTATATTCGTGAAGGCTGCTATAATTGCCATTCGCAACAGATTCGCCCGCTACGTGATGAAGTCGAACGCTATGGGCATTATTCCTTGGCAGCAGAGAGTATGTATGATCATCCGTTCCAGTGGGGATCAAAACGTACCGGTCCTGATCTGGCGCGTGTTGGTGGGAAATATTCCGATGAATGGCAAGTGCAGCATTTGATGCATCCGCAATCGGTTGTGCCTGAGTCTATTATGCCTGCCTACGCACATTTAAGCGAACGCTTGGTGAATCTCAATGACATACGAGCGCACCTCTCAACGCTCCGTACTGTGGGTGTGCCGTATAGTGATGAGATGATCAAGAACGCCTATCATGATGCGATAGCGCAACAGATGCCTGAGGGAAATAATCTAGACGGGTTGAAAGCGCGCTACGGTGAGAAGGTGAATATCCGCAATTTTGATGGGGATAGAAGATCGCTACCAACCGAGATGGATGCACTGGTTGCCTATTTGCAAGTGCTTGGAACGATGGTAGAGTTTACTGATTATGATCCAGCGCACGCTAAGAAGGCGGAGGTGCAACCATGAAGGCACTCTATGCAAGCGCAGATTATGGCTTAATCGGGCTGATTTTTTTCTTTCTGGTCTTTGTTGGCATAGCGTTATGGGTGTATCAACCTCAACGCAAACAGAGCATTGAAGCATATAAAAATATACCACTGCATGAGGATGAACATGGCAGAGAATAAAGAACGTGATGAAGTATCGGGCATTGACACGACGGGTCATGAATGGGATGGGATTAAGGAACTGAATAATCCTCTACCGCGCTGGTGGTTGTGGGTATTGTACCTTACGATCATTTGGGCGATTGGTTATTGGGTTGTCTATCCTGCTTTTCCCATCTTTTCTGCGGATGCTGAACGAGGAGGCACAAAAGGATCATTGGGCTGGACGCAATATAGTAAACTCAAACAAGAACAGGCGGATATTGTCGCGGTGCGTGCCAAGCATCTTGAGCATTTTCATGGATCGTCTTATGATGCCATACGCAATGATGCCGCACTTTATGCTTTTGCATTGGCAGGGGGAGAAGCGGCGTTTAAGGATAATTGCGCGACATGCCACGGCACAGGCGGGGCAGGTTCTAAGGGGTATCCGAACCTCAATGATGATGATTGGCTATGGGGTGGCAAAATTGCTGATATTGAGCAAACCATCCGTTACGGTGTGCGGATGCATGACGAAGCACGGCAATCGCAAATGCCTGCATTTGCAGAAATGTTGAAGCCTGAAGAAGTACGCGATGTGGCAACCTATGTGCATCATCTTTATGACGGCACGGCATCACAAGAAGTATTTGCACAGGGGCGTGCTTTATATACAGAGCATTGCGCTGCATGTCATGGGGCGGATGGAAAAGGTGATCAAACCCAAGGCGCGCCCAATCTTGCCGATGCCATTTGGTTGAAAAACAAGGATGGCAGTGTGGAGGCGATTCGTGCGCAAATCATGTATCCTAAGCATGGTGCGATGCCTGCATGGCAAGGACGATTGGATGAAGATACGATTCGTCAATTAAGCGTCTATGTGCATAGCCTTGGTGGCGGGGTGGAATAGAATAGTGTTGTCATATCTGCGAAGGCTGGAATGACGATTGTCAATGTTAGTATGTGGAACGTATGAACCAATCAATACAATATTTTGCGAAAGAGCCGAAAATATACCCTAAACGGGTGTGGGGACGCTACCGCATCATGAAATGGGTGCTGATGGCGGTGACGTTGGGTATTTATTATCTTGCTCCCTTCGTGCGTTGGGATCGTGGTGAGAATGCGCCCAATCAAGCCATTCTGATTGATATGGCGAACCATCGTGGCTATTTCTTCTTTATCGAAATATGGCCACAAGAGGTGTATTACCTGACGGGGCTTTTGATTCTTGCTGCCGTGGGATTATTCTTTATCACCTCACTAGCTGGGCGTGTATGGTGCGGGTATTTATGCTTTCAAACGGTGTGGACGGATTTATTCGTGTGGGTGGAACGTATTGTTCAAGGTGATCGGAATGCTCGCAAAAAGCTCGATGAAAGTCGCCTCACATGGGAGAAAATCTATAAAAAAACCATCACCCATATGATTTGGCTTGTCATCGGGGCGTGTACGGGTGGGGCATGGGTCTTATATTTTAACGATGCTCCCACATTGATGGATAATCTAGCGCATGGGCATATAGATCGTCCCGTGCTTGGCTGGGTGATTGCCCTGACGCTTACCACTTACCTTATGGCAGGATTTGCACGGCAACAAGTCTGCAAATATATGTGTCCTTATGCACGGTTTCAATCGGCAATGTTTGACCGCAATACGCTGATTATTGGCTATGATGAAGTGCGTGGTGAACCTCGAGGCAAGCTGAATAAGGATGGCATTGGTGATTGTATTGATTGCTCCTTATGCGTGCAGGTTTGCCCGATGGGGATTGATATTCGTGATGGGCTTCACTATGAATGCATTGCCTGCGGTTTATGCATTGATGCGTGCAATGGCGTGATGGAGAAAATCCAGCGTCCTGCGGGGCTGATTCGCTACGATACCATGGTGAATCAAGAATTGCGTGCAGCGGGCATGGCGGATCATAGCTGGAAGCATTATGTCGTGCGGTGGCGTAGTGTGTGGTATGTTGGTATTATGACTGTGGTGGGCAGTGTGATGCTTTATGCCCTCGTGACACGCTCCCCACAAGAGATGAATATCCTGCATGATCGCAATCCTTTGATGGTGAAACTTTCTGATGGCTCGATCCGTAATGGCTATGATGTGCGTATCCTCAACAAAACACATGAGGATCGTAGTTACCGTTTGCGCATTGAAGGCATTGACGGAGCGCGCATAATGATGCAAGGAGCAGGGCAAAATGACCCTGAACATATTCCCGTTTTTGCGGATTCTGTTGGGCATATACGCATTTTTGTCATTGCCCCGCCTAAGGAAGCAATGGCTGAGCGTCACGATATTCGCTTTATTTTAGAAGATTTAAGTCAACCTATTATCACTGAAGAAGAGAGCATGTTTATTTATGAACCCTAATCTATCCGATAATCGTATCATTCCTTGGTATTTTGTACTTCCCTTTCTCGTAGTGATTGCGGTGAATGGCGTGATGATTTGGTGTGCAACCAGCACTAATCTTGGTGTAGTACGCGAAGATGCCTATCAGCGTGGGCTGCATTATAATGATGTATTGCATCAACAAAAAGCGCAAGATGCACTTGGGTGGCGCATGACGCATCAATTAGAGCATGGTTTGTTGTCGGTGCGTCTTTTCGATGCGCAGAACCAACCATTGCATGATGCGTATGTCACAGCGCAGTGGATTCGACCTCTTGGTGATGCGCCTTCTATCACTCAATCCTTGAAGCATACGGGGCAGGGAGTGTATGCTGTGGATGCACAATCACTAAAGCACGGACAATGGGCTGTGCATGTGCGCGTTCAGCATGGTACGCATGAGGTGCAACATTCTGTGCGCGTGCTGGTGAGATAAGATGGGACTTCCTGTAATATCAATAAAATGTAACATGACAAAAATGATAATACATGTATGATATAAAGTTATGAATGATTCTGCACAAGCTATAATAGAAAATATAAGAGTAGGAGCGCAATACCAAGAGGTTGATTGTGATGGCTACACACCTGCTGAAATAGCCAATCGTATTATACAAATTGCACTCGATGATGGTAAGCGACTCACGCCAATGCAACTGATTAAACTTACCTATATCGCGTACACATGGTATTATGCATGGAAAGGACGGCGATTATTTGATGAGAAAATTGAAGCATGGCAGCATGGTCCTGTGATTCCTTCATTATATCATGAATTTAAGCGATTCGGTTCAAAGGAGATTACAGAATTTGCCAAAGAATTGGATGAAAATGAAAAATTATCTGTACCAGATATTGGTGATTCTGAGGATGATATGAAGTTGCTCGGTATGTTGCATGAAGTTTGGCAGGAATATGGTCATTACTCTGCATCTAAATTGCGGAATCTCACGCACCAAAAAGAATCTCCTTGGTCAAAAGCACATGTTAAGGGGAAAAATAATTATATTCGTCTTGAAGATATGAAAGAGCGTGCTTTAGTGAAACTTGGAGAGCTTATGGGGCAAGATTCTAATGAATGCACCTGATAAAAGAGATGAACACGTAGAAGAGTGGATAGTCAACCGCAAACGTGCATTTGAAAATTATATAAAGCGCAAGTCTTATGGTAAAAAAGTTTTAGACAATGATAGACTTGATCTTGAAGATAAAGAAAATCTAATCAAACTAAGAAAAAGAATAGGTTATGCTGTTCTTGGTGTCGTGTGTGCTTGGCTTATATTTGTTTCATCTGTGTTGATTGCGCAAGGATTGCATGAGATTGATATAAGCGATCGGGTGATTATTACATTATTAACAACTACGATATTAAATATCTTTATTCTCCTGAAAGTGATTATAAAAAGTTTGTATCCAGATCAAAAAGATAATCCATGAGTGTCCTAATATGAAACCACAACACGATATTTCTTTTGACCTAGAGGTGGCGCGATCCGTCCATCATAGCACCCTGAGCGTGGAGGGAATACGCTGTGCGAGCTGTATTGCGCGCATTGAACAGACCCTTGGGGCGGAAGAAGATGTGCAGCATGTGCGCGTCAATATGACGACATCGCGCTTATCGATCACATGGTATGGCGATGAGGGGCGGGTGCATGATTTTATCCAAATTCTCACACGGATGGGCTATCATGCATCACGTTTTTATGCAACCACCTCGACGAGCCATGAGGAGGATAATGCATCAGATGAAGCATCCTTTTTGTTGCGATGCGTTGCCGTTGCAGGCTTTGCGATGGGGAATATCATGCTTATTTCCTTGGCACTATGGACAACAACAAGCCAAGAAATGGGGGCTTCAACGCGAGAATTATTGCATTGGATAAGTGCGCTTATTTCTATTCCAACCGTACTTTATGCAGGGCGACCTTTCTTTGCTTCTGCCTTGGGAGCGTTGCGCCATAAACATACTAATATGGATGTGCCGATTTCCCTAGCATTGATTCTTGTTACCTTCATGAGTGTGCGTGAAACCTTGCAACAGGGCGAACATGCCTATTTTGATTCTGCAGTGATGCTATTATTTTTCTTGCTGATTGGGCGATGGTTGGATGCACGCGCCCATGGCAAAGCACGCGAAGCTGCACAGCAACTTTTGGAACGTATGCGCGGTGAAGCAACTCTTGTGCTGGAAGATGGATCATTGCAGCAGATGGCGATTGCTGATCTTCAAGAAGGGGATGTGGTGCGTGTGACGATGGGAGAGAAAATCCCTACCGATGCAACAATTTTAGCAGGAGCATCCGAAGTGGATCAGAGCATGATTACGGGGGAATCTGAACCACGCATGGTGGAAGTGGGTGATGATGTCTATGGTGGCACGATCAATCTTGCATCCCCCATCACCTGCCGTGTGATGCATGAGAGTGAGCGCAGCGTACTTGCTGAGATTGTTGCGTTGATGGAACATGCGGAGCAGGGTAGGGCGCGCTATGTGCGCTTGGCGGATAGGATGGCACGGCTTTATACCCCCGTTGTGCATGTGATCGCACTCATTACCTTTGCGGGATGGATGGTGCTTGGTAATGCCCCGTGGGAACAAGCCTTGATGATTGCGGTGACAACATTGATCATCACCTGCCCATGCGCGATTGCGCTTGCTGTCCCTGTGGCACAAGTGTTAGCCACGAGTTGGTTGATGAAGCGCGGTATTTTGGTGAAAGGGGGTGATGCATTGGAGCGTCTTAGTGAGGTGGATCGCGTTGTGCTGGATAAAACTGGCACGATGACGTTGGGCAATCCTTCGCTCTTAGAGCTTTATGATGTCGATTATTGGCATCGTGCGGCATCCCTTGCAGCCTATAGCAAACATCCCTATAGTCGTGCTATTTCCACATCTTTTCAATTATATTATCCCGATGATCCCTTGGTGGAGATTGAAGAAGTGGAGGAATTGGTAGGGCTTGGTATTTCTGGACGTTATGGCGACGATCATGTGTTTTTAGGAAAATCAGATCATCCTCATCCGTCAGGGCGGTATGTGGCATTTTGGGTGAATGATGTGCTGGTGCATGAGTTTTTATGTGCAGATACACTCAGACCCGACGCGCACGAAACCATGCAATGGCTTAGCGCGCATGGTTATGATCCTATCATCCTCTCAGGCGATGCGCACCATGCGGTGGAGGCGGTAGCGCATGAAGTGGGAATGATACCATGGCGTGCTGATATGCTTCCTGCGCAAAAAGCGCATTATATTATGGATGTGCAGATGCAGGATCATAAGGTGTTGATGGTGGGGGATGGCTTAAATGATGCACCTTCGCTTGCAGCAGCGCATATATCGATCTCCCCTGCAAGCGCGATGGATATGACGCAAAACTCCGCCGATGTGATTATGCAACGGCGTTCACTTTCTGGTATTGTCGACGCGCTGTTTATGGGGCGTTATTCCACCGCCATCGCACGGCAGAATTTTGCTTTGGCGATAGGCTATAATGTGTTTGCAGTACCACTGGCGATGGCGGGCTATGTCACACCGATGATTGCTGCGATTGCCATGTCGAGTTCTTCCCTTATTGTGATTGCGAATTCGTTTCGTATTGCACGGCAGCGTAGTCAATTATAGGGGGCGTATTCATGGAATCCTTTATCGTTTTAATGATGTTAGCCCTCATACTTGGAGTTGCAGGGCTTGTGGCATTTTTTTGGTCAATGCGCACCAAGCAATATGAAGATTTAGACGGTGCAGCGCATCGTATTTTACTGGATGATGAATAATCTTTCTTTTTTGCACAAATAACTTTATAGTGCGCCATTATGGGTTCAAATCATATACAAGATATTCTCACGGAATTAGCGTGTAAGCGCGATCTCTCACTTGAGATGGCAGAGCGGGCATTTCATATTATTATGAGTGGCGGGGCAACGCCTGCGCAAATGGGTGCGTTTTTGATGGGGTTGCGTCAGAAGGGTGAAACAGTGATCGAGATTGCTGCGGGGGTGCGTGTGCTGCGTCATAAAGCCCATTGCTTTCATGCCCCGGATGATGCCATTGACACATGCGGTACGGGTGGCGATGGTAAGCACACCTATAATATATCCACCACCGTTGCGATTGTGGTGGCTGCGGCAGGTGTTCCCGTGGTCAAGCATGGCAATCGTGCGGTGACTTCCGCCTCAGGTTCTTCTGATGTTTTGCGCGAACTTGGGCTTAATATTGAAGCAGCTCCTGAGCAATCGGAACAGGTATTGCGCGATATTGGCTTATGCTTTTTGATGGCACCCATGTATCATAAGGCCATGCGGCATATCGCACCGGTGCGGCAAGAATTGGGGTTGCGCACCATCTTTAATTTGATAGGACCGTTGGCGAATCCTGCCCGTACCAAACGCCAGTTGCTTGGGGTCTATAGCCGTCAATGGCTACGCCCTCTTGCGGAAGTATTGCATTATCTTGGTACGAATAAAGCATGGATTGTGCATGGGCATGATGGTATGGATGAACTCACCACCATGGAAGCAAGCACGATTGTTGAGCTGCATCATGGCAGCATACGCGAATGGGAAATTACGCCTGAAATGTTTGGCATTGAACGCCCCGATCCTGCGGAATTGACGGGAGGACTTGCAGAAGTCAATGCACGCGCTTTGCGTGATGTACTGCACGGCAAACGGGGAGCATATCGAGATATTGTGCTATTGAACAGTGCAGCCGCATTGTGCGTTGCGGATAAAGTGCCAGATATGCATCAAGGCATGAGTATGGCAGCCAATATCATTGATTCAGGGGCAGCGCACCGCCTGTTGGCGGATTTATGTGTGGCACTAGGTGGGGCTAAATAATGAGTGATACGCTAACAGAGATTATGGATTATAAACGTGGTTGGGTGGCAGAGCGTGTGGCGCATACGCCTATCATGACGCTAAGAGAACGCTGCACACAGCAAACACCTCCTCGCGGTTTTATTGCCGCACTAAAGCAACGCCTCGATGCGGGTGCGGTAGGGTTGATTGCAGAACTCAAAAAAGCCTCACCAAGCAAGGGGTTGATACGCGAAGATTTTGATCCCGTAGCCTTGGCAGATGCCTATAGGCGTGGTGGCGCAACTTGTCTTTCGGTGCTTACGGATGTGCGCTATTTTCAAGGAGATGATGCGTATCTGAGTGCGGTGCGTGATCATTGCCCGTTGCCGCTTTTGCGCAAAGATTTTATGTGCGATCCCTATCAGATTGTTGAAAGTCGCGCCCTTGGTGCGGATTGTGTGTTGCTGATTATGGCGGCTTTATCCAACGCACAAGCGCGTGAGTTAGAAGATGCTGCACATGAGTTGGGCATGGATGTTCTCATTGAAACGCATGATGCGCACGAAGTTGAGCGCGCCCTTGCTTATTTAACTTCCCCGTTGATGGGCGTGAATAATCGTAATTTGAAGAATCTACAGGTGGATATACGCACCACAGAATTGTTGCGTCCGCTTATTCCTGCTGATCATATGGTCGTCTGTGAATCGGGGATCAGCACACATGCAGATGTGCAGCATATGCGCACTCACGGAGTCCATATGTTCTTGGTGGGAGAATCCTTGATGCGTCATGCGGATGTGGAACAGGCAACGCGCTTATTAATAAACGGAGTAGAATCATGCGCACATTAATGATGGTGGCATCGTGTCTTGGTGCAATGATTACAAGCACTGCTTTTGCGGATGATGCCATGGAGCGATTGCAGCGTACCATAGCGCAAGTGTGCGCACAGCCTGCATCTGCTACAGCTCCTGCTCTTGATGCCACCATGCTCTATGCACTTACGGATTGTCAACAAGGCAAAAAGCCCAATTTTATGATGGGGACGTTGCATAGTAGTGATGCAGGAATTATTAAATCAATAGAATTTATTGTGCCGTATCTTGATGCATCGGATGCTACGTGGTTTGAGATTTTAGAAGATGAGCATAGTGCGCAACAGGTGGTGCGTCTGATGTTCTTGCCCATGGAAGATAAGGAAGGCTTGAAGGGGCTATTGGGTGAAAAAGATTTTGCACAATTTGTTGCGTTGGTGCAGAATGAATCGCCGACCCTTTCAGAATATCACCTTACGCGTTATCGCCCTTGGGCAGCGGCTATTATGCTGCAACTTCTTGCCATTGATACCTCAGGCGTGGTGATGGATGATTGGCTGCAAAATCAAGCACGTCACTCTAAGAAGCCTATTCATGCGCTGGAAACCATCCAAGAGCAGTTTTCGATGTTTGATGCCTTTTCTGTGAGTGAGCAGCTTATCATGTTGCGTGATGCTATGACGCAGTTTGATGATCAGAAACGTTTTACCAAAGAAATGATGGATGCGTATCGTCAAGGTAACTTGCAAAATGTCGCTGATATTGGGCAAAAAGTGATGGATGCATTACCCGATAAGAATCTTGCAGCAAAATTGAAGAACAAGACGTTGACAGTGCGCAACATACGCATGATGGATAAAATGCGTCAAGATTTCAAAAAAGGCGGGCAGTTTGTGGCGGTTGGGGCATTGCACTTGCCGTATGCTGAAGGGTTACTTGCTCATGCACAGCGCGATGGATACCGCATTGTTCCGATTGCAAAGCCTTAGAACCTGCCACGAATCTCTCTCTTATGGTCTGCAAATAGCGGTAGTCGTTTGACAAAAAATGACTATAAACAAACTTAGCAATCTGTCATGCCTGCGAAGGCAGGCATCCAGAAAAACAGCCCTAACTGGACTCCTGCCTTACGCCAAGAGTGATGAATTTGTTAGTTTTATGGGTTATGCAGAAGTCCCTCATAATAAAAAGATTCGTGGCAAGTAGTCTTAGCCATGCATCATGCGCATAAATTGCTCAAATAAATATCTGCTATCATGCGGGCCAGGTGAAGATTCTGGATGGTATTGTACAGAAAAAGCAGGTTTTGTTTTATGGCGAAACCCTTCGATCGTACCGTCAAATAATGAGATATGGGTCACTTCAATCGTATCGGGTAAATCATCCGACTTCACGACAAAGCCGTGATTTTGGCTGGTGATTTCTACTGCACCTGATACGATATGCTGTACGGGATGGTTGCCACCACGATGTCCTTGATACATTTTATCAGTACGCGCTCCAAGAGCCAGTGCGAGTAATTGATGCCCTAAGCAGATGCCAAAAATCGGGATGTTGCGCTCTAAGAGTGCCTTAATCGTCGGCACGGCAAATGCGGCGGTTGCCATTGGGTCACCCGGACCGTTAGAGAGGAATACGCCATCAGGCTTGAGTTCCATAATGCTTTCGGCACTCATGTTCCCCGATACAACGGTAACGCGACAACCCTCATGTACGAGCATACGTAATATGTTATGTTTCGCACCGAAATCTAAGGCAACCACATGCTTTAATGATGCGTCTGATTCATGATAGCCACCCCCAAGCGTCCAACGATTTTGCGTCCAGCCATAAGGATGGGTGCATCGTACATGTTGGGTCAATTCCGCCCCTTTCATGGAAGGGAGTTGAGATAACGCGGCAACCAAGGCATCGCGGTCAATATGATGTGTTCCTACCGCGTCATAGGCAATCGCTACGCGAGGATAGCCATGTTGACGCATATGGATGGTAAGTGCGCGTGTGTCAATGCCACTAATGCCCGTCACGTCACGTTGCGCCAGCCAATGATGCAAATGGCTTTGGGCGCGCCAACTGGAAGGCTCTGTGATGGCTTCACGGATGACTAATCCTGCTGCGCCATAGGAAGTAGATTCTTTATCGTCGTCATTGCAGCCAACATTACCAATATGCGGGGCAGTGAAGGTGACGATCTGTCCGTGATAAGATGGATCGGTGAGGATTTCTTGATAGCCCGTCATTGAGGTGTTAAAGCATAATTCTCCAATGGTCACACCCTCTGCGCCAATGCCATATCCTTCAAATTCAGTCCCGTCTTCAAACAATAAAATAGCGTTTGGTTTAGGAATCCATGAAGGTTTAGGTGAAGACATAAGCACGAATCAACTCACAAAAAATATAATTCTATTATTAATAATAGCAAAATGATCGTTCGTCAATCATATTTATCATAAGATAGGGATGATTCTTTGAGAAAAGCTCGCTTTATGGCTCAGTGCCTGCTGCGAGGCGAACAATCAGTCCATTCATGGAAGGGGTGAGAATAATTTGGCAGGAAAGACGCGAATATTCGTTCACATCAAAAGCATCATCTAAACGTTCAGATTCTTCTTCATGGGGCGGGGGCAGGGCGTGCATCCATGCGTCATCAACATAGACATGGCATGTGGCACAGGAACATGCTCCGCCACATTCCGCCTTGATCGGCAACCCATAATCACGGATGACTTCCATCACGCGCCACCCTGCAACGCCCTCTAAAATATGCAATGTGCCCTGCTGATCATAGACATGAATATTGACGGATTCCATTAGGAGGTTACTCCGAGTTTTTGATGTAAATCGGATGAGGAGGTCGTATATTGGAAGCGTAGTTTTTCATTCGGACGACATATACGAAATGCTCCTTGTGCCATTAATGCTGCTTCATGGAAGCCTGAGAGAATAAGTTTCAGCTTGCCCGGATACCAATTAATATCCCCAATAGCAAAAATACCGTGCTGTGAGGTTTGAAATTGTTCCGTATCCACCTTAATGAGGTTGCCTTCATGCAATTCTAGCCCAAATTCTGCCACTGGCCCAAGTTTCATGGTTAGCCCAAAGAAGGGTAAAAGTTGATTGCACGCAAGGCGATGCATATTTTTTTCATTATCCTGCATATGAATGGCACTGAGTTGCCCATGCTCTCCTTCTAGTGATGTGATTTGCCCGTACCGTACATCCATCAGACCCGCATCAACTAATGCTTTCATTTTCTCTACGGAATCAGGTGCGGCGCGGAAATTATCACGGCGATGCACCAACGTCACATGCGCAGCAATAGGCTGAAGGTTTAATGTCCAGTCCAATGCGGAATCCCCCCCACCCACAATGACCAAGCGTTGACCACGAAAACGCTCCATGGATCGCACGGCATAATGCACGGAAATATGCTCATAGGCATCAATCCCAGCAATCGGCGGTTTTTTAGGAACAAAACTTCCCCCACCTGCAGCAATCACTACCACAGGAGCGCGTAGATGCAAACCATGATCCGTGCGCACATCAAACGCACCTTCATCATTACGCACGCACGAAGTGACCATATGCCCAAAATGCATACCCGCATTAAAGGGCGCGATTTGTTGCAGCAATTTATCGGTTAGCTCTTGCCCCGAAATAATAGGGTATGCAGGAATATCATAAATAGGCTTTTCTGGGTAAAGTTCCGTACATTGCCCTCCCGCCCTATCAAGAATGTCAATTAGGTGCGCCTTCAGACCAAGTAGTCCAAGTTCAAAGACGGCAAAAAGACCAACAGGACCAGCCCCAATGATCACAACATCAGTATCGATGATTTCATTTTCTATCATGGAAGTCATATAGAGTAGTTTCTACACAGGTTCAAGACCAAAACGTGCGAAGATGCGTTGCGCATAATGGCTTTGTAGGTAGCTCAAAAACACACGCGCCTCTTCCATATCATCCCCCGCAATCACCGCTGCTTCATAGGTGATGGGGCGATGCGACTCAGGAGCAAAATGGAACACTTCTTTAAGATTGGGGTATAAGGGGACATCGCTACGAAAAATAATGCCTAACACATCGTTGCTGGTAATCATTGAGGCGAGCTGTGGGATATTACGCAAAAAATGGTAGTTTGGCTCAAAGCTGCGATCCCAACCATAATAACGCAAGGCTTGCAAGGCATAATGCCCTTCTGCACTGGTATTGGCAGAACCTAGGGCAAGAATAAAATTCCCATTATGCTGCATCATCGCAAGAATATCTTCGGTGGAAGGAGAAGAGGGGAGTACCTGCGTATGTTGGGTGGAGGCGACAAGTACAAGCTGGTTACGTGCAAGATGCACACGGGAATAGACATCGATTAGCCCTTTTTGTTGCGCTTCTTCCATCCATGCCGTGCGAGCGGTGATGAAGATATTGGCATCCTCCCCATCGCTAATTTGCTGAATCTGCTCATTGGAAGGGAAAAAGACCGTACTGATTGAGACATCATGCTCAAGGGCATAGGTGCGCGCAATAAGATTGAGTGGCACAGTAAGGCTGCTATCTGCCATAATGGTGAGGCTAGTGGGCTGTGAACGCCGCATGGGAAGATCACTGGTACGCGCTGATACGCCATAGGGAGCGTACAGCATAAGGCAGAGCATGATAAAGAGCCGAAGGGGGAACATAAACATAGATTGGATTATAGTCTGTATTGGTGCAAAGCACAAGAATATATAGTCGTTTGACAAAAAAATTACTCATTTTTTATGTCAAGAAACGACTATAAAACTATGATTTATAGTGCTTTTTCCATTATATCATTGCCGATTGATCGGTAATGATATAATGGAAGCACTATAGTCGTTTAGTTGCGTGATTTCTCTTGAGAGGCATCGCGGATCGTCTGTTCGTAGGTCGCATGACCCGCAATGTGATGATCGGGTGCGCTGCGTGCTTCATTAGCTTGGGCATCGCTGTGGGGAATGAATCGATGTGCCAATTCGTTTAATTTATGCTCTAGGTGGTCTGTTGTTTGCGGAGCAGCTAAACGCGTACCATTTGCAGCAATGGCTGTGATGACTTTTCCGGCAATGTTGGAAGCCAAGATATTAAAGAAATCTTGAGTGCTTCCGATTGTTTCTTTATTCCAGAGGGGCATGAAATAATTTTGCGCCAAAGCACCCGTCAGCATAGAAGATGCCGTCCATACCAGCATTTGTGGTGCATGGTTCATTTCTTTATCAAAATGTGCCTGCTTATACTCATAATGTTCTTTCGTGCCTCGCTCGATACCAAAATGATCCGCCCATTGATCCGCCGCCTTTTGTGCGGAATCTCGATAGAACATACCAAAGGCGGCTTCCATGGGAGTGCGCAAAGCGTTCATGATTTTGGGAGTGCATCGCTCTAATGCGAAGGTAATAGGAATCGCAGCTACATCCCCAAACACTTCGCCAAAGCTAAACTCTAATCCCTTAAAAGGCTTTTGCGAGTGTAGATCTAGGGTGCATGAGAATTGCGCACCGTCTTTTTTAAGTTCCACATGCTTATTGATTAATGCCGTGAACGGTACGGTGGCTACGTCCGTTAGCAAGCATGTGAGTGCATGTTGCCCCAAAAAAGCAAGATCATTCACAGCATTAGGGTGTTTTAATTGCTCCAGATGCCGCATAGCCTTGCTGTGCAAAGCATCGGGATCATGTGCGGC